>NZ_JBXPBQ010000001.1:0-1053753 GCF_056924355.1 Enterococcus sp. LJL90 | reverse complement strand
GGTTTTATGGACTCAAAGGTAAGAGCTTTCATGATATACTGAGGGGGAATAAGCGAAAAGAGATAAAGGAGCTGAATTATTTTGGACGGAAAGAAAGTTACAACAGGAACAGGGTTACTTGTTGGTGACATTGACACAATGGTCAAATTTTATCGAGATACCTTAGGACTTCATACCGATTGGGAGGGTGGAGACTTTGCTAAGTTTGAAACAGGTAGCGGTGATTTATCTCTATTTATGTATAGTAGAGAACAATTCGTTAAGGCTATCGAGCAAAACTATATCCCACCAAAAGGAATCAACCAGACATTTGAACTTGCTTTATGGCTACAGAGTTATGAAGATGTAGATGTGGAATATAATCGTTTGTCGAAATTAGATGTTGACTTTCCAACTGGTGCTCCAATCACTTATCCATTTGGCATACGTAATTTTTATGTAGCAGATCCTGAAGGTAACTTAATAGAAATTGGTAGTGTTACCTAACAATTCGTATTAGAAAAAAATTTATGAATGATTCTGGCTAATTTAGCTATATCGATTGAATTTTTTAGTCTCCTGTGTCCACTAATGACGGATTTCATCTACTCAGTAAAATTACTATCCACCAAGATAATTCTTGGTGGATTATTTGTTTTTCCTTGTGTATCAAAAACGGATATTTCTGATATAGATTTTGAAGAGTAACATAAAATTCCTTATATTAATAGCCGTAAAAAGGTCTCTATGATTTGTAGAGAGCTTTTTTGACGCACTATTCAACTCATAGATAGGTTATTATTTAGTTACTAAGCATAATTAAGTCAGGAGGTACTATTTTGGAGATTAGCAAAAGAATCAGAGCTTACCGAACAGAAAAAAAATTAACTCAAAAACAATTAGGTGATAAATTGAATGTGTCTGATAAGACAATTTCAAGTTGGGAAAACGGTAGGACCTATCCTGATATTCAAATGATTATTCAAATAGCAGAATTTTTTGATTTATCCCTAGATGAATTTTTAAAGGAGGATAAAAATATAGTGAAAAAAATTTCTACAGATACTTCACTCAGAAAAAAGCAAAGTATAAGAATTAGGTCACTATGGGCCATAGTTATCATTCTGCTATTTGTGGTAGGCTATATTGCTTATCAAAATATAGATATTTCAACCATTAATAAATCAGAAGACATTAGTCAGCTAACATTAGCTGAGGAATCTGTTAGGTTTGATGTAGATTTACCTGTCTACCGAAGTGTTAGAGGCTATATGATAGAATCTCCACCGACAGATGAGGAAGGGGTAGCTAGATTATCAATTATCACAGGTCTTGATTGGACATTCTCAAATATTGAATCTAAAACAGTTTTACTGGATAATTTTAAAGGTATCCATGAGATACAAGTAACGGATAGTGAAGGGAATATTTTAAAAAGTGTAGTAATTTCCAATTGATTTTAAATTATAAAAAGTCTATTAGACAATTAGTGTTAGCCCGCCGACGAGCGTTTGGTGGGTATTTGCTTGTGAAAAAGGCACTTAAATCATTGCTCTAAATAGTTGAATCCTGAGATTACGGACTTTGTAGGAAGAGATAATTAATGAAACAAATTTCCCCATAGATAACCATGTGTAATTTAATTATCTCGAAACTGTTAAAGAAAGTCTAAGTCTTGAGTAGATAAACTTAGGGTTTCATATATTAAGTCTAAAGGCATTAAAAATTTTGGAACTAACCATAGATTAGCAATGCCACATAGTAAATAGTGGATATAAGGTTTCCCCATCCGCCATAGAATATGACTAAAAATGGTTGTGGAAGATATTTCCACAGGGGGTTTAATAGATATAAAATTCCAGGTGAAATGAGACTAAAAAATCTGGGATAAATAGTTTTATCAAACATAAACAAGAGGAATAGACCAAAATAGCTGATTCCTATAAAAATAACTGAAATGGAGCCCATCAGAGTGATTGTTGAGGCTATTTTTTTCATTTGGAAAGAAGAGTCTTGTTTTTTAATTAGCCCAAGATAAATAAATTGCGAATGATAAGCACCACCAATTATAATCCCAAGGCAATAAGTGGCATAAATCATAAACACGAGACTACTGCTTACTGATTCAACAATAAAGAACAGATGATAAAAACCAAAGCAATAGATAAACGCAGCTACAGGACCTAGGATGCTTCCTAGCTTTAAGCGCCACTCAGGAATTTTTGTCATGATATCTATCACAGGATTTAAACTTCCATCAGATTTATAGGGAGTAGTAACAAAATAAAACAACATATCGCCGGAAAACATAATTAGAGAAGCAAGTAATCCTAATCCTAATGAAACTTCTAAGTTCATTTATTTCAGCCCCCTTTTGTCTAGTATAACAAAATTATCAGAGGAAATTGGTTCACTTTAAAGTTCACTAGCGACAGAATTACCAGACTAACTAATCCTCAATAATCCAATCAAAAAAACTAGCTCCCAAAAAATTACCGTAATGGGAGCTAGTTTCTTCATATTCAACCAATCGAATTCCTCATAAGCAAACCTAAAAAATATGGTAACTATTATTATCAAAGTATTTTAAATTACTCTTGGCCCTCTTTCTTTTTCTCGGAAATCGGCACTAATAAATCAAGCTGCAAATTTTCTTTGCTTATTTTTTCTATGTGATTGATAGCATTAAGTGTCTCTTCCATTGCTGGATCAGCATCTTTGGAAGAAGGCATTATTCTTGAGGCGTAATCAAACTCATATTGTCCATTGCTAAGCACCCATTGCCATAAATTTGCCCACTCATGAAAATCACCAAACTTAATCATTTTAGCGCCGTATAGTCCGCCTTGAAAATATTTTTTCACATAAGGCGGCTTCACCGTCAAATCATCGGGAATAGAAACCCACATTTCATATCCTTGGGAAATATTCTCGGCGGCCGCTGGATTATTAAACCCAAATAATCGAAAATCTGGTTTGCTTTTTCTTAATTGATTTTCTACGATAAACTCCCGAATTTTTTGTCCGACAGCTTCCTCATTATTTGGGCCCCCTAATTGAAATGCTGAAACGGTCATTGGCGGAACATAGATAATCCGTAAATCATTGATACTGGCAATCGTTTTGTTCGCTGCATCAAGGCTATGCATGGTTAAACTCTCCTTTCTTTTCAAATTCTGAGGGGAGATATCTCGAATGATACTTAGCACTTGCGTATCATCAAGGTAATTCATTTCAGAATGCTCAAGAGAAACTTTTTTTAGCTCGTCGACAATCATTTTTAAAGCTTGGCGGATGGTCTTCAACGCTACCATCTCACCGTCAACTCCGGCTATTGCCTGTTCCAATATACGAAAAATTTTCTCACTGTTTTTAGATTGGAGGATAATCTGAATCTCCTTTAAAGGAATGCGCAACTTTCGAAAAATTATTATTTGCTGTAAGATGATTAAATTCTCATTATCATACATGCGATAAGCATAGTCTTGAACTTTTTGACTTTGAATTAAGCCTAGTTCTTCATAATATCTCAATGTTCTTGTAGAAATCTCATAGTCTATTGACACCTGCGTGATAGTCTTTAACTCCATGATAGTCTCCTTTCTATCTTCACTATAAACTACGCCACGACGTTAAGGTCAAGTCTTTCTATAGAATAGCTTGTTTGTTTCGCATCTGGTAAAACCTATAAGTATGTATACTCATGAAATCTGCTGATTTTAACAGTATTTGTTTACCCGATTTAATTACAATAGAAAATGTAAACATACAATCTACTTTGCAATAGTTTTTAAGGGTAAATTCGCTATTCTCGTCTATATTCTTTCCATCACATATACATGATAATCTTTTCTATAACAAAATACCCGCCAAATTTTAAATTGGCGGGTTAGTAGACAGAATAATAGCAAATTCCATGTCCAAAAGTTGAATTTTGATTTCGCTAATTCATTTTCCATTGATTGCAACAATTCATCTAAGGAGATACCAAATAGAGCACTTAAACCAAATAAATACCATTGATTTAATCATTCAAATTAATATTTTCGCGTTTGAGGCGGCTGGTAATCTTTGATAAAACGTTCAATTTCAGTCAAATCAGCAGAAAACAAAATTTTACTCCGATCGCTGGAACTCAAAAAATTTTGCTTGACCATATCGTCGTACATTTTTTCTAAAGGTTGATAGTAGTCACCTTCATTAAACAAAATGCAAGGTGCATCATTTTGCCCCACCCTTGACCAAGAAATTGCTTCGGTAATTTCTTCCAATGTGCCAGGGCCACCGGGAAGCGCAATGCAAGCGTCCGCCAATTGCATCATTTTTTTGGTTCGAGTAGCCATATCATCGACAATTTCCAAATCCGTCAGCTTTGGATGTGCCAACTCTCTTTCTTGTAAAAATGTTGGTATAATTCCTTTGACTTTCTCACCATTTTCTAGGACGGTATCGGCAATAATTCCCATCAAGCCGGCCTTTCCTCCACCAAAAATTAAAGTGTATTGATTTTTGGCAATCCACTTTCCCAGTCGAATTGCAGCTTCGGAATAAATATCGGCGTTGCCAACACTAGCGCCGCAATAAACAGTAATATTCATGCTCCATCCTCTTTCTTTTCTGATTTTTTTAGTATACCATTTAAAGAAATGTCTTTGAAAGGAAAACCAACATGAATATTACCCAATACCAAGCATGGATTAGCGAATTTTATAAGGAACGCAATTGGTATCAATATAATGCCTTTATCCGTTCTAATTTTTTGTCGGAAGAGGTAGGCGAAATCTGTCGGGCAATTCGAACAATTGAAATCGGCCGTGATCGACCTGATGAAATAGCTACTAGTGATGCGGAAAATTTAGCAAATTTAACAGAAGAACTAGGGGATGTTTTGGATAATTTATTTATTATCGCGGATAAATATCAAATTTCCTTAGAAGAGATTATGGATAGTCATCAAAAAAAATTAAGTGCTCGCTATCAATAGTTTCTATTTATTTTAATAGACCGTTTTATTTCCGGATTAAACTCACGCTGGTTTCTTGGCCGCTAACTTCTGCTAGCGGCTTTTTCCAGTTAGGTAAAAATTAACATCCATTTTTATCTTTCTATAGTCTATATATAATAAAAATTGTTATCCAAATTTATATCCTCATAAGTGATGTTCTCTCCTGTTGCATCTAAGCTCTTTGCTGTAAAACAAAGGCCTTCAGCACTCTGAACGACCAGTGTTCTGTTTGACAAATCATAACCGGACCAATAGCGCGTATAATCAGATATGGCATCCGTCTCTTTCTGTTTGCCAATCCCTCTTGGAATAATAAATGGGCGGAAAATAGCATAGAGAGTTGTGAGGCCTTTTGCAGACTCAAAAGAATCAATCATATTTGAAAAGTAAAAGCTGCGTATAAATCGTGAAGGTGAAGTGTAATCACCGGGCATTCCTAGAAGACCGAAGCCCGTACCATTTTCAATTGGATTCAAAGTCACATCATTTTTGTAATTTTTCTTTGACACGTTGATATTTTCCAAACCAATATAATTACGAATATTGGTTTTATGGTAATCATATTCAGGGCTGTTTGTCATCACACCGATATAGTCATACTGTTTGAACTGCCCGTTTAACACGGGTTCTAAAACAATCCCGTCACCGGATTCATCCACAAAAGAGTAATGTAACGGATATTGCAGCTCAATCCCATTAAAATTATAAGCCTGATCAACCAATGTATAATTAGAATAAGCTTTTCTTATTTCTGCAACTGAACTGAAATTAGTTAAGATATAGGTTACAAATTCTTCTGCTAGAACTGGGATATTGCCGCTTTCCAGAATCTTGTCTTTTTCACATCTGGTAGCTTCAATTAACACTTGGGTATCCCCAACTAGACCGCATTCATTAATGCCGTCATATAAAATTGTCGTATTATTGGTGCCAATTCCTAAAACCGAATACTTGCTAACCCATTTATCCAATTGACTGGCTATCTCGTAGTTTTTAGGAAAAGCAACAACTTTTACATCCCCATTTAACCCGGGGTCCTCACCAAACATCGCTGCATTTAAATCCATCGTTCTCCCAAAGAAGATTTTTCCATCTTCGGCAATAAGTTTTATACCTGTACACATAAAAACCCCTCCATTATTGTAAATTCTTTTTGTTTATTATACTCCATCATTAGTTAATTTATAAAACCATATATTGAGACCATACTAGCTTTTATATGAAGTAACATTATTTATTAGACAAAAATTTAATGTAAAAATGACAAATACTATTAGGTTATTTACATTAAAGGAGCCCATCAACGGGACCGATGGGCTAGGATGCTAGTTCAACTTTCAGCAACGCCTAAACAATTTTTCCGCTCACTCCTAGTTGAACTGTTTACGTCCCGGTGTACCTGACAAAAAAGTATTTTTTCTCAGGACAAAAGGGAACCCGCCAGCGGGGACTGGCGGGTTTAGGATGCTAGTTCAACTTTCAACAACGCCTAAACAATTTTTCCGCTCACTCCTAGTTGAACTGTATACGTCCCGGTGTACCTGACAAAAAAGTATTTTTTCTCAGGACAAAAGGGAACCCGTCAGCGGGGACTGGCGGGTTTAGGATGCTAGTTCAACTTTCAGCAACGCCTAAACAATTTTTCCGCTCACTCCTAGTTGAACTGTATACGTCCCGGTGTACCTGACAAAAAAGTATTTTTTCTCAGGACAAAAGGGAACCCGCCAGCGGGGACTGGCGGGTTTAGGAGTAAAAAATGAAAAAGTGTTTTATTGGGTTTGTTTTATTGGGATGAGTTAATAATAGCCTGCAGATGTGAAGCTTCTATGTCTTTCCTATTGTAAAAGATTGAAAAAATATTGTGAATCTGTGAAATCTGTTGTTAGCTGTTTTAAAAACTGGCTTTTTCTTTGCTAAAAAATCCAAAGTTAGAGGTGTTCAGTTGGGAAATTAAATTGGGTTGTTAGATTGTCCTGCATTTTGTTAACAATCTAAAATTAGCTGACCATCTAAATAGGCTCATCAAATTTAAGTTGCTGCTTAACTATCACTATTGACTACCAGTTCGATTTTTATGCGATCTGGCTCTTCAAAAAAGGCTGCATAATAATCTTTGCTTTCAGCATATGGATAGCGCTCTGCATATAATTCATTGCTGCCTGCTAAAAGCAGTTTTTGCCGCAGTTCATCCACTGCCTGCGGGCTAGCCAAGGAAAAAGCCAAGTGATTTAGACCAATATTTTTTCTGTGATAGCCCTTTTCCACAAACTCTTTTTCAGCCTGTACAAAGACAATATATAAACTGTCCATTTTATAACTAAAGCCATCAGGCCACTCTTGAAAGAGCTGATAGCCCAGCTCTGACAACAGAAAGCTATAAAATTTTTTCGATTTTTCTAAATTGCTCACGTAAATTTCAATGTGATTGATCATCTGACTCACCTCGTGGAAATATTTTTAAGCTTTTTTTGCAGCATCTTACTATTCTTGCGAACTTTTAACTCAGTAAACTTTTTTCTGTTATTTTAGATGATTTGATTCACTACTTATAAACCCTTCATCATCTTAATAGTTTTCGTTTGATAGCCAAGCTTTTCATAAAAAGTAACAGCCTTGGTGTTTTGCAAAAACACGTTTAGTCCAATTGCCTTATACTCATTCTCCATAGCCCATTTTTCTGTCAAACTTATTAGTTTCTGGCCTAAGCCTTGGCCTTCTGCCTCTTTACTGACTACCAGCCGCGAAATATACCCATATTCCTCGCCACTAATCCAATCAACTTCTGCTTGAAGCTGAATAAAACCCAACAATTTCTTCCCATCTTTGATTGTCAAAATTTGGCCGGATTTATTTTTTAAGTCTTCTTCCATCATATTGACTTGTTTTAGAATAAATTTTTCCTTGTTCACTCTACTAGGCAACGGAAAATCAGCAAGTCTTACAACAAGGTTGATTAGTTCTGCCTTATCCGTAATTTCATTATAAATATCAATCTGCATTATTTTTCCCTCACAATTTATATAGAGGACTGTTCTTTTAAACACTCACAATTAGAAATTTGCCCATCTTCTATAAATGATAGCAAACTTTCAAAATTTTCTCTAAATGGACTCTTCATAAGCAATAAATTCCACGAGTATTTTCTATATATCAAGGGAATTTATTTCTGTTTCCTTAGCTTTTTGATTATTAATTTGCTAAATCCGGCTTCTGGGAAATTCCTAGCGAGTTTTTTAATCATGCAAAAAAACTCCTACAAATTGGCTTTGGTTAGTCATCTTGTAGGAGGTTGCTATTTTATAGTGTTACTTAAATTTGTGATACCTTATTTCATATTGAAAATAGTCGCAAATAGAACTTACTCAATCAAATCAAAGTGTTTAAAAGCATTATATAATCCGTCTTCGTCGACACTGTCTGTGATAAAGTCAGCCATTTCTTTAATTTCCGGTCCGCCGCTAGCCATGGCAACCCCAACTTCACAATATTCTAGCATTGGAATATCGACTTTCGCGTCACCAAAAGCAAATGTGTTTTTTCGTTCAAGGGACAGATGCTGCAAAATTAAATCAACACCAAAGGCTTTGTCAATATCTTGATTGCCCAAATCACCAAATAGAGCAACTTCACCTTTTCCACCCCATGTTCCAGCCTTTAAATGGGGGAAGTCAGCAGCGGCATCTAGGTAGTCTTGATAACTTTCGAGAATAAAACTGATTTTATTTACATCTCTTCGGCTTAAGTCTGCCTCAAAAATCATTTCTGGAAAAATATCTTTGACCGTGATTTGTTGGACACCTTGTTTCCCTTTGCGCCGGCTATACTCCTGCATAACTGGCTGTCCTCGTTTTGCAAAATTACGACTAGCAAATAAGCCTTCGGTACATTCTAAATAAAATTCGAGTCCTCTTTTTTGCAGCCAATCAACAATCGCCAAAGAATCTGCTGGAGCCAAGGTTTGTTGGAAAATAACTTCCTCTTGGCTTTCAATATAAGCCCCATTGGCACCGATAATACCATCAAAACCAATATCTAAAATCTCATCGTAAATCTCTGCTTTACTTCGCCCTGTACAAATGTAAACAAAATGTCCACGACTTCGTGCTTGGCGAATTGCAGTTACCGCAGAAGCCGGTAAGTGATTTTCATAATCTACCAGAGTCCCATCCACATCGATAAAAATTACTTTAGGCATAGTATCCTCCATCCTGATTCTCCTCTTTGTTTTCATTAAATTGTCAGCTTAAGTATTCCTGAAAACAAATCTATCTACATAGAAACCAGATTTAGCCTACATCTTAATGGGTGTTGCAGTTTCTTGTAGGACTTGATTGAGGGATTCAATATTCTTTTTACCTTGTGTTTGCATCCAGTCCTTGGCCGCTGCTTCACCACCAACGACAAATTGCTCCACTCCGTCAGCCCAGGTAGCTCTTCCGCATAAGACGCCGTTAAATGTCGAGTCAGCAGCTTTGGCAAATTTTAAAGTTTCTTGGAAAAGTTCTGCCGACACACCAGCACTTAAAAAGATAAACGGCAAATCGGTCGCTGCGCTTTGTTCTTTAAAGTATTGCTGAGCTTCTTTTTGAGAATAGACAGCTTCGTCAGAAAAGCCCTCAACAAAATTCATATTAACTGGCACTTCTACCTTTAATACATCCACTCCGTATCGAGGGTGGCTGAATTCCTTCATCGCCTCAATAACTTTTCGCGGCTTCACTAATGCATATTCTTTGGAAGTTGCATCAGGAATCTGCGCATCATAGGACACAACCTCTAAGAAAAAGGGGATATCCTCCGCACTACACTCTGAACCAATTCTTTCCATATAGGCTTTCTTTTGTTCATTGATTTCTGCTGGCTCATCAATATCATAATAAAGTAAGAATTTGCATGCATCTCCACCAGCTTCTTTTAAACGCTTGACTGACCATGTAGACAAACTATCCGGCAAGCGACCTGGTGTAGTCGCATCATAACCAGTTTTTTCATAGGCTAAAAGTAAGCCCGCCTTTGAATCACGAACAGCTGCCGCTGGCAAGCCATATTCTGGATCTAGTAAAATTGCTGAGGCAAAAGGTGTTAACTCAGCTGAGACGATTTTTTTGAAATCAACAATATCTTGGTCCTCTGCTCCAGTTGCTTTGTATTTTGAAATCATCTTTTTTAAAGCTCCCCGCTGATCGATAGCTAGAGCACTGATTATGCCTTTTTCATCACTTAACTGTTTGACGTAGGCATTTTTTCCCTCTGTTAAAACCATCTCTTGATTCCTCCAATTTAAACTTTAATGACTTTTATTTTTTCATATAGGCTCTGATAATTTGTCAGCTGAATCTTGCCTGTTGCGCTTTCCATAGCATTTAACATGCCAAAAGCATTGCCTTGCTTCAAGATTGCTTCGTCGCCTGCAGATTTCTCAATAGCGGCAGCTAAACCAGCAATTGTTGCATCTCCCGAGCCAACCGGATTAACAACGGGAATTTTAGGTATACTAACTTGATAAAAATTTTCACCATGTTTGGCAAAAGCGCCGTTTGCACCTAGGGATACCACAATCCATTCAACGCCATTGAAAATCGGCAGGTTTAAAAGATTTTTTAGTTCCGCTAAATCTCCTGAAACATCTCTAGAAAAAAGTTGAGCTAGTTCCTCACGATTTGGCTTAATTAAAAAGGGTTTGTGTTGCCCCTCTAAAACTGCTCGCAGGGAAGCGCCTGAGCTATCAAACAATACGGGAGTATTTGTCTGGTTGGCAATTGCCAACATTTCGACATAAAAGTCAGGCTCTAAACCAAGGGGCAAGCTTCCGGAAATAGTGACTATATCAGCAGTTTGTGTAAGTTTTTGAAATTTTTCTAAGAAAGCTGTCCCTTCATTCGCAGATACTGTGGGCCCGGCTTCTAAAATTTCCGTCTGTTGATCTTCATGCAAAATCGCAATACAGTTGCGGGTTTCTCCAGAGATTTCAGAGAACTCTTCCCTGATGCCAGCTAGCTTCAGCTCACTACGAATTTTGTCACCTAGAAAGCCCCCTAATAGCCCTGTAGCTGCAACTTCAACGCCAGCATCTTTTAAAACTCGTGTCACATTGAGGCCTTTACCACCAGGGGTTTTATGCGTCACAAATGCTCGGTTAACAGTATCGAGTTGCAGATTCAATTGATATGAGATATCAATTGAAGGATTCATGGTAACAGTGACAATCATTTAGCACCCTCTTTTCTTTAATCGTGGTATTCACCACGGTCCCATTTTTCAAGAAATTCATTAAAGAAATCACTATTAAATTGGTCGGGACTAGCTTGTTCAACGTGGTCGATTTTAGCTATTAATTTTTTGTTCTCTTCAGTTTCATGGTAGTCCGCCTTGATAAAAGCCTCAATGATGTCACAGATTAAAAATTCGCCCGTAATTTTCCCGCCAAAACCAATCACATTTGCATTTAGCTCTTCCTTAGCATAAACGGCAGTAGACATATCTCTGACTAGCGCACTGCGGATTCCCGGAACTTTATTAACAGCATTGTTAATCCCTACACCTGTTCCGCAAATACAGACGCCAAGGTCGGCTTCTCCGTTGACAACTGCCTCACCAACTTTTTTACCATAGATTGGATAGTGGGTCCGCGTAAAATCGTAAGTCCCCATATCCAAAACCTCATAACCTTTTGCTTTTAGAAAATCTGCTACAGCAATTTTCGTGTCTGTCACAATATGATCGCAACCAATCGCAATTTTCATGTATCTCGTCTCCTCTACGCCATTTTATTTAACATATCAACTCTGATTTGATGGCGACCACCATCATAATGGGCCTGTAAAAATTCTCTAACGATGTTTCTCGCTAATCCTTCACCGACAATTTCCGCTCCTAAAGTAATCATGCGGGCATTATTGTGTTCCCGCGTCATATAAGCTGAGCGTTCATCTGATACTTCAGCCGCCACCATGCCTTTGATTTTGGTAGCAGCCATAAAGCTACCTGCGCCATATGCATCAAAAGCGACACCTAGAGCGTCTTCTTCCTGATTGACTGCCTGTGCAATTGCTACTGTTGATTCTACAAAATCAGCAGCCGGCGTTAAACTAACATCAACAACTTCAAAACCAGCTGACTCTAAGTCTTCTTTAATAAAATTTTTTAATTTAATTCCTGCTTGGTCTGAACCAATGATTACTTTCATGTTCGTTCCTCCATTAACCTTCATTTGAAGTAGCTTAGTTGATAATTGTCGTATAAGCCTGATACCGCTTTTTCACATCAGCTGAAATCGTATAGTCCGTAAAGAGCATGTCGATTTGATTCAAGTCATAAAAATTATAAAAATCGCTGTAATCAAATTTGTTGGCATCCGCCACCAAAATTTTCTGGGCGGCTTTATCCAGAGCCAACTTTTGAATCTCGCCTTCTTCAACATTAAAGGTGGAAACAAATTGCTGATCAATACCATTGACACCGATAAAGGCTTTAGTGATGCCGATTTTTTGAATCATTTCATTAGCTGCTAGACCGACAAAAGCTCCAGTTCTCTTACGATAGCTGCCACCAATTAGATACAGCTCATATCCTTCTTTATCCTTTAGCAGATTGAAAACCGGTAAACTATTTGTGACAATTCTTAAACTAGCGTGATTTAAATACTCAGTCATCAACTCAATCGTCGTCCCAGGTCCTAAAAAAATCGTTTCATCGGGGCTATCAATTAGTTGCGCTGCTTTCTTTGCGATGTAATGTTTTTCTTCACTGCGGAGATTTTTCTTTTCCAGATGGGAGAGTTCATGATGGTCTGTTCCTGACTCATTGACTTCTCCATAGGTCACACTCTGGGCGCCACCATGAACACGAACTAATTTTTTGCCATGTTCCAGCTCTGTTAAGTCTCGTCTAATTGTCATATCAGAAACTTTTAGTTCCTCTTGGATAGACTTCACAGAAATGGCCCCAAACTGATTTGTTAAATCTACAATTGCCTTTTGGCGTTCACTCTTCAACATCTTCATCACTCCTCAAGATTATGATAGAACAAATTCAAACATCTATCAACATTAAAGAACACCAGAAGGGAAAGTGAGGGGATAGGCTTTTGCTTGCCTATCCCGGCTTAATCCTATTTCATTTTGGTTTCATTTGAAAGTTCTTTCCACCAAGCAGCACTTGCTTTCGGAATTCTTTCTTGCGTTTCAAAGTCAACATAGAAAAGGCCATAGCGTTTATTGTAACCATTCGTCCAAGAGAACATATCCTGCAACGACCAGATAAAGTACCCTTTTACGTTTACGCCGACCTCAATAGCTTTTTGGACAGCTGCTAAATGTTGAGCTACATAATCAATCCGCGGCTGATCATCGACTTTGCCATCAACAACTTGATCTTTATAGCCTAAGCCATTTTCAGTAATATAAATGGCTTTGTAGTTTGCATAACGATTTTTGATATAGACTAACATGTCATACAGGCCTTTAGGATAAATGACCCAATCCCAATCTGTGCGAGGAATCTCTGCATTATAGGTTCGTTCAGCGACACTTTTAATTCGAGATACAGCTGTTCCTTTTTCACCAGTTCCATTATGGTGAATATAGCTTTCCCCTTCATATGGTTTCACAAAGTGGCTTTGATAATAGTTCAAGCCAAGGAAGTCATTATATTTAGCAGCCTTTGCCAATGCGGATAAATCCTCTGCTGTCACTTCTAAAGTTCCATTATTTTTAGCTAGGACATCATTCACCACTAATAAAGTGTCGTTATCGTAGAAGCCTTTGTATAAGGCATCCAGCATAAATTGATTAAAAAGGACATTGCCGCTATTGGCTGCGGCCACGTTTTCCACTGCATCATCAGCAGGGTAATAAGATTCTAAGATATGAACGATACCGATTTCGCCATTGTAATCTTGCTCTTTAAAAGCATTGACCACTCTGGCATGAGCCACCATCTGATTGTGCATTGCCTGAACCGCTTTAGGAATATCATATTTGATATTCGGCGGAAAACTTCCCATGATGTATGCGGCTTGAGCTGTTGAAGCCGGCTCGTTAATCGTAATCCATTTTTTTACCTTATCGCCATATTCAGCAAAACAAAAATTAGCATAATCTACAAATGCATCAATCGTCTTGCGGCTTAACCAATCGCCGCCAGTATGCAGTGGTAAAGGTGTATCAAAGTGGTGCAGCGTCACATAAGGTTCGACACCTTGCTTTAAACATTCATCAATCAAATTGTGATAGAAGGCGACTCCCTTTGGATTTACCGCGCCAGTACCTTCTGGAAAAATCCGTGACCAGGCGATGGAAATGCGAATCGCATCCACACCAAACTCAGAGGACAACTGCAAATCTTCAGCGTAGCGATTATAAAAATCACTAGCCGGATCTGGTGAAAAGCGGCCATCTTTTTCCAACAAAACATCCCAACAAACTTGCCCTTTGCCATCAACTTTAGTAGAGCCTTCTACTTGATATGCTGCTGTTGCACCACCAAAGACGAATTCTTTCGGTAAGCTTAATTTCATTTATCTTTCCTCCAATTTAATTTTTGGTTTTTCTTTCCTTGATAATTTTTGAAACAAAATTCAATGCTTTTTCAGGATCTCGAGTCAAAGCGATATACTCAGCCCCTTCTGTAGCAATTGCTTCAATGTTTAACGGATCAGTTTCCTTCTTCAATTCAGGTAAATTTGTTGCAACTTGCGGTGCTAAGACGACTAAATCATAATCTGGGAGCATATCTTGGTGAACACCCCAAGAAGTGGCAGCCTCAGTTACCGCGGCATGATGTTCTTTTGCACCTTTATTTAAAGCATTGGCTAAGAGACCACTAGTACCGCCACCGGCACAAACGACTAAAACAGAAACCTCTTTGTCATCTTCTGTTGGCAATTCATCAATGGCTTCCATTAAATCGCCAGCGGCAACAGCTACGCTACCTGCTCCTGCAATAACTTCCAAATCTTCATTTTTCAGTTCTTCTTCGTATTTTTCCTGGTCATAAGCCTTAAAGAATGGATAATAGATTAAGACATCGACGACTATCAAGACTACAGCGAGAACAAAGGACATTGGACTGAAGCCTGTTCCCATCACTAATCCGATTGGTCCAGGGAATGTCCATGGCAAAACATACAAGAAACTGTTCATACCTAAAAAATCAACAAAGGCTTTGAACAACCAGACGTTTGCAATTGGCGCTAAAATAAATGGCACGAAGAATACTGGGTTTAACACCAACGGGCCCCCGAAAAGAATCGGTTCATTGACCCCAAAGGAAGTCGGCACGACAGCCGCCTTCCCAACGGCTTTATTCGCCTTGGACTTGGCTAGGAAAATAAACATAAATGGTACAACAAAGGTAGCACCTGTACCACCTAAAGTAGCTACAAAGTATTGTAAACCCGGTGTTAACAAATCAGTGGCTTGACCACCGGCTTGAAATGCGGAAATATTGGCGGCAATGTTGACATAGTAAATTGCCGAAACAGCAGGCTCAACAATCGACGGACCATGAATTCCGATAAACCAGAAGAAGGCCATCGCACCGTAAATTACCGCCAAACCAACCCAACCGTCTGCTGCGGTAAATAAAGGTTGGAAAAATTGAATAACCCCTTGTGCAAAATTGACACCGGTTAGATTTCTAAACACTAAATCGAACAACCAAAAGATGATGATGGAAAATCCAAAAGGAATAATATCTTTAAATGCTTGAGAAATATTCGGTGGCACTTCTTCAGGCAAACGGATAGTAATATTGCGTTTTACACAAAAACGATACACAATACAGGTAACAAAGGCCACAACAAATGCTGCCAATAACCCACTTGAGCCAAGGTAACTGGTGGAAATCCCACCGTCTAATGGATCGGTGGCTAACAATAAAATTCCACAGATAGCCGCCAGCATCGTGGCAACTGTGCTGATTTGATTGGTTTTCGGCATATCCCGATTAAAGTTTTCCGTTACAGCCTTGGCGGTTGTTGCCGCCACTCCAACGGATAGAAAGCCCATCGTAAAATTATATGGTTTTAGAAGAATGGCTTCCATTGATTCTGACCAGTAAAAATTAAAAATATTAGGTACATAGGCAATCAAAAGAAAAATACTAGAAAATACGACAATTGGCATACAGGCGATAAACCCATTTTTAATACCGCTTAAGTAATTATTTTTGGAAACCTTCTCAAAAAAGGGTTTCCATTTTTCAATTTGTGCAACTAACTTATTCATATTTGTCCCTCCTTAATTTCTTCGCCTCTTTTTATGACTCTGTCCGTTGATACAATTCAATCATGTCGAAAATGATATCCCGCAGTAGTAAAGTCGTCATTAGATGATCTTGTCCATGGACGAAAATAAAGCCAAGCTCCACCTCTTCCCCTCCTGATTCAAGCGCTAACATTTGGGTTTGTGATTCATGAGCCTGTTTCAGCAATTCATCGACTTTTGCCATCACCTCTGTCACGTTTTCACTATTTCCACCACGAACTTCCTTCAATAGATTCAATAATTTTGACCGGGCATCCCCTGAATAGGCCACGATTTCAAATCCTAACATTGCTACTTCTTCTTTATTCATCCTGATTTCCTCCTGTATATGACAATTTAAATGACTCGTTGTATATGAATAGTTAAATAAACTTTTTCATTGCTACTCAGCTCAATTCCCATCTTATTCACAACCGTTTGATAAATTTCTTCTGCTATTTGATACGCTTTAGGATAATTTTTCCGTAATTCTGAATCCATCTTCTGGGTGAACTCATCAATTTCAGAGATATTTTCATCCCGCTCCAACATGTAGCGGAGATGGATCATCATCCGGTCGTAGAAATTCTGGTTGTGACTATTCCGGGCAATTTGCTCTTTTTCAAAAATTTGTTCGATTAAATCAAGGGTTGTTTGTTTTTTATCGATTTTAGATTCATCATTTTTTTCCGTTTTCCCCTGGGCATTTATAAAATGAAGAGCGATGTTTTTTTGTTCTTCTACTGGAAAATCAATCGCCAAACGTTGTTTTAAAATAACTAAGGCATCTTTAGCAATTGCGTATTCAACGGGAAATTGAGCTTCGATTTCCGGTAACAGACTTTTTTGATACTCCCCTTTGATTAAACGCTGATAATTCCAAAAAATATGGTCTGTCAAGGTCACATAAATATATTCTTGGACAGAATAATTATAGTTTTTTATCGCATTATCAATAATCTCATAAGTAGTCGTGATAAAGTCTAACGGGACGTCCTTCAGTAGGGTTGAGAAGTTTTCTTGGGACTCTCGATTTTTTAGAACAAATAAATTTTGAATGATTTCATCGGCAATTAAGTCCCCCTTCTTTTTTTGAAAAACAATTCCTTTTCCCATTGCTATTGCTTGCTCATCAAACTGATTTCTTACAATAGCTACGTTATTATTTAAGACTTGAATAACACGATACACAGCCACCCCTCCTTTAAAAAATAAAAAAACCGCAAAATGACAGAGGTCGCCTCTGAGTCATTTGCGGTTTTTGCCTAATTGAATAGTAACAATCCACTTGATATTTATTATAGGGTTATACTAGCACATGAATTTTTAATTGTAAACCCTTTCTGAATATTTTTTTGTTCTTTTGTTTGATTTTGTTTGAAAAAAATTTATAGATATTCCATCACTAGCTGTCCAATATTCAGCTCTCTGCTATTTAAAATAGTCCAGCAATTATAAAAATTGCTGAACTATCTATTCATTCTTACTCAAACTGCCCTAAAATATCCAGCATCTTAGGATTATCATGTAATACATCGCCAATGGAAGTCTTTTGATCCATGCCTTTGATTAGAGCCATTTCCTCAGTGGACAAAGTAAAGTCGAAAATGTCAAAATTTTCTTGAATCCGTGTCAGATGACTGGCCTTTGGGATGGCGATGATGTTCCGCTGCATAAACCAGCGCAGGATGACCTGAGCCACCGTTTTATTGTGGGTACTAGCAATTGTTTTCAAAATGGGGCTCTGAAGAATTTCCTCCTTGCCGCGACCTAAAGGACTCCAGGCTTCTAATTGGACGCCGTCTTTAGCCAGCCATTCCTCTGTTTCCCATTGTTGATTCAAAGGATGGGTTTCTCTTTGGACCACCATCGGGGCAATCTCGTTGTGCTGTGCTAAGTCCCGCAGGCGGTCGGGATAAAAATTGCTGACCCCGATTGCGCGGATTAAGCCTTCTGCGTACAATTCTTCCATCGCCCGCCAAGCACCATAATAATCATTAAAAGGTTGATGGATTAAATATAAATCTAAATAGTCTAAGCCTAATTTTTCTAAGGAGAGCTTAAAGGCTTTTTTGGTATTTTCATAGCCGGCATCTTTGTACCACAGCTTAGTTGTGATAAACAGTTCTTCCCGCGGTACACCACTTTTTTTCAAAGCGGCGCCCACTTCTTCTTCGTTATAATAACGTGAGGCAGTATCAATCAGCCGATAGCCAACCTTGATTGCATCTAAAACGGCAGCCTCCGCTTCACCGGGTTCGTTCATCAGAAATACACCAAAGCCTAGTTTGGGCACTTGAACACCATTTCTTAACGTAATATATTCCATGTTTACTTCCTCCATATTAATTAATTTTTCGACTGCCACGATAAATAATGACCACAGCTGCGGCCAAAGACAAAATCAGCAGCAAGGTACACAGGATGATTTCCCGGTGATAAGTTGCAACGGCACCAGTTATCCCGCTGGATAAAGTCGTGATCAAAGCCAGACCGACTGAACCGCCCATTTGATGGATCGTGTTAACCAGTCCCGAAGCCGAGCCAGCTTGATCTTCAGAAGTTCCGATGACACCAAGGGAGGTCAACGGACTTAAAGTTAACCCTTGGCCAATACCGATGACCACCATTGGTAGCGCAACACCTAATAGATAACTTGTTTGCTCTGTTAAAAATAACGTCATGCCATAGCCTAATACAGATAACATCAAGCCAATGATTAAGATGCGGATGTTCCCATATTTTTCCGTCAAAGCAGCAGTTTGGTAAGAAAAGAAAAAGACAGCTAAGGTAAGCGGAAAAAAGGCAAAGCCTGTCAGCAGCGGCGAAAATCCAAAATGATTTTGCAACAACTGTGGCGTATTAAACCAGTAAGTGAAACTGGCGGCTGTAAATAAAAATCTAGCAAGATAAGCGCCACTGCGACGTTTATCATGGAATAAATTCATTGGGACTAACGGTGAGGCAATCTTATGCTCCACTAAGATAAACACGATTAAAATGACTACGGCGCCGAGAATAATCGACAGTTGATAAGCCTCCGCAGAAATACCATAAATCAAAGCTGACATGCCTAAGACGGATAGTAAACTGCCAAGCAAATCAATTTTGGCCTTCACAGCATGGCTGCTTTCAATAAACTTTAAACTGGCCAAAATCAAAATAATAGCGATTGGCACATTGATAAAAAAACCATCCCGCCAACTAAAGACGCTGGCAAAAAAGCCGCCTAAAACGAGACCAATGCTGGCACCGATTCCGGCGGTGGCGCCATAAAGGGCAATCGCCTTAACCCGTCTTTTTCCTTGATAATTATCCAAAATCAAGGCCAAGGTCGCAGGAGCTAAAATGGCTGAGCCGATACCTTGGAAGAAACGAGCAATGATAATTTGAGTAGCCGAGCCCGCCATGCCAACAAATAATGAGGCAATCGCAAAAATCACCATACCTAAAATAAACATCCGGCGGCGACCAAAAATATCGCCGGCCCGACCGCCAAAGAGCAATAGCCCGCCAAAGGTTAGCGCATAGGCATTGCTGACCCAGGTTAATTGCAGCGGATTTAAATTTAAATCTGCTGCAATTTGCACTGAGCCGGTGAAGACAATCGAGTTATCTAATAAAATCATAAAGTAGCTTACTAAAATAATCGGCAAAATCCAATCAATTTTTCTAACGCTTGTTGTTTCCATGGGTATCCTTAAACTTCCTTCCAAGAGGTAAATCTGTTTTTTATTTCGTTTAGCTGCCAAAGCTGGTCAAAAATTTGACCGTTTCTGGATCATAGTGGGAGAAAAATAGACTTTCCCTTTGATCCAGATTGAAAATCTCTGCCATTTCGCCATCAGTTAAGGCGAAATCAAAGACTGAAAAGTTTTCCGTCATGCGTTCTCGGCTGACCGTTTTGGGAATGACCACCACATTTCGTTGAATCAAATAACGCAGTGCCACTTGAGCAACTGACTTGCCATGATTTCCACCAATTTCTTTTAAAACAGTATTATTAAAGAAATCATTTTTCCCTTCAGCAAAGGGAGCCCATGACTCAATCTGAGTGCCGTATTCCTGCATAATTTCCTGAGCTTGGCTTTGCTGATTGAAAATGTGAGTTTCCACCTGGTTGACCATCGGCTTGATGCGACTATAAGTTGCGATATCAATGAAACGGTCCGGATAAAAATTGCTGACGCCAATGGCTTTCAATTTGCCAGCGTCATAAGCTTCTTCCATCGCCCGATAGGTGCCGTAATAATCATTGAAGGGCTGATGAATCAGCATTAAATCCAAATAATCGGTCTGCAGTAAACGCAGCGATTCCTCAATCGAAGCTTTGGCCTTTTCGTAACCGCCATTTGTAATCCAAATCTTTGAAGTGATAAAAAATTCCGAACGAGGAAGGCCGCTTTTTTTAACGGCATTACCGACAGCCGCCTCATTACCATAGGCTTGGGCGGTATCGATTGAACGGTAACCGGTTTGAATCGCTTCACTGACAACGCGTTTGCATTCTTCTAAATCGGGAATCTGATAGACGCCAAAACCTAAAATTGGCATTTTCAGACCATTGTTTAATGTTACATATTCCATAATTATTCCTACTTTCTGTTTTTTGAATCTAAGTTGCTTTGGGATAATTTCGATAAAAATTAGTTGCGAATTCTCAACTAATTTTCCACGAGTTCATATTGCGGGCAACTTTTGGATTTGTCTTTTCGTTAAATAAGCTGTGCTTTTGATCCAGTTGCTTTATTTGCGCCAGCTCGGCTCTGGTCAATTGGAAATCGAAAATTTCGTAATTTTCCTGCAGGTGATTTGGTTTCACTGATTTAGGAATCACGGGAATTCCTGATTGGATTTGCCAGCGTAGAGCAATTTGAGCCGGCGTCTTTTGGTATTTTTCGCCTATCTCAAAGAGCAGTGGATTGCTGAAGAAACAATTTTTACCTTCTGCCAATGGCGCCCAACTTTGAATCGTAAAACCAAAATTTGCAGCAATTTCCCTTTGCTGCTGCTGTTGAAAAAAAGGATGCAGCTCAATCTGGTTGATGGCCGGCTTCGTTTCTGTGTTCATAAAAAAATCGACCATCCGACTCGGATAGAAATTGGACACGCCAATGGCCCGAATTTTACCAGCGGCATAAAGTTCTTCTAAAGCTCGCCAAGCACCAAAAACATCATTGTAGGGTTGATGAATTAAATATAAATCCAGATAGTCCAAGCCTAGATTGTCCAAGCTTTTTTCAAAAGCGGCGCTGGCATGCTGATAGCTGGCATCTTGAATCCAAAGCTTCGATGTAATAAAAAGTTCCTCCCGAGGCAGGCCGCTTTGTGCAATCGCTTGGCCAACTGCGGCTTCATTGCCATAGGCGCTAGCGGTATCAATTAGACGATAACCAATGTCCAAAGCTGTGCTGACAGCCGCCTTGCATTCCGCCAAGTCGGTCATTTGAAAGGTGCCCAAGCCTAGCAGCGGCATTTCAACACCATTATTTAATGTTAATTTTTCCATGATGGCCTCCTCAAAACCAGCGTCCTAACTTGATGTGATTTATGATACTCCATCAGGTTTTGACAGGGAATCTCCAATAAGTTACCATTGCATCAACTAAAAGTTTATACAAAAGGTGTGATTCTTATGCTGAGTCCAGCAGTTCAAGTATTTCTAACCGTCGCCAAAGAAGGCAGCTTCAGTAAAGCTGCCCAAAAACTCTTTATCACCAGTACGGCTGTCATGAAGCAGATAAATAATTTAGAAGCCCAGCTGGGTTTTGCCCTTTTTACTCGGACAAATCAAGGTGTGCTGCTGACCGATGCCGGTGAGAGTCTCAATAAAGACTGCCTCAGCCTGCAAAAAACTGCCAAAGAAGCTCTCCAAAAGGCGCGTAAATTATCCGACACAACAACGATTATCCGCTTGGGGACCGCCTCGTTGTCACCGGGTAAACCCTTGATTGACCTGTGGAACAGCTCCTATGGTAATTTTCCCGACTTTCAGCTCAACGTGGTTCCCTTCAATGAAAATCATACCCAAATTCTTACTGTTCTAGATAATTTAGGCACTGATTTTGATTTATTTGTTTCCCCCTGTGATGCTAAAAGCTGGCTAGAACACGCCAATTTTCTACAATTGGGCAACTATTCAGTTGAAATGGCGCTGCCGCGAAATCATCCCTTGGCCAGCAAAAAAATGCTGGAGCCCGCAGACTTCAGCGGCAAAACGATTATTATTTTTAAAGAAGGCGAGTCCGACACTTTGGACCAAGTTCGCCGCCTATTGCAGGAAAAAAATACTAATATCACGATTGAGAGCACTGACTTTTATGACATCGACACCTTCAATTACTGCATTAAAAATAATTATTCCCTTTTGACCTTAGATGGCTGGCAGGACATCCATCCTGCTTTTAAAACCGTTCCAGTCAAATGGAACTTCCAGATTCCCTATGGCATTTTGTATGCAAAACAGCCCGCACCCTTAGTTGCAGATTTTATTGAAATTGTGACAGCGATTCAGACTTCACAGCCTTAGGGAGATAGAAAAATTCATGCTGGCCTAAATTTCAAATATTAAAGCTAATAAATAATATCTTATCTCAAAAGGAGACCTTATGATTATTTGGATTAACGGTGCATTTGGCGCTGGCAAAACAACGATGGCGGAGCTTTTAGTAGAAAAACTCGAAAATGCCTATTTATATGATCCGGAAAATGTCGGTGATTTTCTGCGAAAAAATTTGCCAAAAGAGCTGCAAAAGGCTGACTTTCAAGATTATCCTGAGTGGCGTCAGTGGAATGTTCAGATGCTGAAAAAAATCTATCAGGAATATAACGGAGATATCGTCGTGCCAATGACAGTGCATCGGCCGCAAATTTTTGCCGAGCTGATTGGTGAACTGCGGCAAAACGAGATTCCCTTGTGTCATCTCCAATTAGAGGCCAGTCAGGAAACCGTTTTGGCCCGCTTGCAAGAGCGTAACCCCGAGCTAATTGCTTGGGGAGTTAGCAAATTAGACGTGATATTAAATAACTTTCAAGCTTTCCCGTTGTCAGAAAAAATAAACAATGACAACCGTGATAAAGAGGTGGTTATTTCGGAAATGTTGGAAAAAATTGAGGAATATCGCCAAGGTGAAGATCTCTAACTGTGTTTTACAACACAGCAAACGCAAAAAAACTGGGAAAAGCCAGCTTTGTACCGACTTCAAAAATCTAACTTTTGGGTCGGTACATTTTTGCGCTAACTTTCACCAGTCGTTTTAATACTCATTCAAAAATTGACACTCATTTTTAACCTAATCTTCTCTTTTTTCTTCCTTCAATTTCCTTATTCAAACAACTTTACCCGTTCCAGTCCCGCTTCATAACCTTCTTCATAACTATAGGTCGTTCCATCTAAGAATAAATCCTCCATATCACTAGCGGGAACCAAGTAGCCAACTTCAAAGGTGACTGTTTCTTGCCCGGCAATAGTACCGATATTGTAATACCCCTTTCCCTCACCGTGATTACTGAGATAGACGAGGTCACTAGAGTTGCGATAGCCAATATCCGCATATTGCTGTTCCCAATCAAAGAGATATTTAGGCTGATAAAAACCAGCTACTGCTGTTAAGATTGAAGCATTGGCTTGAAAGTAAAAATCAGGAAAAGCCTCTGGACTCAAATTTTTCAAGGTAACATTTAGCTTAACTAGCTTCATCTGGTCTTGGGTTTCAGCGGCCACTGTATCTAAAGTATCTTTTCCATCACCACGGTTATACAAAGTATCTGTGTATGTCAAAAAATTACCTGCTTCATCAACTAAGCCCTGTTCCTTCAATCGCTCAAAGAACTCCTGCACAGACCAGTCACTATCAGCATTTTCAACCTCAAATAAATTGTCACTAACCGTCACATCATTGACCGTCAAGGCAAAATCCGTCTCATCATCTAGCTGCTGGCTCAAGCTAAAATGTTGTTCTTCGCCAATTTTTTTAATCAAATTGCTGTCCGTTGGTATGCGCCAAGGTGCTTCGTTGCTGCTCATTTCTGTATCAGAAGTCGTCGCTGTCTCTTCTTCAAAATCTGAAATCAGATAAGAATCTGAGGCGAGGCCATCACCAGCAGGAACTAAATCGAGATTACGAATAAATTCCAGCAGCTCCGATTCTGGAATATCTTTGCCAATGAACAATTGCAGCACATATCCTTCCTCCTCAAAAAGGACAAAGGCCGTTCGATCAAGACTGTTTGAGGCTTCATTAGTTTTTTTATGAATCAGCCAAACTTTGCGACCCGCTAGCGTCATTTCTTCAGCCGAATCGGTATAAAAAGTCTCCAAGTCCGTCTGCCCTTCATCAATTTGCAGCAACAAGGTGGAAATAGTCGCATCAGTAGCATCTGGATTGTAAAATTTCGCCGGAACTTCTCCTTCATTCTGGGGAATTGGTTGCAAGCCTTCCGGTAAATAATTTACTTCTAAGCGATATTTCTGTTCTTGTTTTTTTTCCTGATTGGTAATTGAAATCAAGCTACTATAATTATGTTGTGAAAAGTATGTTTGCCAAACTTTACTGGCCCCGTAAACTGTTCCAGGAATAATAAAAAAACTAGCTAGCGCAGCAACAATTGTCAAATTTCGTTTAGAATAACGAATTTTGTCTAGCCAAGTAAGCTTTTCACCAGCCAATAAAACCTGTCGCTGGATATTTTTTTCGCTATTAGTATCAAATTGATGGCCCATCATAGCGATAAATTGATCTAGATTTTCATCGGATAGGCGGCTTAAAGGTATTTCTTCATAAGCTTTCATTTATTTAGACCTCCTTGGGCTAATAATAAAAATTCCATCTCTTTACGAATTTTCTTCTTGCCTTGGTACAGACGATTTTTGACTTCCTTCAAATCCATACCCATATTTACAGCAATCACTTTCGGTTTTAATTCATAAAAAAACCGCTGCAGACAAATTTCCTTTGTCGGCTCATCAATTAATAACAGGGCTTCAAAAAAGATATCCCAAATATCCGCATTTTCTTTTTCCGCCTCCGGTAAATCCTCCAATGGAAAATCGGTGATTTTTTCAAATAGGCGTTTGTTTTGCTTGAGCTTGTTTAAGCTCATACTTTTGGTTAATAGCGCTAGGTAATTCTTTAAAGAGCCTTTTTCCGGATTGTAATTACTTTGATTTTGCCAATAGCGTAAAAAGACATCACTTACCAATTCCTCGACGTCTTCTTTGCTGGCATGACGGCCTAAAATTGATAATGCTACCGCATATAACAATTTAGAATATTCTTGAATCAAGTCTGCTAATTCGACTTCCTTTGTCGCAGCAATCTCTTCTTTCATCAATCTGCCATCCCCCCTTCGCCTATATATACAAAGAAATTTTCAAAAAGACTTAACTTATGCCAAATTTTTTCAATTTTATTTTAGTCCTTCTTCGCCAATGTGGATAGTCTTTACAATTAATAATATCTGCTACACTCGTTCAAATAAAAATAGAAATAGCAGAATACTTTGACAGCCTGTTTACAAATAAAAAATCGAGCATCCTCCCTCTTCGAAATAGAAACGAAGAAAGGTTAGATACTCGATTTTAAGTTATTTTTTTGTGAATTAGAAAGTTAGCTTACCTAAAAAGTTATTAGCTTCTTTTTTACTCCGGCAAAACTGGTCACTGACCTCATCTAAAAGTTAAACAGATTCTTTTATATGCCATTAAACGGACCGCTGACGACCACTTTTCCCAGCATATGACCGGTTTCCACATCTTTCGTTGCTCGTTTTAAATTTGCAGCGTTGATTCCATTGTCATAAACTTTATTGACAGTCGACTGCAGTTCGCCTTGCTCGGCCAAATCGGCAATTAAAGCTAGGGCGGCACCTTGAGAGTCCAGTAAATAATCATGATCGGTTTTGGCAAACATGTATTCCCAATCGAAACTCACGGACAGATTTTTCCAGGCGCTCAAATCAAGCGCTTGCGTGACGCCGACAATCGTACCAACGTGACCAAAGGGCCGAATCAAAGGGGTAATTTGTTCAAGATAGGCGGTAATATCAAATAAAACCGCAATATAATCAACTTTGTCAACGCCTAATTCCTGTAGGCTTTGGGCCAAATCCTGACGATAATCAAGGGGCTGGTCAGCGCCAAATTTTTGCAGCCAAGGGAAATTTTTCTGACTTGCTGTGGCATAGACCTCCAGTCCGGCCCATTTTGCCAACTGATTTAAAATCGAACCGACGCCACCGGCTCCATTAATGACCAGAATTTTTTTGCCAGAATTGGCATTTTTGGCTGGAATCAAGCCAAATTTATCAAAAAGCAGTTCATAAGCTGTCAATGAGGTTAAAGGTAATGCAGCTGCTTCTTCGTTACTTAAATTTATCGGGGCTAAAGCGACAATTCGTTCATCGACTAGTTGAAAGGCTTGGTTGCTCCCAGCTCGTGTAGTGGTGCCGGCATAAAAAACCCGCTGACCTACTTTAAATTTTTCGACTTGGCTGCCGATCGCTGCGACTTCGCCAACGGCATCAAAACCCAAAATCCGTAGATGCTGGCTTTTTGTGGTCGTTTGCCGCAATTTTGTATCGACAGGATTCACTGAAAGCGCCTGCACCTTGACTAAAATGTCCCGCGGTTTTGGTGTTGGAACTTCAACTTTTACATCAATAAAGCTTTCCTTTTCATCAATCGGCAGGCCTTCGTAA
The DNA here is from genome assembly GCF_056924355.1 of Enterococcus sp. LJL90. NCBI lineage: Bacteria > Bacillati > Bacillota > Bacilli > Lactobacillales > Enterococcaceae > Enterococcus > Enterococcus sp. LJL90. The sequence continues at coordinate 1,026,825 of NZ_JBXPBQ010000001.1, read as the reverse complement.
AAGCCGATTGCTGACATCATCTGTTTTTCTGGCATATTCTCCGCCTCCTTCTACTACTAAATTATGGAACAAAGGGGCCAAAATGAAAATAATTTTGCCTTTTAAACAGCAAACTATTCAATTCAGCAGCTAGAAGGCCTGTCTGAAAACCGATAAAAGTTCTTTTCAGCTACAGCCCGAGATTCTCTAAAATCTGCTGATAACGCTTGGTGGCCAGTTCACTCACCTGGCCTTTTTTACAAAATTCCAGTTTATTTAACTTGGGCGAATGCCGCTCCACTACAATTTTTCCGTCTTGCGTTTTGCTTTGTAAATAAGCAAAAGCTTCTAAAAAGCGGGCATCTGTTTGGGCTGTTGGATAATGGGACAACACGTAGACATATTGAAATAAATTGTAAACAGCAAAGGGATATTCCACTTGTTTAAACAGCTTGCCAATTCCATAATGGCAAGGACTGATGGGCGTTTTAATTTCCCAATGCTTTAACAAAAATGCCACTGCTGCAGCTGCTTGCGGATTTTTGCTAAATTTTTCTCGGTATAAAAAGGCATGCAAGACTAGTAAGGTGGTCAATGGCGTTGAAAACTCTGTTTCAGCTCCCCGGCCATAACTATATTTATTGCATTTCCAACCGCCATCAGATTCTTGTGTTTCCAAAAAATAGCTAAAGGTTTTATCTAATCGGAAATCCTGAGCCTGTCCCAGCTGGCACAGACTCAGTAAAGCTAAGGCTGTATAACAAGGGAAAATGCCGCCCTTTGGATAAAGTTTGAAACGACCATCTTCTTTTAAGACAGAAAACAACAGTTCCACACTTTCTTGAATGACAGGCTCTGAAACTGGAACCCCTAACTCCACTAAATACGTTGGTGCGATAACTGCATTTAAGGGACTGCCCTTCAACAGACGCAAATCAGGAGTGGTCCAATAATCAAAATCAAACTGGTTTTTATAGCTGAGAATCCATTCGATATCTGCTTGATGGGTGTGCATGTTTTGCCTCCTTTAGACTTCTAGTTGGCTATCCTCTTTACTTTAATTTTTCCTCCACCACTTCTTTAAATAACCGAGCCGGCGCAATTTCCAAGGCCCTCTCTTTGTACATCAAATAAGTGCGGCGGATAAAAGAGCTGCCATCTTTAAATGCAATCTCCTTTTTATAGCCTTCATAATTGACTAAGGTAATCTCGGGAACAATTGCCCAGCCCAGTCCTTGATGGACAAACTCAACACAGGAATTAGCGTTGTCCACCAGAATATTTTCACTGGATAAGGTCAGCAAGTCATTTTCAATCAGCCAGCGATTGACCTCTTCTTGAAAATAAAAATCGCTTTTACGGGAGATAAATGGCCGCTTGCGCAATTCTTCAAAGGATAATTCCTCTTGACTGATAAGATAAATGCGGTCCTCTGCAATCAATTGCCGCAGAAAATTCCCGCCAAATTCGCCCCGGATAATCGCAATATCAATCTCATCAGCCACTAATTTTTGATAAATGGTGCGGCTGTAATCCGCTGTGATATTTAATTTGACTAGCGGGTTTTGCTGATGAAAAACCGCCACTAGCTTGGGCAGTTCGTACTGGGAAAAATTAATCGAACAGCCGAGATTCAGGCTGCCCCGCACGCCATTTTCAGCAAATTGTAGCTGATCTTTCAGTTTGTTCAAGAGGTGCTGGATTTGAATGGCGACAGCTAAAACTTCTTCGCCTTCTGGTGTAAAGCTGACGCCGTTTTTTGAACGCAAGAATAATCTAACACCTAGCTTCGTCTCTAATAGTGACAGGCGTTTTGACAAAGACGACTGATTGATAAATAACAACTGGGCCGCCTGTGTAATATTGCGGGTCTGCTGTAAGGCCAGCAGCATCTCAATATCTTTTTCGTCCATCTCTCTCAACTCCTTTAAACACTCTTTATTTTCATATTTTACCATAACTGTCATTCCTTTTACGCATAGATACAATGCTTTTTTTACCTTTTAATCTCATGCTGAAATCGGTTACTTTTAAAGGGTAGAAATTTTAGAGGAGGCAGCATATGAAAATCGAAAAAGCAGCAATTGCCGGCACTTTGGAATCCAGTGACGTCCAAGTTACCATCACCCCGAGTCAAGCCGGCAACCAATTTTTAATTGAGAGCAGTGTCATGAGTCAATACGGGAATCAAATTACCGCCTTGGCTCAAAAGGTGGCGGAAAATTTGGAGATGGAAAATGCCCAGATTAAAATCGTCGATAAAGGGGCTTTGGATTGCACGATTAAAGCTCGGATTGAAACCGCCTATTTCCGCAGTATCGGCAAAAATAAAAATATCGCTTGGAAGGAGCTGATTTAAATGGCAGAAAAAATTAGACGTTCGATGATCTTCTTAAATGCGCAACGGGCGACTTTGGTCAAAGACGCCTTTGTCTATCAGCCGGACTGCGTGATTTTTGATTTGGAGGATGCCGTGGCGGAAAAGGAAAAAGATTCCGCTCGCATTCAGTTATTTAATACTTTGCGGGATATTGACTATCAGGGAGTGGAGCGCTGGGTGCGGATTAATGCGCTAGATTCTGATTTATTCGAAGAAGATATTCGGGCAGCTGTCGCCGGCGGAGCTGAGGGCATCCGCCTACCCAAAACCGAGACTGCCGCAGATGTTCAATTAGTTGAGAAACTCGTGGCAGCAGCCGAAAAAGAATTTAACGTACCAGTCGGACACACCATGCTGATGGCGGCGTTAGAATCGCCGCTTGCCATTATCAATGCTTACGAGATTGCCAAAAGCAGTGAGCGTTTGATGGGCATTGCTTTGAGTGGCGGCGATTTCACCCGCACGATGCATTCCAAACGGACGATTGCCGGTCAAGAACTATTCGTGGCCCGCTCCCAAATGTTGATGGCAGCCCGGGCAGCTGGCGTGATGGCTTTTGATACGGTGTATACGGATATTGATAATCCGGAGGGCTTTGTCGAGGAAGTCAACTTTATTAAAGACCTTGGCTTTGACGGCAAGTCGCTAATTAGTCCTAAGCAAATCAGCGTCACCCATGCAGCCTTTACGCCAGATGCTGCTGAAGTCTATCACGCTGAGCATGTGATTCAGGCAATTGAAGATAATAAAGAAGCCGGCATTGGTGTTTTGATTGTCGACGGCAAAATGGTCGATATTGCCCACGTTGAAGGGGCTCAAAGAATTTTGAAACTGGCAAAAGCTGCCGGTACCTATAAGGGGGAATTAGTGTGATTAATCAATTAGGTCGTGAGATTCCAGATAAATATTTAACTGATGGTCGGGAAGTTTTTCAAGGGCAATACTACCGTGATGGCTATGAGTTCACAAAGAGTGCCCCCACTGTTAAAGCTCACGTTAAACCACAAGAAAGTAAATTAGTCGCTTCTATCCGTGAAGCTGTTATCGCCGCTGAGCTAAAAGATGGCATGACAATTTCCTTTCACCACCACCTGCGCAATGGGGATTATGTTGTCAATCTAGTGATGAAGGAAATTCACGCATTGGGAATCAAGGATTTGTTAGTCTGTGCTTCTAGCTTAAATACCGCACATAATTATTTAGTGCCTTGTATTGAAGATGGCACGGTCACCGGCATTTCTACCAGCGGGATTCGTGATGAAATCGGCGAAACAGTTTCTGCTGGCAAATTAAAAAATCCAGCAATTATCCGCACCCACGGCGGTCGAGCTCGGGCAATCGAAGACGGTTCCGTTAAAATTGATGTCGCCTTCTTGGCAGCCCCAACCAGCGATAAATGGGGCAACGCCAGCGGAAAAGGCGGAAAATCTGATACTGGTGTTCTTTCTTATGTTGACGGTGACGCCCGTTACGCTGATAAAGTGGTCATCATCACAGACACTTTAGTTCCCGCACCAAATTTCCCTGCCAGCATCAAAGGGATTGATGTTGATTATGTGGTGGAGGTCGATTCAATCGGCGATGCGTCAAAAATTGCCACCGGCGTGCTGCGCCTAACGACGGACACTAGAGAATTAATGCTCGCTGAAAATGCCGCCAAATGTATGTATCACTCCGGCTTATTCAAAGACGGCTTCTCCTTTCAAACTGGCGGTGGTGGACCTTCTCTAGCGACCACGACCTTTTTGAAGGAATTTATGGACAAAGCCAATGTCAGATGCGGCTGGGCCATGGGGGGCATCACTGAACCTATCGTCAATTTATACCGTGACGGCTACATCAACACCTTATTAGACGATCAAGCCTTTGATTTGGCTTCGGTCGCTTCGGCCCATAGCGACCCACGGCATTTTGAAATCTCCGCTTCCCAATATGCTAATCCCTTTAACAAAGGAGCCTTTGTTAATCAGCTAGACTTTGTCATCTTAGGCGCTTTAGAGGTCGATATTGATTTCAATGTCAATGTTGTCCAAGGCTCCACTGGTATCCTTCAAGGAGCTCCCGGCGGTCATACCGATACTGCTGCCGGTTCAAAAATTGCGATCATTGTGGCGCCGTTGATTCGCAGCCGGCTAGCAACTGTCCGCAATCATGTGACCTCTGTGACGACACCCGGAGAAAGTATTGATATCGTCGTCACCGATTATGGCGTTGCGGTAAATCCTGCCCGTCAAGATTTACTGGAAGCCTTTAAAGATACCGATATTCCGCTAAAAACTATTGAAGAATTGAGGGACTTGGCCTATCAGTATGCCGGAGAACCAGAAGATATCGAATTTGACGACCAAGTTGTCGCCTTGATTGAATATCGCGACGGCACTTTGATTGACGTTGTTAGAAAACCCAAGAACTTTAATAAATAATCCGCTGATTGAGGTTGCTAAAACTGCGGGAATTCCGCAGTTTCAGCCGCCTCAGTTTTTTTGTTGAAACGTGTTTAACAGTCTCTTTTAGAGAATACAAGAATCTTTGAAAGAACCTTTTCGAGAGACTTTTTGTTTCCTTATTAAGCTCGATAAATTTTAAATTAAACTCAGATTGCTCTATCGATGATACTCCTGCTGGCTCAACAACTGCCTCAGCCTGCAGCTGTTCTTTCACCAGCTGCTCTGTTTGAGCAACCGCCGTTTTTTCCTTTAGAGGGCGGCTATTCCCATCATCAAAAATTATAGTAATCCGCTTCTCAACATATTTTGCCCCAACAATTTCTGTATAAAGCTGCACGCCATTGCGCTCAAATAGCTTTAAAGCAATAATCTCCTCCATCGCCCTGCGTACTGATTCAGCGGATAAATTCTGATGACAACACTCCACCACAATCCGCTTGCGGCTGCCGTCTGCATTTTTAAATAGTAGATGTAGTTTGCGCATGTTTTCGACTCCCCTTTTTATGAAAATAGCTTGTCATAATATATACAACCTGAGGGAGGGAAAAATCAACAGGTGAGGTGAAAAAAAAACTGCCAAGAAAAAAATCTCAGCAGCTCATCTGTATTATTTAATTAATAAATAAAGTAATTGGCAAACAACTTTTCATACTCTTGATGCCGTGTTTCATCTGGCACAAAATAATTTTCTTGAACCTCAGGCGTTAAGTCTTCTGTCTGATGCAAATAATATAAACCAAAAATCGGTTCATTTTTTTCCGTCAAATAACAAGTTGCACCTAAGACATCCGCTGTCATCTGTGAAAGCTCGGTGGTTTGGAAAAAACCGCCGTTAACGGTAATTTCAATCATTTCTCCGAGGCTTTCCTGTAGTGTTCGAATGTTCATCAAAACACCCTCGGTCACGGCCCGCACAAAGTCAGCCTTGCGATGCTGACTCGTAATTTTCTGAAAACCAGCCGTTTGATCCATATCCCATAAAGGGGCCCGCTCGCCATTCAGATAAGGGGCAAAACGCAGACCTTTAGCACCGATTGGAGAAGCTGCTAATGCTGTTGGCAGCCCTTGATAAAAGTGGGCGGTTTCTTCAAACAAAATATCACTGGCCCAAGCTAAGACATTGCCACCGTTGTTTGACGGTGCGCCGGTTACGTATAGTTCGTGATGCAGATAATAACAAAAATTTTGCCGGATTGGATCAAGGCGGGGACTGGTTCGCAACTTCCGCAAAGCCGCACTAGTCCCAATGGTTAAACTATTTGGAATACCACTGGTTTTAAAGCCAGCATAGGTAGCCAAGCTGCCGTCACTGGCCCCAATCATAATTTGACAATCTGTTGGCAATGAAAAGTCATTCGCAGTTTCAGCCAAAATCGGAAACAACTCGGTAGTGTCCGTCAAAGGTGCTAATTGTTTTTCTGTTAAATTTAGAAAATCTAAAATTTCTGCATCCCAACTTAAGGAATTTAGATTGAGCAGACCAGTCGCTGAGGCCGTGGCCAAGTCTAGCCGCCATTGACCAGTGAACAGTTGCATCAAACACTCTTTGAGTCCATACCATGACATATTTTGAGGGTAGGTCCCCTGCTCATTAAAGTACATAATCTTAGCAAAGGGAGTCATCGGATGAATTGGTGTGCCAGTTTTTAAATAAAACTGGCGGGCAGTATCACTGCTTTTAAATTCTTTGATTGTCTCTTTAGCTTGAGCATCTGACCAAAGGAAAATATTCTCGGAAGAGTCATTTTCATAAGGAAATAAACTGTGCATCGCCACACTAAAGCCAATTGTTTTTATCCGCTGTCGCAACTCATCTGGAATAGCCGCAATTCCTGCTTTTAGCTCCTGATAAAGCTCACTGCGTTTTTGAAAACGGGCAGCCCCCACTTGATAAGTTTTTGACAGCTGTAAAGTTTCCCAGACAAGCTGACTGTTGTCAATTAGACCAAATTTAATGGCGGTGGTACCGATGTCGATACTTAAAAAGAGTGTTTGATTTTGCATGATAATCCCATCCTTGTTCCTGTAAAAATTGCAAAAATGCTGAACTGCGCCAGAGCCAGAGTTCAGCATTTTTACCTATTTATATTCCTGTTCGTCTGCTACTTCAAATTGGCGGGTCTCGATAATTGATTTATACCACTGTCCCGATTTTTTCATAGAACGGGTGCGCTCTTCATTTAGCTCAATTCGCACCAAACCATAGCGATTTTTGAAGGCATTCATCGGAGAAACACAATCGGTAAAGGCCCAAAGCATATAGCCTTCACAGTTAGCTCCTTCTTCGACGGCTTTAATTAAATAGCGTAAGTGCTGGCTGATAAAATCAATGCGATAGCTATCCTGCACCATCCCAGTTTCATCTTGATACTGCTCTTCATTCTCCCGGCCCATGCCATTTTCAGTAATCAGCCATGGGATATTGCCATAATTATTTTTCAAATAAAGGGCCATATCATACATCACCTGCGGATAAATTTCCCAACCACGGGAATTATTCATCTGTTTACCAGGCAAATCGAAGGTGTCATAGAAAATTTCTGGATGGAAAGGTGTCTCTGCATTTGGTGCGTATTTTGGTGAACGAACTCGTTTAGGATAATACTGGTTCACCCCTAAAAAGTCCAATGTATTTTCCTTAATAGTCGCCAAATCTTCAGCAGCTGTTTCAATCCAAACCCCATGAGCTTGACAAATATCAATCAATTCCTGTGGAAAAATTCCTTTAATCATTGGTGTAAAGAAAATTTGATTAAAAAATAAATCATACATAGCAGCTGCTTTTTGGTCAGCCTCGGAGCTAGAACGGGCATAAACCATCTCAGGATTTAAAACACAGCCAATCCGGCCACCTTGATTTAGTTCATGGTAGATTTCAACAGCCTTGGCACTAGCTAAAACTTTATGGTAATTCCACAGCAACCACTTCTGCGTGTTTTGCTCGTGAGGCCAGCGAATCGCATCTAAATAAATGCGGGTCTGCGGCACAATCGGTTCGTTAAAGGTAAACCACTGTTTGACCCTGTCGCCAAAACGTTCAAAGGCGATTTTGGCATAGCCGGCATATAAATCAACGACTTTTCGCGAAGACCAGCCATCATATTTATCAGATAAGACTGCCGGTACCTCGTAATGCTCCAAGCACAGCATTGGTTCTACACCGGCTGCTAATAGCGCATTAATCACATCACTGATGTGCTGGGCGTAGTCCTCATCGACAATTAATTGTTCGTGATCAGTGAAAAAGCGGGCCCAATTGATGGAGGTCCGATAATGAGTTAGCTTGATTTCCTTCATCAAGTCAACGTCATCTTGGTATTTTTCCATAAAATTGGTAGCAACTGCTGGGCCATAGCCATTGTGCCAAACAAATTTTTCATTTTTATACCAACGATCTAAATAGGAATCCTGGTTTTCCTTTTTGCCAACCCAGCCTTCAGTTTGCCAAGCGGATGAAGCGGCTCCGATAATAAAATTTTCAGGGATTGTGATTTTCATAAAGCTCTCCTTTGATTAACGACTTTCTTTATTAGAAATCTTAACGAATGGTAAATAAATCAAAATAGCGACAACAATACAGATTGCCTGGGTGATGACTGCACCGATATCACCAGCAGTTGCCAAGTAGGCATTTACGATTGGCGGCATTGGCCATGGCACCATCACGACGGCTTTTGCAGCAAATCCTAATGAAGTCGCAAAGTAACCGATTGTCCCAGTTACTAAAGGCGTGATGATGAAAGGAATCGCCAAAATCGGGTTCAACATAATCGGCATTCCGAAAATTACTGGTTCATTAATATTAAAGATACCAGGAGCCAGAGATAACTTGGTAATTTCCCGCATGTCATCTCGTTTACCTACTAATAAAATAGCAACTAACAGACCAATGGTAACACCAGAACCACCCATACTCATATACATATCCCAAAACGGCATCGTGATAATGTTAGGAATTTCTCTGCCCGCTTCAAAAGCCTCTGTATTGACGGCAATCGCAGCTAACAGCAACGGTTCACGGATTGGTTTAACCATCTGATTACCATGAATCCCAATCACCCAAAAGACTTGGGCAACCAGCATTAGAATTAAAATCCCTGGTAAACCTTGCACAACACTTTCTAAAGGTCGTTGAACAATATTATAAATAATGTCATAAGCATACTGACCGGTGATTGCTTTGATAGCAAAACCCGCACTGGCAATTACTGCTACTGTAATAATTGTGGGAAATAGCGCCGAAAAACTAGCAGATACATTACTCGGTACTGTGTCCGGCATTTTAATTTTCAAGCCGTCACGTTTTCCTAACCAGCTATATAATTCGACTGAGACAATTGCAACAAACATTCCTAGAAATAACCCTTTAGTGTCAGTATATTGTTTAGCTAACACGTTTTCCACTAAAACTGTCGTATCATTATTGACTAGCTCATAGGTGGTGGGATTAACGGATAAATAAGACATCACTGCTAAAATCCCCGGAAATACCCCGCTGATTTTATTGAGCTTAGCTAACTCAATCCCTATTAGAAATACAGCATAAATAGTTAAAAAGCTCAGTGTTACATAACTCACTGCTGATGCAATCGGTTTCAATTCCTCTAAAAACCGCAAGGCATTAATTTGTGCTAAACCATTGTCAGCATCAAAAACCATCGCTGAGAATAATGTTCCAAAAGCTCCCGTAATAATTACTGGAATTAATGCAGAGAATGCATTTTTAATGACCATGATGTAGCGCAGATTATTAATCTTGTTTGCAAAACTTCCTAGCACATCGGTTAGTTTGTCCATAAAACCACTCATTCTTTCTCCTCCTCAAAATAAAAAAGTCATCTGATGTATTTCAATATAAAATACATCAGATGACTTGTCAACTTTTTTTTAAAGCGTTTTCTATTTTTTTTTCATTATCTTGCGAAACTCCTTGCGGTTAGTGGCCATATGAACTGTCATCGTATCAAAAGCTTCCAGCTGATCATGGTTAGCAATCGCCTCAACAATATCTGAATGTAGAGCAATAGTTTCAATCTTCAGCCGTTCGACATTATAACTCTTATTAAATAGGGCGATCGACTCATTAATTACTGGAATGATGTGCGTCAAGCCAACATTTCCGCTAGCCTCAGCAATCGTCGTGTGCAATTCAATATCCAATTGAATGTGGTCATCCGTTCCTTCTAAAAATGAAATTTCAATTTCATCCTTCAAATAGGTGATTCGCTCGATTTGTTTAGCGGAGGCATTTTGAGCGGCCAAGGCGGCCATTTTAGGCTCCAACAAGTAACGCAGCTCAAATAAATCTAAAATCATCTTATCTTGGTCTTTAATCAAAGAAAAGCCTAAAGGGTCTGTTGCGATGCCCCGCTTATCACTAATAAAAGTCCCTGACCCTTGGCGGACTTCTAAAATATTACGGGAAACTAGCACACGAACTGCTTCCCGTAAAGTGCTACGCCCAACATCTAGCTCTTGGGATAACTGGTACTCATTGGGAAGTTTATTGCCAATCTTCAAATCATGCGTTTTGATAAAAGCAATAATTTTATCTGTTGTCTGCTCAACCAAAGTTTTCGTCGCTTCCACTTGCATGCCCCTTTCAAAATTCATCTGATGTATATGCTTTCATTCTAATTACTTTTTGCATTTTTTTCAAGTCAAAAAATAGCAACTTCTTTTGTTCTATAAAAACATCTGATGATATTGAAGTACAATTTTTAGCATCAGCAACGGATATCAGATATAAATTCTTTCCGTAAGTATTACCGAGAGTGTTCTTCTCACTTCTCCCACAACCGTAAATCCACCTCAGCAAAATACAACTGCTGACTGCCGGTAAAACGAACCAAAACCTGTTCTTTTTCATCATAGTAAACGACAACACCATAGATTCCCTTAAATGGTCCATCCAAGGGAGTGACACCATCGCCAATTTTAAATTGTTTCATATTATTTTTCCTGCTTTCTTTTACATTTTTTTATCTAGTATAAATAGAGAGCTGATGCGGGTGCCAATCAGCAGATATGGTGTTATGATGCCCATAAAATAGAGAAATTGAAAAAGATTTTCCTTTTGAAAGGCTAGTTCAAAAAAACTAATGCGTTTTAAGAAACCAAAATCTGAACATAGCAAGACAATTAAGACAAAGGTTGCCAAGATAGACGCTGCACCATAAGTAATCTGATTGCCTTTACTGACAATCAACTGCCAGCGTTCATCATTTTGATAAACACGGCGCTTTCTCAGTTCAAATAGCACAGTGCCGAAAGCGGCAAGTCCTAAGATCAGCAAGCCAAAAATATTGAGTAACTCAAGCACATCATTCATCTTCTTCTCTCTCCTGACTAAACACTTCTGTGATTGGCACCGCAAAGACTTTGGCTAAAGTAAAGGCCAAGTCCAAGGAAGGCGTGTATTTGTATTTCTCAATCGAAATGACCGCCTGCCGCGATATACCAGCCCGCTTGGCTAAATCAGATTGCGTCCAATCTCTCTCAGCCCGCAAAACTTTCAAACGGTTTTTTATCATAACTCCGTCTCCTTTAGTAACAGCTACTAAACATATTGTAATCACTTAGTTACATTTAGTCAATAAGAAAAGACAAAAAATATTCAGCCCCACATCTAGTCTTGGCTGAATACTAAAAAAAATTTTATTTAATTTTGGCAAATTGACAGGTGATTTTAAATTTGACTATTCAAACGGCTTTACAAAAATATGCCACAAGCTTTATGAAATTCTCAGCACCTACACTCCTGTATATTTAGCAAAATACAAAACTCCTAACGCCGGTTCAAGGGTAAAACGGTCCAATCTTGTTTGCGTAGCTGAATCAACTGGCGGATTTTCAACTGCATAGATGATTTCACCGTTTTCAAAAAATTCCACCGGCGAGACATCGCTGGTTATCGCTACTAGCGGATGGCCGGAAAAAAATAAATGCGTGCGTAAGGCTGCTTCGGTTGAGATATGCAGCAGAAAAAAGCCCGCAATCACTATGCCCAAGCCCCAGCCTAAAATAAGATTTATCTTCTTTGCTTTCATTTGCTCCCCCCATAAATTAAGCCCTTTCAAAATAGTATAATTGATTTGTGCCTCGACAGGGAGAAGTTACGAGAAAAATTGTTGTTCTTTAAAAATTTTTACAAAAAATCCCGCCACTCTTTTTACATATGGCGGGAAAAATCGTATTGCTTAAGCTTTAGATAGTTGCTTCTTCAAAGTTTTTATTTACCTGATCCCAGTTGATAACTTCCCAGAAAGCTGCGATGTAATCAGGGCGTACGTTTTTGTATTTCAAGTAGTAAGCATGTTCCCAAACATCAAGACCAATCACTGGTGTTTTACCATCAGTTAATGGAGAATCTTGGTTGCCTGTTGAGGTAATTTCTAATTTGCCGTTGTTGACTACTAGCCAAGCCCAGCCTGAACCGAAACGGCCAGTTGCAGCAGTTTTAAAGGCTTCTTTGAATTTTTCAAAATCGCCAAATGCATCATTGATGGCATCTGCGATTGGGCCAGTTGGCTTGCCGCCAGCGTTTGGTCCCATAATTTTCCAGAAGAAGCTATGGTTAGCGTGGCCGCCGCCATTGTTGCGCACAGCTCCACGAATATCTTCAGGGACTTCATTTAAGTTCGTTACTAATTCTTCAACAGTTTGTTCGCCAAGTTCTGGATATTTTTCAATTGCTGCATTCAAATTAGTCACGTAAGTGTTGTGGTGTTTGTCATGATGCAAATGCATAGTTTCAACATCGATATAAGGTTCCAAAGCATCATAAGCGTAAGGTAATTCTGGTAAAGTGTAAGCCATTTTAAAGTCCTCCTCAAATTTTAAGTACAAGATAAGAGTACCATTCACTTGTGAAATCTTCAAAAGATATGCTTCCTTATTTTCCCGCTATTCTTCCGTTGTTTTTTTAAAAATGAACAATTTACTGAAGGCATAATTGGCAACCACAACCAGCACTTGGGATACCAGCTTGCCAACAAAGACATTCCATTTGAAAACGTCAACAATCACATACAAGGAACCGTTATCTATTCCTAATGATAAAATCCGGTAAAACATAAATTTCAGCCATTCCCAGACCAGCTGACCGACAGTCTCGCTCTTTGTTTGGAAGACAAAAATTTTATTGGTGACAAAAGCAAAGAGGACCGAGATAAACCAGGCGATTGTATTCGCCACAATATAATGATGCAAAAAGGCGTTGGCGATAAAAAAGACGCCCATATTGACGACTGTCGTTGCCCCGCCGAAAAATAAATAGGATAAAATTTCCCAATAGCCTTTATCTTCTAAGATTTTTTTCCATTTTTTAAAAAATTCCATAACCTGCTCCTTCAAAAAGTTCTCCTATCTATCTTAAAATAAAAAGCCGCAGAATACTAGTCATCCCCGCCACAAATCTGTTCATAGTCAATTCATTGAAAAAAGTCATAATAAAAAACGTGTCCGCCGAATTCTCCAGCAAATCGCGGGCTAATTGAGGCAACTAGTCGTCAATAAAAAACAATCTTCAAGAAAAAACGGGACTTACCTTGTGTTTAGGGCCGCTCTTCGATAAAATACAAACTAGACAGATTAAGAAAGGAACCATCATGACAAACTGGAAATTATTTTTAGCTTCTTTTTATCAATTCGACCAATTGCAGGCTGCCCGCAAAATTCCTTTTTGGAAAACGATTCTCTACGCCTTGTTTTTAGGGGTGATTTTAGCACTGCCGATTGCCCAAGGGGTCTTCTCCTTTGTCGGCGATATTCAAACTGACGGGACCCAGATTGCCGCTGAGATTCCTGATTTTCATTTTGAAAACGGCGAAATCGTCACCGATGATACCAAGGGCTTCATTTATCAAACCGACACAATTGTCTTTACCTTTGACCCTGAAGGCCAGCGCACGCCCGAAGAAATTTCAAGTGATTTGGTGGGAAACTTGTTCAGTATCGGCTTTTCTAAAAATGAACTGATTATCGCTTTTGCCAATTCCGATATGATTTCGGCCGTCTTTGGCTCCAATATTTTTGAAATTCCTTATGATAATGAAACTCTAGCGCAACTGACCGGTGCCGATATCCGTCAGATGCTGACAGAGACCCAGCTGCCTTTTTGGATGGAAGCCCTAGTCTTTCTATTTTTACTCTATCCTGTTTGGCTGAGCCTGATGTTCACCCTTCTCTTTGGAGGCATCACTTGCTTTTTATTCAGCACACTGCGGCGGATTCGCTTAACCTTCTTTGAAACCTTAAAAATTTCCGTCTACAGCGCAACGGTGCCGATTATTTTATCCGCACTGATTTCCTTCTTTTTACCAAGCTTTGACGTATCATTATTTACAATGCTCTTGACCCTCTTCATCTTTTCAAGAGCTACCAAATCATTGGCGCCCAAGCCACCTGTTATCAAATAAAGATAAAATCCGTTAGTTTTCCGCTCTCCACCCACTTGGAAGAGCTGAGAGCTAATGGTTTTTTTAGCCAAGTTTTTCAAGAGTGTTGAGGGCATTGAGGTGGTACAAACTTTTTCTTTCTATAATCTCTAACCGATTCATTAGCCTTTCTTTTTGCTAAACCTTGCCATTTTGAAAATGGCTCGATTTTTGAGGGCAACTTCTTATAAAGTACTCTCTCATTACTCAATTTCTTTCTACGCAGTTTTTCCTAAGCAATTTCTTCCAAAAAAATTTTCTAAAAATGTAATTTGCTAAACCAATGAGTCTTTCACTCCACAAAAGGAACCACTCTTTCACTGACAGCTTTTTTATATAGTCAATCAATCAGCCTTTCTCACCACTAAACAGCGAGATATTTTGCTGAAAAAGGTCGCCTTTGCTACAATGTAACTAGCAAAATTTACACAGAAAGAGGTTTGCTTTATGACACAGCCAATTATTTATGCATCACGAAACTTTAAAGACGAGTTTTTAGATCAAATCAAAACGATTGCCCCAGACTATCGTTTCCAAACCGAGCTAGCGCCAGAGGACATAGCAAATGTAGAAATCACTATCGGCTGGGATAAAAAGCTCGCTCCAGAGTTACTAACCAACAACCGTTTGAAATGGGTCCAAGCAATTTCAGCCGGTGTCGATTATCTGCCCCTTAAAGACTATCAAAAAAATAATATCCTGCTTTCAAATTCCAGCGGCATCCATGCCACGGCGATTACTGAGCATATTATCGGTGTTTTATTGGCTTATTACCGGGATTTGCTGACGATTGCGCAACATCAGGAAAATACGCTATGGCAGCATCGCAACGAGCTGACAGTTGGCCAATTAGCGGAGAAGAAAATGCTGATTGTCGGTACCGGTCATATCGGTCAAAAAACGGCTCAAGCAGCCGGCGCTCTTGGCGTTCAAGTCTATGGCGTGAACACAACTGGACATCAAGTAGATGGCTTCTTTGAAACTTACACCTTTAAAAATTTAAACAAAGTCGCACAAGGCATGGATATTATCGTCAACATTCTGCCTTTGACAGCAGAAACAACGGCTATCTATGACAGTACCTTCTTTAGCGGACTGCATCCTGATAGTATTTTTATCAATGTTGGCCGCGGTCCTTCCGTTGTCGAAGATGATTTGGCGACGGCTTTAGAAACAGGCGAATTGGCCTTCGCCGCTCTGGATGTCTTCAAGACTGAGCCATTACCAGCAGATAGCATTTTATGGCAGACAAAAAATCTGCTAATTACTCCTCACATGTCTGGTGAATTAGTCGGCTTCCAAAAGAAATTTATGAAAATTTTCTTAGCCAATTTGAAATCCTATGTCGCCGATGGAAAATTAGTGAAAAATGAAGTGAGTCTGGATAAGGGGTATTAAAATAGAAACCTGTCGATTGTTCGGCAGGTTTCTATTTTTTTGAAAAAGTCTAAAGACAAAGAGAGTTCCATGCCTCGTAAAATTTCTTCTACTTCTATTTTGTAACCCTTATCAGTCTCATAAGCACTAATTACAGACTAGTTTTCCTCAAAATCCACTGGTATAATCAATTTATTACGTTTTAAGCACCTCAAATACGTGAAATAAATGACAGAGGATTTAATTTAAATGCCCACAACTTCAAAGGAATCCACAAGTATTTTTGCCTTTTTAAAGCAACAACTGGGCTTAACTATTTTTTGTTTAGTGGCTGTTGCACTTGTTTACGCCCCTAAAATTTTCAATTATAGTTTTAGTATCGATACGGAAAGAATGATGGCAGACCCAGAGGGAACATTGAGCTGGTGGCTGGCTCTAAACCGCTATGGCTTAGTATTTTTGAAAAGAGTTTTACCCTGGGGTACTTCCATTTATCCTGTTTTTATAAATGTAATGACTTACTTTTTGTTGACAGTAACTGTGCTCCTACTCTGTTACATGTTTTGGCGATCCTCAAAAAAAATTTCTACGCCAATCCTCTTTGCGGCTTCGCTAGTCGCCATCACTGCCCCTAGCACGATTGAGCAGACTAACTTCATATTGCAAAGTATAGAAGTCCAGCTAGCTGTTATTTTTCAACTAATAGCTATTTTGATGATTCAAATGGCTTTTGAGAAGAAAACTAAAACTGTGTCTGCTGTATTGCTGATAGCTGCCCTTTTCTTATCAACTTTTTCGTTTGCCATCTATCAATCCTTACAGGTTTCTTTTGTTGTCCTAGCAATCCTTAGTGTCTACTTAAAAACCAACGAAGAGACCACTATTGTTGATTATCTTAAACAAGCTATCCCATATATCGCAGTCCTTGTTTTATCTTTTATTGGTTATTTACTCATCAATAAACTAGTCTATCAGATGTTTAATATTGCTGCGAATGGTTATATCTCCTTTGATTTTTATTTTTTACAGATCCCATTTAAGAATTACATTGTTGAAACTGCTTGGCTGCTGATTCGAAATTTATTTTCCATTCACAGGCCTTTTTTCCTAGGTTTTTTCTCTGTATTTGGAGTGCTATTTCTTCTGGCTGTCCTTTTTAATCGGAAAAATACGTTGCAACGAAAGATTTCTTTAACCATTACTGTTGGTGTGTTATTTTTATGTGTCAGTTTCCTAATCTTGACACTCGGATGGGTAGGACCTATTCGCAGTTACTATCCAACTATATATTTCGTATTGTTCTTCTTGACAGCTGCGATTGCTACTGAGCTTGATTCTCTAAAAATCAAGCGTGGCTTACTACTATTTTCCTTAGTTATCAGCCTGTTTCAAGGTTTTTCAACTTTCCGTTTAGGTCAGACTACCAATATGATTTTTCAACAAGAACAGACAATTGCTGAAAGCATTCAAACTGAAATTGCTAATCTAGGGATTACTGACCCTGAAAATTACCAACTTGTTGCTTACGGGGAAATTGATTTTTCTGGTTTACAAATTTTGAAAGGTGAAATCATAGGCGCTTCTTTTTTTGAATTCGACACGGATGCGCCAACTGGAAACACCCGTAGAATCGCTGATTTTCTTTTCGCTGAAGGTTTTCCCATCGGCTATTCTGAAGATTCAGCCAAATATCAAGAATTAGCCGCAGTCGCACAGTCCATGCCAAGTTATCCAGAGGATGGCTATTTGCAGGTTATTGATCATTATGTAGTGGTGAACCTTGGGGAGCAATAGCTAGTCTATCTTCATTTCTTGAAATGAATGATGGACCTAAAAAAAGGAGACATAGCTATTATCTGCCAATTTCTATCAATAAAAAGGATTACAAATTAATAGTTAATAAGGAAAAATAGAGTTTTCTCAAATGAATTTATATTTACCCACTCAGTTAATTTTATTTATGTTAAACTGAGTCGTATATTACGAATAATCGACCGGCTTTAACTTTAAAAAGAGTCTTGTAGTCGAATAGAAACAAGGAGGATTTATTTGAATACAGAAAGAGCCACGTCAAAAAAGAATTGGAAATTTAAAGTTATCGAAATAGCTTTAATTGTTTTTGGATATTTTATTCTGAGCTTTTTAGCAACAGGTTTTTCCCTTAATAATCACATCATTTTTGACGGTAACGATATGAATTTTCACCTCAACCGAATCTTAAGTTTGGAAAACGTGCTCCAGTCACCGGTAAACTTAGAAGTTCTTCATTCTGTAGGCTTGCAAGTAAATAATTTTTACGGTTGGCTGACATTGTATCCAGCTTTATTATTAGTAAAACTAGTTGATAATATTGGCGTTGGATATAACCTTTATATGCTATTTATCACATTATTGACTTTTTTAAATTCGCATTACTCTGCCCTCAAAATAACTCACAGTCACCGAATTGGTTTCATATTCTCTTTACTATACGTCTTTTCAACATATCGAATGGTTAACATTTATACTAGAGCAGCACTAGGTGAAGTTATCGCAATGACTTTTCTCCCTTTAGTTTTCTGTGGAGTTTTCTTAATACTTAAAAACAATAAGCAAGGAATCTTGATGCTGGCCTTCAGCTTTTCTTTAATTATATATAGTCATGTAATTACTTCATTCCTCGCTTTTTTATTTGTTGTATTATGCTATCTATTTTATGGTATCACCCATCAAAAAAAATTTATTGCTGTCACACTATCTTTCGTTAAGTCAGGATTACTAATTTTACTACTTAGTTTAGGTTTTCTAGTACCATTATTAATTAATAGTGAGTTTCAAGAATTAAATATGCCGTTTATTGCAGATTTAGCTTCAAATAGTTTTAATAGTGGTACGCTTATAGTAGAAGGATTAAATAATTCATACAGTACGATTTCACTTGGCTTATTGATTACAGCGCTTTTAGTCACAATGCTATTACAATTCAAAAACTTAAATAAAGTTCAGAAAATAAGCTTAATTCTAGGAGCTTTAGCATTCATTATGTCAACAAAGCTTTTCCCTTGGTCAATTTTACAGTCAACTCTTTTTACCAACATTCAATTTCCTTGGCGCTTCTTGGGTCTTACTTCGTTATTTATAGGCTTTGCTGGAGCAATTTATATCCATGAATTAATTGAAACAACCCGATTTAGGAAATTAGCTATTGCCATATTTGCACTAATTTTAATAGTGTTAAATATGGGATCTATACGTGCATCATCTGAAAGTTTAAATGCTACTGACTATTCACAAGTTACTTTTGATAGTGTGACCAGAAATGTCAGTCTAGGGCGTGTTGATTATTCACCAGTATATTCAAAGGAGCAAGAAGACCAGCTTAGCCAACAAATAGTCACTGCAAATGGATTGCCTATTGAAGCAGAAATTACTATCTCCGCAAATCAACAAAACTACAGTTTTATTGCTGAAAATCAGGCAGAAATTGTCTTACCAGTTTTTAGATATGCTGGATTAACTCTGACAAATAATGGCCAGGAAATTGAATCTGAAGATAACGGACCATTAGTCTCATTTCAAAGTCAGCAGGGAGAAAATAATATAGTAGTCTCTTACCATTATCCATTATTAAGTAAATTAGCTTGGATTATATCAATAACTAGCTTCTTAGTAGTGATAGGGTACCAACTATTTCGGAAATACAGATGACAGAACAACAAGGAGAAAAAGAGCTACCTCATCCTTTGAGTGCTTAGTAAAAATTTATATTCAATTTCTCAAAAAATATTATAATCTTTTTTTATTTCACAGATGCACGGAGCCGGATTCTAAACAATTACTTAAGCATATTTCATGTTCACAATAAATCCCATGAAGATTGGCGCCGTCAAAAGATTTAAAATAAGCAAGTTCCAAAATAAAAAACTACTCTTTAAATCAAAGAGTAGTTTTTTAATATTTCACTAACATATTACTTTGAAAAGTACACACAAGAGTCCAGCTATCCTCAAAATGTCTAGTGTCTAAAAATGCTATTCTTCCTCAACCCGTACCTTCTCCTCTGTCTCCTTGACAATATAAACCGGCCGATTTTTTGTTTCTAAAAAAATCTTGCCGATGTACTTGCCGATAATTCCTAGAGACATCAGCTGCAAGCCACCGACAAAAAGGAAAATGGAGACCATTGATGGCCAGCCGCTAGTCGGATCACCATAGAAAAACGTCCGAAAAATAATAATCAGCATAGCGATTCCTGAGCCGAGACAGGAGAAAAAGCCCATAAAAGAAGCAATATTCAAGGGCATATCAGAGAAATTAATAATACCGTCAATTGAATAATTCAACAAAGACCAAAAGGACCAAGAGGTATCACCGGCAACCCGTTCACGATTTTCATAGGAAAGGTATTCGGTTTTAAAGCCGACCCAGCTGAAAAGGCCTTTAGAAAAACGGTTATATTCCCGTAGCTCTAAAATAGCGTCCACCATTTGACGGGTCATTAGGCGAAAGTCGCGAGCGCCGTCCACCATCTCCGCTTGACCGATTTTATTGATAATTTTATAAAACATGCGGGCAAAGAAGCTGCGGATGGCTGGCTCGCCTTCCCGGTCAGCTCGTCGGGTACCGACACAATCTAAATCAGGATCGGCTGCTAGCATGGCAATCATCTGTGGCAGTAATTCTGGTGGATCTTGTAAGTCAGCATCCATCACCGTCACCAATTGGCCCCGGGTCGCTTCTAAGCCGGCTAAAAGGCCGGCTTCTTTGCCAAAATTGCGGGAAAACGAGATATAGCGGACCTTATGATCCTGCTGAGCTAATTCCCGCAGGACGCCAAGGGTATTATCCTTTGAGCCGTCATTGACAAAAATATATTCAAACTCATCCTCCACCAGCTGCTGAACTTTTTCCATCTCAGCGTAAAATAATGGAATTGACTCTTCTTCATTATAACAAGGCACTACAATTGATAGCATAGTTGATAAAATCCTCCAAAAATTCCTTTAAACGTACTAATTCTAAAGTTATTGTAATATAACTGGCGCCAAAAAGAAACAAGCGCCGGCTTTTTTAAGCTGCGCTTGTGAATACTTCAATATTTATTCGCTGAAAGTATAATTTGGTTCTTCTAATTTTTCATCATAATCCACCAGTAAATCATAATCGGCAAAGAACCAAGCATCCGTTTCTTCTACGAAAAATAAAATACCATCGATGGTTTCCGAATAAATTGGTGCTACCGGCTGGTCAACTGACATCCCAACGGAAAAGCCTTCATGGACATTTGTTGCTCCGTAAACTTTTCCATAAAAATGCACGCCGCTGCCTGCTGGAAAGGTCAGCTCCTTTTTAAACCACGCCAACGCTTGATCTGTTACAGTAATTTTCACAATTAGCCCACCTTTTATTGATTCATCTTCTCATCTAAATATTCTACATCATCTGTCTCCCCAATTACCAATAAATTGTCTGCCTGCTGCACAATTTCATCAGCAGCCGGTGAGACCACGACTTGACCATTTTTGCGGCGAATAGCCACGACAGTCAAGCCAAAATGCTGACGGAAGTTCAGCTCCATCAATGACTTATTGTAGAATTTTTCATTTTCGACATGGATTTCAGCCAAGGTGAATTTATCAGAGAGCTCCAGATAATCCAAAATATTTTTAGAAACCAGCTGATGGGCAATTCGTTCCCCCATGTCCCGCTCTGGATGAACAACTTTATCGGCGCCGATTTTTTCCAGCACCCGCGCGTGATAATCATTAACCGCTTTGGCTAACACATTCGGTACTCCCAGCTCTTTGACCATCAAAGTTGCCAAAATGCTGGCCTGAATATCTTCACCAATCGCCACTACAACACAGTCAAAATTACGAATCCCCAAAGAACGCAGCGTCATCTCGTCTTGCGCATTGGCGACAACCGCATGGGTCGCAATATTCATATATTCATTTACCCGATCTTCACTGCTATCAATCGCCAGCACTTCCATGCCCGCCTCAATCAAAGTCCGACAAATACTGCCACCAAAACGACCTAATCCAATAATCGCAAAGTTCTGCTTCGTGCTCATCCTTCTGCCTCATTTCCTAAAATAGCTTCATAAGGAAGTATATCAAAGGGGGCCTAAAAAAACTAGCCGGCTGAAAGGAAACTTAACAGTCTAATCTGTTAAAAATCAAAGGAAAACTCCTCATCCAATCAACTGCTATTTTTAAGGCTCTTTGACAAATGAATAGCTTTTGATAGACTTTAATTAAGTCATAATTTTAAAAAAATGGAGGAAATACAATGGGAAAAAGTTTTACACAAGATTATTTTTTATGCTCGTTAAATCCTAAAGGCGCCGCTGAATTGGTTAACAGCGACGAAGGAGCGGCTATTTTGTTTGCCAGCGCCATATTAGAGTTGCAATTTGCTGGAATCATCGAGTTGGACAACAAAAAAAGATTTGTCGTCGGAAAGGAGCTTCCTCCTCAACTAAACTATCTGCAACCGGTCTATGATTTTATTAAAGATAACAAACCCAAAAAAATTGAAAGCTTAGGCGAAGACTTCTATTTCAATGATAAGCTGCCAAAAGCCCTCTTTACATCAGTCGGAGAGTCTTTAGTTCAATTAGGCGTTGCAACCGAAAAACCCAATCAAGGCCTGTTTAAAAATAAGACCTACCTGCTACCGGAAGAAAAGATGGTCATTGCGATTATCGAAAAGATCCGGGCAGAACTATTGGAAGATGGCAAAATTACCGATGAAGTTGTAATACTATCGGCCCTTTTAGAAAAAAACTCGCTAATTAGAAAGTATTTTTCTAAATACGAGCGTGACTTAATCAAACAGCGCTTAAAGGAAATTCGCAAGTCAGATTCCTTTCAGCTGATAACCAAGCTATTGGATGCTATGGATTCATGGATTGCCATCTTCACAACTACCTTTATTACCATGACCTGATAAAAGCTAAAAATTAGGACTTTAATGATTGAAACAGCAGTCATTAAAGTCCTATTTTCTCTAAAGCAACAGAAAAAAGTGTTCTTTTGTTGTCTTTTTTCATCCAAGATAATGAAAACAATTAGGTAAAAGTTCGATTTTCTTTGCTACAAAGCCATTTTGGTGATTTTTGACTGTGGCTCCCTTGAAATTTTCTTCACAATTATTCTAGAAAATTTGCTACAATCTAGTTAAAAAAGACAGGCGGTAACTCCGTGTTTAAAACTATTCTTCTCACTTTTATCGTGGCCTTGATCAGTGCTAAAATTGCCCAGCGGTTAAAATTGCCGGCCCCATTTATGACCGGCAGCATGATTGGTGTGGCTCTTTACTCTGTTTTTGTCCATGATTTATTTATGCCCAGTTATTTTAAGACCTTTGCGCAAATTGTCAGCGGGGCTTATATCGGCCAGCAGATTTCTAAACGGGACCTGCAGACCTTCCCCAAAATGGCCAAGCCGATTCTCTTTTTGCTGCTGCTATTTACGATTAATACCTTTGCAATGGGCTTTTTATTTTTCAAATTGTTTGATTTTGACTTGATTACCAGCCTGCTTTCCTGTTTGCCGGGGGGCATTATGGATGTTTCCCTTATCAGTATCGACATGGGGGCAAAATCAGAAATTGTCGCCACGATGCAGCTGATTCGTTTAGTGGGGATGTTATTAATTCTACCTTATTGGATAGAGTTTTTAATCAAAAAGCTCAATAAAAATCAAGACCCGCCCGTTGAGGTTGCCGAACCCAAATTGGAAAAAACTTTGAATCACGGCACTAATTCAGCTTTGGCTAATAACCTTTTGATTCTTGTGGTGGCTGCTATAGGCGGGCTGATTGGTGTCTTTTTACAAATTCCAGTTGGTGCCTTAAGCTTATCGCTAGTCTTTTCTATTGGCATCAAGCTCTTGAAAAATACAGCGCCATTATCCAAGCATATTCGCTTTTTTGCTCAATTGATTGCCGGTTCGATTATCGGCAGTACGATTACCAGAGACAGCATTTTAAATATGGGTAGTTTGATTTTACCGGCGATTATTTTGCTCTCCAGTTATCTAGTGATCAATGTGATTTTTGGTGTGACCATTTCCCGTCGCAAGCTGTTAGATTTCCGTTCCGCCCTCTTTGCCTCATCACCAGCCGGAGCGACTGATATTTCCTTGATTGCCGGTGATTTAGGCGGCGATATGACAAAAATCGCCTTAGTTCAAATTAGCCGTACCCTCTACACAGTTATTTTTCTACCGCAATTTATCCGTATTGTCGTGGCCTTTGTCAGTTAAAATTTCACTCAAAATAAAACTGCCAGCTCAGTTCTGCTTCATTTTTGAAGACAGCCACTGTGCTGACAGTTTTTTTATGATTTAACTAAGCCGTGTTTAAAGGCATAAATTGCCGCCTGCGTGCGGTCCTCGACTTCCAATTTGGAAAGAATATTGGAGACGTGAGTCTTCACCGTTTTCAAGGTAATAAATAACTCATCGGCGATTTCTTGATTGCTCATCCCTTGGGTAATCAGCATCAAAATTTCAACCTCTCGATTGGTTAAATCCTCATGCAACACTGGCTCATTTTTCCGGCTGAGGCGCTCCATCATCTTGGTGGTGACTTCTGGTTCTAAAACCCGTTCCCCCCGCTGTGTTGCTCGAATCGCTTCGGCAATTTCACTTGCCGTTGAGGTTTTCAATAAATAGCCCGCCGCTCCCGCTTCAATCGCCGGATAAACCTTTTCGTCATCAATAAAACTTGTGACGATGATAATCTTCGCTTCTGGCCATTCCTTTAAAATTAATTTAGTGGACTCAATACCGTCCATTTCGTCCATCACTAAATCCATTAAAATCACATCTGGTCGCAATTCCAAGGCCAATTCATAGCCTTGGCGACCGTTTTCTGCTTCTCCTACCACTTCAATATCGCTTTGAATCGACAGGTATGACGACACGCCTAGACGCACCATCTCATGATCATCCACCAGCATTACACGAATCATGCAGATTCCTCCTCTAAAATTGGAACCTTGATTTCAACGCTGGTTCCTTGATTTTTAAAACTGATTATCTTGACGGTCCCGCCGACACCAGCGACCCGTTCACGAATATTATTCAACCCATAACTACCAGCCCGGCTTTCGGTGACATCGAAGCCGACACCGTCATCCACTACCCGCAGCAAGACATTCGGGCCAATTCGATGCAGATAGACTTCCAATTCCTTGGCTTTGGAATGCCGCAAAGTATTCGATAATAATTCCTGCACCACTCTAAACAATTGATCTTCAATGTTCGCTGACAATTTGACTTCCTCAGCATCCCACTTCAACTCAATTTGAATTTTCGTCTGCAATTCCTTCAGCAGCTGCTCAATCCCCTGTTTCAAGCTCTTACCCTCAAGGCTGACCGGCCGTAGATGCAACAAGAGCGCCCGCATTTCCGATTGAGAGGAATTGATGATGGACGTCACTGTATCCAATTGCTTACGCAAAGGCGCCAGATTTTCATCCTGATTGGCGATTTCATTTAAGGCCGACAATAACATCATCGCCGCAAATAATTGCTGAGAAACGGAATCATGAAGCTCCCGCGCCAAACGATGGCGCTCCTGCTCCAAGATTTCCTCTTTGGTACTGCCATCCACTAGTTGCGGCAGACTGTTTAAAGCCTGCAGCTCCCGGGAAATTTCCACTAATTTTTCTTGAATCCGCAGAACATCTCGGTTCATCTCATTCAAGTAAATATTATTGGAATAATCAATTTCCTCGGTTAATTTAGGATTATCATAATTGCCATTGGCTAATAAACGCAATTTTTCTTCAATCGCTTTACTACCAGAGCGCTGCAGCCAGTTAACAATAAAATAAGTCAGCAGCCCCAACACCGCAGCAATCACCACCAGATACACTAGGTAGGGGATAAAGAAAATTTTTTGAGTGACCAGTTCCACCCACCAATGAGTGGTGCCGCTCGCGTAAAAAAAAGTAAAAAGAATAAACAGGAATAACACAAAGTAGGCAAGCATAGCATACAATGCAATCAAAAGGCGACCAGGTTTTTGCATCATACGCGGATCACCTCTAAGTCACCTACCAACGTGTTAGTCAAAATCTTCAAACGGCGGGGATTTTGGTCGTAATCGCCGCTATACAGCGTCACTGTTTCATTCTTCAAAGCATCCTGAGTATTTTCAAATTCGATTTGACCATAGAGGGCCGAGTGCTGCAATTGAATGCCCACCCCCAGTGGTACTAAAATCCGGGTCCGGCCAAAGCCTTTGCGAATAATGACAATACTGTCGTCTTTCGGTAACAATGTATTGCCCAAATCAACAATCGTATCACCAGCCAGCAGATTCAAGTTGATGTCATTCCATTCATAAACATCATCGCCAATCCGTTCACTACCCAGCCACTGCATTTTTTCTTTTTGCTTATCATGCTGCTGCGGCTCCGTCGTCTTCACGATAATCATCTGCTTTTTGCGCCAGAAGGAATTTTTCGTGATATCAACCCCAGAAATTTCAATGCCCTTTAAGCCGATGTACAATACCGCTAAAATCACCATTATCCAAAAAGCCGGCGAACTCGCCATGCCTAAGAAAATCATAAATAAACCAAAAATCAATTCAAAACTTTGGAAATTCCCCCGGCCCCGCTTGCGTTTGCGCAAGCCTAAATAGACACAAAATATTCCAAAGGCTAATAACAATAACAGCGCCGGATTGGTTAACACCTGATAGACGCCAAATAAAAATAGTAAGATTTCAACTACAATAAAAAAACGTAGTGAGCCCATGAAATTGCCCCCTTCTTCCGTGATTCTATATCTATCTTAAAGCTTTTCAGCTCCATTTACATTGGACCTAAGACCTAATTGTTAACTATAGCAGTTTTGAAAAAATCAGTAAATAACTTTTAAAGCTATTTTGCAAAATAATTGCGCAAAATAGCTATTCAAATTCTTTTTATCCTTAAAAAATTAAGATAGTCCGTCATCGAAGTTTTCCCCCGCCTTTTTCCATCCACAAAACACAAAATTTCCTCAGACGAAACTAACGAACAATTTCGTCACCTTGTTACCTATCATTTTTAAATTTGTTATCTATAGGATTATAATTACTGCATAAAAAAGGTTTTATGGGAAGGATAATCACTATGGTTAAAAACAAAAATGCTGTCGCTCTAATCTTGGTTACCATTGCAGTCGCTATTTCTTATTTATTGTTACACTTGACTGGTTTGAGCACCAACATACTGACAATTCTCGGAAGCGGCTGGAATGCTGTTTTAGCAGGATTGGCTGGCTATTTTCTACTGAAGAAACTTTTTACCGACCAATTTAAGCACTTTAGTTTAAAAACCAGCCTATGGGGAGTTCCTCTAACACTAATAGTCGGTCTTGGCTTTGGTCTGCTCTATTCGACACTTTTTGGAAGCATTACTCAAAATACAATCGAAAATAACTTTCAGCCAATGATTTTATTAACGCAGGTACCCCTGATGATTATGGGAGAAGAAATCATCAGCACCAATCTCTTACTAGCCTTAAAAAAACTTGGTCTCTCCTTTACCGTTGCTTCAATTATTGTAAGTATTCTGTTTGCTTTCTGGCACGTCACCGCCTATGGACTGCATCCGTTACAGTTATTATTTACCCTAGCTCCCGTACGTTTTTTGCTTAATTACCTCTGGCATAAATCTAATAGCATCTGGGTCAGCTGGCTCTGCCATTATCTTTATGATGTCGTGACTTTGCTGCTTCCGCTTTTGGGAAGATAGGAAACATACTATAAAAAACCACGCTACCGCAATCCCCTTTTCAAGGAATTGCGACAGCGTGTTTTTTATCTTTTAAATTAAATCAAATCATTTCAACCTTAGTAATTTTCACCTGCATGTCGCCGCCGGGTGTGGCGATGGCTACGACGTCATCCACTTTTTTGCCAAGCAAGGCTTGGGCAATTGGTGAATCATTTGAGATGCGACCAGCAAATGGGTCAGCTTCGGCACTGCCGACGATGGTGTATTCTTCTTCTTCGCCGTCAGGCATTTCGATAAAGGTCACCGTTTTACCGATAGAAACCTCATCGCTATTCACATTGTTATTGTCAATGATTTCCGCAAAACGCAGCATTGTTTCAATTGTGGTAATGCGGCCTTCAACAAAGGCTTGCTCATCTTTTGCTGATTCGTACTCTGAGTTTTCAGAAAGGTCGCCGAAACTGCGGGCCACTTTGATACGTTCGATGATTTCTCCACGTTTTACTGTTTTTAAATTTTCTAATTCTTCTTCTAACTTGGCTTTGCCATCAAGTGTCATTGGATAAACTTTATCCGCCATACTAATCTTCCCCTTTTTTTCTTCCATCTATTATAGTCTTGATTTAATTTAATTGTTATTGATTGGTCTATTTCTCGGGTTAAATTGAAAGCAACCCCTTGCAGAGAAAAATCACTCCACAAAAGGTTACCATGACTTAGAATAATTGTAAACTAGTTATTCACATATTCCTCAACTAGTTGTTGATGTTCTTCATATGTTTCTGCGAAATAGACATCTCCTGTATCAACGTCAGCGACAAAGTAGTAATAATCATTTGGCGTCGGACTCAAGGTCGCCTCAATCGAAGCCAAACCTGGCGAATCAAACGGCCCTGGTCCATAACCAGTATTGTTATAGAGATTATACGGTGAGTCCACCTCTAAATCGTCATATGTGACAACTTCCTTGTGCACACCTAACGCATACAAAATCGAAATATCTGACTGCAACGCCATGCCAGCATTAATCCGGTTAATAAAGACTTGCGCAATATTTGCCCGATCTTCAGCCGTCACACCTTCCCGCTCAACCAATGAAGCCAGCGTTAAGAATTGTTGCACAGTGTAGCCTTGATTTTGAATACTTTCAAAATAAGGACTCAAGGTATCATACATCGCCGCCAACATTTGATCTGCTAAGCCTTCAGCAGTCGTCGTGTCTGCGTAAAAATCATAAGTCGCTGGGAATAAATAACCCTCCAAGCGATATCTCACACCCTCCGCCTCGCTCGCGCTCGTCAGCATTTGCGGATACAGCGCTAAAACTTTTTGGAAATAGGCATCGTCGTTCATCAAAGCTAAGAAATCATCAGCGGTAATCGCACCCTCCGTTGAGGTTTCGATAATATCGGCAATGCTGGCGATATCATTGCCCTCCGGAATAACGATCTTAGCATCGGCAATCGCCTGCGGCTCAGCCGTTCCGCCGGCCTGCAGCAACGTCGAAATTTCATCCAGCGTCATGTCAGGCGACATTTGGTAGTAGCCCGACTGGAAGCCGTCGACATTGTTAAATTTTGTCCAATAATTAAAGACTAATCCGCTGACAATCACATTGTCATTTTCCAAAATCTCGCCAATCTCTTTATTTGAAGATCCGCTTGGAATATTGACCTGTACCAGCTGTGAATCCTCTGCATCCCGCGGCTGCAAAGCCCCTTGAACAAAGTTGTAGAAGGTCACACCTAAAATCGTTCCCAAGACAATCAGCGTTGCCACCACAATTAAAACAATCCGCCGTACAACTTTTCGTTCCTTCTTGCGGGTTTCAAATTTTCTTTGACGAGGCGGCAGCTCAGCAATCTCTTCAAGAGTCGGCTCTGGCTCTTCCTTTTTAGTCTCGTGATTATCCTGCGACCGTGAACCGACGCTGGAATAATCAATATCCTCAAGACTTGGCGTTGGCTGCTCGTTAACTGGCGGCAGCGGCCCTTCGGTGGTATCAGAAAAATCATTAGACTCTCGCCAACTAGGCGTCCCCGCTTCTGGCGGTGTTGGCGTATTTTCTAGATTACTGTCAACCGAATTTGTATCATTGGACTCAGTATTTGTTGATTGTGTCGGCTCATTGGTTTCATTCCTCGGCGCAATCGGCTCATCCATCCCCAGCGGCGTGGCATCATCAAAAATCCGCCGGGAAAACCGTGTCTCCCGTGCCCGCTCTTCATCCGTTTTTGCCCCGCCATTATCAGCACCATTATTACTGTCAGTCCCACCATTTAGGGACTGCATAATTTTGTCTTTAAAGGATTCCTCTGGTTTTTTATTATTATCGTCAGCCAAAGTTTTTCCTCCTTCATTTCATTCATTTAGTCATGCTTTCAGCCATTTCACAAAATAAAAAAGATGGCTAGCATCTCCTCGCTTCAGTGTTTTCTATAAAACAACACACTGCCTCACTATCATAACTCCTACAATTATACATGAAAGCCCCTCAAAAGAAAACCTGAAATCAAGGATTCCCCCACAAGTCAAGCCCCTGTAATGATTGCAAAATTGGTGCAATAAAAGAGCCTAATTATTCTTAGAAAGTTACTTGATAGCGTTCTCTAAATCTTCTTCTTAATGTAATTCATTTGGTTTTCATTGCACTTTTATATTTGAATGAAGAGTGAGATTAAAAACTTGGTCAAATTGAAAGGTAATTATGATAAAATGAATTGAATAAAAATACTTTATAGGTTGGTGCAAAATGAAAAAAAAATTTATTGGATTAGATGGTTTAAGGGGGTGGGGATGTCTTGGTATTGTTGCCATGCATATACTATCCAATGGAAATTATTTGCGAATCCAAGGTATTTCTAGAACTATAATAATTTCATGGACCGACTTTGTGTTTATCTTTTTTATCATAAGTTCATTCGGATTGTGCTATGGCTACCTTGAAAAATTTAAAACAAATTCTATCGACATTAAGTCTTTTTACAAAAAGCGATATTTGAAAGTTCTGCCCTTTTTCAGTGTCCTAGTTACGATTGGACTTTTGATTGAGCACTCAAAAGAAGCGCTTGTTGAAGCATTTACTGAACTAACAATGCTTTTCGGATTCCTACCAAAAAATCAATTAGAGTTTTTAGGGGTTAGTTGGTTCTTAGGAGTAATCTTCGTTTTTTATTTCTTTTTTCCATTTTTTGTAAGTGTTATTTCAAACAAAAAAATGACCTGGTTAAGTCTCTTGGTTACAATAATCATTAGTCAATTATGCGCCTTGTATTTTTTCACCGATAAATATGTTCAAGAAGATTTTATCCCAAGACAATCGTTTATATATTGCCTCCCGTTTTTTGTAATTGGTGGTTTATTATTTCACTATGTAGAAAAAATTTCATTTTTGTCAAATAAATATAAAACAATTACATTGGTCCTATTTTTTTTTACAACACTTATGTACTTCATTTTACCTAATAACATTTTAGGGCTGGACTTTCAATTATTCAAACAATTAGTTGTAGTATCAACATGGGTAATCGTCTCTATAGGTACGAACAATTGGTTGCTTGAGAACAAAGTCATTCAATTTTTTGGGGCTATTAGCTTAGAAATATATCTATCTCATATGATAATATTTAGGGGTATAGAACGATTGGGACTGACAACAATATTTGGAGATGGATACTTATCTTACTTCCTCACTTTTATATTGGTAATCCTACTTTTAATTCCTTTTATTTTCATTGTCAAGCTTCTTTTAAAACAATTGAAAGCCTTTCTTATAAAATTTTCTTCTATAACCAAAAGTTGATTTTTAAGCAGTTATACAAACAACTCTATTTTGTATGATTACCTTTCTAAAATCATACAAAATAGAGTAAACAAAAACACTATCATAATATTTTATCGACCGTGATAACGTTTTCGGGAGATTTTAAACAAGAAAAATTTAATTTTGAAGAAAGTTATTCAGCTTTAAATTGTTTTAATGATAGATTGAAGATACATTTACACTCAATTTATATGGCTGTTTATAATGACTCTCAAATCGTCTGATTAAATTTTCGCAGCAAAAATTTCGCCACCGCCCAACCAATCGTGGTCCCGATGAAATTCAAAATAATATCACTCAAGGCAAAAGTTCCCAGATAAAACACATATTGGATTGTTTCAATCCCCAGAATTGTCAGCAGCGCCGTCACAACATACTGCCAACGATTCGTCCCCAACCCATAAATCATTCCCAATGGAATCAGAAACACAATGTTTAGGACTGCCTCAGAAAGCACTCGGTCATCCGCCTGAATAAAATCAAACGGATTTAAAGACAACGCCTGATAACCTGTCGCTTTAGCAAATAACATGATGAACAATAAGAATAAATAAGTGCTAATTACCAAATACAAAAAGACCATCGAAATCTTCTTTAACTGATATTGAATGAAAAATAGCCACATCGCCAAAAAAAGAAACAAAAATAGAACCTGATAGGTATATTCAAAACGCTCCACTGCCCTCAGTAACCGAGGATAATGGGCGACCGTCGGCATCACGATAAAACGAATCAGAACATACGAAACAAACGCAAAAACGAAGGCTGATAGCGTAAATGAAAAAACGTTTTTCTTCATTTACTATTCACCTCCGTTTAGTCGTTTAATTTTCGTTGAAAATATCTCGGGTATAAACTTTCTCCTTCACATCTGCCAATTCAGGCTCAAAGCGATTCGAGACAATCACATCCGACATTTCTTTAAATTCTGCTAAATCTTTAATTACCTTCGAATTATAAAAATCATCGGCATCCAAAGTCGGTTCATACACGACGACCTCAATGCCCTTCGCCTTAATCCGTTTCATAATCCCCTGAATTGAAGAATAGCGGAAATTATCCGAATGGGCCTTCATCGTCAAACGATAAATTCCCACCCGCTTAGGATTTCTTGCTAATATCTGCTCAGCGATAAAGTCTTTTCTCGTCGTATTTGCTTCTACAATTGCACCAATTAAATTATTTGGAACCTTATCATAATTAGCCCGCAGTTGCTTAGTATCCTTTGGCAGGCAATAACCACCATAGCCAAAAGATGGGTTATTGTAATGACTACCGATCCGCGGATCAAGCCCAACACCTTCAATAATCTGTTTACTATTCAGACCACGGGACTCCGCATAAGTGTCCAGCTCATTAAAGTAGGCTACTCTCAATGCTAGATAGGTATTGGAAAATAACTTAATGGCTTCTGCTTCGGTTGAGTGAGTTAACAACACTTCCACATCTTCTTTGCGGGCATTTTCTTTAAACATGTCAGCAATTTCCTGTCCACGCCCAGAACACTCTCCTACAATAATTCGTGATGGGTATAAATTATCATATAAAGCTTTACCTTCCCGCAAAAATTCAGGAGAGAAGATGATATTTTCTGTCTGATATCTTTCTTTAATGCTTTCAACATAACCTACAGGAACCGTTGACTTAATGATAAAAACAGCATCAGGTCGAATTGCCAAAGCTTGTTCAATGACATTCTCCACTGTAGAGGTATCAAAGTAATTTTTCTTCTCATCATAATCTGTCGGTGTTGCAATAATCAGATAGTCACCAAATAAAACGGCTTTTTCAAAGTCACTAGTGAACTCAACCTGCAAATCATCCCGCTCTAAAAACTCATGAACTTCCTGATCTTCAAGCGGTGAGAAACCTTTTTGCAGCATCGAGATTTTTTCTGGAACAATATCATACGCCATTACTTCTTCTTTTTGGGCTAAGAGTAATGAGTTAGCTAGGCCGACATAGCCTAGGCCGAATGTTGAGATTTTCATGGATTACCCCACTTTAGTTTATTAGTTACCATTCCATTTTCAACAATCAGTAACTAGCCAAATTTATTTTTTAAAACTTCAAAAAAACTTTTAATCAAAGCTTTATTAACAAATAGTAACAAAATAAAACAAACCAAGGAAAAAAAGAAACCTTGTAAAGTAGTAAAAAAATAGAGACAAGCTATTTGTACAAAAATTATGGCATGATTTATTATCATATTACTTTTATCGACTTTAATTTCAGCATATCTTTTTGTACTTCTTTGTCTAATTAACCACAAAAAGAAAAAACTTAACGTTGAACTTAACCCTGCTCCATAAAGTCCAAATAAAGGAATGAAGATTCCATTTAAAATTAGGCTGATTACTGCACCATATATTGTCGTTGTAAACGCATTTTTTGTCTCCATTGCTGCCGCATAAAAATTCCCTAAAAAACTAGAAAAGCTTGAGTAGACTATAGCGAGAAGTAATAAAGGTACATATTTCCACGCAATATAAAATTCAGATGATACAAGAAAAGATAAAATTGGTTTTATAACTAAAATTACAAAACTTGTAGCAAGCAACATAAACTGTGAATACATAGAAAATATTTTGGAATAAAAAATGGCCCTGTCTTGTGAACTATACTCCTCGATTGCTGATAGTTGCCAAGCTTGAAAAAAAATGGAATTGAATACATTTATCAAATTTGGTATTTTATTAGCAATTGCATATATTCCATTAGCAGATGCACCTGAGAAAAAAAGAATGAAATATCTGCTTAAAGCATTAGTACTCCACCAAGCAATTGAGTTAGGTATTAACGGCATACTATATGTTAGCATCGAAACTATTGTATTCCGCCTTACTAAAGACCATTTAAAACTCGAAGATAAATGTAGAGAACAAAATAGCCAGATTGTAGAGACAAGATTTGCTAGCAGTATAGAAGCTAGGTATCCGAATAATCCCCATTCAACAAAAACAAGAAGAATTAAGTTGAAACCCGCAGTTAATATTGAAACTAAGATTCCATTTATAGCAAATAATTTTACTTTTCCAATTGCTTTTGCATATTGTGAGAATAAAGTTTGAAAAATTTGGATTCCCACAATCAAACAAATAAACCCTATGTAACTAACCCTAAATATTGTCCCTAAAACAAACATTAGAAAAATTACTATTGTCCCGCCGAATGTGACAACAAGACTATTAGAATATACACTTTCATAGTTAATATCTTTTTCCATTGCAAATCTAAGGACAGCATCAAAAATACTTAATGACATGATAGGTAGCAATAAGGAAACAGTAGTTATAATTAAATCACTTACTCCCAAGTCACTTTGTGATAGCTTCCATGTATATAAAGGTAACATTATGAAGCTCATAAATTTACTGCCAAGATTTCCTACTGCAAATACTATTGAATTATTTGCCAATTTTTTTAATCTTTTATTTTCCATTTTTACTTAGATAACCTCATTCTAGTGTAATTCAAACAATAACTAATCCGATTTTTTAGAGTAGCCTCCTCTAAACTCATTTTTACATTTGTAATGAAATCCATCTTAGCCTGATCTCGAAAATTTATATATACCTTGCTATCAGATGCAATAAATTGTTGGATTTCTTGAGCCAAGCCTAGCTTAATTGAAGTCAAATTCTCTTGAGAAAGACTTGAATATTTTAATATTTTCCTATTGTCCAACTCTCTATCAATAAGTCGATCATACATAACCTGATACTTATTAGTGGCAAATTTAAAATAATCATTTAAACCTATTTCTACAATTTTTAAACCAATGGTATCTTCATAGATTTTTGCAACCTCTTGCCATGTTAATGACTCAGCTGTTACGACATTAAAATCCTGCCCATATGAATCATTATTATTTGCTAACCCTGAAATCATTGATGCAACATCTCCAGCCCAAGTCATAGTTGTTTTTCTTTCAAGAATTTCTTTGGGTAATCCAACAGGTAGATGGTTCGCAGCTCTGCTGAAAATAATATCCGCTTCCATTGTTGCTAATTGGAACCTTTGTTTTGAATAAGTTATTGAAGGTCGGATTATTGTCCAATTCTTACTAGCACTGTTCCTTAATATTTTTTCTTGGCGAGATTTGGCTAATGCATATTCATCACTTCTTAAGTAATCTTTATCATTTAAAACATCTAATAAATGAGGTGAAGACTCAGTTATTAATGATTCTGATTTTGCAAATACACGATAAGAAGACACAAATATATATTGCTCAGTTTTATGTAACAACAAATTCACTCTATTTTTAAATTCTTCAGTAGAATAAATCATAAAATCAACAATTATATTCCAGTGATTCTTATTCAAAACCCCTGACAAAAATTCATCTTCCATAGCATTACCTTGTAAAAATATAATATCTTCAACACTTGATTTTTTGGGGGTTCGCGAAGTCACGAAAACGGTGTATCCCCTCTTTTTTAATTCATCAGACAAATACACTCCCATAGCTCCAGTACCACCAAGTAAAAGCGCTTTTTTTTCCATAATGCCTCCAAATAAAATTGCTCAAACAATTCCCAACAAACTTAATTTATAAACAATTTTTATTTACGTTAATTTTAATTTATTTAATAACACTTCAAATACTAAAAACTATTTTGACAATATTGAAGGATGCAATAAAGTTATCTTTATAATAATTGATTATACTAATCACGCTTAATAATGTTCTTTAATGTACCTATTCCCTTTTCTCCAATTATACTTTTAGCAATCTTTTTTGTAGAAGACTTCAATGCTTCTCTAGAAGTAACCTCACTAGTGTTTATAAGTTCTATAGCCAGACTCTCATCTTCGGATTCCGTAAAAACTTCAAATAATATCGGTTTCTCTCCAACAGTATCATTTAGAAAAAAGTTCTTTTTTTCAAGATACTCTTCTTTATTATGAGCTGACATATACTCAAAACCTAGGTTTTCAGAGTATGCTTTAACTAATTTTTTCGATTTTTCCCCAAAATGTCCTGCTGCTGCCATATATAAGTCAGCTTCTTCTTGAAATTTTGCTGCATTGTGATTATAGTTTCTAAATTCAGTACCTTTACCATTATTAATTACCATTAAACGAATGTTTTTACCTACATGCCTGTTTCCTATTGAGTTCATATCATAAAAAAATGCTAAGTCTCCAACTATGCCAAAATACAACTTCTCCTTATTTTCTATTGATGCTCCTATTAAACTGGATACACATCCATCAATCCCAAATCCTCCAGTATTGCAATATGCTGCTATTTCTTTCGGCAAATTAAAGAAATCCCAAGAACGTAGTGAGTTCAAAATACCTAAGTGCAATACTGAACTTGAAGGCAAATCCTGTATGGTATTCTGAGCTATCCATGGATTAGAAAAGGGCAACTCAGGAATTTTATTTAAAATCCTATCACATTCATCTTTCCAACTATTAAAATAGCTAAGCTCATTATTGTCACCTAAGTGCATGTCATTAAACGTTTCGAAAAAATCAACTTCATCCATTTCATAGACAGTTGAAAGCTTTTTAAAAGTGTCTCTTACTTCGCCATCTGGATTCACACGCCAAACCTCTTTTGGGTTCAACGCAATTGCAGAACCAGAAACTTCTCCTATATGTATTAAAACATCCAAATTCCTTAATGGTGATTTATAATGAGTTTGACTACATACTAAGCTAGCATTTATTTTGTATTTCCCTTGAAAATTACTCGTATGGTCACAGATGACGGCAGCATTATAGGATTCACAAAATTTATCAACTGCTTTTGTTAGCCTGTCTGACCAGACTTTATGAGCTCCAACAAAAATGCCAATTTTTTTATTTGTGAAGTTAGGTGAGTCAGCAATTTTAGAAACTCTTTTTACTGGTACGAATTCAGGCAACTCTTTTGTAGTAAAGTTTGAGCTATATTGAGTTGTTAAGTTAATGTGCACAGGTCCTCCGCCTCTATGAAATAGCTCAAGAATTGCTTTATTCATCATTAATCTGTACGCCCACTCATCTTCCTTATCATGAATCGATGGAATCTGTACACTTAAGTTAACAGTATCTTTTAAACTTACACTTCTATCAATGACTTGGGGGATATAGTGCCCCACTCTACCCGTGTGTTGAGTTGAAGTAACTGCGAGAATTGGTAACTTCCTATAGTAGGCTTCTGTCAATCCCGATACATAATTTCTAGAGGCAGTTGCTCCCGTACAACTCAATACTACAGCTTCGTTAGTTTCAGCAGACAGACCACAAGCAATATATGCTGCTGATCTTTCGTCTACCGCAGAATATACTTCGAAGTAAGCATCATTTTGGATGCTTCCGACAAAGGTAACATTTGTTGCTCCTGGACTAGCTACGATTTTTTTTATGCCGAAATACTTCAGTAAAGAAATTAATATCAAAACATTTTTTTCGTCTGTATACAAAGTTTCCATTCACTTATCCTCCAAATTCATTTAAACAATATTATCATTGATCTATTAAAGATTTTTCTAAAAAATTAATCCCAAGGCTTCTTAATTGCGTCTTAGTTATTTTTATTGATTCAAGATTTTCTGGTGATAACTCAGTATTTAAAGTGTATTGCAAATTTTCTCCATCAATAAGCCTTTCATCGAGATTAAATGTATCTAATAGTGTTTCCAATCTGGAATTCATTGATATTTTATCATGTTTTTTAAAACGGTTTAAGACAAAAAAGTTTTTGTCGAAAATAATTGAAAACACTGCCCCATGGAAAGAGTCAGTAATTACCATATTGGCATCCTTTATATAACTCAAAAAACTAGATACCTCATAATTTTTTGCCATATATTGCATATGTTTCTTGTCCCAGTCTATCATATCTCTATTTAGGTATGGTACAAATACAAGCTCTAAATTTCGAGCTTTTGCAAAATCAACAATTCTCTCTCTCTGCTGAATATCTTTACCTAGTAAGTATGCAAAAATATAATCTTTCTTATCAGATTTCTTATCTTTAATCAAAATTTTCCATTCATTTTCAGTTAATAATAATGTTGGGTCTGGCATCACATCAATAGTTATATCACTACAAAACTTTTCCATTATATCTTTACTTTTTTTTTCTCTGATTGATACAGAATTAAATTTTTTTAAATAATTATACATAAAGTTTAACTCTTGATTAGTTAATGAATCCCTTGCTATACTTGCTGCATATGAAATCTTTCTTTTGTCATCTGAGACAAAATCAAGAAAAAAAGAGGGCTGCCAACCTATCGGATTCCATATTTGATCACTTCCACAAACAAAAAAATCGAAATTATCTGATAATTTGTGAATATTTTTTTTCTTAACTAATCTTGTGTGAGGGATTTCTCTTGCAAAAATATCTGTTTGTTTTTTTCTCCTGTAATCTAATAGTGTCCATTCCAAATATTTTATTTTCCTTAAATGACTCTTTATTCTCTCACTATATTTTTCTTTTTTATTTTTATACATGCGTCCTGATTCTGCATTATAATCGATTTGTTTTGCATCAAAACCGAGATTGTTTAGAACCTTTTGCAAAGCATACGCTTGTAGGAGCCCCCCATAATTTGAGCTGTTATTATATAAAGTTAAAATTGCAACTTTTTTCATTTAACTAGTAATCCTCCAATATAATTCTCAATTGACTGATAGCTCTATCCCATGAAAATTTTTTTGCCGATAACACACCATTCTGTGCTAACTCAATTCTTTTTTTTTCATTCAAAAATAGCATTGAAACATTCTCCACTAATCCATCAACATTTTCTACAGGTGACAACAGGGCATTTACCCCATCAACAGCATACTCTTTTACACCGCTATAATTAGTAGAGACTAGTGCAGCTCCACAAGCCATTGCTTCAAGACCGGTTAAACCAAAGCCTTCTTCAATAGCACCACTCAAAAAAACACTAACTTTATTGTAAATCTTTATCGTTTCCGATTGAGAAGCTCCTCGGGTATAATTCACCCAAGCTGGAAGATTCTGAGGACGTTTTGGCGTTCCGAACATCTCAACTTGTAAATCACTAAACCTTTCTTTCAAAACTTTTAATGCTGCAATAGAATAGTCCAAACCTTTCATTTTACTTTGGTGGTATAAAATACCTATTTTTCTAGATGACCTAGATTCAATTGGATTGGTTACTCTGTATTTTTTAATATCTATTGGATTACTAATCAAAATTGACTCTGCCTTGCCGTAAAAATCCACTTTTCTTTTCAACCAATTTGATACTACGATGTTAGTCATATTTTCTGAATAAGTCTTATGTAAATATGATTCATCTGTATGCCAATTCTCATATCCTTGAATAAAATAAAATTTCCTCGAATTTGAAAAAAGATCAAGAACCGTTTCCACAGTCTCTACTCCAGTAGCAAAGACAACATCAATTTCACGTAGTTTAAAAGTATAATTTTTTTCCAAGTTAGATATTTTCAAAACCTTTTTATCAAGTGGAAACCAAGTTGGTTCAATCTTGGTCAAGTAATTTGCTATAATGGGTTTAACTTTTTTTGGAAGATGATATTTTTTCAAGACGTCATCGTTTAAAAAAAGAATGGATACATCATACCCTGCCGAAGCTAGCCTATTTGCATATTCAAAAACAATCTTATATCCACCAATAGGTTGTCTGGTAAATGCTGGCAACACATAACAAATTTTCATGTTCAAGAGCTCCTAAAATTATAATTTGTCCTGTTATTTCCTAATAGTCCACAAACAAAAATATTAAAAACTACAAAAGCCGAAGACATCGTTCCAAGTAACTCAAAAAAATACATTGCTATAAACAGGGCTATCAAAGATAAGCTAAATACACTTTGCAAACTATCTTTAGATTTCCAAAATGAACTTAATATAATTGAGAACATTAAAATTATTAGCAGCAAGCCCGCTATACCAGTATCCATTAAAATAGTAACATATTGATTATCAATTGCTGCGTCCCACCAGTTATAAGGGTTTTGCTCTAACCAATTTAATGCAAAACCACTTCCGCCTCCAAAGAGTATATATAATATTCCCCTAGTAAAAATATATCTTGTCCCGTAAATCAATGTATAACCTCGAACTCCTCCAAAAATCGGTACTGATGCAGTGGATGTAGACTGATAATCGAAAATAGCTAGAATTCTATCCAAACTGTTTATAATTACTGTAGACAAGGAATCTTTTAGAAAAACTACACCTAATACAATAGCAAAAAGAACAAGATAAAAATAAACAATGTATTTTACTTTTAATTTTGGTCTAAAGTGCTTAATCAAAAGAAAAAAGAAACAGATTACAAGTGTTACCCAAATATTCCTTGTATATGTCAATAAAACATTAAATAAAAAAATAGAGTTTACAAAAAAATCCAGATAAATATTGTGAAAAGAAAAATAATATTGGATAATCAACGAAATTGTTAAAAAAACTCCATAAAAATGCCTATATTCAAATATAGTAGAAATCCCACCTCCTACATTTAAATCAACCGAATAATACACAGTCCCAGATTTTAACACTGAAAAAAAATCTATATTAAATATATATCCCACTATTGAAATTATGGAAAGAACTAAAATAATATTTTTGAAATAAATTAAATATTTTTTTGGGTTCCAATATCTTGTCAAAATATAAACTATCAAAAAAACACAAATTTCATTTAAACTTGTTATGATATTCCCTGTTCTCTTCATAAATATTGTGGAAAAAAAAGTTAAAGCAATAAATGAAGTCCAAACTAAAGAAAGTTTATTTTTTACAAATCCTTTCGTAAAACCATCATTCTTCATAACTAATAGAAAAAGTGAAATAGCTAAATAAACAATTATTATATAACTATTTATTTGTTTATATGAGCCAAATGCAACTAAGATTGGAAAGCTTAACAATATAAAGTTTACAACAGTACCTAAACTTATTTTACCTTTATCTAAATTCATTTTATATTTCTCCAACTATATTTAACTTATTTTATATAGAAGTAACTTCCATGCAATATCATAATTTTTAAAATAACTAAATATCTTTCTATACAGTCCTCTTCCTTCGTAATAGTGTCTCATGTTAATTCTTCTAACACTAATATCGATAAGTCTTTGATTTTTCACTATTAAATTTGCTATCTTGACAACTTCTAAAGCAGATTGATACATTTGCTCTTCATTATTGGAAACATTAGTCCCTACGTTTTTATGTGTATAAATTTTTTCAGGATTCAACTTAAAATTGATTCCGTTAACAAGATATTCTAGCCAAAGTAACCAATCATCAGCACCATTAATACTAATAGTATTCTCATACCAGTTTTCAGGAATCTTATTCCTTCTCAACATGCACATTCCTGGTGAGACAATAAGATTTCCAATGTAAAAAAACAATTCCAAATTATTAATTTTCTGCTGTTGTTGAAAATTTTTAAACAGAGGCTTTTTTTTCCCATCTTTGTCCTCGTTATAGCCATTTCCAACTACTACATCACCATCTTCAATAGTTTCAAGCTGTGATTTCAAAGCATTTCTCTCTAAATAGTCATCTTGATCTAACATAATAATATATTCACCCATAGCTGTCTTTATACCTTGAATTCGAGATTTATGAATCCCTAAATTGTCAGTATTAATGACTTCTTTAACATTTAAGTTTTTAATCAAAGATAAATCATACTTCAAATCAATTTCTGGACTATCATTAACTAATATAAGCTCTATTTCCACTTCATTTAACACGCTTAGATTATCTTCCAAATTTAAAATCAAAGAATCAATATATCTATTACCTTTATAAATTGGTGTAATAATACTAATATCCATTAATAACTCCTTAATCTTTAGGTTTCTTACATCATCATTACTTCAAAGTGATGATGATATTTTTCAAAATAAGTATATTTATTAATTATTTTCAGGATTTTTATTTTGTCCAGCTGATTTACTCAACTAGAACCTTTTTCTCCCACTCAGAAATTATTGTATCTACTTTCAGATCTTCAACTCTTCTCAAAGATTTCTTTGAGTATTCAATCATTTCATCCTTGTTATCAAATAAGTTGTTTATCCAAGCTGCCATACTCTCAACATCACCAAAATCTATGAGTTTTCCGTACTTACCATCATCCGTGACTTCTCTCAAAGAAGGAATGTCAAAAGCTACAATAGGAAGACCAAATGACATCGCTTCAGCTGCTACTAAAGGGAACCCCTCATATCTGCTAGTCATTAAGAATATACTAGAATTACGATAATGCTCTTTTAATTGTTCTTCTTTTAAAGCTTTTTTCCAAAATATTTTATTTTCTAGTTTATTATCTTTTATTAGTTCGAGGAATTTTTTTTCATTTTTAGCGTCACCTGATCCAGCAACATTAATAATGATACCCTCATCCAAAAATTTTGCAACATTACACAAATAATCTATACCTTTACTATCTATATGTATTCTCCCCACAAAAGAAACAACCTTTGATTCCAATGAACTTATTTTCCCATCATTATCAATGGTGACAGGGTTGTGTATTATTAATGTACTTGGATTTATACTCTTCCATTTACTTGCTGTATACTTCTCCAAAGAAATAATTTGATCGGCAGCGGCCATATTGGTAAATAATTCCAATTTCTGATTTTTAAATCTATCATCTACATAATTTTCATAAAGATTATGCGTCCAACAAACAATTTTTTTTGTTGTAATTATTTCATTTTTTAGCTTATTTACAAACAGTATATATGGGTTCAATAAAATTACCACATCGTAATCTTTACCAGTTAATGTAGATTTTAAGTTGCGAAAATGCCAATCGTCAGCCACTACTTTCTTTTTAAAATTTAATTTAGATAAAGCAACAATAACAGTCAATATTAAATTTTTAAGTTGTGTTATTTTACTAGGTCGAATAGTATTTAAACCACTTAAGTCGAAAAAATCATAGTTCTCATAATATACTTGAACCTCGTAGTTTTTACTCAACTCTTTTGCTATTGTAAGTAAGACCTTCTGTTGTCCACCCATCTTGAATTGTGTTTGACAAAAAAGAATTTTCAATACTATTCACCACATTCCATAAAAACTTTCTCGTAATCATTTATAATTTTGCGCCATGTATAATGATCTTCAATTGTTCTTTTAGCTCTAATCTCATACTGTTGAATTTCCTTTGATGACAGCTGTTCAGCTTTTGAAATAACCTCTTGCAGCTGATTTTTGTTCCAATATAATGCAGAATCCTTACCTACCTCTTTGTTAAACCCAACATTCAATAGCAAGTTAATCTTCGTAGAGGCTAGGGCCTCTAACAGAGATGGATTCGTTCCTCCTACCTCATGTCCATGAATATACGCAAATGCATTTTCTCTAATGTACTTTAATAATTCTTGATTATAAACCGTCC
Organism: Enterococcus sp. LJL90; assembly: GCF_056924355.1. Taxonomy (NCBI): domain Bacteria; kingdom Bacillati; phylum Bacillota; class Bacilli; order Lactobacillales; family Enterococcaceae; genus Enterococcus; species Enterococcus sp. LJL90. Next base: position 983,277 of record NZ_JBXPBQ010000001.1, on the reverse strand, counting down.
CAACAAACTTAATTCTATTATCTTCGTCAAAATGAGTTTTCTTTTTCAACTTTTCATAAAATTTGTTTTCTTGGATATTTGTAACCAGAACAAAGTCTCTTCTTGATGAAGAGCTCATAAAACCTCTAATCATGGACTCATAATTATTTTCTGGAACAAAGCGACCTACTACAAGATAATAATTATTTTCATTTAATGAATTATTACTAAACCAAGAAATTACCTCGCTACTTTTTTGACTTAATTCAGATTTATTAGTCTCAGTACCATAAGCAATATAATCAGTTTTGGGCTTGTATGCTTCATAAACTTTTAATATATATTTTTCAATATTCTTACTATCACAAATTAGTAAATCTGCATTCTTTACCATAAGTCGCTCAGAATATTTCCAATATTTTCTTACTGGATAACTCCATTTTGCACGTTTCCATTCATGGCCGTCAGGATTTACAAATAATTTACCGTTTAACTTATCAATTTTCTTTTTCAGTTTCCCAATAAATGGACCTATACGAGAAGCAAGTACGTAAAAAATTGGATTTACATCATTGTTTTTCTCTGCCAATTTTACTGCATAATTTAGAGCAGCAATATCATAGAAAATAGCTTTAGCTGGCCCTATATTGGGTACATCAATATTAAAGCACTTTGCGCCGTTATGCTCAAAGTGCTTGTCTCTAATCCCAGATTTTAACGAGTTGTCAGCCATGCATGCAACATGATACTGAATATTATCATTTTTCTTATACTCGGTCAGCTTTTCTACAAAAGTTTCAAAGCCACCATATCTTGCTGGTATACCTTTTGAACCAACTATATATACATTTTTTATTTGATCCACTTAATACGCCCCGTTTTTTCCAAATAGAATAGTAATTGTCTTTATAATTATCTTCAAATCATTTCGAATTGATTGATTTTTAACGTACTCAATATCCCACTCAACCATTTGGCTAAAATGAACATCATTACGACCTCTAACTTGCCATAAGCCGGTACATCCTGGCTTAACAAGCAGTCGTTGTAAATCATACGATGTATACTCTTTAACCTCCCTTGGCAAAGGTGGTCTTGGACCTACTAGGCTCATATCTCCAAGGATAACATTTACAAATTGTGGCAACTCATCAATGCTTTTTTTCCGAATTTTCTTCCCAATTTTAGTCACTCTAGGATCTTCCTTAGCTTTAAACATAGCACCTTCAATTTCGTTTAAATGAGCTACTTCAGCTAGTTTTGCCTCGGCATCTACACACATTGAGCGTACCTTATACATTTTGAAAGTCTTGCCATTTTTTCCAACACGGGTTTGGGAAAATAGAAATGGCCCGTTGGGCTCTTCCCTCTTCATCATTATCCAAACAACTAAGAGAATCGGCAATGATAGTATCAATCCTACAACCCCTCCTACTATATCCATTGTCCTTTTTACAAATAAGAAAAAGAAGTGTTGATTCGTGTCCTCAACCTTCATTAGTTTAGCAGTTGCATTACTAAGCTCAGGATTCAAAAATGTATCTTCCTTAGATGTATTTCTTCCCATTTCCACCATTCATCATCCCCGTTTAATTTTTTTCTAATGTCTAATTTCCGTAATAATAATAATATCCTTTATCACTAGCATCCTTAGAGCCGTTATACACAACTCCAAGCACATGTGCTTTTGTTAATTCAAGTAATTCCTTAGCCTTCATTACGGCATCTTTTCTTGTTACATCTTCCCGAACAACTAAGATAGTCCCATCTGCTTTTGAAGAAACAATTTGTGCATCTGTCACTGTGACAACAGGTGGCATGTCGAAAATGATAATGTCGTATAGCCGACTTAGTTCATCCATTACGACATCAAATCTTACAGAACCTAATAATTCTGAAGGATTTGGTGGTTTAATTCCACTAGTTACTACAAACAAGTTAGGAACATGAGTAGCATTCACAACATCGCCAACTTGCGTTTCTGTACTTAAAATCGTACTCAAGCCTCGATTGTTTGTTAAGCCAAACGATTTATGAACAGTTGGTTTACGCATATCCGCATCAACTAATAAAGTCCTCTGCCCAGAATTAGCAAAAACAACTGCTAAGTTAGCTGATGTTGTTGACTTGCCTTCACCTGGACCAGAAGAAGTAATAACAATGGTTTTAATTCGTTTATCCGCTGAAGAAGAAAATTGTATATTAGTCCTAATAGTCCGATATTGCTCAGTGATTGGTGAGCTTTGATCCACCATACTAATCAAGCTTACTGCAGAAGTTTCTTGTTCTTTATTATGCTTTTTTGCCATGATATCCTCCTACACCCGTCGCCGCGTTCTTCTTGAGATTTCTTCATTGATATTTTCGGAGCTTAAGCTCTGAGTTTGCGGAGTACCAGATTGAATAGCTGGTCCAGTACTTGTTTCAGTTGCTTGATTAATTGTTGTCGCTTTTTTAATAGAAGAGTTTAATTCTTTAGCAGCCATATTAGGTACGACTCCCAACACTGTGAACTCAAGATTTTCGCTCACAAAACGGTCATCCTTTACAGTACGATCAAGTAATTCAAATAAGAAAGCCAAACCAACTCCTAAGATAAAACCAAGAACAATACCAATCAGAAGATTTCTTGTGTTATTCGGAGATACAGGAGACATTTCAGCTTGTGCCGAAGAAATAATCGAAATCTGATCAATCGTATTGTTCAAAACTTCTGCGGCAGTTGTTTGGAAAATATTTGAAGTGACATTCGCAATATTTTGCGACATCACCGGATCATCGGTTAATGCCTGAATATAAAACATCAAAGAATTATCTGTATTTTGAACAACTGAGATAGCTTCACGTAATGCACCAGTAGATGAATCATAACCATATTCTTCAGATAAGGATTGTTGCACAGCATCAATCACTCGGTCACTAGTGATTAATTCAGTATAAGTATTAATCATTTGTAAATTCGTATTGACATCATTGACAGTAGTAGTGCCTGAAGCATTCTGTGGCAAAGTCACGATAATTTGCGACCGTGAGCTGTATTCCGGTGTGATTACAAAGAAAGTTATTACACTAGCAACGCCTAACCCAACAAAGGTCAAGGTGATAATCAATGCCAGACGTTTTTTCAAAATGTTAAATATTTCCCTTAAACTAATTGTCTCTTCCATCTTATCTCTCTCTCTTGTATGAATTGCATACTAAATTAATAATTGTAAGTAGTTCCGTAATCTGTTGAGCTGGAGCTAGTGCCATAGCTGCTATCAGACGAACTATTTGAAGAACTGCTGCTCGAACTTGAGCTTCCGCCCAGTAGACTTAATAAAGTAGCTAGCTGAGCTTCTAACTCGCCACGAATATTAGTGTTAGCAACATTGCCGATACTGCTTTGTAACGAATAGTAATTATCATAATCGGCATCGTTGATTAAAGCACCATCAGCCATTAAATTATTGAACTCTGCTCGAATGGTATCCACTGTTGTGACTTGTTCAGATACATGGTTAAGATATGCATTGGCTAATTCTTTCCAAGCGCCATCTTCAAAGTTGGCAACTTCAGCTTGGACACCAGCAACTTCATCTGCGGTTAAATCATCCCGCATTACTGTACCCTCAGCATAATTTACCCAATCACTTGGCGCGACTGAGAAAAGAGCGTTGATGGAGTCTTGCATCCGCACCTTGTCTAAGGCTTGTTGTGATAAAGCCAGTAAAGCTGTCTTTTGGTTGGCAATATCTTGTAGTGAGCTTGGCAGGTCACTGTCAGAAATATCAAAGTCAGAACTTGAGGTTAAAATTTGATTTAGTTGGGTGATGCCTTGATTAATAGTATCAACTGTAACACCCGCTGTTATAAATTGCTGATTTTCATCGGTAAAGTAGCCGTTGACTGTGGCAGTTAAGGCAGCGATAGTTGCGGCACTTTCATCTGCACTGCTTTCAGCATGTTCTACCCTTGCTTGATTAATTCGGCTGGCATAGCTGCGGTACCCAATAAAACAAGTTCCCACTGAAGCTATAATAATGACCCCTACTAAGACCGTTCTCAGGAAGGACGACTTCATTCACTTCACTCCTACAAAAATTATTTATTTTTTGAAAATGAAACTATTATTTCATCCATTTTCATTTTTCTTAAGTTAATTTCATGTTATCCACCCATATCCACAGGCATACCATAACAATTCTACTTTGGCGAAAAACCTTTGTCAATGTAAATCGGATTTAAAAAACTTCAGAAAAACAATTGCTCTTTATATAAAATAGGTTTTTTGAAGTAAAAAATAACAATTATGACTAATTCCTTAGTTTCCGCGGAATTAATCAGTGGATTCTGCTGATAAGCAGAATCTTAATTTTTTTTTAAGCTCGGCTATTACTTTTTAAAACCAGCTAAGACTTTTCTTAACTTTCTTGATTTCCGGAATATCGACTGGATCACCATTCACCAAATTTCTGGTGATATCCATCATCTCATCAACCTTTTCTTGGCCATAACGCTTACCGATTTCTTCATAGGCCTCCTGCAAATAAAAATTGCGGCGGTTAATCCCATGAGCATCTGAAGCAACCATATGCAAAAGGTTGCGGTCCATCATATCAATTGCGGTTTTCTTAATGGATTTCCCAAATTTTCCGACAATACTTGGGGCGGTCAGCTGAGTCAGCACTCCCATTTCAATAAATGGTTCCAGACGAGTGATGTCTTCTCTAAAGCCGGCGTTCCGTTCTGGATGTACAATCACTGGGACTTTTCCGCGACTCAGGAGTTCATAGAAAACTTCTTCGGCGTAATTAGGGATTTCTGATGAAGGAAATTCAATCAGAATATATGTATTGTCCAAATCGGTGAATAAAATCTCACCTTTATTGATGGCTGGCAGTAAATCGCCAAACAACCGCACTTCCTGACCTTCCATCAAAGTAATCTCAATCTGGTTGTCATCAAAAACTTCTTGTAGCTCGCCAACTTTGCGAATAATATCAGCAGCGTAGTTCAGATAGACACCATTATGGTGATGGGGGGTGCATAGAATATGGGTGATTCCCTGGCTGACTGCTTTGCGACCCATGTCAAGACTGTCTTGAATCGTTTGGGCGCCATCGTCAACATCCGGCAAGATATGACAATGTAAATCAATCATGCTGCATCTCTCCTCAAGCTTTTCTTGTATTTAATAGGTATGTTTTTTTCAATCTGCTCTACATTATACACCAAAACACTGGTGCTTGCAGTGGATTTTTAAAAACATAACACATTTTCAATCAATCATTTTGCTCATCAGCCAGACATCTAAGAATGTGCCTTCTACTGTAACCGCTCCCCTTTCCATCACGGCCTCTCGTTGAAAGCCGAAATTTTGATAGAGGTTGACAGCCCGTTGATTACGGGCTTGAACAGTTAATTCCAAGCGCCGGGTTATTTCAGTTTCTTGAGCCCAGAAAATTAATTCTTCTAATAAGGCGGTTCCTAGTCCCATCCCACAGAATTCTTTTAGAATGCTGATACCGATTTCGCCGATGTGGGCAGTCTTCGGCGAGCTATCACTGTGAATGGAAGCTAAGCCGACGATGGCTTCGTTGGCTAGTGCCACAAACAAGACATTATTCTCGCTTTCGTAAATGGCGGCCAGCTGTAAAGCTTCTTGTTCTTCGGTTAAATTCAAGCCGGTTTCATCCATCACGAGAAAATCGGTTTCGCCACCGATTTTTTTACTCAGTATTAAAATTGCTGCTGCATCTTCCGGCACAGCCTCTCTGATGGTGATTTCAATTTCTTCTGCCATGTTCTGCCTCCAAATGTGTTAATAATTTATTTTAGCTCAAGGAAATAATTTGGTAAACTGAGGAAAAGGAATTTTATTTAAAATAGAAGGCACACTTTTTCAACTTCTTATTTATATAACAAGTTTAGTCATGTGGAGTAACTTTATAATAAAATTTGCGAGAGCTTACATAGAAAAGGGGTAAACTGTGAAACATAAAAAACGCTGGCTGATAATTCTCGGCCTTTTACTTATTTTAGGATTAGGTTTTTTGATTGTGCGGGACAATCATCAGGCGCTTGTCCATTTGCTTCATCCACAAATTTCTTCAAAGGAATTGCTGGCGGATTTTCGAGCCCATCAGTTTGGTGATGGTTTTGTGCTGATTGCCTTAATTATGGTGATGTGTGCTGTGCCGGGGGTGCCGAATTCTGTGGTCTGCATTTTTGCGGGGGTTTGCTATGGACCGCTATGGGGCTTGGCAATTAATTTGGTTGGCAATGTCGGTGGCAATTTACTCAGTACACTGGTGACTAAAAAATTTGGTGTCTCTAAAGATACTCAGAAAATTGCCCATATTATGGATGATATTTCTAATTTTAAATATCCTTTAGTTGGAGTGACCATTGGCTACATGGTGCCCTTTATCCCCTCTTTTTTAGTGAATTATACTGCGGCTCATTTAAAATTTAAGTTTCCCGCACTGCTGACAGCCATTGTCCTAGGCTGTTTGCCTAGTTCTTATCTTTATGCCTTTGGTGGGGATGCGATTTTTAATGGTTCCCATGAAAAAGCCATTGTAGCGATTGCCGCTGTGCTTTTATTGGTTTTACTGTATGGTTTTATTCGCCGGCGCCATCGCCAAGCGCCGAAAACTAAAAAAAGCTGAGACATATGAAGCGCCCCTCAAAGGTTAGGCTTAAAAATAACTTTTGAGGGGCACTTTTTTTTCTTAATCCGCCGACAGCAATTTTGACTCTTCAATTTTAGCAAAAATTCTTTTTTCAAAGTCGTGGCTTTTTGCGCCATTGCTTTGAAAATCAATTTGCCGTTGATTTTCGTTGTGCTCATTTTTTTCGATAATTAATTCAAGGTAATCCTCTGGCAAGTTATCCTCCAAAAGCGTGCCCCACTCAATGACCGATAAACCCTCACCTTCAAAATATTCATCTAAGCCGAGATCATCTGTTTGCCCCATGAGGCGATAGACGTCCATATGATAAAGCGGCAGGCGGCCATTTTCATATTCGCGAATGATGGTGTAGGTCGGACTTTTTATCATCTGAGGGATGCCTAAGCCGTTGGCAATCCCTTTTGTCAGGGTTGTCTTGCCGGCACCTAAATCACCGGTCAACACCAAATTGTCGCCGGCTGCAGCGACTTGGCCGATAATTTCCGCTAATTTTTCAGTGTCGTCTAAATTTTTAAGCAGCATAATTTTCTCCTTAGTGCATCCAATTTTTCCTAGCATAGCACGGATTGACCGAAAAAATAAACTACTTTCTTTCCGCAAAAAAAGCTGCGACTAATTTCAACAGCCAATTAAGGAAAAGAGCGGTTTTTTCGTAACAGGTTTGCCTACAAAATTACCGATTTCACTTAAATTGGTGCAAATTAGCTCGCAGCTAACCGATTTGGCCTTTTTTAGTCCAAAAGTGTTTGAGTTGCAGTGATAATTGCCAGTTTATACACGTCTTCTTCGTTCGCTCCCCGAGATAAATCGGAAACTGGTTTATTTAAGCCTTGCAGGATTGGTCCGATTGCTTCAAAGCCACCGAAACGTTGGGCGATTTTGTAGCCGATGTTGCCTGATTGTAAATCTGGGAAAACAAAGACAGTTGCTTGGCCAGCTACTTCAGAATTTGGTGCCTTCAAAGCCGCTACTGAAGGAACATAAGAGGCATCAAATTGTAATTCGCCGTCAGCTTTTAAATCAGGAGCCATTTCATGGACTAATTTAGTTGCTTCAATCACTTTATCAACTTCTGGTGATTTTGCTGAACCCTTTGTTGAGAAGCTAAGTAAAGCTACTTTAGGGTCAATGTCAAACAAGGTCGCTGTTTTGGCAGAATCTACTGCGATTTCAGCCAACTCTTGTGCATTTGGATTAATATTGATACCGCAGTCAGAGAAAATATATTTTTCTTGGTCACGGCCACGAACCATTAGCATCGCGCCACTTGTGCGGCTGATACCAGGTTTTGTTTTAATAATTTGTAAGGCAGGACGTACTGTTTCACCCGTTGAATGAATGATTCCGCTAACCATGCCATCAGTAATGCCCATGTAAGTCAACATCGTACCAAAATAATTGACGTCTTTTAAAATCTTTTCAGCGTCTTCTTTGGTCGCTTTACCTTTACGGCGTTCTACAAAAGACTCAACCATTTCGTCCCAACGATCAAATTTGTCTGGGTCAATGATGGTAAATCTTTCCGTTTTCAACCCACGATCATGAGCGGCTGCAACGATTTCTTCTTTGTTACCGATTAAAACCGGTTCCAATAATTCCTCAGCGTATAAACGAGCTACAGCGCCTAAGATACGAGGATCAGTTGCTTCTGGAAAAACGATTTTAATGTTACGGTCTGCGATTTTTTGTTTCATACTTTCAAAAAGTTCCACGGGATTTCCCTCCACACAATTTATAATTACCCACATATACTAACACAAATTGAATACAGTTTCCAGAACTGTGTTAGCTATCTTAACTGAATTTTTTCAAGATTTTACGAAAAAAAATTTGTTTTTATTGTAACAGACAAGAATAATTTTAAACAGAAGGCGGCAGCTGCCAATCAATCGGTGTTTCTCCTAAAGCAATCAAAGCCTGATTAGCTTTTGAAAAGGGTTTAGAGCCGAAAAAACCACGATAAGCCGATAGCGGACTAGGATGCGGCGCCATTAGGATAATATGGCGGTTGCCTTCAATCATCTTGGCTTTTTCCTGAGCTGGTTTGCCCCACAAAATAAAAACAATCGGCTGCTTTCGTTCATTTAATTTTTCGATGATGGCATTGGTCAGCTCTTCCCAACCGTGATTTCGATGAGAATTGGCTTGACCGTTTCTCACTGTCAAAACGGTGTTCAATAAAAGCACGCCTTGTTTAGCCCAAGCAACTAAATTACCATGCTTGACTGGCTCAATGCCTAAATCATTCTGCAGCTCTTTGTAAATATTAACTAACGAAGGCGGGATTTTAACTCCCGGCTGCACAGAAAAGGCTAAGCCGTGAGCCTGATTCGGTCCATGATAAGGATCTTGCCCTAACATCACGACTTTGACCTTTTCATAAGGTGTCAGCTCTAAGGCTTCATAGATGTGATACATATCCGGATAAATTGTCTGACTCTGATATTCCTGTTTCAAAAACTGTCGCAGCTGCTGGTAATAAGGTTTTTGAAATTCCTCGGCTAAAATTTCCTGCCAGCTATTCTCAATAATTGTTTTCATTTTTCCTCCTTCTCTGCTATATAGCTTGGGTCCTGCAATATTTTGTGATTCAACAAAAGACAGCTGACTAACACTAGCTGATACAGGGTGAACAATCCAATAAATTCAATTTTTTTTACGCTCCAGGTTAAAAAGATGATGTCCAATACCCGCAGTGGATCTGTCAGAAAATAAATTGAATGCAGCCGTGGTGCAAAACGACCGGCATACATGGCCAGTGCGGATAAAATACAAATGGTCACTACAAAAATTGGTCGAAAATATTTTCCCAGTGAAAAGCGCTCTTGGTAAAATTTTGCCAGCAGCAGCATTTGCGTGAAGCCCCAGCTTAAAAAGGCCACTACTACAATGGCCAACAATAAAATTTGCCCCCAGCCGAATAGATTTTCTTGGCTGACTCGAGTGGCATTGTCATAAAGCTGATATAAATCCGTGTGAACGATGTCTGTGCCCAAATAAGGGATGTTGGGGAAAAACAGCAGCCAAAATGCTGAGGCCCCTAAAAGCAGCCACTTATTTTTCAACTTAGGGATTTGAAATGCTATTTCTATGGGAATGTAGGCTAAAAAGCCATTTAATACTAAAAAATCAAAGGGGGTGTCATAGGTGATTGCGATTAACAAGACCACCATCCCCCGAATCAGCCAGCGATAAATAAGTTTTCCTCCTCAAAATTTCTCAAGTTTTATTATGCCAGTTCTGCTGAGAAATTTCTACTTGGAAGTTGATGAGATTCTCGGTAAATAACAAGAAAACTCACGAAAAATATGATAAACTGGATTGGTGGAAGGTTGGTGTAAAATGATAAAATTAATCGCCTCAGATATGGATGGTACTATCCTAAATACACAAATGCTGATTTCAGAAGAAAATACGCAGGCTGTAAAGGATGCTCAAGCACAGGGCATTGAGTTTATGGTAGCGACTGGTCGCAATCGCCAAGAAGCTCTATCAGCACTGGATGACGCTGGAATTCACTGCGCTATGATTTGTTTAAATGGCGCTCAGGTCTTCGATAAAGAGGGCAACATCCTCTTTAATGCGACGATTTCAAAGGAAGAAACCTTAAAAGTTCTCGATGTTTTAGATCAGGCCGGTATCTATTACGAAGTTGCCACCAATAACGGTGTCTATTCAGAAAATCAAACCAAACGAATCGAAAGCTTTGTCGCAATGATTACAGGCCATTTAGAACATATCACCTATAAAATGGCAGTGGCGATGGCCTCAGCTAATTTAAAACTGTTGTCGATTCATTACGTAGATAGTATCCGAGAAGAATTGAAAAATCCGGATATCGAAGTCTTAAAGGTTATCTGTTTTTCTATTGAAGGCGGCAAAATTTTAGAGCCTGTTGGGGAAAAAGTTTCCGCGTTAGGCAGCGTTGTCGTGACTTCTTCAGGCTTTAATAATATCGAAATCAATCACAAGGATGCCCAAAAAGGGATTGCTTTACGGCATGTCGCTAAAGATCGGGGCATTGACTTAGACGATGTGATGGCCATCGGTGATAATTTCAATGATGTCAGTATGCTACAGATTGCTGGTGTCAGCTTTGCAATGGGCAATGCTGAGCCGGGGGTCAAGAATTTTGCAAAATATGAAACAGACACCAATTTAGAAAATGGTGTCGGCAAAGCAATTAAACGGGCGATTGCCGAAAAATTGTAAGCTGTAATCGGGTTGTTGAGGAGGTGTCATAGTGGCAGAATATTTTATTCAAGAGCGGCAGTTGAGTAGCGTGACCCGCACCATCGTCAAAGACGAAGCTGGAAAATCGCTTTTTCTTTTAGTAGGACGCTGGGGCACTCGCGGCGATGCCCTCTCCTTATATACGATGAATGGTGAATTAGTCGCCAGCATCAAACAAGTCGGCCTAACCTTTGGCACCCGCTTTGAACTCTATTCCCATTTTAAAAAGGTCGGCACGATGCAGAAAATCTTTAACTGGCCGGGGGATTTTTATTATATCCGCCAGCTCCATTGGACGGCTCAGGGAAATATTTACAATCATCAGTATAAAATCCACCATTTCAATAAAAAAATTATGACGATGGATAAGGCTTCAATGCTGACGGGCGATTATTATGTCTTAGATATCCCGGATGCCAGAGATGCGCCAGTCTGTATCTGTGTTGCAGCGGTGCTGGATTATTGGCTCTATAATCGCAAAAAAACTTTAAGTCCGAGTAATAACAGTTTTGTCTGGGCCTTGGATTAAACAAAAAACGATTTTTCAGCCTCCGCATTTTGAAAATGCGGGAGGAAATGAAAAATCGTTTTTTCTATTTAGAAATTATAGTTCTTTTTGCATGTGCTCATAGAGATGACCGCTTAAAATCTTCTCCCCAACTACTTTAAAGCCTTGGCGGGTGTATAATTTTTTGGCAAGGGGATTGCCAGTGTCCACGCTGAGTCCGATAATTTTTTTATCGGCTTTGTGGGCTAATTGCGGCAAAGCGCTCAATAAAGACGAGCCGATGCCATGACCTTGAAACCGAGGATTGACAGCAATCGAATCTAGATACCACTCATTCGGAAAGGTTTCTTTTTCAATAAATAGCCGTTGGTCGCTGGGAACCTTGTAGGCTGGCAACAGTTTTTGAAAAGCTTGGTCAATCTGATCTTCCTGATCGTCGCCATAGCCAAAGGAAACTCCGGCGATTTGACCGTCGATTTCATCAACTAAGCCATTCCCGTATGCGTAACGATAAGTGGCATCCTCCATCGCCTCCAGCATAATTTCTTTGGTCAAATCGGCCCCCTGTTCTTTGACAAAGTCTAGTTCCATATCTTTAAAAATAATCATCAGCAGGTCAACAATTGCTGGTCCGTCTTCTCTTTTAGCAAAACGAATCATAGTTTATCTACTCCTTCTCACTAAGTTATCTTAAGGCGCTAGCTTTTACTAGTTTTCGCCTTCGATTTTTTGGGTAACAAAATAGCCGTTGCTTGGTTTGCGATCAGCTATCTCATGACAATAAGGGCATTCAATAATCTCATTGTCCACTTTATGTTCTACCACATGGGTCACTTCATAAAAATTAAAGGTGTGACCACAGTGGGGGCAAGTCATCTTATCCATTTTCTTCACTTCCCTCTGATTTTCTTCTGGAAATTATTCATGCAGTTCTAAAGGCAGTCCGTCTGGATCAAAGAAAAAAGTCATCTTTTCACCGGTGAAATCATCTATCCGCACTGGCTCACATGTAATACCTTTTTCAGCCAGCTCAGCAATCACTGCCTCAATATCACTGACTTTAAAGGCTAAGTGCCGCAATCCTTTTGCCTCTGGATAATTCGGTCGCGGTGGCGCAGCTTTGATTCCAAAAATTTCTAGCTCACTGCTGCCAAGCTTTAAATCTAATTTGTAATCATCCCGCTCTGCCCGATAATTTTCCCGCAGCACCTCAAAGCCCAACAAGTCGACATAGAAATGACGGGCCCGCTGATAATCACCAACGATAATTGCCACATGATGAATCGTTTCTAACTTCATCAGACACCAACCTTTCTTAGCTAGTTTACCGTAAAATGAAAATTTTTGCTTGTTAGAAAGCCAGAAATTCTCAGGAAATTAAAAAAATTTCAGAAATAATACAGCGAAAACGAGCTTTATCTTCTAGAGAACACAAAAAGACTGCAATCAGGCGACCAACTAGTTTATCCATCTCCAGCTGACCGCTTGTTGCAGTCTAAAGTGCTTCAGTCACTTTTTAGAAAATGACTGTTTCAATTGTTTCGACATATTTGGCGCTATCAGGTGCAACAAAAAGCTGTTCACGGTTTTTCTCAAAAATCCCCAGCTCGCAAATGCCGCTCATCGCCTGGCGAACAGCTTCTTCTGACAAGCTTTCAGAAGCTAGCGTAGGTCTTAAGGTATGTTTTTTACCGGCTTCATTTAAGAAGGTTAAATGTAATTTTTTCATGGTCTTGCTCCTTTTCTTTTAATTAAATCGGTTCATAGCGGGTGACTTCTGTTTTCAAAGTGCCTAAATAGGTTGTGTCCTCCGGCGAAATCTGATGCATAATCTCGCCAAGCTTTTGAATCGCTTCAGGGTCAGGATTTAAAACGACGTCGTTAAAGTGCTGCTTAGTAATTTTGTCACTGCCAAAGGGTGTCAGCTCAATCGATAGTTTGGTACTTTCCAGTGTTGCCATAATAGTGGCCTCCTAAATTTTTTGGTAAGCTCGCGCGATGACTTACACTATATACACAACTTCAGAACCGAAAAAATCAACACCTAAGCTAAAATTTTTTTCAAGTTGCGACAGATTTTTATTTTCAGGCGACTGACCACCGTGGTACTCACCTGCCAAAATGCTGCAATTTCTCTTTGGGAATACCCCGCCAACCGCAGTTCAATATAAATCCGCTCCCTTTCTGTAAAGGCCGTCTTCAAAGTCAGTACATCCTTCAGCTCACAAATTTCTTCAAAGGACCAGCCGACGGTTTCCTGGTATTCCGTCAAACTTTTTTCCCTTAGCTGGCGCCGCCAATGATTGCGTCGCAGCGTCTGAATATCCCAAGTAAAGCGCTGAAATAAAAAGCCCTGCCACTGTTCAAAGTCTTTTTCAGGATTAGCCTGTAACCAGTCGTATAGATTTAGTCGCAAAATTTGCAGGTAGTCATCATATTCAGGATGTGTTTCAAAAATGAGCAGGCGGCTTAAGATGCCCTTTAACATTTTTTCGGCCTGCAACAAGGTTTGATTGTAATCCATTTTCTATTGCTCCTCTATTTTTTTAATCAACCGGTTGTTGACGCCAGTATAGCGGAACGACAATTCCCCATAGTCTTGAAATCAGTTCAAAGTGTGGGAATTTTGAAGTTCTCCTGAAAACTCCGTAAATTTCCACACTAATTCCAAAAAAGATTTGAAAAGAATTTGTTTCTGAAAATCGCTGTTCTCGCAAATCAATTTTCAATCTATTAAAATTGTTATAGATTAATTAATCTCCTGTAATCAATTGAATGAGATGGTCAATCATTTAAAAAAGGAGCCTAGCGCATAGGTTAAAACAATAGCTATGACCGGATAGAATGTCTGCTGAAAAGGAAACCCAGCAACTTTTAGTTTCTCATTGGGGAATTGGAAACATTCCCAGCTCAGATAATTATCAAAACCACAACTGGATTTATGAAAATTGCACTAGGCAAAACATGCTACAGACTTTAGGATGGAGGAAAAAAATATGGATAAATCAATCGATGCTTCTAATCAAAATGAAAAAACCGGTAGCCAAAGTTTTCAGCAACTCAATACCCTTTTGAAAAAGGGCTATTCCATCGTAGAAGCCGCTTCTCAGGCGGCAGAAGGTTTGATTCCCAGCACAATCAGTCCGATTGACAATCGTATTTTGGCCATTTTGCCACTTCATCAGGCCAAGCGACAAAAGCAGTCGTTAATCGTCTCTGACGGCTGTGTCAAACTGATTTTGGAATCCCCTAAAAATTGCTTAGACACGTTACTTTTTTACCAGTTAGGCGTCAAAGAGCCGCAAGCCTTCTTCGCTAGCTTTAGAAACTTCATCGGTAACTGCCGCTACAAACTCCCTTGCGCCACGGTCAACTTCACCTTATTTTCCATTGAGTCCGTCGAAAATGGCGCCTGGCTGAACATCAGCACAATTAAAGACATCCACTACCAAGAAAAAGGCGCCCAGATTCAATTGTTGGATGGCTCCATTTTGCCAGTCTTCACCTGCAAGCGCTCCTTAAGCAATCAGTTAAAACTGGCTTATCAATGTGCCTATATCATTAAGCTGAATTTCAGCATTCTGCTGCAAATTAGCGATGTACCTAGCGTCAATGAGTTGCTGAATGTTCCTGTCAATGAGTTTAATAAAAAAATTCTCCATGAAATTGAGAGGAAAACGAACTGGCCCCGCAGTTGGGAGTTTTCTCAGTGTTATCAAGAAAATGTCTTTAGTGCCCGTTTGAAAAAAGAACGTTAAAAATAATAGATTTTTATTTTAAACTTGTTGGTAGGCTTTGCTATGTAGCCTCGTGTTAGATTTTCCAGTCTCTTACGATTCAGACTCTACTGACGATCACCTAGATTTCTTAGAGATGATTTAGCAGAATTAAAAGTACACAAAAAAACGAGCTGCAACATCAGCCAGTTTGCACCAATTAGTCAGGCAGCTCAAACCAATAAAATGGCTCGAAAACTAATGATTGCAATGCTGATGTTACTGCTCGTTTTTATTTTATTTTTGAGTAGCTAATCTAAGTTTATCCTTATTTCGTTAAATCATACGTTAGAAATTACTCTGTAATTCCTAATTGTTCATCGGCAATTGCTTTGACCCGCGCGATTTCTTCGGCAGAAACGCTTTGGTAAGAAACACCGTCTTGCATAAAGCCGGTTCCCTGTAATTGATCTCCGACAATATTTGTGAAACTATTGCGATAATTCAAGGCAATTGACGTCATTTCATCAAAGGTAAAGTCGGTTGTCATGTTGCTGGAAATCGCATTTAAAATGCTTTGATATTCCGTTACACCAGACAGGCTCAATACTTTTTGAGCAATCGCTGCGATAACTTTTCTTTGCCGTTCTTGACGGCCGTAATTACCATTAGGATCATCATAACGCATTCTAGAATATTTCAAGGCGTCTTCGCCATTCAAGTTGATAGTACCAATACTAAAATTGGTGCCTTCATAATCAAAGGTGAAGGAATTGTTTACAGTAATGCCGCCAACCGCGTCTACCAATTCTTCTAATCCAGCCATGTTAATCGTGATGTAATGATCGACTGGCACACTCAATAGACTTTCAACAGTGTCCATCGCCATCGCCACTCCACCATAGGCATAGGCAGCATTTAATTTTTCAGTGGTGCCATGACCCACGATTTCCGTGTAGGTGTCCCGTTCAAGGGAAATCATCGTCGTTTGACCCAATTGAGGATTGACAGTTGCCAAAATCATCGTATCAGACCGACCCTGTTCATCGCGACCTAATGCGCCTGTATCAATTCCTAATAAAAGGACTGAGAAGGGCTCTTGCTCTGAAATTTCAGCTGTCGTACCAGTTTCTTCCCGCAAAGTGGTGCTCCGCTCTGCACTTGCATAAGTATCATTCGCTGAACTTTTCACGTCATAATATATTTTTGCCGCCACTCCGACAACACCAATAAAGGCTACTAGTAATACGCCAAAAACCCCTAAGATTACCTTTTTCTTCGTAGACATTCCTTCGACTCACTTTCCCTGTTACTAATTATAATTAATAAGTATACTGTAGTTTCTCCACAAAATCATTTCTTTTTTTGAAAAGACTACTTTGCAGCAACTTTTTTCAGCTGTTTGCTGCGCAATTGACCGCAGGCTGCATCAATGTCAGTGCCGTGTTCTTTACGAATTACACAGTTGACGCCGTTTTTCTTAAGAACATCATAAAATTTTAAAACATCCGCCTTCTCGCTGCGGGAATATTGATCGTGCTCGCTGACTGGATTATAAGGAATCAAATTAACATAAGCAAGCTTTTTCTTATCCTTCAATAAGTCCGCCAACTGCTGAGCGTGTTCCGGCCGATCGTTGACATTATTTAACATAATATATTCAAAGGTGATGCGGCGGTTAGTTTTTTCAATATACTCGTCGATTGCGGCCATCAATTTTTCAATCGGGAAGCTGCGATTGATACGCATAATAGAAGTCCGCAGCTCATTGTTAGGCGCATGTAAAGAAATCGCCAAGTTTACCTGTAGGCCATTTTCAGCGAACTCTTTGATTTTGTGGGCTAAGCCACTAGTAGAAACAGTGATATGGCGGGCTCCGATTGCTAAGCCTTTAGCATCATTGATGATATGCAGAAAATCTATTAGATTATTGTAATTGTCAAAGGGTTCACCGATGCCCATGACAACGACATGGGACACCCGTTCATCTTGACCCCGCTCATCAAAATAGTGTTGAACCTGCATGATTTGAGCGACGATTTCACCGGCGGTCAAGTCCCGCTGCTTTTTCAAAAGACCGCTGGCACAAAACGTACAGCCGATATTGCAGCCAACCTGTGTGGTGACACAGACGGACAAGCCGTATTCTTGTCGCATCAGTACGGTTTCAATCATCAATTTGTCTGGCAATTCAAATAAATATTTCACCGTGCCATCGTTTGATTCTTGGACAATCAATTGCTTTAACGGATTGATAACAAAAGCTGCCTCTAATTTTTCAATCAAAGCATGGGACAAATTGGTCATCTCACTAAATTGGTCTACCCGTTTTAAATAAAGCCATTCCCAGACTTGGGTGGCCCGAAATTTCTTTTCCCCCTGCTCTTCAAACCAGGTGATTAATGCTTCTTTATCTAATCCATAAATCGATGTTTTTTCCAAAATATTGCCTCTTTCTCAGAATTCCTCTGTTCAATCTCCTCTGCTACTATATAAAAATAAAACTAGAAAAGCAACCTGCTGCAAAAAATTTAAGCTTCTGTTTATTTCTGAAAAAGGCTTAATAAATAGCTCTTAATCAGCTTTTTAAAGATTCCCGCAAACAAAAAAGTAGACAACGCTAACTTTTATTGTCAACTTTTTTTAAATACGCTGAAACTCGCCTTTTGTTGGTATACTTAATGCAGGAGGTGGCAAAATGAAAAATAATTTGGTGGCCGCGTTGGCGAAGTTTGATTTATTTGGTAAAGACTCCAGTACAATTGTCCTGATGGGAATATTTTTAGTTCTGCTCTTTTTTGTCATAAAGTTTGCCGTTCGAGAAGGGATTAACAGCTCGCAATTGGTGAAGAAAAATCAAGAAAAAGATTAAAAACTGCAGGAAGTCACAGGCCAAGCTAAGAAACTTGGCTGTTGCTTCCCGCAGTTTTTTTAGGCGGTTACTTGAAGATAAACTTTATTAAAGTAGAAGATGCGGGCAATTAAGTAATAAATCACTTGAATAAGCACAAACACACCTAAAACTTCCCAACCCGCCAGTTGCATATCCATATTAAAGACATGATACATTGCCGTGAGGGCCACCGCTCCGTGAATCACTGAGACAATAATCGGCGTGAAAAAGAGGATGCCGACTTGTTGATAAATCATTTTTTTCAATTCTTTTTTCGATAAACCTAGCTTGTAAATCATCCGGAATTTTTCCACATCCACATCCATATCACTATACAGACGGAAATATAGGAAGCTACCAGCTGAAACAAAGAAGACAATTCCGATAAAGATACCGACAAATAGAATTGGTGCGTATCCGTCTAAAGTCGTTTGTCGTAGGAAGGTTTTCGGTTGTGTATCGGCAAACTCAGCGAAGATTTTCTTACCGGTTGCAACCAATGCATCATAATCTGCACCAGGGGCCACCCAATTAGTGGACTGATATTCTGTCATCCCGCTAGTATTAACAGAATCTGGTACTAAGTAATAATTACTGAAAGCAGAGACAACTTGCGTTTGCTCTGTCCCTTTCACTGTGTAATCTGTACCATTGATGCTAACAGAGCTTGGGGCCTCGCCAGTTGTAAAGTTCGTGCTGGATAAAGCTAAAACTTCACCATCAGCTAAACTTAGTTCTGGCAAATCAGCTAAGTTTGCCAATTGATTGTATTCAGAAACGGTCATGTATTGATTGCCGCTGTTTGCATCCAAAAAGTAATGAACAGTTGTTGAATTAACCGAAATATTATCTTCGGCAAACAATTGATTCACCTGTGCTACTTCTTGGTCTAATTCCGCAGAAGGGGTGTTGTACACTGTGACTTCATAAGGATTCAAATCCATTTGACCCACTAGTAATTCCTGCAAACCATATAAAGTCCCAATGGCTGCAAAAGCTACCGTTGTAATAACGGAAACTAAGAAGAAGGAACGGGCATTGTCTTTCATTCTAAATGACAAATCTGAAAAGACAATCATATTCGTTTTTTTCCAAAATAACTTTTGGCGCTTTTTCAAGGATTCAATCAAGCCAACACTAAATTGGTTAAAGAATAAACTCGTCCCAACGATGACGACAAAAATTACTGGTAACATCACGATTGGCACCATTTGTCCGGGGACTAAAATTGCAACTGCATAGCCGCCGCCAATTAAAATCACTGATAAAATAGCTTTTAGTAATGAAGGCTTGATAACCCCTTTACCAAATTCGCCGGCTTTTAATAATTCCTGTAAAGATAATTTTGGCAGGCGGAATTGGATGAAAAAGGAAATCGCTAAAAATAAAATAAAGAAGGAAACAATGGTAATTAAAATGGCCTGTGTTGGAAAATAAAAACCAAAGTCAACGTGGACTAAAAATTTAGAAATCCATAAAATAAGTTGCGAAAAGCCAATCCCAAAGATGCTACCGAAAATTGTCGCAAAAAAACCAATCACGAGATTTTCAATAAACACCATTTTGCGCAGCTGCTTGGGACTCATCCCTTGAATCATTAGCACGCCAAATTCTTTTTTGCGGGATTGTAAAAAGACATCCATTGAATACAGCACGAATAAAAAGGCAAAGCCGTAAATAATCACTGCAGCAGCGGTCATACCCGTCTGTACGCTGGAATTCAGCCCATCGGACAAAGAAGGATGTTGCGCAAAAACATTAAAGGTAAAAAAGACCATTACAGAAAACATTGTGCTTAAAAAGTAAGCCATGTAAAGATGACGATTGCGAATAGTATTGCGGATGACTAATTGATTAAAACTCATTGTCAACACCCTCAATTCTGGCTAGCTCGGTGATAATCCGGTCATAAAAGCGCCCTTGATTGCCATCATTATGCATTTCATCAACAAGTTCTCCATCTTTAATGAAGACAATCCGTTGACAAAAGCTAGCGGCCAAAGGATCATGAGTAACCATCAAGATGGTGGCTTGTTCTTCTTGGTTTAATTGGCGCAGTAGGCCCATAACGTCCCGCGAAGATTTTGTATCCAAATTACCCGTTGGTTCATCGGCCAACAATAATTCTGGATGATGAATCATCGCTCTGGCAACGGCCACCCGTTGCGCTTGACCACCAGAAATTTCACCGATTCTTTTTGGTAATAATGTTTCAATCCCTAAGCGGGGAGCTAAATCCCGCACTTGTTTTTTCATGCGGCTGACTTTTTCACCGTCTAGAGTCAGCGGCAAAACAATATTTTCTTCCACTGTTAAGGTTGGCATTAAATTAAAACTTTGGAAAACAAAGCCTAATTCTTTACGGCGAAACTTGGCAATTTCTTCTTGATTTAAAGTATTTGGGTTCTTCCCATTTAGCATGATGCTGCCACTAGTCGGCTGATCGATAGTCGCCAAAAGGTTTAAGAAAGTTGTCTTCCCACTTCCTGAAGGTCCCATGATGCCGATAAATTCACCATCTTCAACCGTCAGATTAATCCCCTTTAAAGCTTCATATTGTAATTCATTGCCATATACTTTTCTAAGATTCTCAACTTGTAACATCGTCATTACTCCCTTATGTATCATTCTCTTTGTTTGTTAGAAACTGTTAGCCGTTTCTTTTCAAAACAAGGTTAGTATTTTATCCATCGCCTACTATACTCTTTTCAAAAAAATTAGACCATGTAATTTTATTACTTTTCTCTTACAATTTTGCAAGAACTTCAAAATGTCTTTCTAACAAGTCTTCTGGGAAAACTATACGGCTGGCTGACCTTAATTTCATGGGAATAAAGTTTGACTGACGCCTCAGACTTTAGTTGTAGATAAATTGTTTAGTTATTTATAAGCTGCTAGAGAGCAAAAAAAAGAGCCCAGTCCCCACTAGGCTCTTTTGCGACACAAAGGTCATTTATAATTGTGCTTTTTCATTTTCTTAAACTTTATCCTTCAGTATCCCGTTTGGCTTTAATTTCTTTAGTCAATAATGGAACAATCTTGGTGGCATCGCCAACAACACCAAAGTCAGCAACATCAAAAATTGGTGCAGACTCATCTTTATTGATGGCAATGATAATATCACTTTCCTCCATGCCGGCAACGTGCTGAATTGCGCCTGAAATACCGCTGGCAATATAAAGATTTGGCCGAACAGTCTTACCGGTTTGCCCAACTTGCCGATCTTTTTCCTCCCAGCCGGCATCGACGGCTGCCCGTGAAGCTGAAACCGTGCCACCTAAAACATCAGCTAATTCTTCCAGCAGCTTGAAGTTATCCACGCTGCCCATGCCTCGGCCACCGGAAACCAACACGTCAACATCCATGATGTCCACCCGTTCAGTTTCTTTTTTAATGACTTCTAAAATTTCAACATTTTGGTAATTGGCTAAATTAGGCACGCCGTATTTCACCACTTGGCAATCAGGATTTGCCATTTTTTCAGCCTGCTTCATGACACCGGGACGAACTGTCGCCATTTGCGGGCGATGATTTGGACAGAGAATCGTCGCCATCACATTGCCGCCAAATGCTGGCCGAGTCATTAATAAATTATTGGTTTTTTCCTGCACCTCTAAACGCGTACAGTCAGCTGTTAGTCCAGTGCTGCAGCGAGCTGCCACCCGAGGAGCTAAATCCCGACCGATTGCTGTCGCACCATATAAGACAACATCTGGTTTATATTCATTGACGACTTCTGCCATCGAATGAGTATAAGGTTCTGTCATGTACGTTTCTAAAGCGGGATCTTCGACGACAATCACTTTATCAGCGCCATGAGTTGCTAATTTATCCACGAGGGCTTCCAAATGATTGCCCAAAACTACCGCCGTGACTTCCGTATTTAAAGTGGCGGCTAACTTTTTGCCTTCACCGAGTAATTCATAGCTGACCCGAGCAATCTCGCCGTCCACCTGTTCAACAAAAACTAAAACGCCTTTATAATCTTTCATATCCATTTTCTCACCTCCGAATGATTTAAATGATGTATTTGGTTGCTAGTTTATCCATCAGCCATTCCACAGACTCCGCCACATCAAGATTGACTACAGTGCCGGCGCCTTTAGCTTCTTTATCATAAGATTTAAAGACGCGTGTTTTAGAGCCTTTCAAGCCAATTTGATCATCGGCTAAATCTAAATCAGCCTTGGTTAAAATGTGAATTTCTTTAGCGTAAGCATCAATGATTCCCCCTGGCGTCATATAGCGGGGCGCATTTAATTCAGAAAGCGCCGTAATCAGACAAGGCAGTTTAGCTTTTATCAGATGATAGCGGTCTTCAAATTGACGCTTAACGATGATGCTATCTTCCTCCATTTTAATATCTTCCGCGTAACTAATATTGGCAAGGCCGAGGTGTTCAGCAATCTGTGGGCCAACTTGAGCTGTGTCCCCATCAATCGCCTGCCGACCAGTAATAATCAAGTCATAGCCACCGATTTTTTTAATTGCTGAGGCAATTGTAATACTGGTAGCGTAAGTATCCGCACCACCAAAGGCCCGATCAGAAATTAAGTAGGCTTCATCTGCCCCCATTGCCAAGGCTTCCCGCAACGCAACGTCTGCTTGCATGGGTCCCATGGTCACAACAGTGACGGTTGCGCCAAATTGATCTTTTAAGCGCAGGGCTGCTTCCAAGCCGGCCTTATCATCAGGATTAATAATGGTCGGCACGCCTTTACGAATTAGAGTGCCTGTTTCAGGATCAAATTTTACTTCCGTTGTATCGGGAACTTGTTTTATACATACAAAAATATTCATCGAATCATTTCCTCCTGTCTTATCGTAACATTGCGCCGGAAATAACCATCCGCTGCACTTCACTGGTACCTTCGTAAATTTCGGTAATCTTCGCATCCCGCATCATCCGTTCCACCGGATAATCACGAATGTAACCGTAACCGCCGTGCAATTGAACACATTTCGTCGTCACAGACATCGCCGTTTCAGAAGCAAATAATTTTGCAATAGCAGCTTCTTCAGAGAAGGATTTTTGATGTTCCTTGGCATAGGCTGCCTTATAAACTAACAGCCGTGCTGCTTCAATTTGGGCTTTCATGTCAGCTAATTGGAACTGAGTGTTTTGGAAAGCTGCAATACTCCGACCAAACTGCTTACGCTCTTTAACATAAGCTACTGTTTCATCCAAGGCGCCTTGGGCAATCCCTAACGCTTGGGCGGCGATTCCAATGCGGCCGCCATCCAAAGTTCCCATTGCCACGCCAAAACCTTTTCCTTCTGGACGCAAACGATTTTCCTTCGGCACGATACAATTTTCAAAGACTAATTCAGTTGTCGATGAACCCCGAATCCCCATTTTTTGTTCCTTTTTCCCAATGGAGAAACCAGGAAAGTCTTTTTCAACGATAAAGGCAGAGATACCGCGGTTGCCTTTGCTCTTATCCGTCATGGCAAAAATAATATAAATATCTGCAACTCCGCCATTTGTGATAAAAATTTTAGTACCATTTAAGACATAGTGATCGTTGACTAAGACAGCCTTTGTTTGCTGACCAGCTGAATCTGTACCAGCTCCCGGTTCAGTTAAACCGAAGGCGCCTAATTTTTCACCTTTAGCCAGAGGAATCAAATATTTTTCTTTTTGAGCAGCAGTGCCGTATTTACTGATGGGTTCGCAGCACAAAGAAGTATGGGCAGAAACAATAACTCCGGTAGTTCCGCAGACCCGGCTCAACTCTTCCACACACATAGCGTAGGCTAAGGTATTAGCTCCTTCTCCGCCAAATTCTTTATCGATGGGAATGCCCATAAAACCCGCTTTGGCCAGTTTAACAACTGTTTCCGCCGGGAACCGTTCATTCTCATCAATCTCATGGGCTAGCGGTTTAACTTCTGCTTCAGCAAAATCCCGAAACAATTGTCGCATCATGATCTGTTCATTACTCAATTCAAAATCCACACTAATTCCTCCCTAAGTCTAAATTTTTCAAAAAGCCAATTGCATTGCATCTTAAAGCATATTTCAAACTACAGAAGAATTCTGCAGTAATACCAATTTTTCAAAGAAAAAGTTGTTTTCTTATTTGATTTTCAAACGCTAAAAATTTTACTATGTGATAAAAAACACAATATCGCGATTTCGGTAAAAATACAATCTTTGACAGCAAAAAAAGCGCTTACTATTTATTATAAAAACCATAACAGAATTTTATAGCTTTATAATTATAGCTTTATAATATAGAAGAAACTCGCTGTAAAAACTTTTGAATGACTCAATTAATTACTCGTGAATTCAATCTTGTCATTTTGAAAGATTCCTGACAATTCCAACAAAAAATGCCATTCATCATCAAAATGAAAGGAATTTTTTCTGGTTTAGTTTAAAAATAAATTACTTACACGAGTAATTGAAATGACCCATGGGTTTATTATAACATTCTTCACTGCTGTTTTTCCAAAAAAATTATATTGTCAAGTTTTTTGACTTGGCTACTAAATGAGTAAAAAATTTTGAAACAAAATTAGGAGTGAACAAAGAAGAAAACAAAAAACCTCCGAGGAAAACTCCTCAGAGGTTAAAATTTTTAGAAATTAAGCTTTGTTAACGTTAGTAGCTTGAGGGCCACGATCTGATTCTTCAACGTCAAAAGTAACTGCTTGACCTTCTTCTAAAGTTTTGAAGCCGTCACCTTGGATAGCTGAAAAGTGAACAAATACGTCACTTCCGTCTTCGCGAGTGATAAACCCAAAGCCTTTTTCTGCGTTAAACCATTTAACTGTACCGTTTTCCATCTTGATGAACCTCCTTGTGATTAATCACAAATATAATATTGTAACATTTGCTCTTCTTACACAAGAGGTGCAACAATTGTCAACTACCTAGAGCTTAAATAAGACAAACAAATTTACAAAAACAATTTTACTATTATTAGGTCTTTTTTTCAAGTGCCTTGATTTATTTTTTGCCAGAACCCCTCCTCCCGCAGACTAATATAAGATTTTTCGCCCGTGATGATGTGGTCCAACACTTCAATGCCCAGCATCTCGCCGCATTTGATGAGGCGGGCGGTAAAATCCAAATCATTGCTAGAGGGCGTCGGATTGCCGGAAGGATGATTATGGGTAATTAAAATACGGGCCGCTGAACAGCGGACCCCAAAGCGGAAAATCTCTCTCGGATGCGCAATGGACTGATTCAACGATCCAATAAAAATCGTTTTTTTGATAATGATTTCATTTTTCGTATTGAGATACAGCGCCCGCAAGTGTTCTTGATGCCAATCTTTTTGCTGCAAAATTAATTGCTGCGCCAAATCATAACTGGAGGTCACTCGGCCAATCTTAGGTTGTTGCGCCTGCTGAATGCGCCAGCCTAATTCCAAAACAGCCTTTAACTCTAAGGCTTTAATTTGGCCAATGCCTTTAACTGTTTTTAATTCCTGCAGTGTGGCCTGCTTGATTTCATAAAGGCTGGAAAAATGCTGCAACAAGGCACCGGCCAATTCCATAACGTTTTGGCTGGCATAACCAGTCCGCAAAACGATTGCTAACAATTCTTGATCTGACAAAGCCTTTTCCCCAAAATTCAAGAGGCGTTCCCGTGGCAAAGAGTCCGCCGGCATTTCCCTTAGTAATAATTTTTCCTTCATTAAAAAAACTCCTTTGCGTTTTCATTTAAAAATACGCAAAAGAGTTTTTCTTTCAATTAATCGCCAAAATAATCCGGCACTTTTTCCAAAGAATCCAGCACATGCAGCGTCTTCGCCAGCAAATCATCAGTCGGCACTAATAAATCGGGTACCATGATGACCGGAATACCCGCTTTATGAGCGGCAAGCACGCCATTTTGGGAATCCTCTAAGACAAGGGTTTCCTCTTTGGCAGTGTTTAGTCGCTTCACTGCCACTTCAAAAATCTCTGGGTCGGGTTTAGCCCGCTTGACGTCTTCAGAAGAAACGATGTCGATAAATTCATTTTTTAGTTCAGCATTCTCCAACAACAATTCAATCACATGCCGCTGATTGCTAGAGGCAACAATTTTAGGAATTTTCCGTTCATTTAAATAGTCCATTAATTGATGAACTCCGGGTTTCAAGGCCGCTTCGCCTTTTTCAAACATCCGCAAAACTTCCGCATGGGACTCGTTGATAAATTTATCAACGGCTTCTGTTCCTTTATCTGCGTAAATTTGATGATAATTTTCCCAGACTTCCTCATCAGAGACCCCTAAAAAATCTAAGTAGACCTCTTTACTGTAGGCAAAGCCCAAATCATCGGCAACTTTTTGCGTTGCTTTATAATAGAGCATCTCCGTATCAAAAATCAGCCCATCCATATCAAAAATTACACCACTAAGCTTTTTCATCTGCTCCTCCTAATTCTAATAATAATTCCCGCACCTGCGAAATAAAGTACAGCGAACCAGTGACTAACAGCAATTGATTGTCTTCAAAATTTTCTAGAATTTCCGCCAAGCCGAATTGCCATAAAGAAACAATCGTCAACTGCTCATCCACCTCATTGGCGTAATCCTTCAACTCCAATGAACGAGGATAATTAAAAGTGGTCAAATAAATTTCCACATTGGGCAGTTGCTTCAACAATGTTAGCATACCATGAATTTCCTTTGTAGCGACGGCAGAAAACAAAATTTTTATTTGATAGCTGCCAAATTCCCGTTGCAAATTGTCAACTAAGCGCTTGACGGCATGTTCATTGTGGGCACCATCTAAAATAATCAGCGGATTTTCACTCAAACGCTCCATCCGCCCAGGCCATTGAGCTTGCCAAAGGCCTTTTGTCACAAACTTACTTTGAAAATTCTGCTTGGTTAAACGACAGTATTGATAAAATAATTCAATCGCCATCCCCGCATTTTCACTTTGATGCTGACCAATCATCGAGACCCGCAGCTTCGGAATCTTGCCAGCTTCATTGCTGAAATTAAAAACCTCGCCCCATTCTTCATCGGGATGCAGATAGTCGACAAAATATTCTTGATCAAAGCGATAGATAGGCGCTTTTTTATCAGCGGCCTCAGCTTCGATGACCGCAAGTGGGATGCTCTCAATATTGCCGGTTACTACCGGAATGCCGGCTTTAATAATGCCGGCTTTTTGAGCGGCAATCTCCGCTAACGTCTCGCCAAGAATCTCCATGTGATCTAATCCAATCGTTGTGATTCCAGTTAATAAGGGATGCACGACATTAGTTGAGTCCAACAATCCGCCGAGGCCGACTTCAATGATTGCAACATCCACTTTTTCCTGCAAAAAATAATCAAAAGCCATCCCCGTCAATGTTTCAAATTCGGTGATACCGGCAATCGCTTCTTCTTGATCCATTGCTGCCACAATCGGCTGATAACGGGTCACTAATTCTATGATGGCTTCATCAGAAATACCTACGCCGTTAATGGCAATTCGTTCGTTAAATGTTTCAATGTACGGTGAGGTAAAGGTGCCGACAGTCAAACCTAGTTCCTCCAACATACAACGCAGATAGGTTACCGTTGAGCCTTTGCCGTTCGTCCCGGCAATGTGGATTGTCGGAACCTTCAGTTCAGGATGATTTATTTTTTCCAGCAGAGCGCTGACTCGTTCTAAGCCCGGTCTCGAGCCAAAAGGCAGACGGCTGTGAATCCAGTCAATTGCCTCAGCAACAGTTAATGACATTTTCTTTCCCCTCTCCAGATAACTTCCCCGCTTATTATAGCAAAAGTTTTCCTCGATGATGCACCAGATGCTATCGAACCTCAGTAAAAAACTGCCAACAGAAAATTTCCATCGACAGTTTTTTTGCTTTAACTAATCGTCCGCAGATTTTCAATCCGTTCGCGAACGGTTGCTTGTTTATCTAAATAATCTTTTTCTTTGGCTTTTTCACCGGCAACCACATCGTCTGGGGCATTCGCGACAAAGCGTTCATTGGATAATTTTCCTTGAACCCGTTTGACTTCGCCATCCAGCTTGGCCAATTCTTTTTCTAGCCGCTGAATTTCTTCTTCAATGTTAATCAAGCCCGCCAGCGGTAGATAAATTTCAGCGCCGGTTAAAATCGCTGACATTGCCAATTCCGGAGCAATTAAATCACCGCTGATTTGCAGCTCATCAGGATTACAGAAACGTTCAATATAGTTGGTATTTTCAACTAAGAATTTACCAATTACGGGATCGGTCGCTTTAATCAAAAGGGTAATTGGTTTTGATAACGGCGTGTTAACCTCTGCCCGAATATTTCTAACAGAACGAATAAGTTCCGTCAAAACAGCCATCCCCTTAGCCGCATCTTCATCGTCAAATTCTGGTCGAACTACTGGATAGTCGGCAACGACTAATGAACTGCCAGCATGGGGAATCTTATTCCAAATTTTTTCTGTAACAAAAGGCATAATTGGATGCAATAGACGCAAAATCTGATCCAAGGTGTAAACCAAAATACTCTTGTTGGTCTTTTTAGAGGCTTCATCATCCCCGTAAAGAACTTCTTTACTCATCTCAATATACCAGTCACAAAAATCATCCCAGATGAAGTTGTACAGCTGGCGACCAGCTTCACCAAATTCAAAGCGGTCAAAAAGGTCAGTGACTTTGGCGATAGTTTCATTTAAGCGGGTTAAAATCCAGCGGTCTGCCACCGTTTTTTCTCCAGTCAAGTCAATATCTTCAACTGTCATGCCCTCAACGTTCATGATGACAAAGCGTGAGGCGTTCCAAATTTTATTGATGAAATTCCACGCCGCATCCATTTTTTCATAGCTGAAACGCACGTCCTGACCGGGAGCAGAGCCATTGGATAAGAACCAGCGCAGAGCATCGGCGCCATATTTTTCAATGACATCCATTGGGTCAATCCCATTGCCTAATGATTTGCTCATCTTGCGGCCTTGTTCATCGCGAATTAAGCCGTGAATCAAAACATTTTCAAAGGGACGCTCTTCAGTAAATTCCAAACTTTGGAAAATCATCCGGCTCACCCAGAAGAAAATAATGTCATAGCCCGTCACTAAAGTGTTGGTTGGGAAATAACGTTTGAAGTCTTCATTGTCCACATCAGGCCAACCCATTGTTGAAAATGGCCATAGAGCCGAAGAAAACCAAGTATCTAAAACATCAGGGTCTTGTTGCCAATTTTCACTATCCGCTGGCGCTTCCATGCCAACATACATCTCACCAGTTTCTTTATGGTACCAAGCTGGAATCTGATGGCCCCACCACAGCTGCCGTGAAATTACCCAATCATGAACATTTTCCATCCACCGTAGGAAAGTTTGATTAAACCGTGGTGGAAAGAAATCAACAGCGTTGTCAGTTGCTTGATTTTCAATTGCTTTTTCAGACAATGGTGCCATTTTTACAAACCATTGCGTTGACAAACGCGGTTCCACTACCACACCAGTTCTTTCAGAATGACCGACACTGTGATTCACTTTTTCAATTTTTACTAAACGGCCCAGCTCTTCTAAATCTTTAACAATCATTTTGCGGGCTGCAAATCGATCCATGCTGGCATATTTGCCAGCCAACTCATTCATCGAGCCGTCTTCATTCATCACATTAACCCGCGGCAAATCGTGCCGATTGCCGACTTCAAAGTCATTGGGATCATGGGCTGGAGTAATTTTTACAACGCCGGTTCCAAAGTCCATGTCCACATACTCATCGGCAATGATGGGGATTTCTTTTTCCATCAGAGGCAAAATTACCGTTTTACCGATTAAATTTTGATAGCGTTCATCATCTGGATGAACCGCAACGGCAGTATCACCAAGCATTGTTTCTGGGCGGGTCGTCGCAATTTCAACGGCGCCGCTGCCATCCGCCAATGGATAAGTCATGTGATAAAAGGCACCTTCGATATCTTTATGAATGACTTCAATATCTGAAAGAGCGGTGCGGGCTTGCGGGTCCCAGTTAATAATGTATTCCCCACGATAGATTAAATCTTTTTCATATAATTTTACGAAAACTGTGCGAACCGCCTTTGATAAGCCTTCATCTAAAGTGAAACGCTCCCGAGAATAATCTAACGACAAGCCCAATTTGGCCCACTGTTCACGGATATGGCTAGCATACTCGCCCTTCCATTCCCAAACCTGGTCGATAAATTTTTCACGGCCTAAATCATAACGGGAAATTCCCTGCTCTCTTAATTTTTCTTCGACCTTCGCCTGTGTTGCAATACCGGCATGGTCCATGCCTGGCAGCCAAAGCGTATCAAATCCCTGCATTCGTTTTTGGCGAATAATCATGTCCTGCAAAGTCGTATCCCATGCGTGACCTAAATGAAGCTTGCCAGTAACATTGGGGGGCGGAATAACAATTGAATAAGGCTTGGCCTTAGCATCACCACTAGGCTTAAATAAGTCCTGCTCCAACCATTTTTTATAACGCCCAGCTTCTACTTCAAGGGGGTTGTACTTTGTCGATAAATTATTTTCTTCCGTCATAACAAAAGTCTCCTTTTTATTTTTTTCAACACTGCCGCTTTTTTGGAAAAACAAAAAAGCCCTAAGATGCCGAAACACCTTAGGACGTAAGTTGATTGATTACGCGGTACCACCTAAATTGCAGAAAATTCTGCCTCTCAAAAGTGAGGTAACGATCACGATTCGTTTTACTTTACTCGCTGTTGCCAAGTCTCAGCTTCAAGCTTTCAAGCAAAAAACTCCCAAGCTACCTTCACCAACCTTTTGTGAAAATGTTCCACCAATCATTTTCTCTCTCTGACAAAAGCCGTTGGTTACTCCTCTTGTTCTAAGTCTTGCCTCATTCTACAATGTTAAAAAATCAAAGTCAAACAGAATCTGAAAAATTACAGCAATTCTTCTGCCGCCTGCAAAGCTGCCTGATAATCCGGTTCTTGAGTCTGCTCGACAACCAATTCCCGATAACGTAAAACACCTGTCGTATCAACCACAAAAATTGAACGAACTAAACGGCCACTATCTGGAACAAATAAACCATAGACATTCCCAAAGACAGAATTATCATCATGTAAAATTGTTAAAGCCAAGCCTTCAGCAGCACACCAATTAGCCTGTTCTTCTTTGGTATTGTTAGAAATTGTCACAAAGTTCAAGGTTGGATGCTCTCCAGCGGCTTTGGTAAACTGGCGGGTTTGGATAGCGCAGACTCTTGTATCAATATCTGGTACAACGCTGATAATCAAAGGCTTATCCAATAAATCTTTTAGTTGCCAGCTTTTGTCCTGACTATCAGCTAACTGAAAATCTGGGACCTTTTGCCCCACCTCCGGTTGACTTCCGACTACCTCATGAACCTCACCACGTCTTGTAATTTGCATAAATTCTCCTTTTCTAACTTCTTTTTTATTTTAAGGTTAAAGCATTACCTGCTCAAATATCCTGCAGAAAAATTTTCCTGTTAAATTTATTATAGGAGAACCACCGATGAATGCAAAAAAACTGCCTAGAGGGAAGGCAGTTTTTGAAAACTATTATCAAAATAAATCAAGGTCTGCAGCTCGGTGGTCAAATCAATGTACTGCATCGTCACATAATCAGGGACATTCACTCGATCTGGAGCAAAATTTAAAATCGCTGTGATGCCGGCAGCCACCATTTGGTCAACGGCTTCTTGGGAAAACTGGCTGGGCACAGTAGAAATGGCCAGCTTAATATTTTCAGTCGTACAAATATCCGCTAAGTCTGCCATCCCATAAACTTTAACTCCATCAATCTCTTGCCCAATCAAATCGGGATTGTTGTCAAAAATGCAGACAATATTTAAATTTTCGTTGCGGCGAAAATTATTATTAACTAGCGCCCGCCCTAAATTTCCACAGCCGACTAGTGCAATTCGCTTTTCCTCTTGAGTAGCCAACAAACCGCTAAAAACCTCAATTAAATAGGCCACATCATAACCGTAACCGCTGCGTCCTAATTCTCCTAAATAAGAAAAATCCCGGCGAATTGTCGCTGACGGCACTTTAGTAACCTCACTGAAGTCCTTCGATTTGATGCGACTGACTCCTGAATCACTGAGCATTTTTAAATAACGTAAATAGACAGGCATGCGGCGAGCTGTCGCTTTAGGTAATACCTTTTCTTTATTTACTCCCATCACTCAAATCACCTTCCAAAGACTTTGTTAAACGCTTCACATGAATAGTTTAGCACAGAATATCTTTGATAAAAAGAAAAATTTTCTCATAATAAAAACAGAATAGTTTAATTATTACATATTTTGTGAAAAAAGTGACAGCAAAAAACAGCTGAGTCGTTATGAATCAGCTGCTAAAAATTTTACTTCTATTAATATTTTTTGATTAAGAGCTACTAGAAAAATTATAAGAAATCAGCGAACTCCGTTGTTTCCTGTTGAGCTGAAATTTTTTCAACTTTGATGCCGGCAAAAGCTCGAGCTAATAAGCCTTCCACATCGAGACGCTCTTCATATTGATGAACTTTATCAATATTAGGCCGCGTCTTTGGTTGTGGCGGTGCAAAAATCGTGCAGCAGTCTTCAAAAGGCTGCACAGATAGTTCAAAGGTCTCAATTTGTTCCGCAATTTCAATAATTTCCAGCTTATCCATCGTGATGACCGGCCGGATAATTGGCGTAGCCGAAACTTCATTGATGGCGACCATGCTGTGTAAAGTTTGCGAAGCCACTTGGCCTAAAGACTCTCCGTTAATAATTACTAAACCTTTGCGGGCCTCCCGAATCATATCCGTTAAGCGCAGCATCATTCTTCTGGTGATTGTCATCCAGTAACCTTGCGGAAGACTGCGTTTAATTTCTTCTTGAATCTCGGTAAAAGGCACTTCAATAAACTGAATGTCGCCACCGAACGCGACTAATTTTTGTGTCAGGTCTTTGGCTTTTTGCAAGGCTTGCTCACTTGTATAGGGCGGGCTGGCAAAATGAACGGCTTCAATCTCAACGCCGCGTTTCATCGCAAGATAGCCAGCTACCGGCGAATCAATCCCGCCAGAAAGCATTAACATTCCACGACCGCTAGTTCCCACGGGTAAACCGCCAGCACCTTTAATCGTTTCGTAAGAAAGATAAGCCCCTTCATCTCTGACTTCGACCCGCAGGTTAATATCAGGGCGTTTCATTTGAGCTTTGATGTCTGGAAAAATATCAACAATCGCATTGCCTAAAAATAATTGCAGCTGCTGGCTGTCAATTTCAAAGTGATGGTCGCTGCGCTTACCGGTAATTTTGAATGTTTCTGTGCCGGTATAAATTTCTTTCATCATTTCTTGAGCCTTGGCCTTAATCACCGCCAAATCTTTTTCTACTCGAATGCTAGGAGAAAAATTTTGAATGCCGAAAACTTTTGTTAGTTTAGGGATAATCAATTCGCTGTCTTCCCCGTTTAATAGTAAATGCATCCGGTCCCGCTCGCCCCGCACCCGTAAGTCGGGGAATTCTGCCAAAGCCTCTTTAACATTTTGGGCCAGCTGCATAATAAAGGTCCGGCGATTTTTGCCTTTCGTGGACAATTCACCATAACGGACCATAATTTCTGAATATTTCACGTTGGTTCCTCCATTTATCTCGTCTGCTAGTTCACTTTGGAAAAGCGTTGATACAATTGCTGAAAAATAATCATAAACTGTTCCACTTCCGCCATTGTATTGCCCTCATCTAAGCTCACCCGCACAGCACAGGTTGCCAAGCGACTAGGCACATGCATGGCACCTAAAGTTGAGCTGGCCGTTTTTTTGCGGCTAGAGCAGGCACTAGTGGTGGAAAGATAGATTTGCTTTTCTTCAAAGGCGTGGACTAGAACTTCGCCGCGGATTCCTTCAAGAGCGAAGCACAAAATATTAGGCGCAAAATTCTCTTCGCCGGTAAAAAAATGAACCTTCGGAAAAGTTTTTAAAGCCTCGGTTAAGGCTTGCTTCAAATAAGCTGTGTGCTGTGGGTTTTCCGAAATTTTATCCTGGTAAAGTCGCAGTGCTCTAGCAGTAGCGACAATTCCTGGTAAATTCTCAGTGCCGGAGCGCTGATTATTTTCTTGACCGCCGCCATTTAATAATGGGGCTAACTTACGGCCAGCCTTCCAATAAATAAAACCAACACCTCTTGGACCGTGGAATTTATGGGCTGAAAAGGTGGCAAAGTCAACTCTTTCTGTTAGCCATAATTCCTGTGGCACCTTGCCGATGGCCTGTACCGCATCCACATGAAAATGAATTCGCGGATAAGCCTTTAGCAGTTCGCTGATTGCTTGAATCGGCTGAATGCTGCCAATTTCATTATTGACAGCCATCACAGAAACTAATATGGTTTCTTTTTTTATCAGCTTGGCCAATTCCTCCACAAGGACAAATCCTTTTTCATCCACTGGCGCGATGCTGACATCAAAGCCGTTAGCCGCCAATTGTTGAGCCGTTTCACTGACAGCCGGATGCTCAATGCCGGAAATAATTAGATGGTTGCCAAATTCTTTTTTGGCAACGGCAGTACCCTTTAAGACCCAATTATCGCCTTCTGTGCCGCCGCTGGTGAAAAAAATTTCTGCCGGTGCCACCGCCAGCTGTTCTGCAATTTGCTTGCGGGCTTGTTCCAATAAGCGATGGGCCTGATTGCCTAAATCATGCAGGCTGGCCGGGTTCCCAAAAATCCGTTGGCTGGTTTTGGTATATGTATCAAGTGCCAGCGGATAAATTGCTGTCGTTGCACTATTGTCAAAGTAAATCATGGTATAGCCTCTTTTCTAAAATTCTTTCCTATTATAAAGGTTCTGTCACTTCCTTTCAAGGCGTTGAAAATTTTGACGGGTAGCAGCGAGTTGACCTTAAAACTTTTTTAATGAAAGCTCAGGCTGATTCGACAGCAGCACAATTTTGCCCGCAAAAAAGCCCTGAAAAATTTTTCAGGGCTTTTTCTATATTGGAAAAACGTCTTTATCGTATTCTCAGACTAGGTCTGGATTCTTAAAGTAAAAGGATTCAATGCGTTGGAAAGCGCCAGGTTCTACTCTTTCCAGGGCAGTGCCGATCGTATCAAGGGATTCTTGATAGCGATAGCCGTTGTTGAACAACTCCATCGTTTGGGTGATGGCATCGCGGATTTCTTGATGGCTGTTGCGGTAGCGATTTGCATATTGCAACATTTGCTCAGTTAGAGCAGCAGCATCGACGAGATCATCCGTTTTTTGTTGTAAGGTTGCTAAATCTTCTTCTGATAATTGTAAGAGCTGATTGATTTCATCCATATCAATACGAATCTTGTTTAAAGATTTATTGAATTGTTCAATCCGATCAGTCGTTACATAGAAGAATTCCAGATAGTCTTCTGGAAGACCAGGTAAACGTTGTTTTTCAACATAACGTTTTAAGGTCCGCAGGCGGAATTCAAACTCTTCCACCTTAACTTGTGCATCACGTTCACCTTTACGCAGACTACGCATATCATCATCGATTGCCATTTGTTGGTTTTCGATGTCATCTAAGACGCGGTACACGTCTTTGAAAAAGACTTGCGCTTCTGTATAAGGGATCTCGTGATCATTGATTTGGGGTTCCATTTGTTGGTAACGACGCGTTAACTCGTCCAACTCTGTTTGGAAACCACGAGCTCGACCTAACTCATTATGATTTAAAGCATAACTTTGTGAGGTATGATCTAATTCAATCATCAGCTGACGATTGTTTTTCCCAGCGTGATCAATATAGTCTTTGATTACTTGACGGTTTTTCAGCACGTATTTCCGTGCGTTCATTTCCCGTTCTAACGTATCGTACAGGCCATCAATTTGACTGGCTGTATCTCTGTTTGCGACCTCAGCGGTGCTGACTTCAGTTTTTTCGATATCTTTAAGAGAGTTTTCGATACGTTTTTTCACTTGTTCAATACGCTCCGGAAAATCATCCGGCAGCTTGTATTGCTCATCGACCATGCGTTTGTACGCTTCTTCAATTTCTTGAACTTGATCAGGGAATACTCGGTTTAGATCTTCGAAAACGCTAGGAATTCGTTTCACTAAGTCAGATAACTCATAAGTGTGCTGTTCGGCAAGCTCTAACACTTCCCGAGCTTCAATCGGATCACCGGAGGTATTTAAAGTCACAAACTGAGTGAATTCAATTTCAATATTCTTGACTTGTTTTTTCAACTCAGAAAGTGCTGGACCAAAGATTGAGGAATCAGTCTTTAATTCAGCCTGTAACTCTTCATACACATCCAAGGCTTTTTGAACTTCAAGGGAGTTACGTTCTTCTCCATCTCGTAATTCTTCAAGCCCTTTACGGATTTCTTCCACTTCGTTTTCCATCTCATCCATTTTTCCATTTGCGGACTCGATAGCTTGCTTGGCACTGAAAATTTTGCTAGGGCGATTGTTTAAGCCTTCAGCGTCCATAATCATTGTTTCTAAAGTGCCGAACTCAACGGTTGAAACGGCAATCCAACGTTGGCTCCATTCACGGAAAGTATTTTGGCTGGAACCCACCATATGCATCTTCTTGACATCATCAACTTCTTCAAACACCGGTAAGTCAAATAGTTTTTCCTTACGTTTTTCCAGTTCGTCTATTTTACTCAGGTTTTGCCGCCGTAACAGCAGTATAACCAGTCCTAAAATTGCTAAAATCACTACGACCGCGATGAATATGATGATGATGATGTTCACGTTACTTCCCATTATTGTTCCTCCGTTTTTAGTAACACATAATTGTATAAGAAAAACCGAAGTATTTTACACCTACTTATTAGGGCGCAGACATCTAATCTAGATTATATCATAATCATTATTGGATGGCACGGGATAATCCCGAAAAAATTTACATTTTTTTTCATAAGCAAATTTCTAGATTTTCTTGTAATAGCAAGGTTTTTAAGGCAATTTTTGCTGGGTAGTAATGGCTTTTAGCAATTATTTTTGGCCCTTAGTTAGTTTAAGGAAATTTTCAAATGAATACTCTGCTCTCCTTTTGCTGGATTCTTTGACTAGCAAAAAAGTCATTTACATTTGTTTTAGCGAGTAACTAATTGTCTGGACTATGCTTCCTCCTGTAGCTTTGCTAAAGTCTGACGAATCTCAAAAATCGTTTTTTCCATTTCCGCCAACCTTTGATTGGCAGACGCAATCTTCCTTTTAGCAGCAAAAACTTTATTTGGGCGGGCATTTAAACTTTCCGCCTTCATGATTATTGTCTCTAATGTAGCAAAGTCCTCTATTGTAACGGTTTGCCAACGCTGATTCACCTCAGTAAAAACGGCTTTTTGGGCAGCCGTCAAAGAAAGTTTCTCAGCTGCCGTAATTTCATCAAAAACTGTCATATCAAACAATTTTTCCTTTTGTTTTTCGAGCTGTTCGATTTTGTAGCGATTTTGCCAACGCTGAAACAACAAAACTAGCCCGAAACCTAATAGAACGATGATTCCCACAATCAATATGAAAACAACAATTTCCATTTTTTCTCCTTTTTTTGGCAACTTTCCTTTATAACCAGCACTTTAAAAACTAGCTGCCACTGCAAGATTTATTTATAGAAATTATATCACACTCCAGTTAAACGCTTTGAGATGCCAATCATCTCTGGCTAGTTTTTTTTCTTTCTGTTAATTTCTAAATTTTCTTGTAATAACAAGGTTTTCCCTTTAAGTATCCCCAAGAACTACTTGCTTTTATCGACTAGTTTTTGTATTCTTAAAGAATCTAAGAGTTCAGGAGTGAATTTTGTGAAAGTAATAAAATTTGGCGGCAGCTCGTTAGCCTCCGCGAAACAATTAAAAAAAGTTTTGAATATTGTCAGCAGTGACCCCGAACGACGCTTTGTCGTTGTTTCCGCCCCTGGTAAACGGGAAGGCGATGACATTAAAGTCACCGATATGCTGATTGCTTATTACGATACATATGCTTCTGGCGGCGATACTGCAGAAATTTGCGGCGATATCATTGAACGCTATAAAAGCAATACCGATGCACTTGGCATTACCTCCATTATTTTACCGGAAATTGAAAATAATTTAAGAGGATTAGCCCAGCTGCCGATTGAAAATAATCGCCATTTGCGGGATGCTTTTCTGGCAAGCGGTGAAAATAATAACGCGAAACTCGTGGCGGCTTATTTTGCCCATGAAGGTCTACCGGCTCGTTATATCAATCCAAAAGACTTAGGGATGTTTGTCTCTGATGAACCGGGGAATGCTCGGATTTTAAAAGATTCCTTTGCTAAGATTTACCAAAATCGCGATTCAGCTGAAATTTTGGTTGTGCCTGGTTTCTTCGGCTACACAGAAGATGGCGAAATTTGCACCTTCTCAAGAGGTGGCTCAGATATCAGCGGAGCGATTGTCGCAGCTGGTATGCAGGCTGATCTCTATGAAAACTTTACTGATGTTGATGGCATCTTTGCCGCTCACCCAGGCTTGATTCACAATCCTGAACTGATTGAAGAGCTGACTTTTAAAGAAATGCGGGAGCTGGCCTACGCTGGTTTTAAAGTTTTCCACGATGAAGCACTGCACCCAGCTTATACCTTTAACGTGCCGGTGGTGATTAAAAACACCAATAATCCTAGCGCAAAAGGAACCTTTATCCGCAAAAATCGTGAAATTAATCATCAGCCAGTAGTCGGAATTGCTAGTGATTCTGGTTTTTCCAGCTTATATATTACAAAACATTTGATGAACCGTGAAGTTGGTTTTGTGCGACGGATTTTAGAAATTTTTGAAGACTTGAATATCAGCTTTGAACACATGCCATCAGGAATTGATGATGTTTCTATCATTATCCGCGACCGCTACCTGACACCGGAAAAAGAAACGCTATTGATTGAAAAAATTCAAGAAAAATTAGAACCCGATGAAGTTCACATCACCCACGGCCTGAGTTTAATCATGGTCGTTGGCGAAGGTATGCGCCAAAAAATCGGGATCATGGCCAAGAGTGCCAATTCATTTGCCAATAAAGAAGTCAATTTAGAAATGATTAACCAAGGTTCCTCTGAGGTCAGCATCATGTTCGGCATTAAAAGCGAGCACGAAGCTCGCGCGATTCGCTCTTTGTATTACACATTCTTTGACTAATCAATAATTTACATGCAAAAAAGCTTGAAAAGCCAGCCAGTTAAACTAACTGATGACTTTTCAAGCTTTTTTAGATTTTAGCCCTTTTTAGTTTTTAGTCTCTGCTTCTTTGATTTGCCGCTGTAGCTCTGCTGCAATTTTTGCTTCTGGAGCAAAATCAGTTTGCCAATTAGCCGGCTTCATCACTTTATTGGTCACTGGGTCATAATGGGGCCTGCCATCAGGAAAAAGTTTCCCCATATTGGCTTGGTGAACAATTTCAATAATCGTTTCAGGATTAACCCCCATCAATGAAAAAGAACCGTAAATAAAATACAATAAATCCGTTAGCGCGTCCACCTGTCCCACCAATGAATCTGTCACAGGTTCATTTTTGGCCAAGACTTTTTCCTTAGCCAAATCAATACTTTGATGGAGGGTTGTAACAAAATCCTGAAATTTTTTCTGGTCATTGCCAGCCGCTGCATATAAAAATTCCACCAACTCCTCAGCTTTAAAGCCGGTGCGATGAAGCGCATCTGCTTCGTTGAAGGCGGTTGGCTTTAATGGTTTTCTAGGGTCGAAGGTATCATGAAATTCCTCCGCCATTTCAAAAGGGGTTTGTTTACTCATTTTTTCCTCACTCAATCACTCCGTAATGTTTCATGGCAAAAGCAATGCCGTCGCTCTCGTTGGAATGGGTCACAAAATCGGCAATCTCCTTGACCTCTTGGCGCCCATTGCCCATGGCAACACCATAGCCCACATGAGTCAGCATATCAATATCATTTAAATTATCGCCAAAGGCCATGACTTCGGATAGCTTAATATCATGCAGTTGAATAAATGCTTCAATTCCGTGTAATTTTGAACCGCCTTTCGGTGTCACATCCACCGAAAACTGATTGGAGCGCTGAAAATCACAATGGGGCAGACGTTCCCGCAATAGATGGTCACCGGACTCACTGCTCAGCATAATACACTGATAAATCGGCTCATTCAAAATGGACAGGCGATGGTAGCTCTTCTTTTTCCGAGCCTTGCGCAATTTTTGCAAACCAAACTTCAACACTTTAGAAGTTAAATTTTTCGGCACAAATTTCGTTAGACTTTTGGCAAAAACTGAATTGCCAAAAGACACGGTGCGACTGCCATCCAGTCGGTTTCTAGCGCCAAATAAAATTTGCCGATTGTGCCCATCGGCGTAGTCGACAATTTCATTTAGCACCTGTTTAGAAAAAGGATTTTTGTAAATATCCCCCTCTGGCGTATAAACCAATTGGCCATTATAGGTCACGAATACATCCAATTCGATAAAATCAATCATCTCACTTATTTTGACCGGACTGCGGCCTGTCGCAATGCCGCATAGAATCCCTTTTTGGCGGGCCTCGGTAATCGCTGCCTTCGTTGTCGCATCCGCCTGAGAATCACTGCCCACCAGCGTCCCATCTATATCAAAAAAAATTGCCTTAATCATGGCCCCACTCTTTCTTTTCATATTCCCGCTTAAAATAAATCCAGTTGCTTAGGATTTAAACCTTGATAATCCAAACCCAATTCCTTCACCATCATCAAAGCATTGCCGGCTGCATGACCGCCGGAATTATTATTGAAAATGACAGCCACTTCCCGACTGGCCTTAGCCGTTTGTTGAATTGAGGCTGCTAATTGTTTAATCTCTGCCCCATTATAATCATACAAGGTGCGTTTTTGCTGCCAATCAGCGCCATTTTCCTGCCAACCGGGAGCATTGCGGCCATGAAAACGAAACATCGTAAATTCTGGATTGGTTACAAAGTCATCAAAAGGCACGCTGCGATTGGCCACCTGCGGCTCATCAATAATGACCAACGAAAATTGATTTTCCTGCATAAACTTTCGCATGGAGTTTAAAACATTTTCCTGATACCAACTTTCAGAACGAAACTCAATGGCTAAGGGCACATTCGGTAAAAGATGTCGCAGCTTTTGCAGATAGGCCACATTTTCTGAAGTGCAGTCAAAAAAACTGGGAAACTGACAGAGAAAGCAAAAGAGCTGCTTACTGTCAATTAAGGGCTTCAATGCTGTCAGATATGCTTCTGCCATCGCTTCTTCAGAAGAAAAATACTTATCCTCACGATTTTGTTTGGTTAGACCGCCATACATCTTGATAATAAAACGAAAACTCGGCGGCACCTGTGTCAGCCAATTAGCAACCGTCGTCTCCTTAGGAATTGCATAATAAGCCGTATCTAACTCCACTAGCGGTAAATGGCCAGCATATTCAAAGAGACTAGCTTTGGGTTTCCCAGTTAAGTTAATGTGTTCATCAAAACGGGTAAGGCCGATTCTAATCAATTTTATCTGCTCCTCTTGTTTTGTTATTCATATAGTATACAATAAGCAAAGAATGACATGCAAAAAAATTTCCTGAGGTGATGGTATGAAAATTTTAGCGCTGCACACCGGCGGCACAATCGCAATGAAAGAAAATGCAGCAGGCAAAGTAGCACCTGATGCCGGCAATCCCTTATTGACCTCTGCACCAAACTTACCAGCAGGCGTTGACTTAGTCGTAGAAGAAATTTTTAATGTTCCTTCTCCCCATATTACGCCTGAGCATATGCTTTTATTAAAAAATCGAATTCAACGGGCTGAAACTGAAAATTTCAGTGGTGTGGTGATTACCCACGGTACCGATACTTTAGAAGAAACAGCTTATTTTTTAGATACAACCATCGGCGGCCTCATGCCGATTGCAATCACAGGAGCCATGCGTTCCAGCAATGAAATCGGCAGCGACGGCTTGTATAATTTTGAGTCGGCCATTCGGGTGGCCGCTTGCCCAGAGGCTCAAGGCAAAGGTGTCCTCGTGGTGATGAATGATGAAATTCACACCGCCCGCTACGTAACCAAAACCCACACCACTAATGTAGCAACTTTTCGCACGCCAACATTAGGACCAATCGGCATCATC
Organism: Enterococcus sp. LJL90; assembly: GCF_056924355.1. Classification (NCBI taxonomy): domain Bacteria; kingdom Bacillati; phylum Bacillota; class Bacilli; order Lactobacillales; family Enterococcaceae; genus Enterococcus; species Enterococcus sp. LJL90. Next base: position 941,316 of record NZ_JBXPBQ010000001.1, on the reverse strand, counting down.
ACCAAACTCCATATTCGTTTTATGCAGGAACTGACTGGCAGTGACCGCATCGATATCCAAGCGGTCAACGGGCTGATTCCCATCGTCAAAGGTTACGCGGGAATGCATGGAGATTTGATTGAAGCCCTCTCCGAATCTGCAATCGACGGCTTAGTCATTGAAGGCTTAGGCGCTGGCAATCTACCTCCGCAAACTTTACCGGCCCTCAAAAAATTATTGGCTAAAAAAGTGCCCGTTGTGCTCGTTTCCCGTTGCTTTAACGGCATCGTTGAACCGATTTATGATTATCAAGGTGGCGGTCAAGAGCTGCAGCAATTAGGTGTCATCTTTTGCAATGGCATCAACAGCCAAAAGGCCCGCTTAAAATTATTGATTGCCATTAATAGCCAGTTGCTGGCCGCTGAACGGCAAGAGTTTTTGGAGGAATAGTAAAAAAACTTCAAAAAATTGTGAAAGTCGTGAAACGAAAAGCTAGCCTAACTAGCTGGCTTTTCAAAAGTCACTTCAAGATACAATTTTCTGAAGTTTTTTATTTATTTTATTGGCTCCCAAATAAAATTCGCTTCACAGCAAAGCTCGGTCCCCAGCCGAATTTCATGGCGGGTCAAAAGCTGTCCTTCTTTTTCAACAACTTCCACTAAGCTGTCCACCGTCGCACCATATTCAACCTCTTTATCAAAACGAATGTTGACGCTCAACGGCCGGTGCTCGACTAAAAATTGGTAGTCCAGTGCGTTAATCATCCAATTGAAATAAATTGAATTGTTGACATGATGATTGCTGTCAATATCGTAAAAACGGACCCGAAACGGTAGCGTCTTTCCTGTCTCCACCTTTTCAATTGCTGGAAATCGGCGAATTGATTTTACTTTGGTACTTTCATAAGGGGCAATGACCTCATCCGGCACACTGGTCACTTTGCGGGCTGCCATGTCCATCAAGACAAACACCGACTCAATTGCCACGAGCTCATTGCCAGCTGCATCATGAAACCAAAAGCTGCGATAACAGAAAAATTTATTGTATTCTTTGGCCTCCGTAGTAACTTGGCAAACTTCGCCGACTGTCGGCATTCTTGTGATAGCAATTTGATAATTGGTAATTACCCAACCTAAGCCCAGCTGATGGATATATTCATTCCCTCGATTAAACAACGCACTCTGATCTTCTGAAACCTTCACGGCAACACTTAAGAGTGCTGGAAAGGTCATCTGCTGATTGACATCACATTCATAAAAGGTTACTTCATGCTCTTTTGTATATTTTTTAGCCACAAACCTGCCTCCTCTTTCCTAATCGCAAATTTTGCGACAAAACTAAAGCTTCAATTCATTTTAGCAAATCTAGGAAACTATCAAAAGAAAATCCGAAAAAAAAATCGCTTTTACACCTATTTTTGAAAGGATTTCAAAGTTAGTGCTAGTTAAATCCCGGCTGTTCGCTTTTTGCCAACTGCAAAATCTTTTTTTCACTGTTGAAGCAGATTGTTTCGATAAATATGATTTGTTTGCTATTCTTTTACAAGGAGAGGAGGGAGAAAATGATTTTCTTGCATATTGTATTAGGAATTATTGCCTTTGCTGCATCCGTTAGCCTTGTAGTTGGTTTCCGTGATGTGATGGATCAGTTAAACGGCTTGCAAAAATTTGGTATTATCGGCTCTTTTATCGGAATTATCGGTTCCGCAGTGTTAGGCTTTATGTCTGCCAAAGTGGATATCAGCTTAATTTTCTTAACGTTAGCATTATTAGCAGTCTTCACGATTGTTTTATTTAAGAAAAAAGCACCAAAACAAGATTAATTTTTGCACTTATTTTATAAACTGCTAGCAAACAGTTGGCTTATCTTGAGAAACCTTTTCTAATTTTTTCACTTTATCGACCTTCAAAGATTGGTAAAGTTTCAAAAATTTTAAAACGGCTTTTCTCCAGATAACCACCGCAGCTAGTGGTTTATTTTTTTGCTTATTCTTGACTTCAATCTGACATCTGTTAGCATACTACTTAGCAAGACAAATAAAAAAATTTCTACTAGGGGCGCCTGCGGGCTGAGATAAACAAAAGTTTAGCACCCTTAGAACCTGAACTGGTTAGGACCAGCGGAGGGAAGTAGAGTTTAAGCAAGCTGAGGGTCTATCTGTAGCTGACTTAAACATACCATCCTGCGTCACGTCTTTAGAAGGACTTGAGGAGGATTTTTTTTATGAGAGTTACTGAAGAATTGCGCTTGGCAACAGAAGAAAGTTGGCAAAAAAGTTTACATCATCCTTTTGTAAAAGGAATTGTTCAAGGTGATTTGCTTCTGGAAAAGTTTAAATTTTATATTTTGCAGGACATTTATTATCTTAAGCATTACGGCAAAATCCATGCTATTGCTGCTTCACAAGCCGAGGATTTTGCTCTGACAGCCGTCTTGGCCGAAAAAGCCAAGCTGACTGCTGAAGCTGAGTTAACTGTCCATCAGGAGCACGCAGAAATTTTGAATATCAGTCAACAGGAAATTCAAGAATTGAAACCAGCTCCTACGGCTTATGCTTATACCTCGCACCTTTATCGTGCCAGCATGAGTGGCAGTTTGGCCCACACGATTGCGGCAATTCTCCCGTGTTATTGGTTGTATGCAGATATTGGTAAGACCTATGTCACAGCGCAGCCGGCACCAAAAATTTATCAGAATTGGCTGGCGACCTATGCCAGTGATTGGTTCCAAACCTCAACACAGGAAATGATTGACTTAATGGATGAATTGGCTGCTGACTTAACTAACCAGCAAAAAGCCAAAATTAAAGAGGATTTTATTCTTTCCAAAGAATACGAACTAGCTTTTTGGGAGATGGCCTTCACCGGCGAAACTTGGTTATCAGAAAAAAGCTGAAATTAATTAAAAAAGTGCCCACAAAAGTCAGTTTTGAATGCTAACTTTTGTGGGCACTTCTCGTTGGTTAAATTTTTTATTCTTCACTGCCCATTGCTTTACCTGCAAAAGCTGCCAGTGCTCCACCGACTAATGGAGCTAGTAAAAAGACCCAGTAATGACTGAGAGCCGTACCACCGGCGAACAATGCTGGTCCTAAGCTTCTTGCGGGATTTAAAGAGCCGCCAGTTAAATTCAAGGCCACAATAATTAAGAAGGCCAAGACTAAACCAATCGCAATTGGTGCCATTTGCGCATTACCAAATTGTTTGCTGGTGACCATTAAGATAACAAAAATAAATAAGAAGGTAATGATTACTTCCACCAAGAAAGCCATTCCTGCACTGATTTTTGAAAAATCATTTTGCCCGTATTGACCACTGTCTAAACCTAGGGCTGAAATAAAGATGGATAACACACCAGAAGCAGCGATTGCTCCTAAAGCTTGCGCAACAATATAAATTAGACCATCTTTGACTGACAATCTCTTATTAATCATCATTGCCATTGAGACCGCCGGATTAAAATTCCCACCGGAAACGCCGCCTACCGCATAGGCCATAATCGTGATGGCTAAACCAAAGCTCAAGCCAATTGCTAAAGTATCGCCTTGGGCAATCACAACTGTGCCGGTTCCTAAAAACACCAACATAAAAGTTCCTAAAAATTCTGCAAAATACTTTCTCATCGCTTCCACACCTTTTCTTAAACTGAAATAATTGCAGAGTTAATATAACACAAGTTTTAGAAAAAATTAAAGGATAAGCCTTTGCGAAAGCGTTTTAAATTATCTTTAAAATAGTAATTAAAAGCGAACGTTTTCTTTTTCTGTTTCTTTTAAATAAATGAGAAAATATAACATTTTTTTTGATAAACAAAAAATACTTAGCAGGTCAAGACCATAATAATTTCTCCATTGTCCGGATCAATTTGATGTGTATTCACAAAACCAGTCGCTTCATAAAATTGAAAAATTTTTTTATTTTCCCGATGAACGCTTAAAAGAATCTGAGTTACAGACCAATTTTGTTGCAAGTAATCAAGTAATTTTTTCATAAATCTTTGGCCGTAACCCTGATGCTGAAATTTTTGATCAATCATCAAGCGGTCAAGCCAAATTGTCTTCGTTTTTTCATCAAAAGCCCCCACCATCGCAAAGCCGACAATGATTTCATCATCTTGCAGAGCTAGAGGAAGCCAATTTAGCGATTTGTCATAAGCCGCTTCTAATAAAGAGTCTTTATTTGTTTCAATATAATTTTTTTGGTCAGTTGTTACTGACAAATTTGCTACCACACGCCAATTTTCCTCGGTAATTTCTTTTAGATATAGGATAAAAAACACTCCAATCTGAATTTATAAAACAGTTTTTATTTAAAGATAGCACAAGTTTGTCTTGGAAATGAAGTGTTAAGTTAGTTTGCTAATTTTATTGCTCAACACCAAAAAAAATTCTGAAAACGGCGAACTAAGCAAACGAAAATCCGGCCAATTGAAACGGAAATCATCGGCCCTTGTAATCTAAGTCAAAATGCAAGTTCATTTTTCCAAAGGACTCTGAAACAATATTTGTCGTTGATTTCAATTTTTAATAAAAAATTAGACCTGCTAAAGCTCCAAATGAGTTTTAACAGGTCTATCATTTTATAAATTTGGCCCTTTTTCTTTAACTAGGGTTCAAAAACCTTATTACGCTAACGCTCCCATTGGATCCCATGGAGCCAAAACAGTTGGTTTGGCATCAAAGGCTGCCAATTGCTCGTCAGATAAAAATTCTCGACGGACAACGATTTGATACGTGTATTCATCCATCCAGGCATCGCTCATTACGAAGAAGCCTTTGTCGCCGACTTTTTCACCCCAGCTATTTTCAACTTTCCATTTAGTTGATCGGCCGTCAACGATGTCAACTCCAGTCAAGACCATTGCATGGGTCATCAAACTTTCACCATAATCCAAACGGTCCGCTTTGGTCATCGTAAAGCTAGTGTCAAAAAGACTATTCATGTCATAGGCATCTAATGCCATGATACCAGTATCACGTTTTGAAGATTGACCGACATCGCAACCAAACCAAACGGATTCCCCTTGTTCCAATTGGGCAATCGCTAGCTTTTTAAAGGTGCTCATATCAACGTTCAGATATTTTACAGCTTTAGCACCGACCACATTGCCGAGCATTTCTACTGTATAAGATTTGTTGTAAGGCTTATCGGCAGTTGGTGCATTGATGATGCTGACATATTGATCCAAATCAACGCCAACATATTTATCATAAAAACTCTTCGGTGTTAAGCCGCGATCTAAATAATAATTTTTATCGGCATCTCGGTATTCAAAGTCGAAGGTTTCCGGTGGTGTGCCTAAAGAAATTGCCAAGAAATTATAAACGCCCTCTAGCATTTTTTCTTTGGTGGCTTGGATTTCTTCACTAGAGGCACCATCAGCCACTAATGTCCGCAAGGCAACGGCATCTTTGCGTAATAATTTATTTAAATAGTTGTTCAAATCCCGTGAGCTTGAACTATTTTTGCTTTCCGGCATAGCAGCTTTCGGCACGACGCCGTATTTTTGGAATAAGGCCACAATCATATCCCATTGGCCGCCATCTTGTTGGGGAGTTGCCAGTAAAAAGGCAACCTTGCGACTAGTTAATTCTTCTTTAGCAGTTGCTAAAATATTTTCATAGAAGTAATTCGCCTTTTCATATTTATCCCAAAAGAAAGTGTAGTTTTGCGATAACTCAAAATCTTTTAAGTCAAAGCTATTGATCATTTTGTGGCGGAAAGTATTCAATGCCGCAAACATCCAGCAGCGGCCAGATTGCATTTGATTGGCAACTTTACCCGTTGCTAAATCTGTTGAAAATACCGGCACGTTATTGACGTTGCCTTCTAAAGTTTCTCCGCTAGCACTGATTCCATTTTTGACGACAGCTCTTTGTAGGGCAGTTTGTTTGTCATTTTTGGCAAACGCAGCAGCGAAGCCAGCTGTTAATTCTTTTTTAATTTCTGACATCTTTTCCATTCCTCTCAATTTTCGTGAACTACTGATTGCCAGTCTTTACCGGATTTTTTCGATAGCGTCTGGCTTCATACCATTTCATCTTACTCTTTGCGCTGATAGATTTCAATCATTAACTGCACACAAAAAGGCAGAAAAAACTGCGGTTAACAGTTTCTCTGCCTTAATGGGTAAATACTTTCGATAATGCCTTACTCAATATATTCAGACTCATCTAAAGCCTTCATTAACAGTCCTAAACGGATAATACCAATTTTATTTTCATCAGACGCATATTTGCGGGCATTTTTTAAGGTGAGGGTTTTAATCTTCCGTTCTTCTTCCTCTGCCTCATCAATTCTTAATTCCACATTGTTTAAAGCGTCGCAAATTTCATCCTTCGTATAGAAAACCGTATCATGGGTCCGAATTTTTTGACGTTTGGCTTCCTTAGTTAAAGTAAAAGCCAATTTTAAGCGCATATTTGTTAAATCCTTCAATGGGCCTTGGGCTTCGGTTGTGCGGTAGCTGCGAATCTCCTGTTGATTAACGCCAGTGTGGCGGGCAATTTCATTGCTGCTAACATCTGATTCTAATAGACGTTTGACTAAAGTTGGATTGACTACAAATGATTCTCTCATAACTTTTTACCTCCTTTTTCTTTATACTTTTATTTTACTCAGATTGAATGAAAGTATTAGTTTTTTGATTGTCAGACAGATTTTATCATAAAAAAGAAATATAAAAAGATAACAAAATAAAAAAACAGCTATCTTTTCAGACACCAGAAAAATCGTTATGAAATAAGGAATTCAAAACAACTTTATCTAAAATTTCTGCTTTTAATAACACGCCTCTAGGATAACATCACGACTTTTCTATTTTTTTATTGTCTCTGAAAAAAAAGAAAACCGCTCCCATGAAAATTGGGAGCAGTTTTACCTAGTCTTCAGGCATAAAACCATATTGTAAAATCATTAATTCGCGACGCAAGCGCTGAATAACCGGCGCTAAATCTTCAACAGTTCTCCATTCAGGGTGCAGAGCCAATTCTTTTTGAATTCGCTGGGTTTCAGCACTTAAAATTAAATTCAACAAATCATTGACCTCTTCTCGACTGATTCCTTCCTTCAAAGGAAGCTTAGCGGTTAAAGGCTCCACCAAGGTCAGACTTGTTGAAACGTCAGCTGCTAGTCGTTCAGTCAATGCTAGCTTCAGCGACTCAGGTAAGCTGTTCATCTCCCCATAAGCCCGCATTAAAAATTGAAATTGAATTGGAAAATCCAGCTGCAATTGGATTTTATAGGTCGTAGATTCTACCACCATCTCAATTAAATCATTGGCCTTTTGCCAAACGGATAAATCTAAATTGTCATAAAAAAAATGTGTGACATAATCATACGTTGCCAAATACAACTGACTTTTATTGCCAAAATAATGAAAGACTAAACCTTTTGAAACGCCAGCAGCTTTGGCTATGGCCTCTGTCTTGGTCTCTCTAAAACCTGCTTGACCAAATAGTTCGGCGCTCACCAAAAGCATGGCGGCTTCCTTTTCTGGATCTTTTTGGACTTCTGCCATCTCCTCACCCCTTATCCCTTTGATTGTAGCCAATTAGGCTAAGAACCAAACAACCTAGCACAGCTACTAATATTAAAAGAATTGGCATGAGGCTGAGCTCTTCAAAAGGCACATTGCCAATCCAGCCAAAAGGTGAAACATTATTTAAGTTGTCCGCTAAGTTTAGCAAAGGACCAAACAATTTGATTAATGCGCTGAGACCTAAGTACCCCCAGAAAATCAATTTAAATTTAGGCAGGCAGCCAACAATCACAAAGGCAATACTCAAAAAGAACAGCACCTCTGGTAAGCAGCCAGCCACAGTTTGCCAAAAATAACTTAGCGGGATTTTATTTTCTAGCGTAGCATTTCCTGAGAAAAAAGTTCCGCTGATAGTCGCCAAATAAACTAAGACAGCCTGCAAAGTGCCAACAAATAAATAACTCCCAATTAATTTAGTGCGGGAAGTTGCCGAAGCGGCGATTAAATCTAAATAGCCTTTATCTTCATCTTTGACTAAGCGAAAGACAATTAGCGCACCACTAATTGCGGCTAAAATGACATAAAACACACTGACAAAGCCGATAAAATTTAATAATAAATCTTGGTTTGCAGCATCGACTTGGCCGACGCCTAACAAAGCTTCATAAGTCGGATTGGTTTTGATAATGTCGCCTACAGTATTAAAAATCGAACCGTAAGCTGCCCCCAAAACAACACCGCCCACCAGCCAACCCAGCAGACTATTTCTTTCTAAACGAAGCACTAATGCCAGTGGAGAATTTAACCAGCGACTCGCCTTATCTCTCCCTTGGCGGCTTTCAATTAAGCCGCTGCCAATATCGCGATTTTTTACCAATTGCAGCGCTAATATCCCCATGACCGCTGCCAATAACAACATCAAAAACACTGGCAGCCAATTGTCTACTGTGTAAATTTTTGTTTTTTGCAGCCAGCCAAAAGGAGAAAGCCATGTAAATTTTGGATTGGCAATATCAGTCATCATGCGCATTAAATAAAATACGCCAAAAATTCCATAGCTGAGAAAATAACCACTGCGGGCATTATTGACGATTTGCGCCACGACTAGTGCAATAAAACCAAACATCACACCGACTGCCGCCAGCACGCAGCCCATTAAAATATCGCCAGCATTCGTGGCCCCATTTAAACGAGCTGCTAGCAAACTCAAATAAAAGAGCAGTCCCATGACAGCATTGATTAAAACAATTTCAACTCCCGTGGCTACCACTTGGGAAAGACGAGCCACTGAACGGGAGCGAACCATTTCCAACAGACCACTGTCCTCTTGCGCCCGTGTGTTGCCGATGGCCAGCGAAATATTCATGAACACAACGAACATCCCCATAAAGACTAACATTTCTGACGCAAAAACATTCGCCGTCGTGTAAGGGGGCTCAGCTGTAAATTCACCGAACATCGAGACCATTGCCGGCAATTTTAGCGTGGCAATAATCGCTTCGATATCTGTCTGAGTACCGAATAAAGTATTAAATTTTAATGCAGCCGCCGCAAAAAGGCCGCACAGCACCACAATCCACAGCTGATGGCGAAACCGATTTTGTTTAAGATTGATTTTTAAAAGATCCGTCACATGATTAAGCATCTGCGGACACCTCACCATAATAACGTAAAAATAAATCCTCTAAGGTTGGTGGTGTGGCGGTGATGACCAAGACCGCTTTACTACTAAGATAATTCATAATGCCGGTCATTTCTTCTTGATCAACTGAAAAAACAGCTTCTGTCTCAGTAGTATTATTGAAGCTGACTTTGTGAACACCTTTTTGCTCTGCTAGCTCTGTCATCGGTTCTTTAGTAGTCACAGTCACTTCCATACGAGTCAAATGGCGCATCTCCGCCAAGTCGCCGCTTTCGATAATTACCCCTTCGCGAATAATCGCAATTTTATCGCACATTTTTTCAACCTCAGATAAAATGTGGCTGGATAATAAAACACTTTTGCCAGCTTTTTTTAGATTAAAAACCTCTGTTTGAAACGATTTTTCATTTAGTGGGTCTAAGCCAGAGGTTGGTTCGTCGAATATATATAAATCCGCCACCTGTGACAAAGCGGCAATCAAGGCAATTTTTTGGCGATTGCCTTTAGAATAAGTGCGGGCTTTTTTCTTAGTGTCCAATTGAAAAATGCTAATCAAACGTTCTGTCTCGGCATTGCGCTGCTGATTATTTAAGCGTAAGAGCAAATCAATAATTTCACCGCCAGTTAGATTGGGCCACAAATAAACATCCCCTGGCACATAGGCCACCCGCGGATGAATTTTCATATCATCCCGCCAGACATCTTCACCAAAAATAGTCGCTGAACCGCCACTTTTTTTCAACATGCCTAACAGCACACGAATCGTCGTCGATTTTCCCGCACCATTTGGCCCAATAAAGCCGACAACTTCCCCTTTTCCCACAGTGAAAGTCACATTTTTCAGCGCTTGGAATTTACCAAAGTTTTTTTGCAAGCCTTGAATCTCAATTATATTTTCCACTTTGATCACCTCTTCTGCTTAACAATACTCTTGATTGACTTTCAAGTCAATGACTTGCGGGTCAATCAATTTTAAAATAAAAAACTAGAGAAAACCACAGTCAAAACTGTGCATTTTCTCTAGTATTCCGTTTATCAAAATTTCTTAGCAACAAGTCAATTTTGAAAAAATCATTTTGATAGCTTCTTTAATTAAAAAGCTGCCTTCATGATGCGGATGGCCCGTTCAACACCATAATCAGTCTCTGCATCAAAAACTTTATCCCACTCAAAATTTAAAAGACAAATACGTTCGTCCAAACTGCCATCCCAACGTGGTTGCAAGCCTGCTTCGGTAAACAACTCGACTATTTTTTCGGCAACTCGTAAGGCCTGCTCTTCGTCACCATTCGTACTGTGAAAAGCGAGATATAGTATGCGAGATTCCGAATCCAAAGCCCGTTCAATATCCTGCTGATGGCAAAAGCAATATCCTTGGCGGGGAATCTGCTGCTCTTGCATAAAACGAACAACTTCTCCAACATCTTCAAGTCCTTCACTGATATCAAAGCCAGCAAAATCAATCGCAATAATGCCTTGCTGATTCAATTGATCGAAAATTTTCCGCAGCCGCAAATAATTCATTTGCTTGTCAGCTGAATGAGCTTGCTGAACTGCTTGAGTGATTTCCTGAATCGTTTCTCCAGATGGTTTTGGTAATTCGTAATCTTCGAAAATCTCACTTAGATACTCGGTCGCTAATTCTTGTATTTCGCTAACCGAAAAATAACCACTATTGATGGTAAAATTTAGCGCCTCAATGATTTCTTCCTGCAGGTCTATATCCAAATTGTTCATCCGCATTCCCTCCCTCAAGCTACAATAAATTTCACTAGTTCTATCTGCTTAATAAATTCCAACAATTCTTAAAATGATTCCCGCTGAATAAAGCTCGTACCCAACTCAATTTTTAAAGGCACTGGCGGCTTTTCTTCGCTGATGGCCAACAGTGTGTCGACAGCGTGGCGTCCCAGCCACTCGGTATAAACTTTGACAGTGCTCAAAGCCGGATTGGTATATTTGGCAACGCTAGTGTCATTGAAACTGATTAAAGCAACCTCAGTTGGAACGCTGATTTTCGCTTCTTGTAAAGCACGTAAAGCTCCGATGGCAATTGCATCATTGGAGATGAAAAAAACTTCTGGTAATGGTTTTTCTTCAGCTAAGAAGTTTTTCATCACCTGATAGCCTTCGTCAACTGTAAAACCACTAACCAATTGCCACTCTTCGTTAAATAAATTGACATTTTCTAAAGCTTCTTTGAAATAGCGATAGCGTAAATCCTCTAATAGCTGATGTTCCGTCTTGGTATATTCAGCTTCGGCAATCATGCCGATTTTTTGATAGCCTTTTGCTTGAATGGCTGTCATCACCTGCTGAATTGCTTGTTGAAAATCGACAAAAATAGAGGAATGGCCAGCTTCTGTAGCATCGAAATCAACAAATAACAGTTGCTCATTGGCAGTCTCCAATTGCTTGATTTCGGTCTGGTCAAATTTACCGAGGGCAATCAAGCCATCTGCTTTTTCGCCGCTTAGATTCGATAATTTTTCCCGTTTAATTTGTAAATTTAACTCTTCGGCACGCTTTTCAATCCCTAAGCGAATAGCCAAATAGTATAAATCTTCTAATTCTTCGGCCTCGTTGTACCACTGGACCAATTGAAAACTGGTTTCACGAGGCGCCCGCTTATTTTGATGCTTGGTGTAATTTAAAGCCTCCGCTACTTCAAAAATTTTTCGCTTGGTCTCTTCGGAAACCGAAATTGTGCCGTCATAATTTAAAACGCGGGAAACCGTCGCTGAAGAAACGCCGGCTTGGTCGGCAATATCTTTGATTGTCGCCACTTGATTCCCCCCTTTGTGCTAGTCTTTGAATTTTATAAAGTATCAATGAATTTTTTAAAGGCGTTTTGCCCTTCTGCATCCCGTTTGAAAACACCTGCGTCTTCTAACACTCGTAAAAAGACATAGCCGATTTCATCTTGCAAAATCTGAGTCACATTGGCCGGTGTGATTTCGTGTTTTTCTTTAATAGCTGCTGCCCAAGCATGATGGTATTGTGCTAATGCATTTTCTTGGTCCAGTAAATATTTTTCAACTTCGGCCATCTCTTCTTTAAGACGTGGCGGTAAAATCGCCAAGCCCATCACTTCAATTAGACCGATATTTTCTTTTTTAATGTGCTGAACATCTTGATGAGGATGAAAAATTCCATCGGGAAATTCTTCGGACACATTGTTGTCCCGCAATACCAAATCTAATTCAAATAACTCACCGTTTTTGCGGGCAATCGGTGTGATGGTGTGATGCGGCGTGCCATCTTCAGAAAATGCCTTGACGCTGACACTTTCATCTGAGTAATTTTTCCAGCTGGCCAAAATATATTCAGCTGCATTGACTAGCTCGTTGGTTTCTATACCTTGCAGACGGATTATCGACATCGGCCATTTGACAATCCCAGCCTGCACTTTGTCAAAGCCTAGCAACGTGAATTCTTTTTCGATTGGTGCTAACGCCATCGGAAAATCATGTCGCCCCGCTTGATAGTGATCATGGGACAAAATTGAACCACCGACAATCGGCAAATCTGCATTGGAACCCACAAAATAATGGGGCAGGACTTCAATGATTTGCAAGAGTCTTGCGAAGGTTTCCCGACCAATTCGCATTGGCCGATGCTCCTCTGATAGAACTATCGAATGCTCGTTGAAATAAGCATAAGGTGAATATTGAAAGCCCCAGCTCTCGCCGGCTAAATTCATGCGGATAATCCGATGATTGGTGCGGGCCGGATAATTTGGCCGGCCGAGATAGCCTTCGTTTTCCATACAGAGCATACACTTCGGATAATTGACCTGAACAGCGTTGCGCTCAGCTGCAATTTGTTTAGGATCTTTTTCCGGCTTCGACAAATTAATCGTGATGCCTAAATCACCGTAGGCCGTTTCGACTGGAAACTCAATGTTTTTGGCAATTGCCCGAGTTTTGATGTAGTCATTATTCTTACTGAGGGCAAAGAAATAGTCTGTGGCTTCCTGTGGTGAATTGGCATAATGCTGCGCAAAAAAAGCATTCACAACAGATGGCGGCGGTGTTAAAAGGTCCATCAGTTGAGCTTCTAAAATATCGACCGCCCATTGCGCGTCTTCAATAGCGTCATTTTTTTGGGCGGTGGATATTAGTTCATCTAAAAGCTCGACAGCTGGCCGCTCAGTTTTTTCTAAAGGCTCATCAGCTAAAGATTGTTCACCGATTAAGGCAATCACACGATTTTGTAGATATAGGCGGTCCATTTCCATCCAGCCGCCGTTTTCAATGGCGTAAGTTACAAATTGTTTGACTGTTTGACTCGTCATTTCTCACGACTCCTCTATTTTCAATTCCAGTTTTATTGAAGAAAGCCAGCCAACTGAAACCAGCGACTGGCAAGTTTTAAAGCTTATTTTTGATCATCGTAGCCTTTAGGATGACTGACATGCCAATTCCAAGCCGTGGCAATAATATCTTCCACACTCGTGTACTTCGGCTGCCAACCTAGAATTTCTTTGGCCTTTTCGCTAGAGGCCACTAAAGCACTGGGGTCCCCTGCCCGACGTGGCGAAATTTTCGCCGGAATTTCTTTGCCGGTAACTTTGCGGGCTGCCTCTAACATTTCTTTGACAGAGTAGCCATTGTTGCTGCCGAGATTAAAAGTATTGCTCTCATTGCCAGCCTTTAAATATTCCAAAGCTAAAATATGGGCGGCAATTAAATCTTCGACGTGGACATAATCACGAATATTAGTCCCATCAGGGGTATCATAGTCGTCTCCGAAAATCTGTAAAATTTCCCGCTGACCTAATGCCACCTGCAGGATGATCGGTACTAAATGAGTTTCAGGCGTATGGTCTTCGCCAATCGAAGCGTCGGCTTTTGCGCCAGCCACATTAAAGTAGCGCAAGGCAACAAACTTCATGTCGTAGGCACCGTCACACCACTTCATCATTTTTTCCATCATCAGCTTGCTTTCGCCGTATGGATTTTTTGGGTTAGTTGGTGTTGTTTCTTTAATCGGCATTTCCTTTGGCTCGCCATAAGTTGCAGCGGTGGACGAAAAGACAATGTGCTTAACATTGAATTCCTGCATGACTTCCAATAAAATTTCCATGCCGTATACGTTGTTGTTGAAATATTTTAAGGGATTCGCCACAGATTCCGCCACTAATGAGCTAGCCGCAAAATGGATGACGCCTTCAATGCTTTCTTTTTTAAAGACACTTGTTAAAAAAGTTTTGTCCCGCACGTCGCCTTCGTAAAAACGGGCATCTGGGTGGACGGCTTTTCGATGGCCGGTCAATAAATTATCCACGACGGCGACATCATATCCCTTTTCGATTAATTGATCAACTGCATGGGAACCGATATAACCGGCTCCGCCTAAGACTAAAACTGTCATCTTTTCACCTCGTAGATTTTTTATAATTTGCGGGCACCATCATCGATATTGGCTTTATAAAAATCAGCATTGTAGCCGATTTTTTCTTCATAAGCAGTTCCAACTGCTTTTGTGAAATTGTCTAATTCACTTTCTTTTACCAAGGCGATGGCACAGCCGCCAAAACCAGCACCCGTCATGCGGGCTCCTAAAACACCAGGCTGAGCTTGGGCATTGGCCACTAATGTATCCAACTCGATGCCGGTTACTTCATAATCATCTTTTAGAGATTGATGGGAGGCATTTAATAGCTGGCCAAACTCAACCAAATCTCCTGCCTGCAAAGCGGCTTTAGCTTTTAAAGTCCGCTGATTTTCATAGACTGCATGTTTTGCCCGGCGGATTAAGACTTCGTCGCCGATTAAAGCTGTGTTGGCTTCAAATGTTGCTTCGTCTAATTCGCCTAAACTTTGAATATCAAGTTTGGTTTGCAGGCGTTTCAGTGCTTCTTCACATTCACTGCGGCGCTCGTTGTATTTTGAATCCGCTAATTCCCGACGCTTATTGGTATTCATAATGGCAATCACATAGTCCCCAAAGGCGGCCGGTACTAATTCATATTTCAAGGTATTAGTATCCAATAAAATCGCCATATCTTTTTTGCCCATGCCAATCGCAAACTGATCCATAATGCCAGAATTAACACCGATAAATTCATTTTCGACTTTTTTCCCAGTTTTCACTAAGTCCAGCATTGAGACATCTAAATTAAACAAATCCTTCAAGACAACGCCGGTTAACAATTCAATCGATGCTGATGATGAAAGCCCAGCTCCATTAGGAATAGTGCCGTAATACAACACATCAAAGCCTTCGTCAATTTGATAGCCGGCTTCTTGTAAATATTTGACCATTCCTTTAGGATAATTCGTCCAATTATCCTCTTTGCGGTAATCTAAATTTTCCAAAGGAACTTCAATCACTTCCAACGCCGCAAAATTTTCTGAATAAAAGCGGATTTTTTGGCTACCGTTTTTGCGGGCATAGCCATAAGTGCCGATTGTGATAGAAGCTGGAAAGACATGGCCGCCGTTATAGTCAGTGTGTTCGCCGATTAAATTAATTCGGCCTGGTGCAAAATAAGCACCGGTGGCTTCAATACCAAAGACTTCTGTAAATCTTTTTTTTAAGTTTTCCATTTCTGTTTCCTCCAAATTTAAAAGATAAATTTGAATGTCGTATGACTTTCAAATGTTTCATCTGCCGCCAATTCAATTTCACCGAAGCCTTCGTGATTACTTGCATCCGGCAGGACTTGTGTTTCCAACGTAAAGGCGCCGTGAGTTATAATCGAATCGATCGGGTCAGCCCCCCAATTGTAGGTATAAATCACGACTGAGTCTTCTTCGGTGGTCAACTCCACTTGCAAACTGCCATCTTCATTAGACACCTTGACTTGTGGTGTCGTTGCTTTATTCAAAAGCCATGGATGGTCATAACCATTAGCCAATTTATTTTGTGGAAAATCATTATCAAAGCCTTGTTTAAAAGCAGCACCCTTGCGAAAATCAAAGGAGGTCCCAGCAACATCCAAGATTTTACCAGTTGGCAGGTTATCTTCCTGTAATTCTAAAAATTGATCCGCCAAAAGCTCCATGCGATGATTGTCAATTGGCTGTTTGAAATCGCCGTTTAAATTAAAATACACATGATTGGTTGGATTCAACAGAGTCGCTTTTTCAGTCGTTCCCCGATATTGAATCTTTAATTCATTGTCTTCTGTCAATTGATATTTGACCTGCAAATAAATTGGTCCGGGGAAACCATTAAATCCGTCCGGCACTGTTACATAAAATTTTACTGAATTTTTTTCTTCCTTCACCTGATAATCCCAATAAAATGTTTCCAAGCTATCAGGACCGCCATGCAAAGTGCTGCCCTTTTCATTGGTGGTAAATTGATGAGTGACACCTTGAATCTTTGTTTCACCCTGGCTGATACGCCCAGCCACCGGCCCGACAATTGCTCCTACATAAGGATCATTTGCCAAGTAGGCTTCATCACTTTCGTAACCAAAGGCAATATTTGTGGCTTTGCCCTTTAACGGCACAATAATTTTCACAATGCGAGCACCGAAGTTACTCACTGCCACCTGCATGCCATTATTATTTTCCAGTGTTAAAAGTTTTGCTTTTTCAGAACCAAAATTTGTCGTTGTAATCGCCATCTCTGTATCCCCTTTCATGCATTCATTATAAATCATTTGTTTTGATTTTGGAATAGAAAAGTAAAATATTTAGTAAATTTATTACTGAGTTGTGATTTGTCTTGAAAAATTAGTAGTGGAAAGACGACAGGGCATGGGTTTTTGCAACTAATTTTCTTCATCAGCTTTTGATTGATTTTTTTGATTGCATTTTTCCTCAAAAATTTCTTTGCTATACTAAATAGAATTAGTCGATAAACGGGAGGAAATCAACATGCAGCATTGTGTCTTTTGTCATGGAATCAACGCGAAGCAAATTTTAAAGGAAACGGCCTATTTTTTGTTGTTTTGGACATTGATCCTATTCAAGAAGGTCATCTCTTGCTTATCGCCAAAAAACACTATCACAGCCGTATAGAAATCCCAGAAGAAGAACTGATGGATTTATTTTGACTGGAAAAAAACTGTTGCTGTTGTTTGAAGAACATTTTTCATTGCTTGGCGTGAGCTTTATTCAAAATAACGGCAATGCTATGGATGCCGGCACTCATTTTCACCTTCATCTGATTCCCCGCTACCTTAAAGATAATTTTTGGGAAAATCAAGAAGTAGCCTGGCAATCTTTGGATTTAACTTTATTAAAAGAAGTAATTTTGGATAGTTAACGGCATGTCCCCTTTTTGGATAGGCAACAAGCTTCACGAATTAACAGTGAATGACGACATTATTAGGCAAAGAAATAGCGCCTTATCTCTAAGACGCCAAGTTCCTGTTTATTCGATTGTTTAGTTAAGTTTCCGACTGCCAATATCTATGCTTGAAACTCCATAATTGGGCGGAAGGTAATGACCTGCATTTTCCGGTAGAAATCTGCTGGTAATTTTTTCCAAGAGGCGATTAGGCGTTGGAAGAAAGTCGGTTCAGCACTGATTTCATATTCATTTAATGTATAGCCAAAGGATTTTTCGCAATCACCACTGGCAAGTTTTTCAAATTCTATAACAGCGTCGGCTTCCGTTTCAGCAACACTTACTGTATCAATTTCAATATATGAGCCTTCAATACTTTTTGTTTGTTCGATAAAATAAATTTTTTTAATCTCTTTCATATAAATCACCTTTATTCAGTAGATTTAGTTGCTTGTTTGATTAGTTGTTTTATTGCTATGAGACTACTTTAAAGCAAATTAATTAACTATTTATGAACAAAAAGTATAAATTTTGAAAAGAATCATTAAGTTAGCTTAAAGATTCTTGGCTTTCTTTAAAGACCTCTTACCACGCTTGGCAAATCAATCTCAGAAGAGTACAATGCGGATTTTTTTATTAACAAGCTAAGTACCTACTCTGTCACCTGTTTTGGTAACCAGACCTGCATCAAGGTCCCACGATTTTCTAAACTCTCAACAGAAATCTTTCCATGATATAAATCAATAATCTGCTTCACTAAAGCTAAACCTAAGCCATTTCCTTTGGCTTTATGAGCCGTGTCCCCTTGATAAAATTTATCAAACATATGTTTTTGAATTTCCGGTGACATGCCCACGCCATTGTCTTCAATCTGCACTAAAATTTCATTTTGCTCCTCCAATAGTTTGACGCTGATTTGGGCGTCAGCGGCGCTGTACTTAATGGCATTTTCTAAAAGATTCAACCAGACTTGATAAATAATTTCTTCATTGGCCACACAAGTCACCTTTGGCAGCTCAATTTCCCAGTCGATATTCAAAGCATTCCATTCCGGCTCTAAAAATAAAATCACATTGCGAATTTGTTCATCCAACCGAAACGGCTCCTGCTCCAAAATAACGCCTTGAGATTCGATCTTGCTAATTTTTAGAATATTTTCCGTCAAATGGCTCAGCTGGGTCGTACCATCTAAAATCCGCTGAATATATTCCTGCCGTTCCTCTTCCGCTAAATTCGGATTTTGAATCAGCTGCACATAGCCGCGAATGGTTGCTAGCGGCGTCTTAAATTCATGGGAAACGTTGGCGATAAAATCACTTCGCAGTGTTTCAATACTGTTTAGTTCCCGCACCATGCTGTTGAAGTCATGGGAAAGCTGCTCCAATTCGGTAATTTTATAGCCTTCAGGGACTTGGATACTAAAGTCCCCTTTCGCCACTTGGCCCATTTTTTCACTGAGATTGGTGATAGGCCGCAGAATTTTGCGGGCCACTAAAATGGAGACACCGGTGGCTACAATCACCGTTACATATAAAAAGAAAATTAAAAAGAATAGCGGCCGTTCCTGATGGGCGCCAATCACATTAAAATAAAAAAGAAAAGCTCCGACTAACGACAGCAGACAGGCGGTTAAGAGCAGCATGCCAAAAATTATGCAGGCAAAATAAATCCACAGCTGCGAATGAATTTTCTTTTTCATGTCTTTTGCACCGCCTTATAGCCGAGACCGCGAATCGTGATGATTTCAAAATCATCACTGTCGGCAAATTTATCTCTTAACCGTTTGACATGAACATCGACAGTCCGCTCCAAAGTATCCGTGTCCATCCCCCAAATTTCCTCCATCAACTGCTGGCGGGTAAAAATTTTATTGGGATACGACAGCAACTTATATAGAAGTAAAAACTCTTTTTGCGGCAGCTCGGTCACCTGCTCGCCTTTTGTGACTTCATAGGTCTCCTGGTTTAACAAGGTCTTTCCCACTGCCAGTTCTTTTTCATGGGCAATCCGGGCTCGCCGTAAAAGAGCTTCTACCCGTAGAACCATTTCGTTGACATCGATTGGTTTGACCATATAATCATCCACGCCGATGCCAAAGCCTTTGCGTTTGTCTTCATAGGATTCCTTGGCGGTAATAACTAAAATCGGCAGCTCAAAGCCGCTTTGCCGCAGCTCCTTGGCCAACTCAAAGCCATCCATTTCCGGCATCATTATATCTGTGATAATTAAATCAACATGGTGCTCTTCTAAAACGGTCAGCGCCTCTTCACCATTATTGGCGGAGAGAATTTTAAACCCAGCCGTCTTTAAAACGCTCTGGTACAATGCGTTCAAATTTTCGTCATCTTCTACGATTAAAATTGTAATCATCTTTTCACATCCTGTTTGCCTGTCGCAAGATTTATTCTCATTATACTAAATATAGGCAACTTCTATTAACTAACTGTGAAGTCTTTTATTGAAAAATTAGCCTGCTGTTCACAAACAGTTAATAATGATTGCCTATTATCAGCCCATTCACCAGAAAAATTGCCAATGTCGAGACAAAATGAATCAATTCTGACAAGTTGTTCCTAGTCGCTTCATTGGTATTTTTGTTCATTTTAGGTTAATAATAGAATGATAGTTTTAGTCAAATGGAATTGTCGGCAGCTTTTTTCAAATAAAACCAAGCCTGTTTTACCTCCTTCTTTTAAATGTTCTTGATGCAAATGTCTTTATGTAAAACAGATTTGGTTATCTTTTAGAAGCTCGCCGCAACTGCAAAAAAAGCCTGAGACCATCACACACCTCAGGCTTTTTCTGCGGCCTAAAATAAATTTTTTTGCAATGAAGGGATGTTGTTTAATGTTAGAACTAAAGGATATCAAAAAATATTATAAAGTCGGCGACACAATTACCAAGGCTTTGGATGGTGTCTCCGTGGCCTTTCGCAAAAAGGAGTTTGTCGCTATTTTAGGTCAGAGTGGTTCTGGGAAAACCACCATGCTAAACGTCATCGGCGGCTTAGACAATTATGATTCCGGTGACATGGTTATTAACGGCAAGTCGACAAAAACTTTTAAAGACGCCGATTGGGATGCCTACCGCAATAATTCTATCGGTTTTGTCTTTCAAAGCTACAACCTAATCAGCCATCTGGGAATTATCGAAAATGTTGAGCTGGGGATGACTTTAAGCGGTGTGCCGCGGGAAGAGAAAAAGAAAAAAGCAGAGGAGGCTTTGATTCGTGTGGGCTTAGAAGCCCACATGCACAAAAAGCCTAATCAATTATCCGGTGGACAAATGCAGCGGGTGGCTATTGCCCGAGCGCTGGCCAATGACCCAGACATTCTACTTTGTGACGAACCGACGGGCGCACTGGATTCAGAAACCAGCCTGCAGATTATGGAATTGATTCAAGAGCTGTCTAAAGAAAAATTAGTGGTGATGGTGACGCATAATCCTGAGCTGGCCAAAAATTATGCCGACCGGATTATCGAATTTTCCGACGGTCGAATTATCAGTGACTCCCATCCCCACATTGAAGGAAAAAAAGGCGATGAATTTACTCTAAAACGCACCAAAATGCGTTTTGTCACAGCTTTGAATCTTTCCTTCAACAATATTCGCACTAAAAAAGGCCGTACCTTTTTAACGGCCTTTGCCTCCAGTATTGGCATTATCGGGATTGCGATTGTTTTATCTTTGTCGACAGGTTTTCAAACACAAATCGACAATACTCAGACGGAAACCTTGTCTCAGTTTCCCATCACGATTTCTCAGGTAACCACGGCAGCCATTGGTTCAACGGGCACAACCACGACTGACAGTTCAGATACCGACACAACAGACAGCAGCAGTGACAATCAAGCGGCAGCTGATAATCAAATAATTGCCCAAACTAGTCAGCAGGATGCGGCAACCCATATCAACAAAATTGATCAGGATTTTGTCGATTATATCAACGACCTTGATGCTGATTTATCCAATAATATCGGCTATTCCCGTGGCGTCAATATGAATTTAATTCGTGACATTGACGGCAGCTATCAGCAGGTCAGCTTCTCAAATCAAGCGACCACCTCTAACAGTGCGGCCAATTCTTTTTCTAGTGCCTCTGGTGTTGGGATTTCAACATTTCCCCATCAGCAATCAACTGACAACGGTAGTTTTTTAGAGGAAAATTATGATTTATTAGACGGCAGCTATCCTAGTGCGGCCACCGATGTCGTTTTAATTGTCGATGAGGACAACACGACAAATATCAATGCCCTGACCAACTTAGGCTTTGATGTCACGAACGGTGAAGCAATTGATTACAGTCAAATTGTCGGCACGACTATTGATGTCGTGAATAATAATGACTACTATAGCCAATTACCAACAGGAACATTTATTCCAAATACTGATTTGGAAAGCCTGTATAACAATAGCAACAATACAACTTTGACAATTTCGGGTATTTTACGGATTAAAGCTGATTCCAACTTAAATCTTTTGGCAACCGGCATTGCCTACAGCGATACTTTGAGCCAACAAATTATTGACGACAATCAAAATTCGGCAATTGTTGAAGCACAGGAAAATAGCAGTACCAATGTGATGACCGGTGAAGCCTTGGACAACACTGGCAAAGAACAACTATTAGCTTATCTAGGTGGCTCTAGCTTGCCAACAACAATTTATATTTATCCGAATAGTTTTAATGATAAAACAGAAATTCTAGCTTATTTAGATGCCTACAATGAAGGCAAAGACGAAGCGGACCAAATTGTTTATACCGATTTAGCGGGAACTGTGACCACTTTGACTGGCGGTATTATGGACGCCATCACCTATGTCTTGATTGCCTTTGCGGCGATTTCGTTGGTGACCTCGATGATTATGATTTCTATCATCACCTACACTTCTGTTATTGAACGCACCAAGGAAATTGGTGTGTTAAAAGCTTTAGGTGCCCGTAAAAAAGATATCACCCGCGTCTTTGATGCTGAAACCTTTATTTTAGGGATCGCCTCTGGAGCTTTAGGGGTGCTGATTGCTTGGCTGGCAACCTTCCCAATTAACGCAATCTTGTACAATATGACCGACTTAGAAAATGTGGCCCGCTTAGAACCAATGCAGGGCATCATCTTAATTCTAGTCAGTACAATTCTTACCATGCTAGGCGGTCACATTCCAGCCCGCATGGCAGCTAAAAAAGATGCGGCGATTGCCTTACGCGCAGATTAGTTTCACTTCAAAAAAAGTCAGAGAGCCTGTTACGGCCTTCTGACTTTTTTGCTGCTGATGACAATTGTGATAACTCAAAAGACAGTTTTCATTTCTAACCTCAGATTACTTCAACCTTTGCGATTAGTCTCGGTCAATCAACATTTCCTTTAAAAAGAAACTGGCTTTTTCCATCGTGGGAATTTTTAATAAATGACCTTCACCGACACCAATATGCAGCGAGATGTTGCGGCCTGCCTCTGTATTGCGATTTTCGTCAACAAATTTTACCACGCTGTCAATCGGAATTTTCCAATCCTCTGTTCCATGCCAGAAAAATAAAGGGCGGCCATTAAGCGTTTCTGGATGAGCGCTTAAATCATAGGCCGGTGTCCAACTCATTAAATCGCGATAATCACTAGGCAAAAAGATATTCGCTTCTTTACGACGCATAATTGTTGTATCAACGAAGGCCTTAGGGCTAGGCGTACCCATCAAACAGACAGCAGCATCAATTTCCGGGTGGTGGGTTAATAAAGCAGCCGTCGTCATGCCCCCCATTGAAAAACCACCGACGCCAAGGCGACCATTATTCGGTCGATTTTTTAAAAAGAAATCACGAATTTTTTCAAATTCAAAAAGATTACCATGAATCGTTTCCCAAAAAGTTAACGAAGGTACTGTTGAAACCGGCTGATGCCGCTCCCCGTGATTCGGAGCATCCGGCAAACACACCCGAAAGCCTAGTCCTGCTAGCCGGCGAGCTTGCGTCATCGCCAAATTTTTATTGGTCTGCCAACCATGGTAATAAATAATTAGCGGCAGCTCGGCCTCCTGCAAAGCTTCCTCCACCACTTCAAATGCCGGAATATCATCAATCATTAGATGAATTTTTTTACTAGGCATTTTAAAAACCCCTTTCATTTGTCTTCATTATAGCAAAAATTATTTTAGGATTCTCACGATTGGCTTATGACTTTTTGCACGAAAGAAATACTGGCGCTTGACTGTTTCAACTTGTAAAAAATATTTAGATGAGATTTTTATTAGAAATAATTTTTCATTCCCCTATGAAAAAAGTTTGCAAAATAAATTCCCAGCTATCTTTTTTGGAAAAATCTGAGGAAAATCAAGCTCTTTTCTCTGAGTTCAAGTAAAGATATCTGATGAAAAGTATTTAATAATTCTTTCAGAAAGAGTATAATAAGCCAATAATCTTTTCTTGAGGAGTGCGTTATGGATTTACTTATTGGCATTATTTTAATTTTATCTTTCTTTGGGCTAGTCCTTTATTCAGTAAAGGGCTTTAACCTTATGGTCGGCTTTTTTTTAATGGCTTCCTTGTGGACCATTTTGCCGATTATCGGCCATCTTTCTGAAGGTGTCAGCTGGTCTGAAATCGGTACGATGCTGCAGGCTGTTTATCAAAATGCACCGGAAACCTGGGGTGCCGTTTTAGTCAATGTCTTCTTTGGGGCTTTTTTTGGACGAGTCCTCTTAGATACCGGGATTGCGGCGACGATTATTCGTAAATCAGTCGAGCTTGGCGGTGACAATAGCGGTTTAATACTAGTTATTGTGAATGTTATAACAGGTATCATTTTTACCTCTCTAGCTGGTGCTGGTCCGGTAATTTCAATTGCTATCGTTGTTTTACCGATTTTATTTTCAATTGGAATTCCCAAGGCGGTTGCTCTATTTTCTTTTACCGGCTCGGTGGCGGCTGGTATTTTTATCAATCCGATAAATTTTACCCAGTACCATGCGTTTTTTGAAACAGGCTCAAGTTATACCTATAACCAATATTTTAATTTTGGGATTATTGGTTTTATCGTGATGCTTGCGGTTGTCTCAGCCTTTGCCCTCTTCTTTTTGAAAAGAGCCAATCCGGTCTTCAATTGGGATAGTGCCGACATCGAAGAAGATGAAAGTGACGTCAAAAATGCACCGAATATTGCTCTATTAACCCCCTTTCTCCCGGTAATTGGAGTAATCTTCTTAAAACTGCCGGTGATTCTCTGCTTTATTTTGGCCTCAATTTTTGCTTTAGTTGTTTGCCGAGAATTAACTGAGGGCTTCCGTGCGGCCAGCCGAACCTTTACAAAATTATACTCTGATGCTGTCAAGGATACTTCAGCTCTAGTTGGTTTTTGGATGGCCTTGTCGATGTTTAATGCCGCTTCTTCTTTTGCTGGCCCTTATTTTCAAACAGTCATTGGCGGAATTATTCCGACTTCGGCTTTGGCCCTTTGTATTTTATTTATTGTTCTGAGTCCTTTAACTTGGTTTAGAGGACCGATGAATTTAGTCGGCTCTGGTGCGGCCATCTTAGCCGTGATTATGCAGGTGAATCCCGACTTACCGATTACTTTTTTATATCCCCTCTTCCTGTCGATTTTAGTCGGCATGGGTCACTTTGATATCACGACTTCTTGGATTTCATGGGGGCTGGGCTATGCCAAGGTTGAGAGCCGCGATTATATGAAGATGGCGCTGATTCCCGGGATGCTGATTTGTCTGATTTTAGAAATGCTAACCTTTATCTGGTTTGGCAATTAAGGAGGTCCACCAATGAATAGAAAAGTCCGTGTCGGCATTGATGTTGGCGGAACCCATACAAAAGCGGTGGCGATTGACAATGCCACCAAAGAAATTATCGGAAAATCTTCTGTCAAAACGACCCATGACGATCAAAAAGGGGTCGCAACTGGTGTGGTCAATGCCTTTTTAAAATGTCTTCAGGAATATTCAATTGCCCCTGAAGAAGTCGTTTTTGTTGCCCATAGTACCACACAGGCGACCAATGCTCTACTTGAAGGCGATGTCGCTAAAATTGGGATTATTTCTACAGCGGAGGGGTTCTTTGAAGGCTTAATTACCCGCAAACAAATGAACATGAAAAATATTGATTTAGGCACCGGACGGGAAATTGAAATTCACAGTCGTTTTATTAAGCCTAGAGAGTTCAATCCTAGCCGGGTTAATCAAGCCATCGATGAGCTCCATGATTTAGGAGTGGAGGTCTTTGTTGTGACCAGCGCTTTTGGGGTTGATAGCAGCAAAAAAGAGCGCCTGATTGCTGAGACTATAAAAAAACGCGGCTACCTCTACACTGTCGCTTCAGAAATGACAAAATTGTACGGCCTTTCCCGTCGGACTCGCACCGCCGTCTTGAACGGCTCAATTTTACCGAAGATGTTGGAAACTGCCAATTCAACAGAAGCCAGTGTTCATTCCTCTGGGGTGGATGTGCCATTGATGATTATGCGGGGCGACGGTGGCGTCATGGACGTCGCCGAAATGAAAAAAAGACCCGTGCTGACCATGCTGTCCGGGCCAGCCGCTAGTGTCATGGGCTCTCTTATTTATTTGCGGGCCTCAAATGGTGTTTACTTTGAAGTTGGCGGCACCTCCACCAATATTGGTGTCATTAAAGATGGTCGCCCAGCCATTGACTATTCCCAAATTAGCGGTCGCAATACGTATATCAGTTCCTTAGATGTCAAAGTTTTAGGGGTGGCTGGCGGCAGTATGGTGCGGGCCAATCAGCAGCAATTGGCTGATGTCGGACCTCGAAGCGCCCATATTGCAGGTTTAGACTATGCCGTTTTTACCCCTCTTGAAGAAATTGTCGACCCGCAATTAGAATTTTTTGCACCAAAAGAAGGCGATCCTAAAGACTATGTTGCTATTCACTTGGCCAGTGGCAAACGAGTCACCATCACCACTACTTGTGCCGCCAATATCTTGGGCTTAGTTAATCCAGAACATTTTTCTTATGGAAACGTTGAATCCGCCCGCAAAGCCATTCAGCCTTTAGCAGATTATCTGCAGCAGACTCCTGAAGAAGTCGCAGAAGGCATTTTGGAAAAAGCCTTTGCTAAAATTAAACCCGTGATTCTTGGCTTAGCCAATAAATACAAGCTAGAGCAAGAACAGATTTCTTTAGTTGGCGTTGGCGGTGGCGCCTCTTCCTTGATCGTCTATTGTGCCGACAAGCTCGGCTTGAAGTACAGCATTCCTGAAAATGCTGAGGTCATTTCTTCAATTGGTGTCGCCTTGGCTCTCGTTCAAGATGTAGTGGAACGGATGATTCCTAATCCCAGCAAAAATGATATCAAACAAATTAAACAAGAAGCTATGGATAAGGCAATTGAAAGTGGCGCAACCAAAGAAAGCGTTGAAGTCCATATCGACATTGACTCGCAAACACAAAAAGTAACAGCGATTGCCACAGGCTCCACCGAAGTTCAAACTGGCGAAGACAATTTGAAAATTTCCCAAGCTGAAGCCTTTGAGTTAGCCCGGCAAGATTTCCAAGCTCTGCCGGAAGCGGTTAGTTTAATCGACAGCACCAATTATTTTTCGGTCTTTGGCATGAATGCAGCCACTGGTGAAGCGATTCGTTTATTGGACGACAAAGGCTTTATTAAGGTCCAGCGGGGCAATGCTCGTGTCCGTAAAACCTTTATTCAAAATTATTTAGATGTCCTGCAAAACTTCTGGGAGGACATGGCAAATTATAAATCAGATTTAATTATTCGCCCTGATTTTTATATCTGCGTCGGTCCTAGACTAATGGATTTTTCAACCCAGGATTTCCAGCAATTATTAATGCTTGTGGACTTGGAGTTGGCCAATCTCAACTCGGAAGAAGAAGTCATGATTATCGCTGCCAATCAACTTTATTAACAGGAGGCTTATGGCTATGCTAACTGATTTGGAATTAGCCTATTGGCAGCTAAAAAAAGACCGCCTCTTTTTTAAAATCCCTAAAAAAGAGATTTTACCTGAATGCCGTCTAGCCTTAAAAAAAGGCCATGATTATTTTGAAGCTTTTCAAAAGTATGACAGCTTTGCACTATTAGAAACCTTGCCCATCACCCTGATTGAATCAGAAAAAGAAACTTCTCTGCGGGGGCAACTGGAAATTTTTCCAAAAAGACAACAGGCTGAGTTGACCATTTTCACAACCACGATAAAAAAATTAGAGCAGCAAACAGGACTACCCTTTTCACAAATAAAAAAATTGATTATTGCCCATGAGCTTTACCATTATCTCAGCGAATTTCAACTTGGTCCGCAAAGGGAATACCCAAAATTGCAAATAACCGCCTTTCGCTTGGGTCCGCTACATTCTGTTGCAAATTTGCAGGAGTCAAAAGAAATCACAGCCCATAAATTTGCTCAACTAATGACAGGCCTTCCCTATTTAGGAAATGCTCTGGATTTTTCAGACTTGTGGCAGCCGGAAGGGGCGAGCAGTCGAAGAGTTAGGCAGATTCAAGAGGAAGTTGCTGGGCTTCTGCAAAGTATCCAATTGTTTTAGGCTATTACATGCTTCATCCTTTTTCAAGATTTATTTTAGATTTTATATCTGCAAGCCTGAAGTGGGAAGACTTCAGGCTTTTCTTATATTTCTACGATTAAAAAGCAGAATTGACTACACTGTTTCAACCTAATCATTATCGACAAAGGACAAAAATACTAATTTCTAGTTTTTAGCTAGTCTAGTCCTTGCTCTTTTAATAATTCTTGGCGATCCAAAGCCTTAATAAATGGCAGATAAAAGATGACCATTATCACCATGCTGACAATTCGTAAGACAAGTCCTTGCCAGCCCATAACAATAAAGCTCGAAATAACTTTAGGAACAGTCCAAATAGTTGCCATTCCAATTGCTAAGCTTGGATCATAATGAGCAATAAAACCACTGGCCGAACCAAGATAACCGATGACAGCTGTCACGAAGGTGCTGAAGAAAAATGGAATGAAAAGAACCGGATTTAACATCACCGGCATCCCAAAAATAACTGGTTCGTTAATGTTGAAGATATTAGGAATTGCCGAAATTTTAGCAAAAGAACGATAGCGTTTGCTCTTACAGAATAATAGAATGGCAATCAACAAGCTTAACGTACTACCTACCGCATCATTATTTAAAAAGGTATTTACAATCATAATATCTTGATATGGCATAGTCTCGCCAGCCTGAAATGTCGTCAAATTGACTAAAGCCATGTTCATTAATAATGGTTATAATGCACTATTAATTGCATTCGGGTGAATCCCGAAAAAGAATAATCCATTCGCAATCATGCCAATAAAAATAAATGCCGGTATCGAGCTACCTAATTTAGTTATCGGATTACCAATAAAAGTCTGAATAAGGTTAAAAATATTTTCCATTGATGTATAACTCAAACCAATCCGCAAGACTACCACACCGATTAAAATGATAATTGCGACGACTAAAGGCTCAAAAGACTGACTAACCATGGGGGGCACACCTTCAGGCATCCGAATTAGTAATCTTTTATTTTGTGCTAAGCCAATATAAATTCTGCTAATAATAATTCCCAACACGATTGCTACGAACATACCTGAACTGCCTAAGTAGTCATAAGATAGGGCAGACAAATTTTCTTCCCCAACAGTTTGCGGCATCAAGGTAATAAATGATGCCACTGAGATGAAGGCAGCTAGTAATGGATTGGTATTTGACTTATTTAAAAGCTTTGTGTAAGAATAAGGAATAGAAAAAGCAATTAACAAGGCGATTATATTCAAGGTACCGCCTAATAAAGCGTTAAAATGAACGGTTAAACCTACTTCATTAAACCAAGTATTCACAGAAGCTATTGGGAAATTTCCTAAAATTGAAAAAATCGAAGCGCCTAAAGTTAACGGCACCGTATACATCAAGCCACCCGAAATTGCTTGGATTACTTTATTAGAACCAAACTTAGTGGCAATTGGTAAAAATTTCTGATCAATGACATTTTGAAATTTTTCATAAGAACTACTCATTTTTTACTACACCCTTTCTACTGGAGGAATTATGGATCCTTTATCGAAGCTTTATACATATTTTAATACTGAGGGTAGCCAAGCTACTTACTATAAATTGGCCGAATTCGTACTACAAAATATTAACCGATTACCCGACCTCTCCATTACTCAGTTTGCTGAAGAAACTTACGTCTCAAAGGCCACCATCACACGTTTTATTCATTTTTTAGATATGGACAGCTATCAAGAATTCAAGCGCTATTTTAGCCTTGTGACTGGAATTTCAAAGTTATTTTTCTTAAAGATGACTATTCCAGAGGCAAAAGAGGTTCAAGACCACCCAGAAAACTTTTTACAACAATACACCCAACAAATTACTGATGTTATCCAAGACACTGCGGCAACACTGAACATTGCTGAAGTTGATGAATTGATTGAATCAGTCAAGGCAGCTCCGCAAGTCGCTTTTGTCGGTTACAGCGATTCAAATTATATCGCCAAAGATATTCAGTTGGGCTGCTTTTTAATTGGTAAAACCATTGAAGTTGCCGAAAGCCGGAAAAAATTTGATGATATTTTGGAGCGCTTTGGTAAGGAAGATTTAGTGGTTGTCCTATCTAACTATGGAAATTTTTTCACCCGTCATAAAGATTTTTATGATGAGCTAATCGCGAAAGAAATCCCTCTTGTTTTAGTCACACAAAATTATAGCTCGATGGAGTCCTTCCGTTTTAAGCAAACTATTTATCTGACTTCAAAGCGCCAATTAAATATTGGTAATTACCCCATGCGTATCTTTTCAGAGTACTTTGTAAGACGATTTTTATTACAAAATGAATAAACCTTTATGAGTTAGCTTTGATTAATTTTTGATAAAAATTAAAGCTATCTTTTTTATATCTGCGCATTGTTTTCTCTTCAAAATTAGTGCGATCAACATAGACCATCCCATAGCGTTTTTCCATGCCATCCCCGACACTTAGTAAATCAATAAATGACCAAGGATTAAAGGAAATCACATTTACACCATCTTGAATTGCTAAAGCCATTTGTTCAATGTGCTGCTCAAGATATTCAATCCGATCTTGATCATGCACGCGACCATCCACTAACTCCTCTTCTTCAGACCAGCCACATTCCGTAATCACGATTGGAACAGTTCCATAGCGATCTAGTAATTGCCGCAGCCCATATCGTAACCCTACTGGATCAAAATTCCAGCCCCAGTCCGTATGGCGCAACTCTTTATCTTGAATTCTGGTCATTCGTTTAAATATAGACTGTTCCTCTTTAGCTTTTTGATTCGCCTCAACGATTGTCGTGCAATACCAATTCGCACCTAAGTAATTAGCCTTCCCTGATTGTAAAACCTCCGCATCATTCGCCTCTGTCTCAATTAAGATATCTAGTTTAGCTAATTCATTTTGAAAATAAACGGGAATCTCACCATGAAGGGCTACCTCTATTTGTGCAAAGGAATAAAAATCTTCTAGCTCTTTAGCCGCCATCATATCATATGATTTTTTACTAGCAGGCAAGGTGGTTATATAAGAAACTGCTGGCCCAATCTTACTGTCAGGGAATTGGTCTAAACAGAGTTTGCAGACTTCAGCTTGCGCTAACCACATGTGATAATTTGCTTGGAAGGCTGCTTGATAACGGTCTTTAAGCGGCTGATCCAAATCAATTCCAATCATATCGGACGCCACCACCAAAACAGCCTGTTCATTGATAGTCAGCCAGTATTTCACTTTTTTGCCAAATTCTGCAAGGAGACACTTGCCATATTTTACAAAATCAGCAACTGATTGCCTTGAGACCCAACCGCCGTATTTTTCAATTAAACCAAGCGGCTGATCAAAATGATACATCGTGACAATCGGCTCAATATCATTTTCTAATAAGGCATCAATCAGCTGATGATAAAATTTTAAACCTGCTTGATTTGGTTTCATCTCGTCCCCATTTGGAAAAATTCTTGGCCAGCTAATGGAGAAACGATAACTTTTCAAACCAAGCTCCTTCATCAGTTGAACGTCTTCTCGCCAATGATGGTAATGGTCGACTGTGACTTTAGTATCTAGTTGCTTATCACTTTTCTTGAAAGAACGAACATCTGCAATTGAAAGACCTTTGCCATCCTCTCGATAGGCTCCCTCCACTTGGAAGGCACTAGTTGATGCTCCCCACAAAAATTTTTTTGATAGGTGATTATATTTCATCTTTGTCGCTCCTTTTTTATAATTCTATTTTAATGGTAACGGATTCATTTTTGGTTTCGATTCTTTATCTGCTAGTTGCAAAACAGAGCTGATAGTTTCATCTTCATGAAACTATCAACAAAAAACCACTGAAGACAAAATCATTATGGATTTTGTCTTCAGTGGTTTTGAAATTTCCGTCACCTGAATATTTCGGATATAAAAAAGCCTCAAATCTTTATCTCAAACTTTCGTTTACTTCTTACTCGCCTGAATCATCAAGACATCCCCTTTGTCATACCGCCTTCTGGTTTTTGAGTATTCAAAAGGGACTCCAGAATTTAAATAGACGACTTGTTCGACTTCAAGCACAGGATCGGTTATTTCGCAGTCAAGATATTGTTGATCCAGCTCACTTGGTTTATCGGCATGGATACGCCGATTGGCTAGCCCCATTTCCAGCCCCAAATCATGTTTTATATAATGATAAATCGAACTGTTCAAGACCTCTTCAGAAACTCTAGGAATAACCTCAACTGGCATAATTGTATATTCTAATAAAAGTGGCTCACCGTTAAAAAAACGTAGCCGATTGATTTCATAAACTGCCGAGGATTTGGGAATTAATAATTTTTCCATCTCCAACGGGCTTGGAAAACGAACATCAAAGCTTAAAATCTGACTAGTAATTTCACCTTGTGAGCTAAAGCTGGCTGTCACACCATCATAGACATCAATCTGATTGTCTAAATTCGCTAAGGTATTGGTATTTTCTTTAACAAAAGTACCTGAGCCCTGTCGACTGTATATTAGCCCCTCTGCTTTTAAGATATCCAAAGCTTTTTGGATAGTTACCCGACTCGTCTGATACTCTTTGGCCAATAAAACCTGTTCTGGTAACGCGTTGCCGCCGACATAACTGCCTTCTAAAATTTTTGAACGCAAATCAGCCGCAATTCTTTTATATAAACTCATCTCCACAACCTCATTTCTCATTTTCAAATTCATTATATTGGTTCTTATAAAAGAACACAACTATATTTGTATTTACAAATTTTTATATTTGAGTTGTCATGTTGGAAAAATCGTGCTAAACTATCTTTTGAAAGCGTTACAAAAAGAAAGGAGCGCATGAATTTGATGAAGAAAGAAAAATTTTTTTGGGGCAATTCGGTTTCAAGTATGCAAACGGAAGGTGGCTGGAATGAGGGCGGAAAAAGCTTATCTGTCTATGATATTCGCGAAGCCACCGAGACGGCCAGCGATTGGAAAGTAGCTAACGATAATTTCCATTCCTATGATGAGGATTTTGATTTTATCAAAGACCTCGGCATGAATATGTATCGTTTCCAAATTTCTTGGAGCAGAGTTGTTACAGATGGCGATGGCGAATTTAACGAAGAAGGAATTGCCTATTACGACAAATTGATTGATGCCTTATTGGAACGTGGAATTGAACCGATGATTTGTCTTTATCATTTCGATATGCCGTTACATCTTGCTGAAAAATATAACGGCTTTATGAGTAAAGAAGTCTTAGCTGCTTTTGTGCGATACGGCAATGAGATGGTCAAACGTTTTGCTAGCAAAGTTAAATACTGGATTATTTTTAATGAGCAAAATCTTTATCACACACCCGAAGCTTTCAGAATCAGCGGCTATCAAACGGGTGAAAAAAATATCGATGATTTGTATAAAATTTTGCATAACGTGATGGTTGCCCATGCCCGCATCGCCACTTTTATTAATGAACAAACTTCAGCTTATGTTGGTGGGATGTTGGCTTATTCTGAAGTTTATCCAGCTACTAGTAAACCTGAAGATATTTTAGCTGCTCGTAAATGGGATGAGTTTATCAACTATACCTTGCTAGATGCTTATACAAAGGGCGTTTACTCCAAAGAGATGATAACCTTTGTTAAGACGAACAATATTAAAATGAACATTTTAGATGGTGAATTAGCCGATATCAAAAAAATGAAAAATGATTTTCTCAGCTTTAGCTATTATGCATCTACTACGGTTAATTCAGAAAAGATTCCTGAAGGGACAGCTCCTAATTTTTACTTGTCCTTTGGTAAGCAAGACAATCCCAACATTCCAACCACCGAATGGAATTGGCAAATTGATCCTCTTGGTTTTAGAGATGTCTTAAATAAAATGTATCAACGTTATCGTCTGCCGGTCTTTCCAATTGAAAATGGCGTCGGTGTTCAAGAGGAATGGGACGGCAGCAATCCAATTGATGACCAATACCGCATTGATTATCATAAAAATCATTTACAGGCGATGTATGACGCCATGTTTATTGATGGCGTTGAGGTGATGGGCTATCTAGGCTGGGGCTTAATCGATATCTTGAGTTCTCAAGGAGATATGCGCAAGAGATACGGTCTGGTCTATGTCAACAGAACCAATCATGATTTGCGGGATATGAAGCGTGTTCCGAAGAAAAGCTATTATTGGTTTAAAGATGTTATCGCCAGCAATGGTGAGTTGATTTACAAAAAACAAGCAGATTAAATACAGAAGGTTTAGTTTAGGAGGTTTTTTAAATGGATGGTAAATCATCAAAAAGAATGGATAAGTTTGTTGAGATTGCTTCAAAAGTTGGGGAACAAATTCATTTACGATCTTTGAGGGATTCCTTTGCGACAATTATGCCGCTATTTATTCTCGCTGGGTTGGCGGTACTCGTCAACTCGGTTATATTCCCTTTTTTATTTGAAGGTGATTTTTTAGTCACCGTTCAGCAATTTGGGACAGCAATTACCAACGGAACACTGAATATTGCCGGATTATTGTTATGTCCGACCATTGGTTACTTTTTATCAAGAAATCGGAATTTTGAAAATCCGATTTCAGCCGCAATTATGGCTTTAGCAACTTTAATTGTAATGATGCCCTTGCAGCTCTCGATTTCATCGGTAACCGGTGATGTTGAAATTGCAGCAACCGGAGTTCTTTCCTTCTCAAATCTTGGAACTTCATCAATGTTTGCCGGAATTATTATCGGATTAGTCGAAACAGAATTATTAGTATTCCTTTCAAAAAGAAAACATTTAAAAATTAATTTAGGGGAAGATGTCCCGCCAGCGGTGTCGAAATCATTTAACGTTTTGATTCCAGCAATTTTAAGTATCTCAGTTTTTGCTGTGTTGGCTTTAGTGCTGAACATCACTTTAGGAACAGATTTAATCACCTTGATTGTGAATTTAATCCAAGAACCATTACGAGGCATTAGTACCAGCCTCTTTGGCTATATTTTCTTGTATAGCTTTGGTAATTTTCTGTTTACCTTTGGGATTCACCAATCGGTTATTAACGGCTCCTTCACTGAGCCATTTATGACACAAAATATCAATGACAATATGCTCGCCTTTGCCAATGGTATCGAGCCGCCACATATTTTGACGGTTTCATTTCAAACCGCCTTTGCACAGATGGGGGGTACTGGCGCGACCATTTCGCTAGTAATTGCTATTTTAATCTTTTCTAAGTTTAAACCTTACCGGGAAATTGCTAAATTAGGGGCGGCACCAAGTCTTTTTGAAATCAACGAGCCGATCATTTTTGGTTTGCCAATTGTCTTTAATATTCCAATGATGATTCCCTTCGTTTGCTTGCCTGCTCTGCAAACTTTAATCGCTTATTTTGCAACGTCGATTGGATTAGTCAGTAAGACTGTGGTCCTCGTTCCATGGATAACGCCACCTGTAATCAGCGGCTGGTTAGCGACTGCCGGCGATTGGCGAGCTCCTGTCCTCCAGGTATTGCTGATTGTCTTAGGAGTTATCATCTATCTGCCTTTCCTTAAAATCAGTGAAAAAGTATCGATTAAACAGGCAGAATTAGCACGTGAGTTTTAATCAGTCAACTATTGAAATTATTTTTTGTAAAGAAGGTATGTTATGAACAAGCAACTTAAATTTCCGGAAAATTTTTGGTGGGGTTCAGCCTGGTCAGCAGAACAGGCTGAAGGCCGCGGAACCACCGGCAAAGCTGAAACCATTTGGGAGCGCTGGTTTAAAGAAGAACCCAATCGCTTTTATCAAGGCGTCAGTTCTGCCGTGACGGATGACCATCTCCATCGTTTCAAAGAAGATGTCGCATTGATGGTCGCAACGGGACATAATTCATTTCGAACTTCGATTTCTTGGGCTAGAATGTTTCCTGATGGCGGTACTGGAGAAGTCAATCCGCAAGCCATCACCTTTTATCGAGCATTATTTGCTGAAATGAAGTCCAATGGTATAAAAGTTTTTGCTAATTTATATCACTTCGACATGCCCGCTAAGCTACAGGACATCGGCGGCTGGGAATCCCGGGAAGTTGTGGCGGCTTATGTTCATTTCGCAGATACTTGTTTTAAAGAATTTGGTGATTTAGTTGAGCATTGGTTCACTTTTAATGAACCCCTTGGACCAATTTTAGGTGGTTATTTGGAGGACTTTCACTATCCAAACCTGATTGATTTTAAACGAGGTGCTCAAGCTGCTTTCTTTACAATCCTAGCTCATGCAAAGGCCATTGAAGCCTTCAAACACCACCAGCTTCCCAGTAAGATTGGCGTCATTTTAAACCTGAGCCCAACTTATCCTCGAAGTAAAAATGAAGCAGATGTCAAAGCTGCTGAGATTGCCGATTTGTTCTATACGAGAAGCTTTTTAGATCCGATGGTGAAAGGTGTTTTTCCAAGTAAGTTAGTTCAGCTGCTTGAAGAATACAATCAATTGCCACTTGATTTTCAACCAGCCGATTTCGACTGTATCAAAAATAATGTCGCCCAGATTTTAGGTTTGAATTATTATGAACCCCGCCGGGTAAAAGCCCGCTTGACCGCGATTAATGAAGCGGGCCCTTTTCTACCAGACTGGTTTTTTGAGCACCATATTATGCCCGGCCGGCGCATGAATGAATACCGAGGCTGGGAGATTTATCCTAAAGGCATTTTGGATCTCTGTCTGGATATTAAAAATAATTACGGAAATATCGAAGCCTTTATCTCAGAAAATGGCATGGGGGTTGCGGATGAGGAACGCTTTATGAATCAAGCGGGTCAGATTGAAGATACCTACCGCATTGATTATATTAAAGATCATCTAGCTTATGTCTGGTTGGCAATTGACGCCGGCTGTAATCTCAAAGGGTATCATCTCTGGACTTTTATTGACTGCTGGTCTTGGATTAATGCCTACAAAAATCGCTATGGCTTAGTTTCTCTAGATTTGGCCACGCAAAAGCGAACCATCAAACAAAGCGGCATTTTTTACAAAAATTTGAGTTCTGCAAATGGCTTCGAGTATGATACAGAAAATCTAAGCTAATTATCAAACTGAAGGATTTCAAAAAAATCAGTCACGCCCCTAGTGCAATTGCTTTAGGGAATGACTGATTTTTGTTTGGAAATTTTATTTAAAAATGTCTCTGCCTCTGACTAATTTCTTATTAAAAAACCACCTGACTCCATCTGATAGACAATGGTCTACAGAGAGAATCAGGTGATTTAAGTTTATCGATTAATTTTATTCCATGGTGAAAGACTACCTAAAATTTGGTTCGCTGGGCTTTGAATAATCGATTTAGTAATGACATCATTGGCTAAGCTATTGCCGGAAATTTTAGTGGCAGCAATCGTTGCCCCTTGGCTGCTTCGATTATTTGTTGAAATGCTGTTGACCTTTGTATTGCCAGAGAGCTGTGCTGAGTTGTTACTAGCTTCAGCGGACTCAGTAGCGGCGGAACTAGTTTCGCCAGCATTTGGTTTTTGATCGTAGTCAGTTAAATTATAGGCTTCAATCAACGCATTTAATTTCAAGTTATAGTTGGTATCCGTAGCGTAACGGCCAGTTAAAAAGGCGGTGACGTCTTGATAAGAGTCAGCATTGACCTTCCAAGTTTGGCTGTAGAAGGAACTGTTACCTTGAATTCCCCCCCGCAAAAGTTCAGCGTAATCTTCTAAAGATTGACGGTAGCTAGGATATTTTCTGAAGCTGGCTTGAATGGTATATAAAGTACCTGAGCCGTCATCTTCTTGGGTGTTAAAGCTGACACTTTCACCGTTGTAGCTGCCTTTAATCCCAAATAAATTAAAGTTTGGCTCTGATGATAGACGGCTATTCCCTGAGCCGGTTTCTAAAATGGCTTGGGCAATCATAACAGATGCATATAAATCAGCATTCCAAGCGATTTCTTGGGCATCTTTTCCGATGGCTTCAATAAATTCTGCCGTTGTTTTGTTGGCAGTGACAGAATAATTATAATTGCTTTCAACAGAACCGCTAGTTAATGGCGGTTGAATCGCTTGAATTACCTGCTGTTCGGCAGGTGTTGCCGTTGTTGTTTCCTCAGGAGCCGGTGTTGGCGTTGGTGTCGGCGTTTCTGTGTTGCCTCCTGCTGGATTTTCTGGTGCTGGTGTCGTCGAGCTATCGGTAGTCGATGAGTCATCAGTAGCCGTGCTTGAACTGGAGTCAGTCGTTTCAGACGGCTCAGTTGAAGAACTTTCTATCGGCGCTTCGCTACTTGAAGTGGATTCAGTTGGCTCGGTGCTGACGGAAGGCGCCGTTGTTGATTCTGTCACTGGCGGTGTTGTTGATTCGACAACCGGCTGTGAGCTTTCGGAAGTCTCTTCAACTATCACAGCAGAACTCTCTGAGCTGACAACATCAGCAATTTCCTGACTGTTGTCGCTAACAGTCGCACTCTCGCTGCTTTGCACAACTATTTCTGATTGCTCCTGAGCAGATGTTTCATTAAATAAATGGGACTGAAGATAAAAGGCGCCAGCGCTGACCAACACAGCACTGCAAATCAACAGACCATTGACAACTTTTTTATATTTCATTTTTCAGTGTTCCTCCCTAGCAGACTTGCATAAAACAGAGTCCCGTATTCCTCTAATATCTTTCTTTTTTACCTGAAACCGAAATCCTCTTGCGGGAACGATTCCCCCCACTGATTCGATTGCGGTTTGGATTCAAATTGCTTTTAAGCTTCACTGGTGCTTTGGCTTTTTCTTTACTGGGCTCGCTATCATCGCGATTCGCCATTCTTTCATAATTAAAGGCGTTAAAGCGGAGATAAAAGACCATTAACAAACAGAAAAGCAGGAAAAACAAGTGACTAATTGTGACATTATCCCGAAAAGGCGTGAGATAAAAGACAATCAACAGAATTAAAAATAATAACATAAAGACAAGCGAGGCAATAAAGTAAATTAATGTCAGTAGCTTGTATTGTTTTGTCAGTGCATCTTTGCTAAATTTCATTAACTATCCTCCAACAATTCCAATAATCTCCTCTTGGGAAACCAACCCAAAAATTCGACTATC
This sequence comes from Enterococcus sp. LJL90, assembly GCF_056924355.1. Classification (NCBI taxonomy): domain Bacteria; kingdom Bacillati; phylum Bacillota; class Bacilli; order Lactobacillales; family Enterococcaceae; genus Enterococcus; species Enterococcus sp. LJL90. The sequence continues at coordinate 902,449 of NZ_JBXPBQ010000001.1, read as the reverse complement.
TAAAGATATTTCCCGGTTATCCCCTAAAACTAAATAATAGTTGGCGGGAATTTCTTCAATCCCAAACAATTCTTTAAGGGAAAAATTATTCGTAATTGTCGAAAATGTATCACCGACTGGAAGACCGTTTATGTACAATTGCCCATCTGCATAATATACATTTTCACCTGGCAAACCAATTACCCGTTTGATATAGGTTTCCTCCTCATCCGTTGGGGGATGAAGAACGACAACATCAAACCGTTCCGGTTCACCGTGACTGGTGATTTGGACAATTTCATCACTTACTAACGTGGGTTCCATAGATTCGCCATGCACGATATACTTTGGAAAAATAAAACCATAAAGCAGCATACCGCAATTTGCCAGTAGTAATACTAGACCGGCGATTATTAAACTAATCATCAATTTTGACTTGTTTGCCACTTTATTTTCCAACATTAAGCTCCTTTAGTCAATATCAGCTCGATCTTCACTGGCGATTTTTTCTAAGATAATCGTTTCGCCCTGTAATAAATCGAAGTAAGCCGCTTTGCTGACTAGATTATCATAATCCATTTTCATGATTTTAACATGGGGTTTGCCGATGCCAAACCATGTTCTAGCGTGAACTTTAACCCGCTGTTCAATCATCTGCGATTCGTAAAGCGCAAAACTGATTTCGTTAGCGGAAAAATTATCTTTAATATGGTCTACTTGGCTGCGTTCATAAGTAATCCGGTCGCTAGAAACCGTCATTCTTTCAGAACGATTTAACATTTTACCATTCATCTGCCACATTTGTTCCAAGTATTTAGTTTTCTGAATCAGATAGGTGTATTCCCGTAAATCAATTTTAAGAATCTTATCCCAATCTTCATCTGCTTCGTCGGCTTCACCAAAATAGCTAATGCTATTAGCTATCAATGATTGTTCTAAGCGCTCAATCATCAGCTCCAATTTTTTATTAGTATTCTTCACCTTTTGACGGTTAAGTTTTTCGTGTTTCAGCCGATTTTGCAAATCCTCGACTTTTAAGGCTAGTTCTGGAAAAACTTCATCCTCAGTAAGCGAAAGCGTCTCGGTCAGGACCTCTGCCTCAGCTTCTTCCTCAAACTCTTCGTCGTCAGCTAACACTTCGTCGACTGCTTCTTCAAAGGCCTCATCGACTTCTACTTCAGCTAGTTCTTCTTCAAGGTCTTCGGGTTCTTCAAGTTGGTCAAGTTCTGCTTGTAGCTCCTCCAAGGAAATCATTTCCTCGCTGGAAGCCATATCACCGCTATTTTGAACCGCCTGTTGAATCTCACGAATCATCTCGGAAATTTTTTCCTCCACCAAAGCCATCGCCTTGCCGGAAACTGACGCAAACTGTTGAAGCACACTTTCTTGAAAATTAATCTCAAAAGGAAATAGTTTCTCCGTACTAGCCAACGGAACAAAAGATGCATAATAGAGATATTGCTGACGGCTTTCCGTCTCCTTCAAAAAAATCCAGGCGAATTGCGGAAAAGCTGCCTCCAGCTGCTGCCAAAGCTCTTGGGTCATTGACAGCGGCTGATCGGCAATAATTTCCACATGGTAGGTTGGATCTGTAAGTTGAAAAATATTTTGAAAATAGTCGCGAATCGCTTCATCTGAAGGCGCTCCTGTCAGCTGTTTGTTTTCAATCATCTGACGACAAGCTGCCGTTAAACTCTGAAACTTATCTTTTTCAATTATCGTTACTCCAACCGCCGGTGCTGGCGTTGGATAGATAGCGGTTTGAATCGTTTGATTTTTCAAGCTATCCTTCCTTTCCAATGGTTTGATTTGATTGTGAGAAGTTTAATCTAAATACTGATCAAATACTTCCATTGTTTCGCCTTTGATTTTAGCTAAAGTTTCTTTGAACTTGTTGATTTCATCTTCATATTCCTGCACCCGCGCTTGGGCTTCAGCAATCATCTGCTGAGCTTCCAGCTGGGCATCGGCAATAATCCGCTCACTCTCTGCTCTGGCGTCAAAAATCATATTTTCTTCTGCTTCAGATAATTTCGGAGCAACCGGTGTTGGTTGTTCCACAGCAACTACAGGCTCTGTTGATGTAATAACCGGTTCTTCAACTGCAGCAAATGCCGCATCCATTTCTTCAACGACAGCTGCCGCTTCAACTGTCGGCTCTATCACAGGTTCCGCCTCCACTGGAGTTGAAACTGGCTCTTGCAATGCTTGAGCTTCTTTTTCAGCCAACTGTTGCTGGAGTATTTCTACTGATTTAGCTAGCTCATCGTTTTTATTCGTAATCTCAGCTTGCAATTGTTTTTCCTGCTGGCTGATTGTTTCGGCCATTCGCGCGTATTCTTGATCTCTTTGGGACAGCTGTTCCTGCAGCTTGGAAACAATCGCTTCAAATTCTTGAGTGACCGCAGCTGGTGCTGGTTCTGGTGCAACAACCGGGGCCTTCTCCGCAAAGCTCGTTGCAATTCTAGTCACTTCTTCTTGTTTTAATTCTAATTGTTCCTTCAAACGAGCCACGGTTTCCTCTAAGCGATCAATTTCTGCTGTAGATTGCGGTTCTGCTGTTTCAGAATAATAAGCTTGATCAGGGGTTTCATAGCCAGACTGTTTTTTCTTAGGACTGGATTTAGGACTAGCTTTAGCTGCTGGTTTTTTCTTACGAACAGGTTCTTCATACTCTTCCTCTTCATCCTCATCATCCCAGTCATCGTCGTCTTCGTCTTCATCCCAATCGTCATCATCTTCGTCGTCCCAGTCCTCATCATCCTCGTCGTCATCGTCCCAGTCGTCGTCATCTTTTTTCTTACGACCAAAACCAAAGAAGCCGCGTTTTTTCTTTACTGGTTCGTCATCTTCATCGTCGTCCCAGTCGTCATCATCATCTTCATCGTCCCAGTCCTCATCGTCGTCATCATAATCCTCATCATCTTCGTCGTCCCAGTCTTCCTCGTCTTCGTCGTCCCAATCTTCTTCATCATATTCGTCATATTCATCTTCAAACTCTTCATCGTAACGACGTTTTTTATTTTTTTTGTTTTTCCCTTTACCAAACATAGTGATCCTCCAAGATTTTTAATTTTCTATTCATATATACAATAAGTTCTTTCCATAATTTCCCTTAAGAAAATGCTGATGTAAGCAATTATCTGAAAAATTGCTATATATATTAAATTATAGTATTAATCGGCTTTCTGGTCAATTTAATTATGAATTTTTCGGATATAAGAAAATGACTTATAAAAAAAGCAGAATAATAGCTTCTTCACTTAATCACAGGAAAATTATTAGTTACATAAAACAGGGATTTTCTCTGATAAACACTGAGTTTTTGCAGCATTTACCAACTTTAATCCACAATGATGATACTATGCTGACAGCTGAGCTTCTTGATAGCCAAAAACAACAGCAATCCTTTTGACGACAGTCCCTACTAATTATAACTTAGTTGCCGGACAATATTGGATATTAATGAAAAAAATAATAAAAAAAGTTTTTAATCGTTTTTTTAATCCCACTCATTTATTGACAAGGTAAAAAATTTTTAGTTGCTTTATTCGATATTTTGGACTATTCTATTGCTAGTCAAATGCGGAAGTGGCGGAATGGCAGACGCGCACGCTTCAGGCGCGTGTGAGCTTAGCTCGTGTGGGTTCAACTCCCATCTTCCGCATAAAAATCGATTGAGGGTGCCTGAAATTTCAGGCACCCTCATTTTTTTGTTTAAAAACACTACACGTACAACTTTCGGTAGTATAAAATTAATATGTCGAAACACTATTCACACTAAGAATCGCTAAACAATTTCAATTTGCGTTTCACAGCTTCAAATTGTCGAAACACTCGCACTTTTTCTTCAAATCTTACAAGACCCAGAGACTATTCAAACTGGTTCTGTGAATTATAATCTCAAAAAAACTTGACCTGCACTTTTTTGCTTCCACAGAGAGCTACCATACAGATAAAACAGATAAAAAATTTCCGTTTATTAGCTGATAATTCCTGCCACAAAAAAGACTAGTCCAAGCACCAGACAAGTGATGGCTGCGAGCTGTCGACGTTTAACTAATTTAGTATCCTTTTGACCAGCGCCGATTGGTACATTAATTATGCGAACAAAAAATTCCGTTTTTGTGAAATAAACCACTCCAGCTAATAGTAGCAAAAGAACCCCCGCCAAAAGAAGCAACACACGAGCTGACGGTAATCCAAGCTGTCCCAAATATAAAATATACTGCATTTTCACCACATCCTTTTAATATTTCTAGCTCCCTTTAATTATATCATGTCTATTGAAAAAAAATTTCAAACTTTCTACTTGCCTTAAATAAAGTCAGCTTTAAGTTGTATGATGGGTTTACAAACTTAGAAAGAAGGAATACAGATGTTAAATGAAACTTATACCTTAGCAAACGGCCTATCCATTCCTAAAATCGGTTTTGGAACTTGGATGATTGCCGATGAAAAGGTCGCTGACGATGTCAAAAACGCGATTGCAGTCGGTTATCGCCATATTGATACCGCTCAAGCCTATGCAAATGAAGTCGGAGTTGGAGCAGGCGTTAGAGATTCAGGCGTAGCAAGAGAAGACCTTTTTGTGACAACTAAACTCGCGGCTGAAATTAAAGATTATGATCAGGCAGTGGCTGCAATTGATGAGTCGTTAAAAAAATTAGACCTCGGTTACATTGATTTAATGATTATCCACAGTCCTAAGCCTTGGGCGGAATTCCAAAATGACGAAGAGCGCTTCTTTGAAGGCAATCTAGCAGCTTGGAAGGCTTTAGAAGAAGCCTATGAAGCAGGAAAAATCAAAGCGATTGGCGTTTCAAACTTTGAAGAAGCCGACCTGCAAAATCTTTTAGACCATGCCAAAATTAAACCGATGGTCAATCAAGTGCTGGCTCATATTGGCCACACACCTTTTGATGTTATTGAATTTTCGCAAAAACACGAAATCTTAGTAGAGGCTTATTCGCCAATTGCCCATGGCGAAATGATGAGCAATCCGCAAATTACTGAAATGGCCGCAAAATATGGCGTCTCTATTCCGCAATTAGCGATTCGCTATTGTTTGCAATTGAATCTGCTGCCATTGCCAAAAACTGAAAGTGTTGACCATATGAAAAACAATGCGGATGTTGCTTTTGAGATTTCAGCCGCAGACATGGCTATTTTAAAAGCCATCAATGACTTTGATTACGGCACCAACAGTGACATCCCCGTCTTTAAACGTGCATCAAAAAATAATTGAGGACTGCAACAAAGTCTCAAGATGGCTTTAGTTTTTAACTTGAAAAGCCAATTGCCTAACTCCCACAGCAAAGTTGCCAGAGTTGATTAGAACAATTGGCTTATCCTCCTTTCCAATTAGGTTTGGAGAGATATTGTAGAATAGTTTTTTAAACCTCAATCAGTTTTTTGACAAGTATCAAAACAACAGGAAAAAAATAAATTTGCACCGCCTCGTAAAGGGAGGCCGATGCAAATTTATTTTTTTATTTTAAATTCTTTTTTAAACTAAATACGCTAAATCACTGGCAACGGTTGGATAACCGATAATATAGTCCTTCATCGTATCATGGGAAATTTTTTGGTCGATAACCAGCGCTAGATAATTTATCAATTCATCGGCTTGACCACTTAAAGTCGTCGCCCCTACCAACTGGTTATTTTGATCAAAATAAAGTTTTGCTTTAGCAGTTGGTTCATTTAATCGTTGATAAGTAAACCAAGCAGTCAAATCCTGCTCTACCATTTTGATGCCGTTCCCCTCGTTGGTAACGCCAACTTTTGCTAGTTTAGGACTGCCATAGACAATTGTCGGAATTGTCGAGTAGCTGATAGGAGTTTGGTTGCCTAGCATAGCCGAGACTGCGTATTCACCTTCAAAAGTTGAAACCGGTGTTAAGCGTGGCTGTGTTTTTGCTAAGACATCTCCGCAGGCATAAATATTTTCAGCAGAAGTCTGCAAATAGTCATTGACGCTGATGCCTTTTTTTGAATACTCAACTTGAGCTGCCTCGAGATTTAACTCTTCGACATTAGGAATCCGACCAGTAGCACACAAGACAAAATCAGCCTCCAAATTTGTATCATCAGCTGAAAGGTGATAGCCCTCGGCCGTTTTTACTATTTTTTTGATATCTGTATCGTATATGAAGCGAATTCCCCGCTCCTTTAATTGAGCAACCATTTCATCAACTAATGCTGCATCAAATTCTTTTAATGGGCGGCGATTATGCAAAATAATCGTCACCTCTGAGCCGGCTGCATTGGCAATTGTTGCCAACTCAAAGGCAATATAGCCACCGCCGATAACGGCCATTCTTTTTGGCATGTGGGATAAAGCCAAAAAGTCGGTGCTATTGCTTAAATATTCTTGCCCATCCAAATTTAACAGATTAGCCCGCTGACCTGTCGCAATTAAAAATTGCGCAGCTTCAATCTCTTCTTCATTGACCGTGATGTGATTAGCATCTATAAAACGAGCTTGGCCATAAATAGTTGTAACACCGTAGTCGGCTAAGCCTTTTTGACGGCTTTCAGGCACCGGGTCGGTGAAGCTGCGTTTAAAGGCTTCAATCTCCTCCCAATTCATCGGTGCTAGTTCATTGAAACCTTTGCCGACCAATTGATTTACCCGATCACGGGCTTCCACGCCGGCAATTAGAATTTTTTTGGGATCACAGCCGCGATTTGGACAGGTGCCTCCCCAAAGGTCTTCTTCAATGATGGCGACTTTTTTGCCGGCATCCTTTAATTTATAAGCAGCGCTGAGACCAGCGACGCCGGAACCGATGACAACAGCATCAAACTTCAACATGGGTTTTTCCTCCTTTTTTTTGACTGAGGTATTGGAAAACATTTTTACTAGTTAAGTGACCAATCACTTGCTGCGTGTGATCAACAATTTGCAATTTTTCTGCATCGGCTAATAAAACATAGGCCTGATCTAACGTCTCACTCAAAGAGATTTTCGGCAATGGCAATGTATCAGCAGCCGTCGCCTCTTCGTAAAAGCCATCCTCTACCAACAATCCAATGGAGATAAAATCAGCTTGAATCTCACCCTCTTCTTCAAAAAAGGCTTCGATAAAATCAGACTCCGGATGAGCCAAAATTTGTTCCGGAGTATCGCATTGCAGCACTTTACCATCCCGCATCACGGCAATTCGGTCACCCAATTTTAACGCTTCTTTCATGTTATGGGTAACAAAGACAATCGTCGTTTTTAAATCTTGATGAATTTTCAAAACAAGCTCCTGTAAGGCTGTCCGAGAAATTGGATCTAAGGCGCTAAAGGGTTCATCCATCAAGATAACTTCTGGGCTGGCAGCCAGCGCCCGCAAAATACCAATCCGCTGTTGTTCCCCGCCGGATAATTCACTCGGCAGGCGGTGGCGATATTCTTCTGGGTCTAAATCCACCTGAGCCAATAATTGATCGACTCGGGCATGCCGTTTTTCCTTTTCCCAGCCTAACATTTCCGGGATAACTTCAATATTTTGGCGGACAGTCATTGTTGGAAAAAGCGCAATTTGTTGCAGCACATAGCCCATTTGCCAGCGCATTTTTTTGATGTCGTAGTCTTTAATCCGCTGTTCTTTAAAGTAAACATTGCCATCAGTCGGCACTGTTAAACCGTTAATCATTTTCATCGTGGTGGTCTTTCCGCTCCCGGAAGGACCTACCATTACAAAAATTTCACCTTTATTAATTGTCAGATTTAAATTTTCAATGACGCGATTACCATTAAATTCTTTGCTGACCTCTTTAAACTCAATTATTTTTTCCATTTTTATTCCTCCAACAAGCCTTGATCTACTAAAAAGTCGTGGGCCACATCGGCAGGATCGGCACCTTCTACATTGACCTGATAATTCATATTACTCATCTGTTCCTCTGTAATCAGCCCTTGCAATTTATTTAAAGCCGTCACCACTTCCGGATGTTCGTCGGCAAAGCTAGTCTTCATCAACGGTGCCCCTTGATATGGCGGGAATAAGGCCCGGTCATCTTGTAAGACTACTAAATCATATTGCGCAATTTCACTATCTGTCGAATAAGCATCCAACAAATTAATATCGCCATTATTAATCGCTTGGTACCGCAACGCAGGCTCCATACTTTGCACACTTGGGAAGTTCAAGCCGTACAATTCTTGAATGCCTTTATAGCCGTCTTCCCGGTCGATAAACTCTAAAGTGAAACCGGCTTTGATTTGATCTTGGACCTTCATCAAATCAGAAATTGTCGTAATATCATTGGCTTCAGCAAAGTCTTTTTTGACCGCTAAGGCATAGGTATTTTGGTAAGCCATCGGTTCTAAGAAACTCATTTGGAATTGTTCATCCAATAATTTCTTGGCCTCGGTATAAGTATCCTCAGCAGAGAATTTCACCCCTTGGTCATCTTCGGGCAAGGTGACTAAGCTTTCTAAAACTGTTCCAGTAAATTCTGGATAAATATCAATTTGATCATTTTCCAGTGCACTAAATAAGAAACTCGTTTTCCCAAAGTTTTCTTTTAATTCAACATTTGCATCTGGATCTTCTTGTTCAATTAGTTCCTTATACATATTGATTAAAATATCTGGTTCTGCACCTAATTTCCCGGCAATCGTGATGGTGTCCTTTGCAAAAAAGCCACTTTGATAAACGGAGAAGCCACCAAAAATTAAGACCAAGACAGCTAAAGTAAGCACAGTAAATTTTGGTTTCAAATACTGCATCAATTTGATTAGACCAGAGAAAATAATTGCCAGTAAAGCCGAACAAATCGCACCAATTAAAGTTAATGTCGGATCGTTACGATCAATCCCTAACATGATAAATGTTCCGAGACCGCCAGCTCCGATTAAGGCTGCCAATGTGGCTGTTCCGATAATTAAAACCAGTGCTGTCCGAATACCCGAAACAATCACCGGTAAAGCAATCGGTAGTTCAACTTTAATCAAACGGCGCATCCGCGACATCCCAAAGGCTGTTGCCGCTTCTTCAATTGAAGGATCAATTTCTGAAAGACCAATATAAGTATTTTGAAAAATTGGCAAAAGCGCATAGACTACTAGCGCAATCAACGCTGGCGCTGTCCCAATCCCGACAAAAGGAATTAGTAATCCTAATAAAGCGAGTGACGGAATAGTTTGCAGCACGCTGGTAATTTGCAACATCACTTCCGCCATTCGTTTATGGTTGGCCAGCCAAATGGCCAACGGCACCGCAATCAAAATTGCAATCAACAAGGCAATAATCGAAATCGATAAATGCTGGAAGGTGGCGGTTAATAAATCGTCCTTCCGTTCTAAAAACGTAGAAATTAAATTGTCCATAATAAACTTAACCCATTCCTCTTTTAAATTTATTTTAAGTATAGCGAAAGCCCCCTTTTCCACCAAGCAGGTTGACTTGCTTCAGAGAAAAGAGCTAAAGATGGATATTTTTGAGAAAGCGGTAGAAGCCCATCTTCGCCGACTAACTTTACAATGCGCCACTTCTCTTCATTTTTTTAAATAAAAATAAATTTTTGACTTTCCGCTGCTAGAAAATGTTTTTTATTAGAGTATACTATTGACATTTATTATGTCATACTATATATTTTTTTTAGATTGATAAGAACATCACATTAAAAGGAGAGCAGTAGATGAGCAAACTTATTTATGATTTTTCAGAGGGTACAAAGGAAGATTTGGACTTATTAGGCGGTAAAGGAGCAAACTTAGCGGAGATGACCAGCTTAGAATTACCCGTGCCTTTTGGCTTCACCATCACCACTGGCGCCTGCATGGATTATTTAGATACCCTTTGCCTTTCCCAAAACTTACTGGAGACAATCAAACAGTATGTCACATTACTGGAAAATAAAACAAATAAACAATTTGGTGCTACTCGCAATCCCCTCTTGGTGTCAGTCCGCAGCGGGTCAAAATTTTCGATGCCCGGCATGATGGACACTATTTTAAATTTAGGTTTAAACGACCAAACCGTGGTAGCTTTGGCAACAGCTACCGACAATCCGGCCTTTGCCTATGATTGCTACCGTCGGCTAATTCAAATGTATGCCGATGTTGTCAAAGGCGTTGACCGCAGTTATTTTGAAAATTATTTAGACCATTACAAAAAAGAACATGATTATACAGAAGATAATCAATTAACAGGGGCTGACTGGCAGCGGGTCACAGAAGCCTATCAGTTAATTTATATGGAACATATTAAAGAAAAATTTCCACAAGATCCTTTTGAGCAATTAACCGCAGCGGTGCAGGCAGTTTTTGCCTCTTGGAATAATCCTCGAGCCAAAACCTATCGCCGGCTGCATCAAATTTCTGATGATTTGGGTACTGCCGTCAATATCCAAGCGATGGTCTTTGGCAATACTGGCGACCAAAGCGGCACAGGCGTGGCCTTCACCCGCAATCCCGCAACAGGCGAGACTGGTATTTTTGGAGAATATTTAATCAACGCTCAAGGAGAAGATGTCGTTGCGGGGATTCGAACCCCTAAAGAAATCAGTCAGCTACAAACAGAGCAGCCCGAGGTCTATCAACAATTTGAAAAAATTTGTACAATTTTAGAAGACCATAATCGGGATATGCAGGATATCGAATTCACGATTGAAAATGGTGAATTATTTATTTTGCAAACTAGAAACGGTAAGCGGACTGCCAAAGCCGCCATGAAAATTGCGATTGATTTAGCTGAAAGCGGAGCAATTACAAAACAAGAGGCCTTGAATCGAATTACGCCAGAAATGATTAATCAATCTCTCCATCCTGTGTTCGATGAAGAAGCCTTAAAAACTGCCGAGCCATTAGTCAGCGGTTTGCCAGCAAGTCCCGGTGCTGCTACCGGAAAAATTTATTTCACAGCAGCAGCGGCGAAGGATGCCCATGACGCCGGTGAAAAAGTTATTTTGCTGCGGCAAGACACTTCCCCAGAAGATATTGAGGGCATGGTGGTCAGTGAAGCCATCGTCACATCCAGAGGCGGCATGACTTCCCACGCGGCCGTGGTCGCCCGTGGAATGGGGACCTGCTGTATTGTGGGCTGTGAGGCCTTAGAGGTGGATGAATTTATGAAACGGGCCAAAACCGGTGACGTTGTTTTAGAAGAAGGCGACGTTATTTCCGTGAACGGCAGCAGCGGCAAAGTTTATCTCGGCAAAATCCCGACAACCTTAGACAATGATTTTTCAAAATTATCGAAGATTTTGGAATGGGGCTTAACGCTTGGCGATTTAAAAGTGCGCGCCAACGCTGAAACTGCTGAAGATATTCAGACAGCTTTAAAATTTGGCGCTGCCGGCATCGGCTTAGCCCGCACTGAGCACATGTTTTTCGGCGAAGAGCGCATTTGGGAAATGCGCAAAATGATTTTAGCTGATACTAAAGCCAGCCGTGAACAGGCTTTAGCTAATTTAGAAGTCTTTCAGATTCAAGATTTCCGGGAAATTTTTAGTTTGACGGCTGGCCTGCCCTGCACCATTCGCCTGTTAGATCCGCCATTGCACGAATTTGTGCCAAAGGAAGAAGACTTGAAACGGGCCGCTACTGAAACCCGTAAAAGTCTAAGCGATATTCGCCAGCGGATTGCTGAATTAGAAGAGGTCAACCCAATGCTCGGTCATCGAGGTTGTCGTCTGGGGGTTACCTACCCCGAGATTTATGAGATGCAGACTAGAGCGATTATCAAAGCCGCTCTAGAAATTTCTCAGACGCAAAACATTCAGGTGATTCCAGAAATTATGCTGCCGTTGATCAGTGAGAAAGGTGAGTTGGATTTTCTGCGGGAGGTTTTAGAAAAAACGATTCAGGAAGTCTTTGACGAATATAATTTTGCGACGCCGTATAAAATCGGCTCGATGCTAGAAATTCCTCGGGCTTGCTTGACAGCGGATCAGCTAGCAGAAAACAGCGACTTCTTTAGCTTTGGTACAAACGATTTGACCCAGCTAACTTACGGTTTTTCTCGGGATGATTCTGTTAAATTTATTCCCGAGTACATGGAAAAACATATTTTAGCTAATGACCCGTATCAACATTTAGATACGCAGGGGGTTGGTGAGTTGATGCGTACGGCGGTGAATAAAGTCAAACCGCTGAATCAAAAAATTTCTTTTGGCGTCTGCGGAGAAGTCGGTGGTGATCCTGCTTCAATCACCTTTTTAAGAGAAATCGGCGTCGATTACGTTTCTTGTTCTCCTTATCGGATTCCCGCTGCTATTTTGGCAGTCGCCCAAAGTAGCGTTTAATTTATAGCAACAGGAGTTTGAAGAGGTTGTATAATTAGTCTTTTAGCAGATTAAAAACCAAACTATATTGTATTTGCTCTTCGGTCCATTAGGTCCTCGGCGCAAATCAGCAATATTTAGTGATTTTACTAGATGTTGTTTGTAAAGTTCGGTTCTGCTTTAACTAATTACACAGCCTCTTCATTCTTTTTGCTATGATAAAGGAAAAAGTTTTCTAAAAGGAGTTTTATGATGTCACTCTTTCACCGTCAGCACCGTAAGATTATTTTAGAAAATCCTTGGTATAATCTTTATCTCGATGCTATCACCCAGGAGAGAACCGGACAAAAGTTGAATTATTATGTCATTGATGTCCCCAACGAATCTGTGGCGGGAATTATTTTAAACCCTCGCCAAGAAATTTTATTTGTGGCAGTGCCCCGATATTTACTAGACACTCTTAGCTGGGAAATTCCCGCTGGCAGTCTTGAAGCCGCTGAAACTCCCGAAACAGCATTGGCAAGGGAATGTCTGGAGGAAACCGGCTATCAAGTAACAATCACTGAAAAACTCTATGAGTATTATCCTAGTAATAGCATCACCAACCAAAAATTTGCGATTTATTTAGGCTATTTACAAGAAGAACTACCGCAAAAAGTCTTTGACCAAAATGAAGTGCAACAAGTCGAATGGCTGACTCTGACCAAGGTCAGAGAATTAATTCAACAAAATACGATTACTGATGGGCTGACCCTGACCGCCTTATTACTCTATTTGCAATATTTGACTGAATAAATCTGCATTTTTTGTGCAACATGCAATTGAGTTTTTCTTGCGACTACCTTAAAATAACTTTATTAACAAAATTTATAAAGTTATTGGAGACTGCTATGAAAAATTATCAAAAAACTCTCTACGCTTGTTTCACAGGCTATATTGTTCAGGCTATTTTAAATAATTTTATTCCCTTATTGTTTTTGACCTTCCGCAGTCAATACGGAATTTCTCTGACCCAGATTTCATTGCTGATTTCAGGAAATTTCTTATTGCAGCTGGCAGTGGACTTTGCGGCAATCTTTTTTGTCGACCGGATTGGTTATCGGTTTTCGATTGTCTTAGCCCATCTGTTTGCCTTTATCGGCTTAGGAAGCTTGGCCATTTTACCCAATATACTGCCAGATCCATTTATTGGCTTATTATTATCCGTTTTAATTTATGCGATTGGTGGCGGTCTATTAGAAGTCTTAGTCAGCCCAATTGTTGAAGCCTGTCCGACTGACAATAAAGAAAAAGCCATGAGTCTGCTCCACTCCTTTTACTGCTGGGGTTATGTTGCCGTGGTTTTAGTCTCGACAATTTTCTTTGCGATTTTCGGCATTGCCAATTGGCCGATATTAGCAGTGATATGGGCCTTAATTCCTCTAGCAAATATGTTTATTTTCACCAAAGTACCGTTGGCTCCAGTTGTGCCTGAGGGCGAAGTCAGCTTAAGCAACCGGCAGCTTTTTGGTTTGAAAAGTTTTTGGCTCTTTTTGGTGATGATGGTAGCCGCCGGAGCCAGCGAGCAATCCATCAGTCAGTGGGCCTCGACTTTTGCCGAGCAGGCCTTAGGTGTCTCCAAAGCTCTCGGAGATTTGGCTGGCCCAATGCTTTTTGCAATTATGATGGGACTTTCCCGTTTACTCTATGGAAAATATGGTGAAAAAATCCAATTAAATAAATTTATGCAGGCGAGCGGCTTTCTCTGTCTAGCAGCCTACTTGCTCGTTGGACTAAGCGGTAATCCTATATTTGGTTTTATCGGCTGCGCTTTAAGCGGCTTTTCGGTTGGCATTTTATGGCCGGGAACCTTTAGTCTTTCTTCTAAATATATTCGTAACGGTGGGACAGCGATGTTTGCCTACCTGGCTTTAGCCGGGGATTTGGGTTGTTCGATTGGACCGGCGCTAGTGGGAACCGTTGCCCAAAATTCTGGTAATTCATTACAGGCAGGGATTCTTAGCGGCAGTATTTTCCCACTCATGCTAGTTGCCTGTGTCTTTTTAGTTGGTGTGATGAGTCGTAGGCGGGCTAGTGTTGTGTTGAAAAAGGTTTAAAATTTTCTACAAAAAAAGATTTACCTAACGTTGCCGGAAACATCTCAGGCAAGGCTGGGTAAATCTTTTTCTTTAGCTGATGGCGGTCAGCTTATTTTTTAAAGCCACCGTAAAATGGGCTGCTGTTTTTTCTTGAATTTCCTCTAAACTGGAATTGTCATTGATTTCTGTTAAAGTCAGTGCTCCGTTTATAAATTCAAACACCGCTAATTCGGTGACAATCATATTAACACAATTCATTCCCGTTAAAGGTAAAGTACAATCAGTTAAAATTTTGACTTTTCCCTTTGCGGTATGTTCCATGGCTACGATGACTTTTTTGGCACCGGAAACTAAATCCATGGCCCCGCCCATGCCCGGCACCATTTTTCCGGGGATAATCCAATTGGCAAGATTGGCTTTTTCATCCACTTGTAATGCGCCTAAGACGGTAAAATCAACGTGACCGCCACGGATTAAGGCGAATGATGTGGCGGAATCAACAAAGGCTGCTGCTTGAGAAATTTGTGCCGGTTGACCACCAGCGTCGGTGACATAGGCTGGATCAAAATCGCCAGTATTGCCGGCACCGACAATGCCATTTTCCGTTTGAATCGTCACGTCGACACCCTCAGGTAAAAAACTAGGAATCAGCGTCGGCAGTCCAATGCCTAAATTCACCAGAGCACCATCAATAAATTCTTCTGCCACTCTTTTGGCGATAATTTGTTTTGTTGTCAATTGCTTTTCCATTTAGCTCACCTTCTTTGCTGTGACAAAATCTACTAGAACTCCCGGCGTCACGATATTTTCTGGCTCAATCGCAGACACGAGATGATCTGCTTCAACGATTACTGTTTCTGCTGCTAAAGCCATCAGCGGGCCAAAGGTTCTCGTCGTTCCTCGATACCAGACATTGCCGCTTTCATCTACTTGAAAGCCGCTGATTAAAGCGATATCCGCTTTTAAAGGCCGTTGAATTAAATATTGTTTGCCATCTATTTCCGTTTTACCGATGGTATAACTTTGATCTTCAACGATTGTGCCCACGCCTGTTGGAGTAATGATTCCCCCAAGACCGGCACCGCCTGCGCGAATCATTTCGGCTAGAGAACCTTGTGGAATTAAAATAACCTCCAGCTCACCAGCGTTCATCTGCTGCGCCACTTCAGGATTTAAGCCAACATGAGATGCAATTAAAGTTTTAACCTGATGATTATGAATCAGCTTCGCAATGCCGTAAAAGTCCTCCCCTTGAGGGCCAACGGGCATTGAAGCGTCATTGGCAATCACGGTTAAATCTTTAACTCCACTAGCTGCCAACGCTTCAATAATTTTATGGGGGTTGCCACAGCCCATAAAACCGTTAATCATCAGCGTGGCACCGCTAGGAATTTTTGCCACGACTTCTGCAATCGAAATTTGTTTATTTTTCATTCGTTTCACCTAAACCTTTTCTACAATCAGAGCCGTTCCCATGCCACCACCGATACATAAAGTGGCCAAGCCTTTTTTAGCCTCAGGTCGTTTTTGCATTTCATGCAGGAGGGTCACAACAATTCTGGCTCCTGATGCGCCGATTGGATGACCAAGGGCAATTGCACCCCCGTTGACATTGGTGATTTCCGGATTGATTTTTAATTCCTGTAAATCAGCTAACGCCTGCGCTGCAAAAGCTTCATTTGCTTCGACTAAATCTAAATCAGCCACCGTCAGGCCAGCTTTTTTCAAAGCATTTTTAGTGGCCGGTACCGGTCCCATGCCCATAATAGAAGGGTCGACGCCCCCTTGCCCCCAGCTGATAATTTTTGCCAACGGTTTAAGTCCGTGGGCTTCGACGGCTTCTTTTGAAGCAATGATTAAAGCTGCTGCACCGTCATTAATGCCAGAAGCGTTGCCGGCGGTCACCTTGCCATCTTTTTTAAAGGCTGGCTTTAGACTGGCTAATTTTTCGGCTGTTGTTTTGCGAGGGTGCTCATCAGTATCGACGACAATTGTTTCCCGTCGATTTTTCACAGTTATCGGAACAATTTCATCTTTGAAACGACCAGCTTCAATCGCCGCAAACGCTTTGTTTTGTGAATTAAGGGCAAAATCATCCATTGCCTTTCTGGAGAGCTGCCATTGTTCCGCAATATTTTCTGCGGTGATACCCATGTGATAATCATTGAAGGCATCCCAGAGACCATCATGAATCATTGTATCGACAAGCTCCGTATTTCCCATCCGGGCACCAAAGCGGGCTGTTTCTGAAACGTAGGGCGCATTACTCATGCTTTCTGCGCCACCAGCGACAACAATTTGATTATCGCCAGCTAAGATTGAACGCAGGCCTTCGATAATTGTTTTCATACCGGAACCGCAGACCATATTAATTGTGGTCGCCGGTACTTCTACCGGCAGGCCGGCTTTGATGGCAATTTGTCGTGCGACATTTTGCCCTTGTCCCGCTTGTAAAGTTGCGCCGAAAAAGACTTCATCGACAGCCTCAACTGGCACCTGACTTTTTTCTAAAACTTTTTCAAGAACAGCCGTCCCTAAATCAACGGTTTTTAAACTGCTTAACGCACCGCCGAAAGATCCGATGGGGCTGCGTAAAGCTGCTACAATATAAACTTCAGTCATCTAAATTTCTCCTTTACGTGCCAATTAAATGGCACCAGTGATAAGTCCTGATACTAAGATAATGATTGAGACCAGATAGGCCCATGGAATGGTTTTTCGCTGATGTTCCCCAAGGTCGATACCAACTAAACCTATCAATAAGAAAGTCGCTGGTGTTAATGGGCTAATTGGAAAACCAGTCGTCATTTGACCGACAATCGCCGCATGACCGACGCTTAACGGATCAACGCCAACTTGAGCGGCGGTTGATGCCAAGACTGGTAAAATTCCGAAGTAAAAGGAATCTGGGTCAAAGAGTAAACTCATCGGCATCGCTAAAATTCCGACAACTAACGGCAGAGAACCGGCCATTGAAGCAGGCACGATTGAAACTAAACCATCCGCCATCGCTGTAATCATGCCACTGTTGGTCATGATACCAGTAAAGGAACCGGCCGCAAATAAAACGCTGGCCATCGTCAAAGCTTCATTGCCATGAGCTTTAATTCGTTGATTTTGTTCAGCCGGTGTGCGGTAGTTCACTAATAAAGCTAAACAGAAGGCAATCATAAAGACAGTTGCCGGCGGTAACACGCCAGAAATAATGGTAGCAATCGCAACGATAATTAAAATCAAGTTAGGAATAAACATTTTAGGCCGAGCAAATTCACTAGCCGTTGAAAATTCTGTGTGGTCAAATTCAATTTCTTCAAAGCCACCTTCTGCAATTAAGCGGCGTTTTTCCCGCAGGCCTAAATAACCAGAAATTACAATGGCCGCAACCATCCCGATACACACTGGGATAAACATCGTACCGTAAAAACTCATCGGCGAGTCAGCTTCTAAAGCGCTCGCTGCCCGGATGACCGGTCCACTCCAAGGTAAAATATTGGCACCGGCTGCAATTGCGACAATTGTCGCTAATGTTGAACGGCGCATGTTTAATTTTTCAAAAATTGGTAAGAAGGCTGGTACTACAACTAAGAAAGTCACGGCGCCTGAGCCATCCAAGTGAATAAACATGGCTAAAATGGCCATGCCGACTGCAATTTTTACGGGATCTTTTCCCACCACCTTCAAAATTCCCCGGATAATCGGGTCAAAGGTGCCTGCGTCATTTAAAACTCCAAAGAATAAGACCGCAAAGATAAACATAACACCGGTGCCGGAAATAGATTGAATCCCATCCAGCATAAACGCGCCGAGTTGCGGGCCGAAGCCCGCAAACAGCGCTGTTAGAACCGGTACGATAATTAAAGCCATAACTGGAATCATTTTTTTGCTCATGATTAACAGTAATAAGACGACAATTGTAATTATTCCCCAAATTGCTAACATAAGGAACCTCCTAAATATCCATTTCTAATAAAGCACTGCTGAGGGCTTTACCGTGGGTATCAACTGCCAGCGAACGAGTGACTCCGCCCCCCAAGGTATTGTCTAAAACAAAATTCAAAGCGTTTAATTGCGGTAATTCATAACGATCGACTTTGGTTGTGCCAAATTCACTAAACCATTCCATAACTTTTTCACTCGTCACCGCGGCTTTAATCACTTCATAATTTTTTTCTTCATAGGCAATCAAAGAAATTGTCGAAATATTTCCCTTGTCACCAGTTCTTGAGTGTGCAATATTATATAATTTCATTTTTATACTTCCTCCCAAACTAATTCTAAACTTGGTAAATCTTCCGGAACTAAAACAGAGGCCACTGAGACAATTGAAGTTACTTTACCTCGAGCGCCACCGCCAGCACTTGGTCCGTTAGTATATAGTGCTTCAACTTCTTGACCGACTTTAACGGCTAATGCTTTGTCGTGGGTTCTAGCAGCAATCCGCAAGCGAATTTCAGAAAAGCTCGGGTCACTACCTAAGAATTTATTGCCTAATTTGTCTTTGTAGAGACTATCGACGCCGATGTAATCAATCCGCAATTCTTCATAGTGATAACCTAATAATTCAAAGCGTTTTTCGATAATCTCTGCTGCCAGTTGCGCCCGTTTTAAGGCGTTATGACCGCCGTAAGAAATCTCTCCTTCACCGATAAAGCCATCGGTATAACCAACGCTGACTTTTAAGCTGCCAGTACGAGCTTTACCTGTTGCCCCAGCAACTGCAACTCGATTGGTAGCAATTTCCGTCAGCGTAACTTTAGAAAAATCAGCGACGACATCTGGTGTTTGATAATTAGTTGGGTCTTGAATTTCATATAATAATTGTTCTGTGACCGTATCAACGGTCACTTCGCCGCCTTTATCGGACAGCTTTGTAATTATGATTTCGCCGTTTTCGCTCACTTCGGCAATTGGAAAACCTAAATTCCACAAGTCCGCAACATCTTTGTATCCAGGATCAGCAAAGTAGCCGCCAGTCACTTGACCGGCACATTCTAATAAATGGCCGACAACCGTGCCTTTGCCGAGAAAATCAAAATCATTAAATTCATGACCAAATTCATGCATCATTGGGCCAATCACCAAGGCTGGGTCAGCAACCCGACCGGTGATAATAATATCCGCACCGCCTGCTAAAGCCTCCGTAATTTTTTCGCCGCCGATGTAGGCATTTGCCGATAAAATATTTTCTGCTAATTCAGCCAGTGGTCGACCGGTTTCCATCACAGGTTCATTTTCAAATTCAGCTAATTTTTCAACAATGTCATCGCCGATTAATGCGGCGATTTTCAAGCCACCAACGCCATGCTTTTTAGCTAGCTCTTTAACTTTTCTAGCGGCAAAAATGGGATTTGCAGCCCCCATGTTAGTGATGATTTTAACTGGGTGTTCTTTTAGTAGTGGTAAGATTTTTTCAAAGCGGTATTCCAATAATGGGTTATAGCCCTTTGTTTCATCGGCTAATTTTTCTTTTTGTGCTAATGCAATAGTCCGTTCAGCCAAACATTCAAAGATAATATAATCTAAGTTGCCCTCCTTGATTAAATCCAAGGCCGGTTCAATCCGGTCGCCACCATAACCTGCTCCTGAGCCAATTCTAATTGTTTTCATTTAGTTACTTCCTTTCAAGTTTTCTACACTTCACTATTAAGCAAGTAGCGTGCCAACCTTTTTTGAATAGAAATCAGGGTTTGTCGCAAAGAATTTTTTATAATTTCTAAAAAATTAGAATAAAATGGAAGCGATTACCTTGAAATCCTTTTCAAACCAAGTATAGTAGGAGTATGATCAGAAAATTCTAAAATTCTAGAATTTTAGGAAAGGTGGTTCCCAAATGAAAGTCTCACCAGAAACCCAATTAATTTTAAATGCGATTTATTCGCCTTTGTTGATGATTGACCCTGAAGGCACGATAACCTTTGCCAACCAAGGCTATAAAAAAATGACCGATTTAATTCCCGCTGAAATTATCGGCAAAAAATTAAAAGACGTCCGCCCTGATTCGCGTTTAACCGAAGTTTTAGACTTAAAGCATCCCCTGCTGACGATTCGTAGAGAAATTAAAGGCAAAGAATTTTTCACCAATCTCGTGCCGATTATCGAAAATAATCAGGTCGTCGGGGCGATTTCCAGCTCAATTGAATCGACTGATTTAAAAATGTATAAAGAACGGCTGCAAAAATCAGAAGTCACCATTAAACAATTGAAAAATAAAGTCTATGCCACCCGCTACACCTTTGACAGTATTCAAGGGCATTCTTCTGCCCTCTTAGCTACTATTCAACTGGCCAAAAAAATGGCCAAAAGAGATTCCACCGTCTTGATTCAAGGGGAGAGCGGCACCGGAAAAGAACTGTTCGCCCAATCAATTCACAATAGCAGCGAGCGGCAAAATGCGCCCTTCATCCCCATTAACTGTGCCTCGTTGAACACTGAAATGCTGGAGAGTGAACTATTCGGCTACACTAGCGGGTCTTTTACTGGTGCTAAAAAAGAGGGTAAGAACGGTGTCTTTGTCGAAGCGGAAGGCGGCACAGTTTTTCTCGATGAAATTGGTGAGATGGATTTATCTGTCCAAACCAAATTACTGCGGGTTTTTCAAGAGCGGCGGATTCGTCCCCTTGGCAGTAGCAAGGAAATTCCTATCAATGTCCGAATTATTTGTGCCTCCAATCGAGACTTAGACGGGTTAGTAAAAAGCAAAAAATTCAAACATGACCTCTTCTTCCGTTTGGCAACTTTTACTTTAAATATTCCCGCCCTTAGAGAGCGCAAAGAAGATATCATCCCACTTGCTGAATTTTTCTTAGAACGACAAGGCTCTGCTATCATGATGGACAGCGCCTTTGAAGGCTTCCTGAAAGCCTATGAATGGCCCGGCAATATCCGTGAGCTGCAAAATGTGATTGAATATTGCAGCGTCATGACCACCAATGATAAGCTGACTACTGATTTACTGCCAAAATATCTCGCCAATTATCAGCATACTGTCACGCCAACTACCGAATTGGCCGAAGAAGACATCATTCCTTTAAAGCAATATGTTAAGCAGAAGGAAAATGACTACATCGCAGAACTTTTCAAGCGCAACGGCACTGATATCGAAGGCAAGAAAAAAACCGCCAAGCAATTGGGCATCTCGCTGGCGACTTTGTACAATAAATTAGGCATCTAAGGAGTTCAATATGGAACAAGGTCTAGCACCGATTTACAATCAACAAATAGAAATACTAATTCTCGGCAGCGCCCCCAGCCAAATTTCGTTAAAAAGACAGCAGTATTACGGCAATAACGGCAATCAATTTTGGAAAATCCTCTTTGAATACTTCGACTTATCTTTATCCACCGACTACAATCTGCGGATAGAGGAACTATTGAAGCATCACTTGGGCCTGTGGGATGTCTATGCCAATTTTAATCGAGCTGGCAGTTTGGACAGCTCCTTTAAAGAAACTCAGCTGAATGACTTTCAAAAATTGCGGAAAGAAACTCCACATTTACGTCTTATTATTGCCAATGGTCGAAAAGCCTACAGCGAAATTTTTGCCCATGATTTATTTCCTGACTTGCCAGTGGTGAGTTGTCACTCTACCAGTGGGGCCAATAATGGAAATTCAGTGGTGCGAAAAGCGCAGTGGTTTGAGGCGTTGGGGAAAAAGCTTACGTGAATTTAACTTGACAGAGCTTAACTTAGTCGAGATTCTTCTATAGCAGAACTTCACCGAATATATCGCAGGTGAAGAACAAACTTGGTTGATTGAAAAAAATAAGCAAAACATCTATGCCAAGCAGCCATTCAAAAAAAGAGTAATTGGATTTGCCAATTACTCTTTTTCAAAGTGTCTGTTTTCGTTAATTTTACCGTCTTTAATCCCCACAATTCGGTCACATTGCCGGGCAATGGCTTGGTCGTGGGTCACTAAAATAACCGTCTTACCTTTTTGATGCTCTTGCTTCAATAAATCGATGACTCGTTGTGAATTGCTGGAATCTAAATTTCCAGTGGGTTCATCTGCCAAAATTAAATTGGCATCGTTAATTAAAGCTCTAGCAAAGGCCACTCGTTGCTGTTGACCTCTAGACAACTGGCGAGGATATTTTTTCAATTGTTCACTGATATTAAGCTGCTCAGCAATTTCAGCTAGATGATTGATTTTAGCTGCTCGTTCACCTCTGGCCAAATACTTAACCGGCAATAAAATATTTTCTTTGACAGTATAATCTTCAATTAGTCCGAAGGTTTGCAGGACAAAGCCAATTTCCTGATTCCGAAGCTTAGCTTGTTCCTTGGCTGAAAGCTGTGCAGTCTCCTGTTGATTAAATTGATAGCTGCCAGCTTCAAAATTGTCCAATAAACCAAGAATCCGCAGCAGCGTTGTCTTACCGCTACCAGACTCCCCAACAATCGCAAGCATCTCTCCTTTTGAGCAGGTAAAGTTGGCAATCTCCAACGCTGTAAAATCAGTCTCACCACTTCGATAAACTTTTTGAATCCCATTTAAAGTAATCATTGTTCTCTCCTAAAAAATCTGCCATTTTTGAAAAGTTTGCTGCCTAACGTCGCAATTGTGACCACTGAAAAACTGCAGAAATAAAATAATCCCCCAGCAATCTGCGCTTGCCTGCTCCAAATTTCTTGAAGATAAAAGCTGTTGAAAAGGAACATCAGCGCCCATGCCACCACAAATAATAGCAAGTATTCAAAAATTAAAAACAGAAAAATTTCTAACTTGGTAGAACCGATTGAAAAATAAATTTCATAGACTGACTGTCTTTTTTTGAAGGTGAAACTAATAATTACCCCCAGCTGAATAAAGGAAAACACTAATAATAGACCTAGCAGGTACAACTTATTCTGATATTGATATTGATAATTTTGGATAGCACTATTATAGACGCTCCGATCATTTTGAAATTCTAAAAGCTGATACCCATTAGCTTGGCCGATTTCCCGAATTTCTTCAGCGAGGGTCAGATAGGATAATGCTTGGTCTTCTTCTGGAGACACTAAAAAGAAAAAGCCGGTGGTTTGCACATCCATTGACGAGCTTTCCCCGTGAAGCGCAGCGGTTGTCTGGGGTAAAATTAACATGCTATCCAGTGAAATACTATTTGTGCTACCCTGCCAATAATTCAGCATTTCAAAATCTTTTGAAATAAACCCTCTGATTTGATAGTGACTCTTCACCGTTTCTAATAAATTTTCAGCTGATGCGCCAACAACTTCCTCTAAGGTGATTTCATCACCAATTTCATGGGAATTCTGATAAAAACTCCCTAGCAAAATCCCTTGAGTTTCTCCAGAAAAATCACTTTCTAAGAAAAATTCTCCTTCTACAATTGGTAGCCCAACCTTCGCTAAAAGAGCTCGGTTCATGATTGCGAGATTAGGATGAATTAACTTCTCACCAGTTTCAGCTACAGATGTCGGTTGTCCTTCAGCCGGAATTAATCCTTCTGACTCAGCTACCAGCTTTCCTTGATTTCCCAAGTAGTAAAAGGCTTCTGTTGAAAATAGCTCTTCTGCACGACTGATAATTTGCGCAATATTTTTACTGGGAATTGCTTCATAGGAGTTTTCAAATAAACGAAAAGAAGAATTTTGTCCAATACTCTCGTTTAAGGCTTCAGTATTATTACGATATTCAAAAAATGCTTGAAAAAATTGCACTGAGCAAAGGGAAACAATGCCAATCATCAGTACCAACAACAGCTTTATAAAAAAGTGAGAGGTGATTTCAGTCACGAGATAATTTAGTTTTCTCATTCCTCTACCCCTGTTAAAATGTCAACCACACTCACTTTTCTGACATAGACGGCGGAAAAGATAAAGAGCAGGCTGAGCAATAAAGCATATACAGCAAAAACTTGGAGCAGCCCTAGAAAAATAGCATTCCAAGAAACGCTAAAATAACTGCTAAAGGCCATTCGCCCGACACAGATTATCAGACTGGCAAAAACAAAAGCTGTTGTAATCAGCAGAAAAAATTTTTTAAAGGTATCACCAACCAGTTGCAAAGTGTTGGCACCAACCATTTTGCGAATGCCTAACTCAAACTGCCATGATTCAAAACGCTGATAAAAATGAATTCCCAAAGACAACAAGACTACTAAAAACAATTGCAGAAAAATACCATAATACTGTTGCATAATTTCATTAAAGGGATTGTTGCCAAAACTGAGGGAAAATTCTGAAATCTGCCCCATGTAGGTCTCTTCATTCTCAGCATAGGATAGTAGCTTACTAATCTTTGTCATTGCCTCTTGAGAAGAATCGCTCAGCAATTCCGCGTCCACAATATTTTCTGAAATCCGTGGCACCGCTAGTGCTGAATCAGCCTTCAGCAGAATGTCACTGTTAAAGGGCGAATCAGCCAAAATCCCCTGAATAGCAAATTGTTTCCCGTAAATTTCTACAGACCGACTGCTTTTCTCAGAAGGGCTTAAGGTCGCCAGAACATTTTTACCAATCAATACCGTATCTTCAGCAGCATTGGTTGAGGAAAAACTTCCCTCCAACATCTCAATCTGCTTTGGGAACCGTTCAGGAAAATAGATTTTAACTCCTGATGCATTATTGTAGGCAGGTAGTGAAAATAAGAAAAGATCCGTAGCCGCCGTCTCTTCTACTACCTGATCTGAAAAGCTTTCACTGTCAATCGTCAGATTAAGGACATCCAGACCAACCCCTTTTTTACTATAATAATCTTGATAAGAAGTGAAAAATCGCACCTGATTATTTACCAAAGCACAAATATACATAAAAATGGCAAAGGTAATTACCATAATCAACCAAACGAAACTATTTTTCTTCAACCGTGTTATCATTTTATCCCGCCCCAACTAAAAGTATCAGAATTTAAGCAAATGTTTCGTCATTAATAGAGACTGTTAAATCAACTTCCATTTCTGCGCTTGGATGTTCACCTAAAGGCATCTTAAACACAAGTAAACCTTTTGTGGAATTCGTTTCAGCATCATAAACTGGTGTTTCAGTATATTCCTCCCACAATTCCAACTCCTGATTGTTAAAAAGAGCCGTCGCTTTATAAGACATCTCGGCTGCCTCAACATCTCCAGGAATCACCAAATAGACAGGAATCGGATTCCATCCTTCATTTTCGCCATAGAAACTGAATGGTAAATCTGAATCAGCAGAATAACTATACGTCGTAATCCCGTCGGCATCTGTGACCCCTGCTGATTCCGGCTGGCTATTGGAGTCTGGTAAATACATAAAACTTTCAAAGATTGTACCTGCTTGAATAAATCGCAACTCCTTGTCTTCTCCTTGCAGAGTCCCTTCATAAGCACTTTCACCTTTTAAACTCACCTTGAGAGTATTCGTAACAAATTCATCATAAGTCATTTTTGGGCTGTTTACCTGGGTACTAATGACTTCATCAATTGGATATGATTGAATCTCAACTTCTGGTGTAGAATCTCTTAAAAAGAAAACCACAGCCGACAAAACAAAAATCAGACCAACAACACCAACGATTATTTTTCTCTTCATGATAGCCTCCAATTAAATAATTAAGTTCAGACTGTGACATGGCAATGGTGAGAGCGGGAACGAACTTTCACTAAAATGCGACGAAAACTCAGCAATAAATACTTCTTTGCCTTAATAAATTTCTGTTAAAACTATTTTTATATCTTATATAAATAGTTTAGCAAAGGTCGTAAAAACTCACAATGGGAATAATAAGTAATATTTTTTTAGTTTTTTGGAGAAATTTGGCAGGAAATATATTGTGGATTAACTTATTGGTCATCATTTGGGTTGTTCAATCTAAATTTACATTTATTCAAATATACAAAAAAGACAACTAACATGAGTCTTTGATGGATAATGACTCAGATTAGTTGTCTTTTGAATTTTCTAATTTCTTAATGCAAGATTTAAAATTGTATAATGGGGGGGATAGTTGATAATTGTTTACCGTGGCTAGTATTTAGCTGTTCATTTACAAAATAAACTTAAGAAAATCAGTTTCTATTTTGAAGTTCTAGTAGTTTTTTTCGTAATTTAGGATTAACGGGATAGATGTACAAACCATGAATAGCTCGCTTCATCAGGGTATTGATAGAGTTTAAAATAATTTGTTCCTTAGCTTTCAGAAGTTCATCTGAATTCATGTCTTTACGTCCAATGAATCCACCCGTATCCTTGTAATTTTCAGGAATAATAACTAATTCATTAAGTTCTTCATCATAATCAATGGATGGTCCAAGTATCAATCCAACGTTATTAAAATCAAAACCTTGAGCAGTATAGATTGAGCCAACTTCATTGATAGTCTCCGTCCTCTCCGCCCAAGTTATTTTCGAATTGGTTGTATTCCATGGTAGATTTACACCATCAGGATCCACATAATATATTTCATCATCCTTTTTATGAAGGTAATCGAAGGTTGATAAAATTCTGGATAAGCCAAAATCCTTATTTAATTTAACTATTTCACTTTTTAGTTCCTCTGGGGTTGCTGCAATTTTAAACGTAAAGTCTTCTGTCGAATCGGGTAAAGGTCCAAGCCTTCGATTTACAAAATCGTCAATCCAGAGCAGTGTTTCTTCAGAACTCATCATCCGAAATTGATTATTCAAACGAAAATATTTACTGTTAGGTTGCTTGCGGTATTTATCCATTAATAAATCATGACCATAGCTTTTTGTACGGAGAACCTGTCTGGAATCATAAATAAAAATTGTTATCTTCGCTCGTTTAACAATTTCATCTAACTGATTTTCATACTTAAAACTATTATAGGCATCCTTCATGGTCAACAATAAATGGGCCTCATCTACAACCACAATATCCGCCTTTTCATTTTTCTTATCCATCAAATTGATAAATTGTGTTGGCTTAATAATATTTTTCTTTTTGAGATTTGGCAGCCCTTCTGCCATTGAATGATACGTTTTTAGCATTTCCGAGTGATTGACCAATAAATAATTATTAGTCCCTTGAAGAGCTGAATCTGTTTTTGATAAGTCCTGAATAGTATTATACAAAGATGCTAAAACAACACTTTTTCCGGTCCCTGCATCTCCTTCAATCATGAATATTTTCTCATCTTCTGCTCCAATGTTGTGCAGACAATAATCTAAAATCTCTTGTTTAATTTCCATTTGTTCTGCAGAAAGCTCTTTGTAAGGAGATACTTTGAAAATATCTTTATTATGAATTGCATCAATTGAATTATTTACTAAGCCTAAATTTTTTAGCTCATTCCATAACCTGCTAAAGATGATTTCATCGTAAAAATCTTTATCGTAATAACGATGGCTTTGTGTTTTTCTTGTTTGACTAACATTTTGCAAAATGAATTTTTCATCACCAATAAAATGATTAATCAAATTGGTCTCAATATTGTATGTTGCAGACTGATTAAATCTCTCATGACCGATAAAAACAGTATTTGTGATTGTCTTTCTGCGTTTATCTTTGAGGTGTTGGTTCATGCGCTTGTCAACTTGAACCGTTTGACCGATGTAAGCAACAGGTCTTTTTTTTGAATTCCGATTATACAAAATGTAGACTATTGGGTAACCAGCAATAAATGTTGTGGAAATTTTTGCCAATTCTCCTTTAGTGAATGTATGTTCTTCAATTATCAGTTCATTTTCCATAAATAGTCAAATCCTTCTTGGAACAATTATCTATACAAATTTTACCACACCAACTCTGGAACATAAAATTCCAAAAAAGTGTTCTTCATAACTTCTTTCATCTCATAGATTGTCTAGTAAACTGTTCCCTCAATAACTCTCCCAGCCCAACTTCTCGCCAACCTTTCCATACACATAAAATGAACTGCCCGCCAGTAAGGCCATAAATCCTAAAAAGAAATAAGCAGTTGTCATGGAAAAGGAATCATTTAGCGTGCCAGCAATGATGGGGAACAAGGTCATGCCAATGGCGTAAATGGCTTGGAAAAAGCCCATTGCCGTTGATTTCTTTTCAGCTGGAACCTCCATCATGGCCTCGGAAGTCAGGAGTGAGAATAAAATACCGGTTGCCATGCCAGGAATCAGCTGCAAAAAATAAATCAAGGCAACCGAAGGGCTTAAGGGAACGGCCACACAATAAACCGCTAACAAAATGAAACTGAGAATAATCCAATTTTTCTTTGGTAACCTGTCGATGAAATCAGTCGAAGCTAAGCGGGCAAAAAAGACGGCAGCAACCATGTAAATTATTGAAGATATTCCCACTAAAAGACTTGAACCACTCAATGTTTGAATAATCTGATTGGTAAAAGACATCGTCGTTGACATCTGAATCCCTTGTTGGATAAGTGCCAATAAAGAAAACAATAACAAACGGCGATTTTTGCCAATCTGCAATAATTCCCCTAATTTGATAGTAGAAGGTTGACTTTTTTGATTGACAACAAAAAGTGAAAAGCCAAAACCGATGAGACCGGCTAGTAAACTAAAGAGACAGATAATTCGCATCCCCAACATGTTAAATAACAATGTGCTAGTGATAAATCCTAATAACATGCCCAGATTATTCGCCATGATGATTTTACTTGTTGCACTCGTTTGCTGCAGCTTAGAAAAATAACTTAGATATAAAACCATAAATGAAATCCAAGTAGCGCTGGCAAATCCAGATAAAATATTTGCCACTAAAAAACCGATGCCGTCTGGACTAATTATTCGGATTAGTGATGCAAATCCCGCAAATAAAACACCTACTGTGATGAAGAACTTATGATTTCCTCGCAAATCAGCCATGACTCCGACGGGTAGACGTAATAATAATTGCGAAATTCCGTAAGCGCCAACAATTATACCGACAAAATTTGTCGACACATTGATAGCTGCTAAGTATGGGGTTTGATAAGGAATATAAACATACTGGGCGAACCAGAATAAAATAACTATCAACAAAATTAATTTAGGCTGTTTTTGACTTGTGATTTTCATAACAAATTCCTCCTCGATAAACTAGTGACTATCTTAACGGTCAGAAAAAGAATTTGCAAATCTTTTTTTAGGGAAAAATTCACGAAAAATTTTTTTCGGAAAAATCTTGACTATTTTTTGTAAGCGTGTTAATTTTGAATCAAATAAAACAAGATGCAGTTTGACATGTTACTGGTAAAGCAGGCAAGATCGAATGTACCTGAATGATATCCATGGGCGACCGATGGTGTTATTTAAGTATGTTTGATCTTTTTTTGTTAGCTGACATCATTTCCGCTGGCCAACGGAGCAAACCTGATTTTATTTTTTTAGAAAAATATCGTTTTGCTTTTTATTTAACAAAAGCGCTTACTGTTTTGCTGTAACAGAAGTTGTAGCAATCTTTGAGAAGGCTTACCAACTTCAGCAAATGCTATACTCGAAAGCATCTCAGCAATGATTTTACTTATTCAAGCAGCCCCCAAAAAACAAATTCATGTTTTTTTCCAATAGTGTCTCTGAAAACAAGGAGGAACCCAAATGAACTACAAAGAAACAGCTCAAACAATTTTACAGCAAGTTGGCGGCAAGGAAAATGTCAGCGGCCTGACCCATTGTTTTACCCGTTTACGGTTTAATTTGAAGGATAAATCGATTCCTGATAAGGAACAGATTTCCAATATCGAAGGTGTTATCTCAGTTGTCGAGAGCAGCGGTCAATATCAAGTGGTCCTAGGCAATAAAGTCGAAAAAGTCTATCAGGAATTAGAACCCCTTTTAGGTGATTTAGATCAGATGCCAGCGACGGAAGAAAAAGTCGGTTTCGGCACCCGCATTTTAAATGCGGTGGCGGCGATTTTTACACCAACTGTCCCAGCAATTGCCGCTTCAGGGATGTTAAAAGGGATTTTATCGGTAGCGGTGATTATTGCCAATAATTTTTATCAGACGGATATCACAACTTTTTCAACCTATACGATTTTAAATGCGACGTCTGATGCCCTCTTTTATTTTATGCCAGTCATCTTAGGCTACTCGGCTTCAAAAGTCTTCAAGTGTAACGAATACATTGCCATGATTGTCGGAGCAACCCTGTGTTATCCAGCGATTGTTGCGCTAATGACTGGCGATGCGGCGGTCACATTATTCGGCTTGCCTGTGACGCAAGCAAGCTACACCTCTTCAGTGATTCCGATTATTATTGCAGTATTTATTTTGTCTTATGTCCAACGCTTTTTGGATCGCGTTATCCCAGAAGTTTTAAAAATTGTCATGGTACCGACCTTCTCACTGTTAGTTATGATTCCAGCAACGCTGTTGATTTTTGGCCCGATTGGCATTTACATCGGTGAATTCATCAACTTTATCTACTATTATATTATGGGACTTAGCCCGATTTTATTGGGCGCCTTTATCGGTGGTATTTGGTGTGTCTTGGTTATCTTTGGTGCTCACCGGGCGATTATTCCAATTGGGATTAATGATGTGGCTCAAACTGGTCGCCAAAATCTTTTGGCTTTTGCCGGTGCTGCCAACTTCTCACAAGCCGGTGCAGCCTTAGGAGTCTTTTTGAAAACAAAAAATAAAGGCTTGAAAACTGTCGCAGCCTCTGCAACAGTCACCGCCCTCTTTGGGATTACCGAGCCAGCGATTTATGGAGCCAACCTGCGTTTGAAAAAACCGATGATTTATGCGGTAATCAGCGGGGCTTTAGGTGGAGCTTTGATGGGCTGGGGTGGTTCATATGGGACAGCCTTTGCCAATCAAGGAATTTTAACCATTCCGGTTTACGCAGATGCGGGAACGAAAGCTTTTGTTTGTTACTTACTAGGCTCAGCAATTGCCTTTTTCGGTGCGTGTGCCTTGACCGTCATTTTAGGCTTTAAAGATTTACCAGAAGACGAAAAGGAAAAAGCGGCAACCGCAACAGAAGCAACCTCAGAATATGCTATTTCAGATACAGATTTAAAAACCTTGTCACCTGTTAAAGGGATGACAATTCCTTTAACTGAAGTTAAAGATGAAGTCTTTGCCTCTGGTGCAATGGGCCAAGGAATTGCCGTCTATCCAGAAATCGGTGAAGTTTTAGCTCCGATGGATTGCGAAGTCTCAGTCCTTTATCCGAGTTTGCACGCTATTGGGTTGAAATTAGATAATGGTATTGAAATGTTGATTCATGTTGGCATTGACACCGTTGAGCTTAACGGGCAATTTTTTGAAGGCTTTGTTAAAGCGGGTGACCACATTTCCAAAGGAACTAAAATTGTCAGCTTTGATCTTGATAAAATCAAAGCGGCTGGCTATGATCCGACAACTTCGATTATTGTCACCAATACAGCGCAGTATCAAGCAGTTGGCTCAAGCCAGCAGGCAACCATTGATTTTGATGAAGACTTATTATTTATTCGAGAATAGGAGATTTTTAAGATGAAACGTTTTGCAGATAATTTTTTATGGGGTGCCTCGTCCTCCGCTTTTCAAATTGAAGGCGGCTGGGACACTGATGGCAAAGGGATGAGCGTTGCCGACTATAATTCTTTTAAGCGCTCTGCTGTTCAGGCAGATAGCAAAGTAGCCAGTGATTTTTATCATCACTATCAAGAAGACATTCAGTTAATGAAGGAAATGGGTTTGAAGACTTACCGTTTTTCCCTTTCATGGGCCCGCATTATTCCTGATGGCGATGGTGAAGTCAACCAAGCAGGGATTGACTTTTATAATCAAGTCATTGATGCTTTATTAGCGGCAGATATTTTGCCTTTTATTACCCTGTATCATTTTGATTTACCCTTTGCATTAGTTGAAAAATACAACGGCTGGGAAGATCGCCGCTGTGTGGAGGCTTTTCAACGTTACGCTCAGGTTTGTTATCAAGCTTTTGGTGACCGGGTGAAGGACTGGCAGGTCAATAATGAGCAGAATTTAATGATTCGGGTCAACGAGCGGATGAACATGTATGATGTAGCCCCGGAAGAGGCTGAAAAAGTTCGAGCGCAGATGGATTATCATATGTTTGTCGCCCACGCCTTAGCCACCAACGACTGTCACAAACTGGTGGAAAATGGTAAAATTGGACCAGCTGTTTCCTCAACAATGACCTATCCCAGTTCTAATCGACCTGAGGATGTTTGGGCTGCAAAAATGAACGATAATTTCAAAACCAATTACGGTTTAGAGATGTATTGCTTTGGAGATTATCCCGGATATTATAAAGAGTATCTAACTAAATGTGGTATCTATCCGAAAACACAACCAGAGGACGCCGCTATTTTAAAAGCGGCCAAACCGGATTTTATTGCCTTAAATTATTATCGAACGCTTGTTGCCAGCTATCTGCCTGTCGATGAACAGCATCCCTACGGCACAAAAGAAAAGGATATCGATTTTGATTTGTATGGTTTCTTTAAAGTGGAGCGCAACGAACATTTGGCCTCTTCAAAATACGGTGCCCAAATCGACCCAATGGGCCTGCGCCTAGTCTTAAATGAATATTATCGTCAATACCGTTTGCCATTGATTATTACTGAAAATGGCTTAGGTACTCCTGATGTTTTAACAGAAGATGGAAAAATCCACGATGATTATCGCATTGACTATATCCGTGACCATATTGCCGCTTGTTATGATGCTATTCAAGATGGCGTTGAACTCTTTGGCTATTGTCCATGGTCTGTTATGGATTTACTCAGTTCCCATCAAGGTTTCAAAAAACGGTACGGCTTTATTTTTGTCAATCGAGAAGACCATGAGTTGAAGGACTTGGCCCGCATCAAAAAAGATAGCTTCTATTGGTATCAAGAGGTAATAAAACACAACGGCTTAGAATAAAAATGGAGAACACGCGATGCAAATACTGAAGGTTATGAATAATTCTTTAGTCCTCGCCCTCGATGAGACCGGTACTGAATGTGTCTTAATGGGTAAAGGCATTGGCTTTAAACAGTCCATCGGTAATCCCGTTGACGATGAGAAGATAGAAAAAGTCTTCCTATTAAAAGATAAAAAAGTCCTGCTGAATTTTGTTCAGCTAGCCAGTGAGTTAGATGACATCTACTTTCAGTTGGTGCAAAAGATTGTCGCTTATGCCCATGACACTTTTAAGATGGAAGTCATGGACTATCTCTACCTCTCCTTGTCTGACCACATTGCCTTTGTGGTCAGACGCCTGGAAAACGGAAATAACGGCGAAAATTTCACTTACATCGAAGTGATCAATCATCACCGGGAAGAATATTTGATTGGCAAGTTTGCCGTTCAATTAATCAATCAAGAATTGAACATTCAGCTACCGGAAAGTGAAGCTACCGCCATTGGTCTTCATTTTGTCAATGCCAAGCTCAACTCATCGGCTTTCCAAAAAGAGCAGGAGGTTGCCGCCCTCGTAAAAAATATCGAACGGCTTGTCACCCGCTCCTTAAATCTTGAATTTGACAAGGACAGCTTTTCTTATTCCCGATTCTTAACTCATCTAACTTATTTTGCCGAACGAGTCTATGAAGAAAAACTTTTTGAAGATAAAGAATCCGAAGTCCTTTTTAAGTCTTTGCAGGAAAACATGCCTCAAGAAAGCGTCGCTATACAAAATATTCAGCAGTTTATCTTAACCAAATATCACCAAGAGCTTTCCAAGCAAGAAAAAATCTATCTACTGGTTCATTTACACCGACTTGTCAGTGAAGCCAATAGCCACGCTTGAATGAATAATACAGTCTCAGCAGCATCTTTCAGACACATTAGCAAACTAGCCGAATAGTTTGCTGACCATCTTGAAAGAACTGCTGAGTTTTTTGTTTGATTAATATAGAAGATACCCTTCCTGTACGCGATTCGCTAAAATTTCAACGAACAAAAAAACAACCACTCAAAAGCCTTAATCAGTAAACTGACCTGCTTTTAAGTGGCTGTTCAACCTTTTTATTTCGTTCATGCAACACCAAAACCGCTACATATGCTTAACCAAAAAATTCATCCATAAAATCATCGTATTCTTTTTGATCGTATTTTTCGAATTTACCAGCTTCATGTAAAATCTTCTTGATTTCGTAAATCGCTTTGCGTTGTTCAGCCCAAGCTTTGATTCTGCTGTCAGTGTCTTCGAATTTTTCTAAAGTAACATCCAATTTGTCGATTGTATCGGCAATTTTTTCTAAAGCTTTTTCTTCTTTTGCATCATAATTTGTCATGATAAAGCCTCCTCAAATTGGTTATCTTACACAAAATAGTATAACGCTTTTGTGTAGATAATTTAAATAATATGATTCTTTTATGATAAACAGACTATTTTATATGTTTTTTTCTACATTTTAAGTCTGGCGTTCCAAAATAAAACTTGTTTGTGATATAGCCTCACTGCGGACTCGTAAGTCCTGTGGAAACAGCTCATATTTGAAATCTTCCAATGTGAAATAAAACATCCGCTCTAAATCGTTGGTAAAAGCTGAGGCAAGGGCTTCATCTGTGTATTGCAGCTTCAAGGTCTCATCATCTTCTGCGACAACCGTATATAAATTCTCCTGTTCCTTAACAGTTGCCAGCTCATCATCTGAAAGACCTTCCTTGTCTACGTCTAGATAGACAGAGACATTTTCTAAACGATAACGATTCGTTCCCGTTGCCTTCAAATCACCTTCAAAAACCATATTGATATAATCGGTATTTTGAACATTTTTGATGGTAAAACTGGTTTGCTCCTCTTTAACATCTAGCTGATAAGTCGGATTATCAGATGCAGTCCACGTTCCCATGATTTTGTTATGAAAGGGGTAAAAACGATAGATGCCAAACGCCAAGAGCAACAGCATCACGGCAATCGCCCCATAAATCAGCCGATAGACTTTTTTTGACACAGTCGGTAGCTTAGCCAAGTTCTCATCAGAGATAAGTTCTTCATCTTCTGACATTTCCTCAACTACTTCCGTGTCTAGCGGGCTGTCATTTTCAGCTGTTGTTTCATCAGACTTTGTTGAATCGGTTGCTACAGTCTTTTCCTCTTGCAGAAGTTCTGCTTGTTTTTGCTGGTCTTTGGTTACTTCTTCTAATGATTTGTTTTCGTCATTTTTCATTGGTCAGCCCTCCTAGACATCATTTCTTGGGGGGCGTTTTTTTGAGGAATTCGGCTTTTTTTGCGGTCCTTTTTTCCCCTGCATTTGTTGGCGCTTTTTACGTTCCCGCAGCTTGCGTCTCCGCAACGCTTCTTCCCGGCGACGACGATCTTTGCGTTTTTTCAAGTAAACTAATAACACAATCAAAAGAATTACTAAGCCTAAGATGGACAATCCGATAATGATATACAACAGCGTATTGTCTTCGTCTAAATCAATCGCTGATTCATTTAATTTTCGAGCTTCATCTGCTGTAATTTCAAAAGTCTGATCCCATTCCCAATGCTGACCAGTCGCTTCTGAATCGGCCGTCATCCGCAAGCGGTAAGTTCCCGCTTGGAAACGTTGACCTTCCCAACTAATCACATAATCAAAATGTGAATTAGGTGCAAAGCGATAGCCCGTGACATTGGCTTCATGTAACACTTCATCACTGCCATCACGGTAAACTTGCGCAGAATAAGTAATGTCTTCTAAAACATTGGCTTGATTATTTTGCAGTGTCACCAAAACCGCATTTCTACCAGAAGTCTGGCCGGCTGCTACATTGAGTAAATCTAATTCTGCCGGTACTTCAGTATCTGTTTCTTGCAATTTCAAGCCAACAGTATAAGCAATTTGATTTTTTATGGAGACACCCGAACCTGAATCAGCCGTTTCGCTTTCTTCATCTTCTGGCAAAGAGACCCGCACGGCGCCTAAAATCATACCATCAAAAGATTCTTCCGGCATGTTAACGGACAATTGAGTCGAGACTGTGCTGTTAGCAGGCACGGTAACCGTCTCAGGTACCGTTACCAAATCGCTCATTCCAATCTGCAAAGTATTGTCCCGTTCATATTCCTCTCC
Source organism: Enterococcus sp. LJL90 (assembly GCF_056924355.1). NCBI lineage: Bacteria > Bacillati > Bacillota > Bacilli > Lactobacillales > Enterococcaceae > Enterococcus > Enterococcus sp. LJL90. The sequence goes on along the minus strand of NZ_JBXPBQ010000001.1, from coordinate 866,301 downwards.
CCGCAAGGAGTAATCAATTGAACCGGTCGAATTAGTCGTGGCATTGGTAATCGTTAAAGAAACCGTCTGCTCCTGATCTGAGCTATTGGTTAATTGCAGCTCTAAATCCTGCTGCTGTCCTGGTGTCATCCGCAAATCATAATAGGTGACATCTGATGCTTGATTTTCCGGCAGAATTGCTTTTACTGATACTTGTAAGTTATCAGATGCTGCTTGGGCTAATTGCGGCCAGCTGACAAAAAGCAGCGCCAAAAAGAAAATTCCTGCAAAGGCCTTAAAAATTTTGCTGTTCATGTAGAATGCTCCTTAAGTTAATCACTAGTATGTACAAAGAGATTGCACTTGAGTCAGATGAGACTGTGTCATTAGCCTTTTTACAGAGGAAATTTCAAACTAGATAGTTCGTAAATTTCAGTTCTGTTTTAACTAATGTCTCAGCCTCATTTTTTCTGTCAAAGGAAAAAATGCTTTTCAGATCAAGAAAATTTAGTCACTTATCTGATGGAAAGCACTGACTCATAGCGGCAATCCCATTTCGCAGATTTTTAAAAATAAGTGAGAGAGACTGTTTATTCCATTGCTAGATTAAAATCTCAGCTGAAAACTTATCTTCTATCTGTTTTTATAAAGTATCGTCTAAACTCCAAGTCAGCGTTGAACTGTAATTGCCGGCAATCATTTCATTTGAAGGCACGAACAATTGAACTTGGTCATTTGTTGTTGCAGTAGTATCAGTCGCAGCTGCATAAGCATTATTGAATACTAATGAAGAAACAGAACCGTTTGACGTATTGCCAGTAGAAGTCGTTGTTTTCATTAATTCATAAGAGCTGCCTGGTGTTAATTCTACGTAATCACCAGAAATAGCCAAAGCTGACAATAGACTGCCGTTAGTTACAGTTGTATTGTATTGTTGGTTATTCGTTGTTGTGAAGCCTGATAGACGAATCCGTGTGTTAGTTAAAGATGTTGTTGGTGAAGTTGGGCTATCTGCAAAAGTTGTCGCAGACAAGCTCACTTTAAAATTGCTGCTTGCATTACCAGTCATATCTTGAACTTGCACAAATTGATAAATATTTCCGCCAGTCCCAACAGAAGTGTCGTCGTAAGTATAAGCGTGAATTTTTGAATCAATTACTTGGTCATAGGCTGTTGCTGAAACTGTGCCAAAATCAAAATTAGGTACCCAGTTAAAGCGTAAAGTTGCTGTAGTGGAACCATTTTTACCATAAGTTGCGTCCATAGCAATTTTATCGTTGTAAGTTCCTGGTTTAATAAACCCTTCAAATGTTGGGTCAGTACCGGCAGTGATGGTCACTTTACCGTCTGTTGTTTGGCTGTCAGTTGAAGCAGCCAAAGCGCTTGGTGCAAAAGCGACAACGCCCAGTACACCTAAAGTTAAGCCTGTAATAATTTTATTTGCTTTCATTTTTTCATTTCCCCTTTTTTATAATGCGTCTGCTAATGTCCATGTGAAGGTTGCAGTGTATTCTTCAGCGTAGGCTACATCTGTTCCTGGCACAAATAATTTCAAACCTTCATTGTCTGTTCCAGTAACAGCATATCCGTTTGCACCACTTGGATTGTACTGTGATGTGCTTGAGAAAACTAAACTAGAGTCAGAACCGTTTGTGTTAGCACCTGTCATAATTGTCAAATCTTCTCCCAAAGTAGCTGAGACAGTTGTATAACCTGTTGAGCCAATTGTTAAAGCTGTTGCTGTCGCTGTTGAACTCGTGTTAGCTTTTAATGAGTTATAAGCAGTGGCTGCGTAAATTTGTACGCGAGTGTTTGCTAAGTCTGGTGCTGTACTTGCTGTATCAGATGGTGAAAAAGCAGTCGTTTGTTGTAATGATAAGGTCCAGCTGTTGGTTGCTTGGGCCGTTTCATCTCTGACTTGGGCAAAGACAGGAATGTTGGTGCTTGTACCACCGTCAACAGTTCCAGTATTCCAAAGTGAATTGTAATATTTATCCTTTGTGCTGACTTCTTGCGTACCAAAATGTAACGTCGGCACAGATTCAATTCTCAATGGCCCGTTAGTATGACTGTTTTCACCTGAATCTGGTGTAACTGTATTGCCGCCATCTTTATCATCTGGAGCAGTTGGATTGCCCCCTTCTGTACCGCTATCGGCGCCTTTAAAAGTAACGTCGCCTTCTGTCGTTGTTTTGCCGACTTCTGCTGCTGCAGCTGGTAAGGCAAAGCTAACTGCCATCAATAAAGCAGCTGAAGCTGTGACCCAATGTTTGATTTTCATTCTTCTTCCTCCGATTGATTTATTGTTAGACAGGAGAGCTAAACCTCCTGTGTTACCTTGAAGTTTAGCCGCCCTGATTAACGCCGCTTAAAGTGTGTCGTTAATTGCCCAGTTCAAAGTAGTTTCATATTTACCATTTGAAATAACTTGGTTAGCTGGGATAAACAATTTAACTCCTGGATTGGTTTCATCGGTATTTTTGTTTGCATAGGTTCCTAAAAGAACGTTATAACTACCTGCCCCGCTGCCAGAAGGTGCACTAACTAAAGTTGTTGCTGAGCTAGTCAAATCTGTATAAGCAGTTGTTCCTGTGTTAGCTAAAGTGATTGCAGATGTGCTGAAGCCTTCAGTGTTAGTTACAAACATGTTTTGGATGGAAAAGACCACGTTTAATTGGTCAGCACTGTTTGTTGCATTGGTTAATTTTTGATTGTTAGAAACAGTCACATTCCAACCTTGTGTGCCCCCACGCAAATCACGCACTACAAAGAAGCTTGGACGAGTGTGAGTAACTGTGGTATTGGCACCACTTGCATCTTGTTCTGTCACTGTTTGGTATTTAGCGTAGTAAGTGTTACCTGCGCTGCTATAGCTAATCGTGTGGCTACCAAAATCAAAATCTGGCACATAAGCTAAACGCAAAGCGCCGGTTGTTGAACCGCCATCGCCGCCTCCAGGGTTACCTGGATCCACTGGTTTTTCACTACCACCATCGCCATCCCCTGGGTCACCAGGTTCAGTGGTGCCGCCACCGCCGCCGCTAGTGTCTGCGTTGAATTCAACAAAACCATTTGTTGTTGTACTACCAGCTGCTGCTGCTGAGGCATTCACGCCACCAGCTAATGTCAAAAGACTCACTACGGCAAGCCCGCCTAAAACTTTTTTCTTCATGTAAATCTCCCCTTAACTTTTCTAAAATCTTATAAAGCTGCTTCAAAATTCCAAGTTAAACTTGTCGAATAACTGCCCGCTTGAATTTTATCCGTATTTGGAATGAACAGGCTGACACTTTGAGCTGCCTCTGAAACAGACCTACCAAAGGTAATAATCCAAAAACCGGCTGTCTTTCCTTCGGCATCTTTAGCAATCGTGGCACTTTCTTGAGTATCGGCAGCAATGGTCACTTGCTGTCCTAAAGTAATCGCCTCTTCGCTAAAGCCACCAGTAGAATTGGCTTGGATATTTTTGAAGGTCATCGTAGCACCCGCAATTTTATTGCCGCTTTGACTAGCAAGCGACTGGCTAAACTTAGCTGTTAAATGCCAACCATTTTTGCTGCCGCTGCGGTCTAAAACTTCTACAAAATTCGGTACTTCATTAGTTGTGCCATCTACTCGAGTGACCGTTGGATTTTTGGCATAATAAGTCACATCACCTGAGGCAATTTCATGACTACCAAATTGAAAATCGCTGGCATAAATAATGCTGTAATCGCCGCTGGTTGCTGCTTTGTCAGTTTGAATCGGCAAATCTGGAAAGAGCGGATCAACAGCCGTAACATTGTCAGTTGCGCCAGTCGTAAATTCGATAAATCCATCAGTCGTTGTTTCATTAGTAGCCGGTGCTGGTGTGGCTGCCACTAAAAATGGCAGTCCCGCAATTAGAGAAAGCACTAGATATCTTTTTTTCATCATGCACTCCTCCTCTTACACCAGCGGTACAAGACAAAGGCAACCAAAGCTAATCCAATCAAAAATAATAATGATAAGGTGACTTCTCCGGTATTCGGCAATTTACCACCGGTACCTGGCAATACTTTTCCAGGAGAGGTAAAAGTAATGCCGATATTGCTGTCCATACTTGTGGCACTGGCAGTTAGCGGCAATTGGAAAATGCCGCAAAAGATTGCTGCCAAAGCCGATAATTTAGCAAACCGCTTTTTCATTTACACTCCCCCTTTAATAAGTATCGTTCAAGCCCCATTGAATCGTGCCTTGGTAATCACCAGTTGTTGTCGTGCCAGTTGGTAATAATAACCGTAGGCCAATTGCACCACTAGCCGACCAATTAATTGCTGTCGTCACCGGTACAGTACCTTCAGAAGGATTCGTCTGGGTAAAAATCGTCGTATCATTCGTGCTGTCAATCGCTATTGGACTGCCAGAAGCCCCTTGATAATACAAAATATTTTTCAAGGTATTGCTGCCATTGGTAAAGTCGCTGGACATTTTAGCCGTAATACTCCAATTGCCCCCTTGTGCGGTTGTTCCCGCTGCTCGGGTATCGACAATTCCCATATCAAAATCATCTTCTGGTAAAACCGTCTGATCAATAAAGGAGATGCGAGTATCTTCAAATTTCAAAGCAGATGTCACATCACCAAATTTCAAGACTCCTTGGAAAGCAAACGTCGCTGTTAAATCCGTAAAATTAATTGTCCCCGCCTGCCAATTTTCATCGGCTAACTGATAATAACCGGTGGCAATAATCGCTTGGATAAAACTCACCAAGTCAGCATCGTCACTAATTTTCAGAGATGTATCATCCTCTGGCACAGTAGCTGTGTAGGTTGTTGCTTGATTTGGTACTAAGTCTGCATTAATTGTCGCACCCGCTTCATTAACCATCGAAATCACGATGTCTTTGGAATAATTCTTAACCGTTAACGTCGTTGCATAAGTGGTCGTATTTCCGGCAGGATCTGTCAAATTAATTCCGACAGCATATTCGCCTTTTGTTAAGGTGCCTGTCCCATTGGTCAACCAAGTGTATGCATCCGCATTAGTAGTTGCCTGGTCAAAACTAATTGTAATGTCCGTTGGCAAGGTTAAAGTTGGATTCGTATCTGCTATCGAAGCTGAATCGACAAAGGCTGACGCTGCAATAGGCACATCATTGTAAGTGGTTTGCGCTGAAACCGTTCCAGTCGGAGGCGTCTTGTCTAGAACAACTGCCGTGACTTCTTCAGATTTCAAATTACTAAAAGCGTAGACATGAATAATATTCTCTGCAGTGAAGGTTTTATCAATGCCCAACGGTGTCAAATCTACAGACCAATCTCCGTTTGAATCAGCGATAGTCGTATAATTTGCTCTAGTTGTAGCTGGCATTGTCGTATCTTCAACTGGCGAAGCAACATTATCAGCAGTCCCATTAGCTTTCGCTGAAGTGGTACCATTTAAGGCTTCTTCCCACACTCTGATATACGTTCCCGGAATTGCATAACCGCTCACCGTATGAGAATCAGCACTAGTCGGATTATCATTTGGTTCATTGTGGATGGCTACGCTAGGATCTAAAATCCGTGTAAACAAAACCCGCTGCTGCCCTCTAGTTGTAAAATTAGTTTTAAAACTATTTAACGTTGCCGTTGTCATTGAGTTGGCTGCGGTAATCGTTGGCGTAATTCCAGAGTAAGATAAATTCATACTGGACATCGGCTCATAGCCGTAAGTGTAGCCGCCATCGCCAGTCGTACCACTCGTCCTATTTCCCAAAGCCCACTGATAAACGTTTTGAACAGATACCCCTAAGTTACCACCAGAATAAATTAATCCGTTATTCGTAGCGGTGGCTGACGTCATAGTCGAAGTTTTTTGCAAATTGACTCTCTTTGCATCCGTAAACTGGAATGTTGATGCTGAACCTGCCATATACAGCAAATATTGTGAAGCTGAAGTACTATCACTCTGAACATCAAAAGATCCTCCAGAGGCGATAACAAATGAAACATTATTGTTTCCATATAGTAGACTCGTTGCAGAGGCTCCCATATTCGTTCCTTTTATTGAAAAGTTACCGGAAATATTTATTGACCCACTATACAGATAAACTGGATTGTATTGCAGGGCACCATTTGTTGAGCCACTGTAATTATCGACAACTACATTTAAATTCGCATCTTCTGCTACTGTCAGTTTGGCAGTTGTAGAATATAGTTGTAACGCTGCTCCGTATGTTCCACTATGGTTAGTTAAATTAACTGTTGAACTCTTACCAATTGTTACCGCTCCTCGAATATCTAAGTTAACGGCATATCCCTCAGTAGTATTAATCTCTGAGCCACGAATTATATCGACCGTTGCATTTTCGCCAACTGTAAAATTACCACCATTATTTACTGTGATAACATTCGTTCCCCGTGACTCGATGTGAACATTTGCATTATCTTCAATGGTCATATTTGATACATTAAGGTTTTGTTGGTACTGATTGTTCAATGCCCAAGTCCGAATGGAAGTGCCATCTTTTTTCTTTGATGTCCAATTATTTTGTTGGGTCATTGAAACAGTATTCTTCATAACAACATTTGCATTTGTAGACTCTAAAAATTGGTTTCCAATGCCGACATAATTGTCAAAACGCATCGTTCCACCATTTGCGCCATTACTGAAAATCATAGTGCCATAATAATTTCCATGATAGACATTCATATTGCTATACGTTAGATCCCAATTGACACTGCCGTAATTATTGTAGGCAGTAAAATCAAAACAGATAGCTCCAAAATCAATCGTATAGCCTTGCCCATCAATAGCCACTGTTCTGGCATTTCCTTGTAGGTAGAAATACACATGCGTTTCACCACCGCTAGTATTCCCGTATGAGGTTGCATTAGAAACATTTGCTGCCGCCTTTGTATACGGTGAATAGATATAGTAATTTGAAGAGTAAGTGGTAGTGGAAGCAATTAAGTCGCTAGTCAAACGGACGTTACTAACAGAAAAATCATTAATCGCAATCGAATATCCTAAGAAATCAGATACTAATCTCGTATTAGTTGTTGAAGTTTTATCATACGAAATCGCTGCATTCGTTCTTGGCGCTCCTGTCAAACCTTCTGCCGCAACTTCTGCTCCCGTATGAGATGTGAGACTAAACGGTCCAGAATAATTTGAAGAGACAAAATTGATATTCGCAAATGACAAATTCCAATAGCCAGCTACTGTCCCTGAAGAGCCGGAAACATAACTAGAGGAGTTCAAAAAGCCAATTGCTAAATTACCAAAATCAAAGGTATAACCATTACCATTAATGGCTAGCGTTCGAGCAACCCCATTTTTGCTAACATACAAGTAACTATTTTGCGCTGAGTCAAGGTTAATCGAATCAACACTGAACAAGCTGCTGTAGTTGGCTAATGTCCCTGATAAACTAATATCATTAGCCAAATTAATCTGGCTAACAGAAGGAGTAGCCAACGCTGTTACAAATTCTTGCCAATTTGTCACATTGGTTCCTGTATCAGCCAAAACTGCTGCAGATCTAAGAACATTAGTGCTTTCTTCATCACCCTCTGTACTTTCTTCTGAAGCTTGTCCGTCTGCCTTCGCCTCACCAACCTCGACAGTCACCGCTTCTGAACTTTCAGTCAAATTAGCATCTTTGACCTGCAGTTGATAGCTGCCAGCTGCCGTAGCTGTTAAACGAATGCCTACTTCTGTTGCGGAGGCATCAACGGAAATTTTCAGCTCGCGGCTGTCTTCGTCAAAGGAAAATTCTGGCAATGCCCCGGTGTAATCCGTTTCAGTCTGCCATTCATTTTGAATGGTTTGATCAAAACTGATACCCTCTGGTAAAACCATCGTATATTCCCGCTTGATGGAAACCTCACTTGAGCTGGTTTCTGTTAAGGACTGAGATTGATCAACATATGGAAGGTCGGTATTTTCAGTGGTTACAATCTCACTGATTGACCGCTGATCGCTGATTTTTACTGTAAATTGCTCGTCGGCAGCTAGTTCTTCAGAATCAAATTCAGTCGTTAAAGACAATGACTGCTCTTGGGCAAAAATCCCGCTGATTCCAAAGGCTAATTGATAGCCGATGACAGACACAATTGACATCAGCGCCAGCAATTTGACTAACAGAAAAGCTTTCTTATTTTTATTCTTCATTTCATTCACTCTTCCCTCCTTTTAAAACACAGCATTAGGGAAATATTTCCAAATAGTTGCTGCCGCTACTTGGTGCTGCTTGATTGTTTTGGCTTAAATACCCCAACATTTCATCGGAAATCCGATAGCCTTTTTTCCAATGGGTTTCGATGCAGCCGCTTGGAAAACCAGCTGCATGAATTTTTAGGCGAATCCGGCTCACTAATTGGGATAGCTGGGCTAAATGTGATTCGGTCGGACCGCTTTGCCATAGACGAGCGGCGACTTCCTTCCGTGTCAGAAACTGACCTTTTTCTTGATACAGCAATTTGAAAAGTTTTCGTTCACGACTAGAGAGAGTGTCTTGAATGGCCTCAATTGACGTTTCAAAAGTCGCCCCTTGAGACAAATCATTGCGACCATTAACTCCCGACAGCTCCGGCGAACAACGCTGTGCCTTTAAGACCTCAGACAAGGCTTCCCGCATTTCCTTTAAAGAACTGTCGGGTTTTAGCCAAGCATCGACGCCTCTTTCCTGCCAATAACGAGTCGTTTCTTCTGAAGGAACCTCAGAATCAATCCTAAAAATTATTTTTTCAGCAACTTCCCGATGAGCCAATGCAGCACTTAATGTTTCATCTGCAATTGATTCACTGAAGAAAACTAAATTGACGAGATTTAAAAAGCGAAAATCATTTTGATAGAGGATTTGATGCAAGATATCGGTCGAACACAGCACCTCGTAACCCAAAGTCGTCAAATTTTCCCGCAATTCTTGGTTGATCATGTAATTTTGCGTCAAAATTATTATTTGTTTCACTCGTTAACGCCACCTGTTCTGTAATTTATTGGTGAGACTGTAACAGTAGTCTGTTAAACAGATGAAATCCCAAACTATCTTGCATACGTCGCTATGGTTCAGGGTTTACGAGATAGGAAATGCGTGTTTCTGCAATCCAGTCGGTCCTGTTCCCAAAGTGACAATATTTAGTAGTTCTTATTAAATACTGTTCGGAAATTTCGATTTTGTCTTAACTAATGAAATAGCCTCAGAATTTCTATTGCGAGCGTGATGGTTGTGCAAAAGTCATGATAAAAAATATTGAAAAACGGGAAATTAAACAAATAGTTTTCATTAGCTGCTGCCGAAAAAAAATTTTAGCCAGCAAATTAACGCTCTTTTTGAGGAACACCTCGCTTTTCCTATTTTAAATAGGAGGTTGTGCCCAAAATAATTAAAACAGAAGCAAACTCCTCGATTAATATGCAGCAAGCAAAGTGGAATACAGCAACTAAAGAATGATAAGTAGTCACATCCTTAAAGTATTCCTATTATCGTAAAGTTTTTTCTGTAAGAATTCTAGCGGCACAGCCGATAATCCAACAACTCCCCTCCTTTCAAGTCAAAAAATAATTATGTAAAATGCAGTTTTTTTTAAATTCATTTAATTTCGAAAGTAAATATGCTTTTTTTGAAATTTCATGAAAATAGAAATTAAACTCTTTTCAGCTCCCTAAACTTTGCAGCATTTCTTATTTCGCTCAAAATAAAAAAACTAATATCAGGAAAAAATTGTTAACTTTATGCACAAACTAAAAAATCCCATCCCTTATTTTTTAATTTTATTAACTTCCTCCGTCTATTTTTATTCTAATTGAATTTTTTCTGAATTTTTTTCATAAAAGGGCAGATTAGCTGACCTTAAATGGAAGAAATAAGGTGCCTTACCTAACTTATTATGGAAAGTAGCTGAAAATTTACTAATTATCTATGAGAAATTCTTTAAAAGTGAGGATTTACCATTTTCTTCTGACAAATAATAAGCCGTTACCAACTTTATTTTAAGGAGAGCAGAAAATTGATAAATTTTTTGTCAACTTATAGCCATTGCCCCAATTGAATGGCTAGTTTTTTTATGGAGGGAGGGGTAGACTATCCTACTGAGTACTTTTACTAAAAGCAGTCAAGTAATCAAAAAATTCTTTTTGGGAGGGATTCCAATGGAGTTAACGCAAATTTTAAAGGTGCGTGACTTTGAGTTGATGCGCTTATTGGAATATTTGGAGCAGCAGGATGGTGCTGTGAAGAAAAAGGATGTCTGCGAGGCCCTGGATATTTCAACTAAGAGCTTGCGCAACTTGATTCAGATGATTCAAGAGGATTTCAGCGGTGATATTATCTGTGTCAATCAATTGCAGGAGCTGCAGGTTCTTTATCAGCCGGACTCTTCTTTTTTAGCCTTAAAACAAAAAATTTTCCAACATTCCGTCAGCCATCAAATTCTACTGGCGATGCTGCTGGATCCAAAACTGACGATTGAAAAATTAAATCAGCAGCTTTTTTTAAGCACCTCTAGTATTAATCGGCGCTTAACGAAGCTAAGAGGTTTGTTGGCGGATTATAAATTATCATTAAAGCATTTGAAGATTGTCGGACCGGAGTTACAAATTCGCTTATTCTATCTGGCTTATTTTGAAGAGATTTATAGTCCGACAGCTACGATTTTTCCCCATAACCAGCAGGTCGTGAATTTTCGCCAAGGGATTGCCGATTTATATGAGCGTCAGGATAAAATGAAATTAAGTACCTATAATCAATATCGCTTAGAGTTAATTTTATATATTTCCTATTACCGTTCCTTTTTCCAACAGAAAGAGGAGCAGGATTATCAAGAGTTGGTCGATTTACCTTATCCTGAGCACTCGCCTTATTTACGGAAAATCTTGTTGGCAAATAAGGATAAGTTTCCGGCAAAATTGATGACCCAGCACGAATTGGGCTTGTTGCTGCAGTTTGCCTTTTGTCTGCCGCTCGTTTCCCATGATGGCCGCTTATATCAAAAATTTGTTCGTCATCAATCCCACAAGGACACCCTGCTCTATCAGGTTTACCAATATTCTTTAAAAATATTGGCGCCGCTTTTTCAAACAGTGACAGATATTGATTACCGCAAACGGCTCCACAACATGCTCTTTAGCATTCTTAATACGGGGCTTTTATTTTCCAGTAAACTGACGGTGCAAAATAATATCGAAGGCACCTTAGAGGACATCCAAGATAATGGCGCTTTGCCGCTGATGAAATTTTTAACCGTGAGTATTCACCAAATTAACCAATTTGTTGCCAGTAAAGGACTCCATCCGATTAATTTACTGTATTTACGGGAAAAATTAGGGATTTTAATTTTCCAAGCGGACATGTATACCAATACTCAAATTAAGGTGGGCTTGTTCTTCGGTAGAGATATTTATTACGCTCAAGTCAGCTTTGACTTTTTAAAGAGTCGCTTGAAGATTAATCCGGGGCTGCAGTTTTATAATCTGCTGCAGGAGGAACATGCTTGCGATTATCTCGTTACAAATGATGCCCTTTTTGCAGAGGAAAATCGCCATAAATTTAAAGATTGCTTTATCATTGACATTCAAAACACCATGCCAGACACTGAAAAAATCTGCGAATGGCTCTATGAAATCTTGATTGAAGAGCATAATAAGCGCTATTTAGCATTAGGTTATGGCGAGATGTAGATTTGGACAAAAAAATAAGACTGAGATTCAGATACGAAGCAGAAAAGTCCTCAGCAGGAAACTTGTTGAGGACTTTTCTGAAGTATGAATCTCAGTCTTTTTTATTCGATTTTTCCAAAGCGGTCAAAGGGGAATAAAATCCATTCAACTTTGCCGACGATGTTGTCAGCGGGAACTAGACCAAATTGGCGGCTGTCGACAGCCATCGTGCGGTTGTCCCCTAAAACTAAATAGTAATCTGCTGGGATAATCTCAGCGGCATTGCTATTGGCTAAACTTGGTGTCGCTTCAATAATCTCGCTCATCGTGAAATCATTTTCCGGCGCTAGATAAAAACTACTGTTCACGCCTTCGTAGAAATCCTCTGTTACCCACTGATTGTCAACGTAGAGTCGACCATTTTCATAACGGACGGTTTCTCCCGGCAGACCAATCACCCGCTTCATGCCAATCTGCGAGGTATCTTCTGGACTTTGCAGAAGGACAATATCAAAGCGCTCTAGACCTAAGCTGTTGGTTTCGTCCGTTTCATCGGCAGTCAATTTGCGGTAGATAATCGACTCTTGATTGTTCAAGGTCGGATTCATATCGTCACCGGCAATTTCGCCCCGGCCAAAGAAAATCATAAAGATAATCGAACCGGCAATCAAAATCAAAAAGAACAGGGTAGAAAAAATCGATAAGATAATTTTCCACCAGCTGCGGCGTTTTTTCCGCGGAGCTGGGCGCCGTTTTTTAGTTTTTCTTGGCTTTTTCTTAATATTTTGGTCCCTAGCTGAATTTTTAGCGTTTGGTTTTTTAGTTTTTTTTGAAGACTGTGTTTCAACAGCCGTCGAAGTTGGCCGTTTTTTTGATTTAGCCGTTGCAGGTCTGCCTGATTGGCTGCTGGTTTGCTTTCCAGAACTTTTTTTTGAATTCGGCTTTTTCTTTTTTGAAGCAGTTGGCTTTTGACCCGCTTTTTTTTCTCTTGGCTCAGCCGTGTTAGCAGCTGGGCGCTTTTTCTTCGATGATTGATTTTCAGACATCCATTTGCCGCCTTTTCTATCTGCATAGATTTATTCTTACTCTCATTATGCCCTAGATGAAGGAAAAATGGCAAGTCCGCCTTAATCTTCAAAAAGGCTGCCATTGCTGAAATCTTCAATCAATCAGCAGGCTTGTACCAAAAAAAATTTCAAATTGCTACTTTTTGAAAATTGACGTGATGAAATTAAGGACTTAACGAATAAAATAGCGGCCTCAAAAGTTAGCGAAGTTGTCTAACCTTTGAGGCCGCTATAAATTTATTTTGACTTTCTTACCAAAAAGCTACCTAGTCCTTCAGCATTGCTTCATACTGATAAGGCTGCAGGTTTAAGCTTTTTTTGAATTGTTCAGTCAGCTGTTTGAAGTTTTGATAGAGTTGTTTTTCAAGGGCTGTTTCTTGAATTTCAGTGTGAATCTTTGCTAACAATTCTTGCCGTTGGCTGACGCGGGATAAAACATGTATCACCATCAAATTAGCTGCATATTCACTTAAATAATTATCATATAACAACACTTGAATCGGTAACCCTTGTTTGACCACTTCACCAAGGGTTTGTTTCATGCCAGTTAAAACTGGCGCTGTCGCTTTTTCATCCACCGTAAAATGATCCAATTCCTCTAGCAAAAATTGTTCGCTGACCTCATCATATTGACCATCTTTTATTCGCTGTACAAAACGGTTAATTAAAATCACGCCGCCATTCATGACGCCCAAGAGTTCTTTACTGACATAGTCCAGCTGTGCTTCGGCACTTGGATATTTTTCAGGAATTGCCTGCGTATCTTTGGCAATCGCCTGAGCTAAAGGCTGCATAATTTCCGGGCGGGTATAGATTTCTTCTGCATATTGGGTGGCTAAATTTTCGCCAATTACTTCTAGTTCATCAACTGCGTTCATCTTCTGAACCCCTTTCATTTCGCTAATTATAAGTTACTTTGGCATTTTTTACGACTATTTATGCTTTGTAGTCTCTACCGCTAATAATTCTTTGATGAGGGGCAGTAAGTCTGCGACATCTGTTACAGTAAAATCTGCTGAAACCTTGAGAGTTGCTGGTTGCCGACGGCGGTGATTGAGCCAAATCACCCGCCAGCCAGCAGCCTTGGCGCCGATGACATCATTGTCAAATGAATCACCAATGTAAATCGTTTCAGCGGCTCGGATGTTTAGCCTCGCTTCGGCGTATTTGAAAATTCGTCGGTCAGGCTTGGCCAGTTTGACTTCACCGGAAATGAAACAGTTTTTAGCTGGAATATAACGAGTTAGCCCCAGCTGTTTTATTTTAGCCTGCTGCCGTTCACTGGGGCCATTGGTAATTACCCCCATGGTCAGCTGCCGATTTTTTCCCAATTGTAAGACTTGGCGAATTGTCGGCGCTAATTGGATATGCTGTAAAAATTGGCTGTAACTTTGTTCAAAGGCCAGCGCCTGCTTTTCAGAAATCGGCTGCTGAATGGCAGCCATTGTTTCTGTGATGCGATAGACCCGCATCTCCCAGAGACCCAATCGACCTTTTTCAAAGTCTTCAAAGACGACATCACTAAAATGTCGATGCAGTTTATACAATTTTTCTAAGCTGGCATTATTCGTTTGCGCTGCCAGTGCTGGAAAATTTTTCTCAAAGGCCAAACGAAAAGGGTCCAGCTGGTCATAGGCCGTATCATCAATATCAAAAACTAAATTTATACTCATCTAAACATCCTTCTGCTGTGAAATAGACAGAGACTGCCCCATTTTTAATAGCGCCACAATTTTTTTCTTTTGCGGGAGCTATTATTTATGTTGCAGTCTCTATTTTTTATTATACTAAGTCTGCTCCAAGCGTTCCTTTGAAATGTTTCAACGCCCACTCATGACCAACTGGATCGAAACTGGCCACGGCATTTTGATGAATCACAAGCTGGTAGCCTAGATTATAGGCATCGACTGCCGTATGGAGCACGCAAATATCTGTGCAAACACCTACTAGATGCAGCTCAGTAATTCCCCGCTCCCGTAGACGAATATCCAAGTCAGTTCCGCTAAAAGCCGAGTAGTGACGCTTGTCTGTCCAATAAATTTTGTCTTGCTGCTCATTGTAAACCTCCTGCAAACGACCGAACAGTTCCCGCCCCTTGGTACCAGCTAAGTTATGAGGTGGAAATAATTTCATCTCAGGATGGTAGGAATCACCGATATCATGTCGATCGACCGCCATCACCACAAAATCACCTTGAGCGATAAAATCTTCGGTTACTTTAACAAGTGCCGGTTCTATCGCTTGTCCCGCCGCTCCGGTGGTCAAAGCGCCATCGTCGGCAACAAAATCATAGGTATAATCAATGACTACTAAACCCTTCATAAAAAATCCTCCTATTATAAATCTATTAAAATTTAAACAATCAAGTGAACATTTTTAGACAATCGTGTGGACAAATTTTAAGACCATTTCCGCCGAGCGCTTACCTGCCTCTAAAATAAATTCATCGAAGCTTTGCGTGGCTGCTTGGTCGGCCGTATCGGAAATCGCTCGCAATACTAAAAAGGGAATCTTAAATTGAGCGGCCGCTTGAGCAATCGCCGCCCCTTCCATCTCGCAGGCTAGCGCATCGGGAAAGTCAGCTAAAATCTGTTTAATTTTAGCAGTATCATCGATAAAACTATCACCTGTCACAATCAGACCCGTTTTGACATTTAGCTGAGTCGCATTGGCAGCCTTCGTCATTTCTTCTATTAAATACTTGCTGGCTTCATAATATAAAGGCATCCCTGGCAGCTGCCCTTTTTGATAACCAAAGCCGGTGACGTCAACATCGTAATAGGCAACTTTATCTGAAATCACTAAGTCGCCAACGGCAAGACCTTGGCCGATGCCACCGGCCGAACCGGAATTAATCACCATATTGACGCCATATTGCTGAATCAATAAAACAGTAGTGACTGCCGCCAGCACCTTGCCGATGCCTGAGCGGACAACAATTACTTCATGCTGACCGATTGAACCGGAAATAAACAACGCTCCGCCTCTTTCCCATGAAATCGGCCGTTCAATATTTTCTCGCAATACTTTAATTTCTTCTTCCATCGCACAGATAATTCCTATTTTCATCGTGAATCTCCTATCTTGTATAAGTCGTTTTTTCAGCTAAACAGTCAACCTAAACCAAAAAGACAAAGGCCATAACAATCACCAATAAAATAAAGACGATGACAATCGCTTTATTTAAAAAATGATTGCGTTCACGGGACTTGGCTTTCTCGCCGCTGCGGGTTTTCGTAATCGGTTGATTTTTTTTGCTTTCCTTGCGGTAAAACTTTTTAATCTGCTTTTCTTCCCGCTGATATTCTTTAGCCGCCGTTTTGCGAACCTGCTGCTGTTGTTGTTGCGCGGCCTGCTGACGTGCTTCGGCCGCCTGCTGTTCTAACTCCCGCCGCTTGCGCAGTTCACTGCGGGTAATAAGTGGTTCTTTGGCCACAGCCAGACCTCCTTCATTGATAGTTTAAGCGTGCTGCTTTTTTAGTAATTGTAATTCGTAATAAGTGACCGCGTAAATCGTTTTGGCGTCATAAATTGCGCCGCTTTTTACAGCGGCTTTTAACTCTGCTAGCGTCATCGCCACTAATTCAATCACTTCATCTTCATCTTGGGGGAGCGGATTTTCTACTTTAACTAAGTCTTCTGCTAAATAGATATGTAAGACTTCATTCGCAAAACCTGGCGACAAAGCCATTTCCGCTAACTTTTGCCAACTGTGGGCCCGAAATCCCGTCTCCTCTTCCAATTCCCTTTTAGCCGTTTCATCGGGATGACGACCTTCATTTTTCTCAATTTTTCCAGCCGGAATTTCCAGCATAATCCGTTCTAAGGGCTTACGGAACTGGCGCACTAAGAGCATGCGACCGTCTTCTAAAATGGGAATCACAGCAACACCGCCGGGATGGAACACCAGCTCCCGCTTTGCTGTATCGCCATTGGGTACTTTGACTGTATCTAAGTATAAATCAATAATCGCTCCGTGATAAATTTCTTTTCGCTCCAGCGTCTTTTCTTCAAAATCCTGATAGTTTAACACAAGCTGTCACCTGTCCTTTTCAAATCTTTTCTCATTGACCATAGTTTACCACAGAAAATTGTTATAAATTTCCTAAATCCCAAAAATCAACCTTTAGACTGATACTATTTCTTAAGCTATCTATGCTAAAATATAATCATTAAAGGGAATCATTGCCATGACTTTTTCATGACAATTACGTGAAATAAAAGTAGTTTTACGATTCCCACAGGCAGAATAAAGGAGGGGATTCTATTGAAAAAATTTGGAACTTTCAGGCTCATTCTAATATTAATCGTCTTTGTGCCACTAGTGGCTATCTTCCAAGATGAATTGTTTGGCCTCATCTTTTCCGGCGTCATCATCTTAGCTGTTTTATACTGGATTGGGACCCGGCTTGGCAATAAAGGAAAACGAAAACCAGAGGAAATGCCAATCATGACCAAGGAAAAAGAAGATCGCTATGAACAATTAGGCATGACCACTAGCGAAATCGAATTGTTCCGGTCAACGATGAACGTTGCCAAAGGACAAATTGATCGGGTTCAAAGAAACACCGCCCAGTCGTCGAAATTAAAAGCCATTGATTTGCGTCATGATACGGTTAAAGCCGCCAAAGCTTTATTTAAAGAATTGGTGAAGGAACCAACACGCCTGCATGATGCCAGTCATTTCCTTTATACCCATTTGCCGAATATGGCAGATTTGACTGACAAGTATTTGGAAATCAATCAGCATGAAGTCAAAAGTAAAGAGGCCTTTGCAAAACTTGAAGAAAGTGCTCAAGTGATTGATCAACTGTCGCTTTTAATCGTCCAAGACTATCAACAATTTGTCGCTGATGATTTAGAAGAGCTAGATGTTGAAATTTCCATTGCAAAACAAAGTCTAAACAGGGATAATAAGTTGAAGAGCGAGTTAAAGTAGACCTGCTGAAATAATTAAGCTAGCTTTTCGGAGCTAGCTTTTTCTTTCAATCAGGCTTGATTTTCAAAAGCAACCTGCACCAACTTAAATATAAATTGAAGAAACACGGAGGAAAATGATATGGCAGATGACAAGTTACCAACTTCGCAACCGACAAATACTTTAGAGGATTTATTAAACAATCCTTTTTCAGCGCCGGTGGTCAACGAATTGACCGACCACCAAAAACAAGAGATCAACATGCTGCAGGAGCAAAAAATTGCTCCCCGCTTAATTGATAAATTATCACCGGAGTATCAGCATCAGGCCCAAGAATTAGCCAATAAAATTGATGTCAATGATTCACAGGCGGTCATCACTTATGGCTCAGCAGCGCAAACCAAATTAGGTGAATTTTCTGAATCGATGCTCAACCATGTGCAAGCCAATGATATTGGCCCCGTTGGCGATTCCTTAACTGAATTAATGTACCGCTTAAACGAAGCCAATCCAGATGAATTACGGGCTGGCGAAGGCAACTTTTTCCAAAAAATGTTTGGCAAGGTGAAGCAATCGATTTATGAAGTGACCGCCAAATATCAAAAAATTGGTGCCCAAATTGATAAGATTGCCGTCAAACTAAACAAAGAAAAAGATGGCTTAATCAAAGATAATCTAATGTTAGAACAGCTTTATACTAAAAACAAAGATTATTTTGATGCCTTAAACATCTATATTGCTGCTGGCGAATTGAAGATGGAGGAATTGCAGACTAAAACAATTCCTGAAGCGATGACCAAAGCCAATGAAACCGGCGACCAGATGGATGTCCAAATCGCCAATGACTACAGTCAGTTTTTAGACCGCTTAGACAAGCGGACCCATGACTTGCGGATTGCTCGGGAAATTACCATCCAACAGGCACCACAAATTCGCCTGATTCAAAATACCAATCAGGCATTGGCGGAAAAAATCCAAGCTTCGATTAATACGGCGATTCCTTTATGGAAAAACCAAGTGGTCATTGCCCTGACCCTCTTGCGTCAAAAAGATGCGGTTACAGCGCAACGTCAAGTCTCTGAAACGACCAACGAACTCTTGAAGAAAAATTCAGAGATGCTGAAAATTTCCGCTATCGAAACCGCCAAAGAAAACGAGCGGGGCATCGTCGATATCGAAACACTGCAAAAAACCCAAAACGATTTGGTGGAAACCATCCAAGAAACCTTACGTATCCAACAAGAAGGCAAGCTGAAACGCCGCAATGCCGAAACCGAACTCGTTCAAATGGAAGAAGATTTGAAACAAAAACTGATGGAATTGACACAGTAAAACATAAAATTCCCCGCAAGTTCATTGAAGAGCTTGCAGGGGTTTTTTAATTTTTTCCCTATATATATTCTTAATAGCGGAACATTAAAACATCCACTAGATTCGCTGTATAAAAATTATCACCATTGACAAAGTCGGCATACAAATCCTTTGGTATAGCAATCAACAGACTATCAAATCTCAAATCATCTGTTTCAACCGCTTCAATCAAGTTATCATAATAATCCTTATCACTGGCTGCTTGGTCAAAATCTTCTCCGTATAACTCTTCATAGAAATCCGAAGCTGGATAGCGATAAGTATCCAGACTGTCCTCTTGATGATCGACTAAATACTGCAGATTTGAACTGAGATATTGTCGCAATTCTTCTTCCGTTTGATGTGCGCCAAACTCTCCATTCAGCCGAAATAATTTAGGATAGTCCTCCTCCAGCTTATTTTGATATTCCGAATTGTAAATTTGACTTTGAACATAAAGGTTCCCCACAGTCTCGACTGTTGACTGGGGTCGGCCAAAACGGACACCAACATTAAAAGAAGACGGCATATATTCACCACTATTGACACTAGGCTCGACAATCTTGCCGGAATAAAACGTAATTTCCGGGTGATTGTTAATCAGTTCTGAAACTGCTGCCCAGCTTTGAGACTTTGGTCTGACTTCTAATTTGACCCAAGCCGAATCCGGCAAGTCCGCAATCCTTGAAGCCAAATCATCTGCGCCGGAAAATTCAGTGTCTCCTGTCAAATTTACCTCGGCTAAAACACCACCGTAATAATTAGCATCACTACTGCCGTAATTTGTTTCATCCTGTAATTGATTACGGTTCAAAGTATACATTCTAGGAAAATAAGACTGAGTAAAGTCGTCGATAAAACTTTGTGAAATTTGATAAGTCCCCGCTCCACTATGATAAGCATATGTCGACACTAACCGATTTTCAGAAACATTCACTTGATTTAAGACCCTCTGATACACTTCAAAATCACTCGGCTGATAACGCTCATAAGAAGAGCCTTCAACTTGCCCTTCAGCCGGATTATAATAATAACTGTCAATTGCTTTTGGAATAAAATAGATTCCACCACCAACTATCAGCGAAACCACAACAATGACCAGTGCCACCATCTTGAGATAACGGCGGCGAATTTTTTTCTTGACATCTTTTTCCTGTTGAACCTGCTCCTGTTGATTTTTTTCGTAGTCTTCTAGGGCTGCCAGCTCCTCTTTTTCTAGCAAATCATCAAAAAGACTCGCGGCATCCGCCATTTCCTGTTCAAACGCTTGGGCTTCTTCTGGTGACATTTGATAATTCCGATATTTTTCTAAACGCTCCCGATAATCTTTCATTTATAACCGCTCCTTTAACTGTTTTCTCCCACGATGCAACAAGACTTTGACATTATTGGGCTTGAGCTGCAAAAATTCAGCGATCGTCTGAATCGGCATCTCCAAAAAGTAATAAGATAACAAAATTTCTTGATAAGGGTTTTTTAACTGCTGAATTTTTTGAAAAAGGGCTTCCCGTTCATCAGACTGAATAAATTCCTCCAAGAGGTCAGCTGTGGTTCCTTGATATTCCTTTTTTAAATACTTAACTAATTTTTTCTTGTTTTTTTCCTTGCGCTGGCCGTCATAAAAATAGTTGCGCATCACTCGAAACAGCCAGCCACGATAATTATCACTGCTTAAGGAATCATAAATCAATAGGAAGCGGTAAAAAGCTTCCTGCACTAAATCCTCCGCTTCAAAGCGAGAATGTGTCAATGAAATCCCATAAAGCAGCAGAGCCGGATACTCTTTTTCAAAGAGCTCCTCAATCCACTTTTCACCCATTTACTCCCCCCTTATCCCTTATTTTCCCCTTTTCACAGTAACAACGTTTGAGTTGCCAGATGGTTACAAATTTTTGTGATTATTTTAAAAAAATCTGTACATGGTATAATTATAGCGAATATGGGAGGGCAAACATGAATTTTTCAGCAGATTATCAAAAAAGCTCCACAGCCATTACTGTTCAAAAAGAAAATGGCACGCTAGTAGACTACTATTTACGGCAAAATTTTGAAGTCCATTTTAATACTTTGCCAAAAAAGTTGACCCAAGAATGGCACGCCCATCAATATTTGCAGGAAATTGTTTTCGTCTTAACAGGTGGATTAGCTGTTGAAATTTTTGAAAGGAATCAGACGATAAAAAGGATTGAACTAGCCCCTCATGATTTAATTACGATGAATAACAGCTTGCATCGGGTGATAAATCCCTTCGAGGAGGCCTGCCAGTTTATTGTCTTTCGTTTTATTCCCGGACCAGCTGACTACGGCAGAGATATTACCAAAGACAAGCTGTGGTTTTCTGATGAGGAAATCGCCAAACTAAGTCAGCCCAGTTTTAAGCTTGAGGAACTTCAAGAATCCGAAAAGAAGCACTATCTAAAAACTCTTTTTCAAAGCTAAAAAAACTCAAAAATCAATTGGTCTGTCTGAATCCCGAAAGTTAGCTTTTGGGTCGCTTCATCAATACAGCCTTTGATTTTTGAGTTTTCTTTTACTTATTATTCGTTTTCTTCTGTTCTAAACCTAAAGCGCTATGCTGGTAGCCATAGCCAAAATAAATGATTAAGCCGATGACGATGGCAATGCCATAGACAATCCAAGTAATTGCTTGAAAGCGCAGCATCAATACAATTGAAAAAATAATGGACAGTATCGGTAAAACTGGACCAAACGGCACTTTAAATTCGCCGGGTTTGGCAGGTCCAATGACTTTATTTAGGCGCAAAATACCAAAGGCCATTAACAATAAATGACTTAGAGCAGCGATATTTGTCAGCTCCGCTAAAATAGACAAAGGAAAAATACCTGCAAAAAACATTGCCACTACGCCGGCGGCAATGGTCGCATTTTTCGGAGTTCGATGCTTTGAATCAATCAGCCCCATTTTTTTCGGCAGCAGACCATCTTTACTGATGGCAAACAGGAGTCGTGCCAGTGAGTACATCATTGCAATCGTCACTGATAGCAGTGTTAAAATGGCCCCCACCGAAATAATGGAACCCACCACGCCGTGACCGACATAACGCATCGCAAAGGCTACTGGATCTTGAACACCCAATTCAGTGAACGGCACAATTCCTGTTAAAATCAATGTCACGACAATATAGAGAACTGTCGCAATCGCAATTGACCCGATAATTCCCCGAGGAATATCTTTTTGCGGATTTTTAACTTCTTCGGCGGCCATTGCCACCGCATCGAAGCCTAAAAAAGCAAAAAAGACTAGGGCCGCACCGTCAATCACACCAGAAACACCCATCGGCATAAAGGGCACCCAGTTTTCTGGTTTTACAAAGAAAACACCTAAAACTATAAATAAAGCAATAATTGCAAATTTTACATAGACCATTAGATTATTCAACCGCAGGGCCTTTTTTGCCTCCAAAGAGACCCACCAGGTGACAAAAATCAAAACCAAGACGGCGATTAAATCGACATAAGTTCCATTTTGCGGATTATAGGCGCCGCTTAAAAATTGCGGCAGCTGAATGTCCAGACTGGTCAAAAAGCCCCGCACATAACCGGACCAACCAGAAGCTACTGAAGAGACAGCCAGCATAAATTCTAATATCAAAAACCAGCCGGCTAACCAAGCGATAAATTCCCCAAAGACGATATACATATATGCGTACGGACCGCCCAACGCCGGCACCCGCGAAGCAAATTCCGCAAAACACAAACCAGACAAAACCACTACAACGGCCGCCAATAAAAAGGATAAACTTAAAGCGGGTCCAGCGTAGGCTTGGGCCGCTTCACCGGTGACAACAAAAATTCCGGTCCCGATGATGGCGCCGATACCCAAAAAGATCAGGTCCTTGGTCTTTAATTCTTTTTTCATGCCACTAGTACCTGTGGGCATGATTGCTTTTTTTCTAAATAAATCCATCTCTACATTTTTCTCCTTACGCCCGCATATAGCCTAATAAAATTCCGCCAGCGATGATTGATAAGCAGCCAAAGATTACAAACAGCAGCTCTTTTTTAGTTTTACGTTCATGCAAAATAAAAATTCCACCTAATGTCGAAATAATGATTCCCATTTGCGACAAGGAGAACGAAACCGCTAGTCCTAAAGTTTGGACTGTCACTAGCAAACAAACATTTCCCAAGCCCCACATTAGACCGCTAATCATATTTTTCCAGACGTATTGATTAAGCGTCAGCTTTTTGGCGGCAAAGGAAATTGCGCCGATATTCATCCCGATACTCATCGGTAAAATAATCGCCAAGGCATCCAAATTAGCCCAAGTAACAATAATTGTATAGGCGCCATAGCCGAGGGTCGAATAAACCAATGCCCGCAAGCCCTTGCCAAAATCCAGCATTTTATCAGGTGTTCGTGGTTGACTTTGATCATCCTGACGAGCGGTTAAATACGCACCTATGACTAATAAAAGCAAGGCGGCAATGCCCAGCACAAAATCTTTTGTACGGGTCCATTCATGAAATAAAACGGCGCCGGCAATTGTATTTAACACCAACTGCATGCCGGTTGACATCGGCAGACCGACTGAAACACCTAGATGCTTCATCGCATGAAACTGACCGTTCTGTCCAGCCGACCAGCAGATGCCCACCACAATACCGATGATAATTGTCCACCAGGTTAAAACCGGCCGCACAATAATAAAAACAACTGACGCAAAAAGCAGCGCCCCTAGAGTCATCCCCAATGTCTGTTGATTGGCTGTGCCGCCGATTTTACCGCTGACTAAGCCAACACTACCCCACATCACCATCGGTACTAACGCAATTAAAAAGTCCATTTTTATTCCTTTCAAAAAAGCCGTCGCCCTTTTGAAACCGGCGGCTGTCTGCTTTTACTCACTTTGGCAGTTTACCAGATAGCGGGAGGCGGGACAAGGGGTTTTCCTGAAACCCTAAGAATCCCGTTGAATGCCGCTAAATAAATAGCTGCGAATCGCTGTTTCACCTGCAGCCGCTAGATTCTCTGCCACAGATTCGAGCGCTTCAGTTAAAGTCTGGGGCCGATGAACCGCAGCAATAACTAAATCTATGCCCATTGGATAAACTCCCGAAATATCTCCTTGATAACTGCCGACAATTGCAACAACTGGCAGCTGGAATTTTTTTGCCGAGCGAGCCACACCCAACGGCGCTTTGCCTTCAAGGGATTGGCTGTCCAACCGGCCTTCACCAGTTATCACAAAGGCGGCATCCTTAATTGCTTCTTCAAAATTTAACAAATCTAAAATTTCTGTGATGCCTTGCGTGACCTCTGCCCCTGCAAAGGCTAACAAGCCTGCCCCTAAACCGCCAGCCGCTCCGCTGCCTGGTATATCAGCAACTTTTAAACCTGTTGTCTGGAAAATTAATTGACCATAGTGTTCTAGCCATTGATCAACTTTGGCGATGTCATTTTTTTGAATGCCTTTTTGCGGACCATAGACAGCGGTTGCGCCATTTGCACCAGTTAAAGGATTAGCCACATCTGCCAAAATTTTAATCGTAGTCTTTTCGATAGCCGGATGAAGACCGCTACTATCAATTTCCGCTAAATTTTCCAAGCCTTTTGCTCCCGGAAAAATTTCGTTACCCATCGCATCTTTAAAGGAAACACCTAAAGCTTGGGCCATCCCGACGCCGCCATCATTGGTGCCACTGCCGCCCAGTCCTAAATAAATAGTTTTCGCACCAGCTTCAATTGCCGCTAACAGCAATTCTCCTACACCATAGGTACTGGCCTGAAAAACATCGTCACTTTGGGGATTAATCAAAGCCAAGCCGCTTGCCTCTGCCATTTCAATCACAGCTTGCCGATTGGGCAATAGGCCGTAACGGGCAGTCACTTTTTTTCCTAGCGGCCCCCGCACAACGACTTCTTTAATTTGTCCCTGCAGCCCTTGGACCAAGGCTGCCACAGTTCCTTCCCCGCCATCGGCTATCGGAATTTCTTGAATTTCAAGTTGCTGATTAACCCGTCGAATTCCTTGAGCAACCCAAGAAGCTACTTGACTGCTGGTACCGCTCCCCTTAAATGAATCCATCGCAATAATAATTTTTTTCACTTGTCTGACCTCCAAAATAAAAAACTTATGACCTAAAGCTGCTTCAACAAAAAGAATCAAGCTGACTCCCTTTCATTGAAGAAAAAATTGCTTGTGTCATAAGTTTCGCAATTACCGTTCCTCCTGATAATACCGCAGCTTAGGAAAAGCTAGCGTCATGGTGGTGCCTTGACCGACTGTCGATTGGACCGACAGTTTTACGTTTAGCTTTTCTGCTAAGTTATAGGCCAAGTACAAGCCTAACCCCGTTGAATGCTGTTCGCTACGACGGCCATTTTCACCTGTGAAGCCCTTATCGAAAATCCGTTTCACATCTTCGCTGGGAATTCCGATGCCGTTGTCTTTGACAGATAATTGAATGCCGTCAGGGGTGTTCTCCATTAAAATCTGAACTTCGCCATTGACTGGCGTATATTTTATTGCATTAGACAGTAGCTGCCGAAAAATATAGCTAAGCCATTTGGCATCCGTCAGCACTTGATAATCTTCTCCGAAAATTTCCAATTTCAAATTCTTTTGGATAAAATGATTGACTTGACTGCGGACCACCGGCTGAACTAATTCTTTTAATGAATACTCTTGAATCAGATAATCCTTAGAAAATGTATCTAGGCGGGCGTAATACAGCACTTGCTCAACGTATTCATCAATTTGAGCAATTTCATCCTCTAACAGCAGGTATTTTTCATCAGAAATATCATCTTCAATGCTGCGGAGAATCAAGCCGGCTGCCGCCAATGGCACTTTGATTTCATGCACCCAGGAATCGATATAATCCTTTTGATCTTGCTGCTTCTCCACCAAGTCCTGCATGGTCTGCTGATGCTCCACTAGCAGATGGTTGATATAATTTTCGACTAAAATTTCTTCATTGTTTTGACCGTCATCAAAAAATTCCTGCAGGACATCTTCAGCCTCCTCAGTCATTTTGAGACGGCGCCACCAATGCCGGCGGGCTAAATAATAGCCACCCAGAAAAATCAGCAATAAAAAGCCCTCTAATAACGCCAGATAGCCAATGATTGACCAATCCACATACAGACTAGGCGTCAGCCACATTAAAAAAATCGTCAAGACGACAAACAGCAGCCAGCCGATGATAATCAGCCAGCGGTCCTTGAGATATTGCCAAAAACTCATTCGATTCCCGCCTCTTTCACTTGTTGCCCATTTTTTTCAATCAAGGTACTAAATACCCTTGACCAACTTTTGTTTCAATATAGCCCTTCATGCCGGCTTCCTCGATTTTTTTCCGCAGACGATTGATATTGACCGTCAGCGTATTGTCATCGACAAAGCGCTCATCCTCCCACAAGGCCCGCAACAATTTTTCCCGGCTGAGAATCTTGCCATGTTTTTTCATTAAAATATACAATAGCCGGTATTCATTCTTGCTGAGGTCGACAATTTGACCGTTGATTTCCATGCTAGAATTATCAATATTTAGAGTTAAGCCGTTATGGGCCAACGTTTCAGCACTGCCTTCAGAATAATCATAAGAGCGCCGCAAAAGCGCATTGATTTTCGCTACTAGCACATCAATTTGAAAGGGTTTAGTGATAAAATCGTCTGCCCCCATATTCATCGCCATAATCATATCCATATTGGTGGAACGGCTGGAAATAAAAATAATCGGCACCTTGGAGACATCGCGGATTTTTTGGCACCAATAATAACCGTCAAACACCGGTAAATTGATATCTAGTAAAACCAATTGAGGCTCTTCCCGTTCAAAATCCAGCAATACATCATGAAAGTCCGTTGTGCCAAAGGTAGTAAACTCCCATTTCTCCAACTCCTCCATCACCAAGTTGCGAATGACCGCTTCATCTTCTACAATCATTATTTTCGCCATCTCAATTGCCTCCTGTTTCTATTAAGACCTGTCTGGAATCCATGTCACTGCCAGTTAGTCAAAAAATTTATCCTCATCAATAAATAACTTGTTTTAGACAAGCTGTCCAATCGATTAGTTTGTTGACTTGCTTTTACTGCAAATTTCGATTGGCTTCTTCAGTATTTCTTTAGACAAAATAAATTTCCTGCAACGGTCCTGAATTTCTCACATTTCACTTTATTTCTACACCTATCATAGTATCAAAATTTTCGCTATTTCGCTAATAGACCGCTGTTTTCTGCAAAAAAAGAGTCCTGCTCTTTACTAACTTTTAAATAACTGGCAAAAGTTAGTCAGCAGAACTCATTTTTTAAAATGCCGGCAGAAAGCCGACCTCAGCTAAGCGCATCACGACGATGACAATTAAGCCAATTAGAATCAGACTCATGTTGACACCAAAACAGATGGCAATTTTTTCACTGGTTTGCCGTTGTTTGCCAAATTTCATCGTCAAAGCCACGATAAAATTCGTGCCGTATAAAAGTAGCGTTAAAGGTAATAAAATTGCTTTGACCAACTCCATCACTTCCTTTTTTACTGCAAATATGCAGTCAAGTTTTCTGAGTTGACCTTGTCGATTGGCGCAAAGAAAGCTTCTAATACGGCTAAAACTTTGCGGTTGCTGCCGTCAATGTCATTTTCAACTTGTAAAACGAGTAACGGCTCATGCAGGCTCATCCGTAGCAAGAACCAGCCGCTGCCATATTCTCCACTAACACTAAAGCGGACACCTTCATCATTTTCTGGATCCAAGGTGAAACCGGCTTTTGCGGCTAAATATGCCGGTAGGTCGGCAATCACCTTTTCTCCGATTGGGCGATAATCATTGGCCTCCAATTTAAAACGAAATTCAATCGTTTCAGCTGGTTGCTTTAATTCGGCAATCAACTGATCAATCGTGCGACCCTCTGCCTTTAATTTCGGCAAGAGCATCAAAATTTTAGCAATTACATAGGCGCCATCATCCAAGAAATAATTTTCCTTGAAGGCTGCGTGTCCGCTGGTTTCAATCGCCAGCTGGCAATCGACGCCGGACTCGTTTAACTCAATCGCTTTATTAATCACATTACGGTAACCGGAAATATAGCGGACTTGAATCCCGCCTTTAGCTTCGATAAAGT
Source organism: Enterococcus sp. LJL90 (assembly GCF_056924355.1). Lineage (NCBI taxonomy): Bacteria > Bacillati > Bacillota > Bacilli > Lactobacillales > Enterococcaceae > Enterococcus > Enterococcus sp. LJL90. The sequence goes on along the minus strand of NZ_JBXPBQ010000001.1, from coordinate 838,294 downwards.
CCTTCAAGTGATTGGTTGTCGGTGAATTGGTGACAATCCGGGTCCCCGGATGTTCCGCTAAAACGATGGTGGCCAAGACCGCAATTAAATTATTGCGGTTAATCACCTCGCCGTTTTTCGCCACCACAGCCGAGCGATCGACATCGGTATCAAAGATAACACCTAAGTCCGCCTGCTGATCCAAAACTGCCTGTTGAATACTAGCCATCGCTTCTTTATTATCCGGATTTGGAATATGATTTGGAAAATTACCATCTGGTTCTAAAAATTGCGAACCCTTCGTGTCAGCCCCCAACGGTGCCAAAACTTTTTCAGCAAAATAGCCACCAGCACCATTGCCGGCATCCACAATAATTTTCATACCAGCAAGCGGCTGCTCTTCAGTGGTCTGCATCCCTTGCCGAATTTTGGTCACCAAATCAGCCGCATAAGGCGTTAACAAATCAGCCTCTGTAACAGAGCCCGTCTGGCCATTTTTATTTTCTTTAATATGGGTCAAGATAAAACGAATATCGCTTTTTTCAGCACCGCCGGCCGGACTAAAAATCTTGATGCCGTTAAAATAAAACGGCAGATGGCTAGCCGTCAACATCACGCTCGCATCACATTGAAATTGGTCAAACTGGGTCGCCATAAACATTGCCGGTGTTGTCGCCAAATGAAAATCAATCACATTGATGCCCTGTTCGACTAAGCTATCAATTAAGGCCTGCTTTAAAGCAGGGCCGCTTAAGCGACTGTCGTGGCCGATACCGATTTTTAATTGACCGGCTTGATAATCTGCTTCTCTAGTTTCCCGCAGCCAGCTGACTAAACCTTTGGCAATCTCAGTTACCGCAGCCGGTGTCAAATTCGCCGTTTCCTCTGCTGTCGTAATCGCAATTCCCCGAATATCTGAACCATTTTGTAACGCTTCCAAATTCATACTGTAAGCCTCCAAATTTTTTTTAGCGCATTGCGGATAAACGAGCCGCTACCTGCGCTGCTTCTTCATTATTGTGACAAATAATTAAAATTGTATCGACACCGGCAATCGTTCCGGCAATTTCCGGATAATTGACTTCATCCAGCCAATTAGACACCACATCAGCACTGCGTAAATTCGTTTTTAAAATCAGTGTAAATTGAATTTGTTCTAAACTCAGCATTTCCTCTTTGATGGAGGCCGCCAGTTTTTCCTCCATGCCCGTCTCAGTCGGCTGATTGAAAATGCCATAACGCACATTGCCGCTATTGTCATGGTCTTTGACAATTCTCAATTCCCGAATATCCCGGGAAATAGTCGCCTGCGTTGCGTCGACGCCAGCTTTTTTCAAAAGCTGAATAAGTTCCTCCTGCGACCCCACATTTTGTTGGGTAATAATTTGTTTGATTAAGGTATGACGGTCACTTTTTTTCATAAACTTCTCCCTGTTCCTTAGAATAGTTAGATTTTGCAGCTTAGTCTGCTTTTTTTAAGAGGCTGTGACATTAGTTAGAACAAAGCCGAACTTTAGAACGATATTTAGTAAAAACAACTAGATATTGTTAATTTGCGATTCGGACCTACTGGACCGCAGGAACAAATATAATTTAGTTCGGGATTTCACCTGCTAAGCTGACTAATGTCACAGGCTTTTTTTACTTGCGTTATGCAGCCTAATTAGTTAAGACTGTCCCGCTTGAAATAATCAAAACAGCCTGAGCTTTCTCAGATATTATATCAAAAAAGCTCAGACTATTGGTACTTTTTACTGAATTAAATTTTTAGTTGCTGGCGACTATTAAAATAGTCGCGGTACGCTAGATAGCCCGCAATAAACGAACCTAAGCCGGTGGCCGATAAAAGCATAAAGACTACCATAATTTGATATTTAATTGCCTGAACTGGATCGACACCGGCAAAGATTAAGCCGCTCATCATCCCCGGCAAGCTGACAATCCCCATGGTTTTAGCCGAATCAATTGTCGGCTGCATCGCTGTTTTAATGCTGCCTCGTAAAATCGGCAGCGAAGCCAGCTTTACCTCAGCGCCTAATGCTAATTTTTCTAAAACCTGTTGCCGCTGGTCGTGATACTGGGTTTCCATCGAGCGGTAACATAAGCCGATTGCCACCATCGAATTACTGGCAATCATCCCTGAGATGGGCACCATTTGAGAGGGAATAAAATTAATTGCCCCCGCCAAAACTAACATGCCAAGAGTAATGCCAGTACTGGCAAAAATTGCCCCAAAGGAATAGGCAAAGCCGTACTCTAATTGTGGATTGCGTTTGCCGGCATTCCACGCCGCATTGAAAACAATCACTAAAATCATTGCTGCCGTTAAGAGAACGTTATCGACTTTAAAAATATATTGCAGCACATAGCCGACAACAATCAATTGAATAATCGCCCGCAGCACACTAATTAAAATATCTTTCGTCAGCCCCAGCTTTTCTTTGCTGCTGATAAATAATGAAACACAAACCAGCAGTGCCGCTGTCGCCAAGGCAAAATTAGAAACGTTTAAGTTCACTGATTTTTCCCCCTTCAATTGTCAGTAGCTGTTTGGCTGCTGCGATTTCCTGACGGTCATGGGTCACTTGCAAAATCGTAATGCCCTCTTGATTGCTATCAGAAATCAACTGCCAAACGATTTGCTGACTCACCTCATCTAAGCCAGTCGTCACCTCGTCTAATAACAAAACTTTTGGCGGAAACATCAGATTGCGGATTAATGCCACCCGCTGTTTCTCCCCACCGGAAATTTCATTGATGGATTTTTGCAGGTAGCTTTTGTCTAAAGCTACTCGGTCCAATAATTCAACTGCCCGGCCTTCATCATAAGTTTCTCCCCTGATTTCAAAAGGAAAGCGCAAGTTATCCGCCACCGTTTCCCCAAATAAGGCCGGCTGCTGAAAACAATAGGAAACTTCCCGTCGATAAGTTACCGGATTAAGCTCCGCTAAATCTCGGTCCTCAAAAAGAATCTTGCCGCTGGTGGCGGTCAGTAAACTCGCCACAATTTTTAAAAGCGTACTCTTACCGCCGCCAGAAGGTCCCGAAATCGTTAAAAAATCGCCTTTGGTCACCGCAAAAGAAATATCTGCTAAAATTGTCTCTCCGCCGGCTACAAAGCCGACTTTTTCAAGTTGTATCATCTGTTTACTGATCCTTTCTGCTTCAAAGTCTCTTCAAGTATACCGAATTTTAAACCTTTCAGCGACCTTAACCTTTAAGTCCCTTTTAAGTTAGATGTTTATACTAAACACTATGCTAAAGGAAAATTTTCAGGAGGTGACGTGATGCCAGCTATTTTATTAATTCCGATTTATCAACCGACCGCCAAGACTTTGGCGTTTATGCAGGAGCTGAGCCAGCAAATTGCGCCGATTGTCGTGGTGGACGACGGCAGTGGGCCCGCTTATCAAGCGGCCTTTCAGAAAATCGAGTCTCTAGGTGTTGAGGTCTTGACTTATCCTGACAATCTCGGCAAAGGACACGCTTTAAAAGCCGGCTTCAAATTTATCCAAGAAAATTATCCCGCTAGAAGCGTCGTCACCGCTGATGGTGATGGGCAACATACTATTTCGGATATTCTCCAAATGCTCCAACGAACCGAAAGCTTACGGGAGCTCCAATTTCTTTTAGGTGTCCGTAGTTTTTCAAAAGCCACCACACCTACGCGGAGTCTATTTGGTAACCGGATGACCTCACTGATTTATTATCTGAGCTCTGGAATTCGTTTAGAAGATACCCAAACGGGACTAAGAGGATTTCCCAGCGCTAGTCTGCCGGATTTATTATTAATCAAAGGTCAGCGTTTTGAATATGAGATGAATCAGCTTTTAGAATTACCGCAGGCCGACTATCAAATAGAAACCTTGCCGATAGCCACCGTCTATGAAGAAAAAAATCATCTTTCTCATTTTCGAACTATCCAAGATTCTTTTTTAGTCTATCGCCCACTCGTTTCCTTTTTGCTGTCGTCTTTGTCTTCGGCTTTAGTTGATGTGAGCCTATTTGTTTTAATTGCTGCAATTTTTGGGCAGCAGGCGCAAATGCTGCTGGTGGCCACCGTCACCGCCCGCGTTTTATCGGGAATATTCAATTATCAGGTTAATCGCAAACTAGTTTTCCAAAATAAAACCAACATCAAGCAGTCTTTTTGGAAATACAGTTTGCTGTTTGGCAGCCAATTGCTATTGAGCTGGTTGGGAGTCACTCTCCTCAGCTCTGTGATTCAATCCATTCTTATCAGTAAACTAGTGATTGATTTCATCTTATTCTTTTTCAGTTTCTCCATTCAAAAACGGGTTGTCTTTACGCCCCGTTAGTCCATTTATTCCTGTAAATTTAAGAGGTGTCCTATGAAAAAAAAGTTTTTTAAACGAAAATATCTCTCGGCCAGTTTAGCCTGTTTGCTGATTGCCGGTGGTGACGGCTTTGTACTGTTAAAGGCATTTGTCTTACCTGAAGCTGGTGTTTCAGTCGCCGAAGCTGAAGCGGCTGCGGCAACCACAACCGCTGATACTACCAGCACCAGTTCCACAACGACTGACAGCTCGACTGATTCCAGTAGCTCCTCAGCGGCAACCATCACTGATACCAGCTACAGTGATGACAATATCCAAATAGCTATCACTGAAGAAGTTGTCGATAACACGACTGTCTATGTCGTCGATATTCAAGTTAGCGACGCTAGCTATTTGCAAACAGCTTTAGCACAGGGAACTTACGGCCGCAATATTACCGAAACGACTTCCGCTATTGCCGAGGATAACGATGCCATCTTAGCCATCAACGGTGATTATTACGGCTTCCGTTCCACCGGTTATGTGATCCGCAATGGCGTTTTATATCGCGATACCGCCGGCGACAGTGACCAAGAGGATTTAGTGATTGACAGCGATGGCAATTTTTCAATTGTCAATGAATCTGAAACTAGCGCCACCGATTTACTCGCAGCTGGCGCTCAACAAGTGTTGTCATTTGGCCCGACATTAATTGAAGACAGCACTATCGCTGTTAGCGAATCCAGTGAAGTCGGTCAATCCATGCAAAGTAATCCCCGCACCGCCATTGGTCAAATCAGTGAAAACCATTATGTGATTGTCGTTTCAGAAGGCCGCACCGACGATAGTGAAGGCTTAAGCCTCTATCAATTAGCCGAAGTCTTTGAAGGTCTCGGTGCAACCACCGCCTATAATTTAGACGGCGGCGGTTCAACAACACTTTATTTCAATGGTGAAGTCGTCAATCAAACTGTTGGCGGCAGCGGCGGCTCCAGCGAACGAGCCGTCAGCGACATTTTATATTTCGGCTATTAGCCTAGAAGGGAAGATTTACATGAAACTAAAACGCACAATTATCGGTTACCTAAGTATTACAGCCTTTCTTTTTGTCTTTCAACTCATCTATCATAGCTTTAGTCATGGCGTCACCTCAATCGGCTTAGAGTATGTCTGGGTGATTCCTTTAATCGGCGGGCTGCTGATTATTCTTTTAAATGGCCCTTTAAAAACCCTCAATAATCGGTTAGCTTTTAATCTCTACAATATCGCTTTAGCAGTCTGTATTAATGCCGTGATTATTCAAGGAATTCTTGATATTGCCGGCAGTGACACACCTTATTTAAGATATTATTACTTTATCGCCTTACCGATGCTAGCGTTAAGTTTAGTTTTCTTTGTTGGTGACCGCTTGTTTGTGAAGGTGAAATAAAAAAAGCCAATCTACAACTCATTGTTAAACAATGGTTGTAGATTGGCTTTTTCCGTTACTCATACTTCACTTCTTTTAAATACAATCCCTCTGGATGCGCCGTTGGACCGGCTGCATTTCGATCCTTGGCGGCGATAATTTTTGGTAAACTGTCGACAGCCAGCCGCCCATTGCCGATTTTTAGTAAGGTGCCGACTAAAATACGAATCATTTTGTATAAAAAGCCATCTCCGCGAAAAGTGAAAAGCAGTTCATCGCCAGCGGCATTAACGGTCATCTCGGCTTGATAAATCGTCCGCACTTTTTCTTCAACGGAACTACCAGTTGCACAAAAGGAAGTAAAGTCATGGGTTCCCAATAAATCCGGCAATGCTTGCTGGATTTTATCCAAGTCAAGCGGATAAGGATAAAAGCTCGCGTAAAAACGGCGGAAGGGACTGCGGGGCTTGCCGATGTCAACCCGAAATTCATAGGTCTTTTCGATAACATGATAACGGGCGTGGAAATCATCTTTGACAATTGCTACTTCCCGGCAAGCAATATCCTCTGGCGTTTGTGTGTCTAAAGCATAGCGCATTCGCTCCAAAGGGCGCTCCTCAGGATAATCAAAATGAATCACCTGACCGATGGCATGGACTCCCGCATCTGTTCGTCCTGAGCCAAAAATGGTAATTCCTTGTCCGTTATTCATCATCTTTAAAGTTTTCTCTATTTCCCCTTGGACAGTCCGACCATTGGGCTGGTTTTGAAAGCCGTTAAAATTTGTGCCATCATAAGCAATAATTGCTTTGTATCGTACCATTTTGTTCATTCCTTTATTGATTTATAAAATAAAAAATCCGAAGCCATCCAAGATTTCACAGGTGATGATAACCTGGCGGCAAAATGTTAACAATGCCTTCCCTCTCAGATGGTTCGGATAACTTGTTGACTAAAAATCTTTTTTAATAGCGTAGGAAAAGTAAAGCACAGGTCAGCGCTGTAAACACGAAAACCACGATTGTATCTCGTCCATGCCAATGAAGCACACGATATTTTGTTCGGCCTTCGCCGCCTTGATAACCACGAGCCTCCATCGCCGTCGCTAAATCATCGGCTCGTTTAAAGCTGGAGACAAAGAGCGGAATCAGTAACGGCACGACTGCCTTCATTTTATCAATCAGATTGCCCTCGCCGAAATCGACACCACGGGCCCGCTGAGCGTTCATAATTTTTTCCGTTTCATCCATCAAGGTTGGCACAAAACGCAGAGCAATCGACAGCATCAAAGAAATTTCATGGACTGGAAAACGCACCACTCGCAACGGACGCAAAATATATTCAATTGCGTCAGATAATTCTAAAGGCTGCGTTGTTAACGTCAACAAAGTAGACATAAAGATAATCAAAACGAAGCGGCAGAAAATCATCACCCCGTTGACTACACCGAGATAAGTTAAACTGAAAATGCCCCAGCTCCAATAGACCTCACCGCCACGGGTGAAAAAGATCTGCAATGCAACGGTAAAAAGCATTAGAAAGAGCAGCGGACGTACGCCACGAATGAAAAAGCGCAGGTCAATCTTTGAAAGTAAAATAGCAAAGATGGTGAAACTCCCCATCAACAAATAAGTTTGCCAATTATTTGCTAGAAAGATAATGCCGATAAAATAAAAACTTGCTAGTAATTTAGCCCGCGGATCTAAACGGTGAATCAGTGAATCCCCCGGAATAAAGCGGCCTAAAATCAATTTATTCATCATGGGCGTCACCTCCAGCCAGCGCAACAATGTCACGGGCTAGTTCGTCAGCGGTTAGCGGCAATTCAGCAAATTGAATACCTTTGGCTGCTAATCGTTGGGCAAATTCAGAAGCCGTTGGGACGCCTAATTGTTTGGCCTTCAGCCATTCGATATCCGCAAAGACTTCTCTTGGCGTGCCGTTTTTCACAATTCGGCCCTTTTCCAGAACATAAACATAATCAGCAAAATCAGCGACATCATTCATTAAATGGGTCACGAGGACAATCGTCAAGTTTTTCTTTAGATGCAGCTCATTAAACATCTGCATCATTTCACGGCGCCCCTGTGGGTCAAGACCGGCAGTCGGCTCATCTAAGACTAATACTTCCGGTTCCATTGCTAAGACGCCAGCAATCGCCACCCGTCGCATTTGTCCCCCAGATAAGTCAAAGGGTGACCGTTCCATATAGGTTTCGTCTAATCCAACTAGTTCTAGCATTTCTTTCGCCAAAACCTTACCCTCTTCTTCACTGACACCAAAGTTTTTGGGACCAAAGGCGATATCTTTGGCAACCGTTTCTTCGAATAATTGAGCTTCTGGAAATTGAAAGACAATCCCGACTTTTTTGCGAATCGGTTTTAAATTTTTATTATCTGTAGTAGCGATAATCTCTCTTTCACCAATCCAAACTTTGCCTTTGGTTGGTTTAACAAGCGCATTTAAGTGCTGCAGTAAAGTCGATTTGCCACTGCCGGTATGACCGACAATCGCCGTATAAGAGCCCTCTTTAATTTCTAAATCTAAATCAAATAGCGCGGCTTGTTCAAAGGGCGTATTAGGTTGATACGTAAAGCTTACTTCTTCAAAACGGATGTCCATAGCCACTCAACCATCCCTTCTTCAGTTAAATACTCTTGGGGAACGGCAATTCCTTGTTCCTTCAAGGCAATTTTTAGTTTTTCGGGAAATGGCAGGTCCAAGCCCAACTCAATTAATTCAGGTCCCGCAGAAAAAATTTCTTCCGGTGAACCTTCTTTAATCAGTTCCCCCTGACGCATGACAAAAACCCGATTGGCATTTGCCGCTTCGTCAATATCATGGGTGATTGAAATCACCGTCAAATTGCTTTCATCCTTAATTTCTTTAATAGTTTTGATAACCTCTTCTCGGCCTTCAGGATCTAACATACTCGTCGCTTCATCTAAAATAATAATATCTGGACGCAACGCAACCACACCAGCAATCGCAACCCGCTGCTTTTGACCGCCGGACAGTCGAGCAGGTTCTCTGGCAGCAAAATCGCTCATGCGAACCTTTTGCAAAGCGTCTTTAACTCTAAGTAGCATGTCTTCTCGAGGAACGCCTTGATTTTCCATACCAAAGGCGACATCATCCTCCACTGTGGCCCCAACAAATTGATTGTCGGGATTTTGGAAGACCATGCCGACCATTTTTCGAAGACTCCAAATGTTTTCTTCTGATAAAATATAGTCGCCGACTTTGACAGAACCAGATTCTGGCAGCAATAAGCCGTTGATTGTCTTAGCTAAAGTTGATTTACCAGAGCCATTGTGACCGATAATCGCCACCCATTCTCCCCGGTTTATTTCGATGCTCACGTCATTTAAGGCGTAGCTTGAATCGTCTTCTTGATATTTAAAACGAATATTCTCAAGTTGAATAATCGGATCCATTAGACTTCCTCCGTCCACAAATTTTCCTGTTATTATTTCATCATAAACTGTGGAATATAGCAATCTTTTGTTCTTACAAAATAAAATAAAGTGCTTTTTTACACCTAACTGTCATGACAGGTTTGCTAGGTATAAAAAAACACTTTATGATGAGTGCCAAGAGGCTGTGACGCTGCCTCAAACTATTTCCTTCTCCGTGTTTGCTGTAAAAAACAAACTTACCAAGATACTAGCAATTGGATAATCAAGCTTGAGACAATTTGGTCACAGACTCTGGCGCCGAGCTAGACTCGGAGTAAAACTCCAACATCATAACACTCTATGCTCACATCTATAAAGTGACAGCAGTGTGATTTTAAACTAGTTCTAAAACAACCATTGGGGCGCCGTCGCCGCGTCTTGGTTCAGTCTTCAAGATACGAGTGTAGCCGCCTTGGCGTTCAGCATAACGAGGTGCAATATCGTTAAACAACTTTTGTAAAGCTGTTTCCACAACGATTTTTTCATCTTCTTCACGTACGCTGGCAACTTCGTTACGAACGAATGTAGCTGCTTGACGACGAGCATGAAGATCTCCACGTTTGCCTAAAGTAATCATTTTTTCCGTTGTTGAGCGAACTTCTTTCGCACGAGCTTCAGTCGTTACGATACGTTCGTTGATCAACAAATCGGTAGTTAAATCACGCAACATTGCTTTACGCTGACTAGATGTGCGTCCTAATTTACGATAACTCACGGGGATTATCCTCCTTTGGGATTAGTCTTCTTTACGTAAACCTAAGCCTAAGTCCATCAATTTTGCTTTGACTTCCTCTAATGATTTGCGGCCCAAATTACGAACTTTAATCATTTCTGGTTCAGATTTATTAGTTAATTCTTGTACAGTGTTGATTCCGGCACGTTTCAGACAGTTATATGAACGAACAGATAAGTCTAATTCTTCAATTGTCATTTCCAACATTTTTTCTTTTTGAGTTTCTTCTTTTTCAACCATGATTTCAGCGTTTTTCGCTTCGTCAGTTAGGTTAACAAAGATGTCTAAATGTTCAGTCATGATCTTTGCAGCTAAACTCATTGCTTCTAATGGTTCAATTGAGCCATCAGTCCAAATTTCCATCGTCAATTTATCAAAATCATCACGACGGCCGACACGTGTATTTTCAACTTGGTAGTTGACACGGTTTACCGGGGTGTAAATAGAATCAACTGGAAGCATACCAATTGGCATATCTTCACGTTTGTTTTCATCTGCTTGGACATAGCCCCGTCCTGGTTTAACCGTTAAACGAGCATGGAAGGTCGAGCCTTCAGCTACTTCACAGATAAATAAATCTTTGTTTAGGATTTCAACATCGCTGTCCACGAGAATATCGCCGGCAGTGACGGTTGCTGGTCCTGTGATATCAATTTCAAGGGTTTTTTCTTCTTGGGTGTAAAGCTTTAACGCTAAGCCTTTGATGTTCAGAATGATTTGTGTCACATCTTCTCTCACACCTTTAACAGTTGAGAACTCATGCAATACGCCATCAATTTGAATATTGGTAATAGCGGCACCCGGTAAAGAAGATAATAAAATACGACGTAGGGAATTCCCTAAAGTAGTTCCATAACCTCTTTCCAGAGGTTCAACGATGAACTTTCCGTAATCCTTTTTCTCATCAATCTTGGCAATTCTAGGTTTTTCAAATTCAATCATTCTTATCTTTACCCCTTTCAAAACGAAACGTCATTAGTTCAATGATGTTATTGCAAGCACTCAAAATGAGCTGCACCTATTAAACACGACGGCGTTTTGGAGGGCGGGCACCATTATGAGGAACTGGTGTAACGTCACGAATTGCTGTTACTTCTAGTCCAGTTGCTTGTAGTGAACGAATAGCTGCTTCACGTCCTGAACCAGGTCCTTTAACTGTTACTTCAACGGTTTTTAAGCCGTGTTCCATCGCTGCTTTGGTAGCAGTTTCGGCTGCCATTTGAGCTGCAAAAGGAGTTGATTTCTTGCTTCCTTTGAAGCCTAATGAGCCAGCTGATGACCAAGCGATTGCGTTACCGTGAACATCAGTGATCATAATAATAGTATTGTTGAATGTTGAGTGGATATGTGCAATCCCAGCTTCAATATTCTTTTTGACACGACGTTTACGATTTACTTTCTTTGCTGCCATGAAGTGTTGGCCTCCTTTACTTAAGAATTATTTTTTCTTACCTGCTACTGTACGAGCTGGGCCTTTACGAGTACGTGCATTATTTTTCGTGTTTTGTCCACGAGTTGGTAATCCACGACGGTGACGAATCCCACGGTAAGAACCGATTTCCATCAATCGTTTGATGTTTAAGTTCACTTCACGACGAAGATCACCTTCAACTTTTAATTTATCAACTTCTGCACGGATAGCATCTGTTTGTTCGTTAGTTAAATCTCTAACGCGAACGTCTTCAGAAACACCAGCATTAGCCAATACTTTTTTCGCAGTAGTGTTACCAATCCCAAAAATATAAGTAAGGGAAATTACTACGCGTTTATCACGAGGAATATCTACTCCTGCAATACGAGCCATACTTTATGACACCTCCATTATCCTTGACGTTGTTTGTGTTTTGGATTTGCTGAGCAAATCACCATAACCCGTCCATTACGACGAATTACTTTACAATGTTCACACATCGGTTTTACTGATGGTCTTACTTTCATGATAATACCTCCTGTGGTTTTACGGAGTACAATTATTTGAAGCGGTAGGTAATCCGGCCACGACTCAGATCATAAGGAGACAATTCAACTGTCACCTTGTCACCGGGTAAAATACGAATGTAGTGCATTCGAATTTTGCCTGATACGTGAGCGAGTACTTCGTGTCCATTTTCCAATTCCACTTTAAACATTGCATTCGGCAAAGTTTCGACGACTGTACCTTCGATTTCAATCATATCATCTTTTGCCACGCATAGTACCTCCTTGTACTTGTTTCGTGATTTACACGATAAAACGGCGGAAACAGCTGCTCCCACCTACATTTTCAACTTGACTACTTCTATTTGACTAGAAGTCGGACTGACATATTCTATCATAGACCGCTACATTTGACAAGAGAAACCAAACGCAAGTCGGTTGCGGGCTAGCTGGGCTATTTGTCAATGATATGTTTGACATCTGCAAATACGTCATCAATTGGACGGTTCCCATCAATTGTTTGTAATAAGCCTAGCTCTTGATAGTAAGCCAAGATTGGTGCGCTACTTTCAATATTAACAGCTAAGCGGTTCTTAACAGTTTCAGGTTTGTCGTCTTCCCGTTGGAAAAACTCATGCCCACCGCATCGATCGCAGGTATCTTCGACTTTTGTCGGGTTAAAAATCTTATGATAAGTCGCCCCACAATTACGACAGATATAGCGACCTGCTAAACGTTCAACTAAAATATCTTCTGCGACATGAATTTCAATGACGCCGTCGATTTTTTTGTTTAAGTCTTTTAGCATTTGATCTAATGCTTTTGCTTGGTCGATAGTCCGGGGAAAGCCATCTAAAAGGAAACCATTTTTGGTATCATCTTCAGCTAAACGTTCTTTGACAATGCCGTTGGTTACTTCATCAGGAACCAAATCGCCTTTGTCCATAAACGCTTTTGCCTGTAATCCAAGAGTTGTTTCATTTTTGATTGCAGCTCGGAACATATCGCCAGTCGAGATTTGCGGAATCCCATAAGCATCAATAATTTTTTCAGCCTGAGTTCCTTTACCAGCTCCAGGCAGTCCCATTAAAATGAGATTCATCAGTGCTCCTCCTTCATTCCTTTGACTGATTGTTTAAACAATCAGCAAAGTCTCTGCAGTGAATGTCTTGGCCTTCAACTAACCTCCGCAACACCCTCTGGGAGAAGATTCTCCCATCATGTGTTTAGGCAGCGAGAAATTCTCGGTAACTGATTAGTTGATAAAGCCGACGTACTTGCGTTTCAACAATAAACCTTCTAATTGTTTAGCACTATCTAACGCAACTCCGATAATGATTAGTAAACTTGTTCCCCCAAGTCCAATCGATGAAGGAAGATCCCACAACATCGAAGCAATGATTGGCAACAAGGCCACTAAGCCTAAGAAGACTGAGCCGACCGTACTTAAACGCATTAACAAACTAGATACATATTCTTCGGTACCTTTACCAGGTCGCACGCTTGGAATATAGCTGCCTTGTTTTTGCAAGTTTTCAGCTAATTTTTCAGGGTTGACTTGGACAAATGCATAGAAGAATGTAAAGGCAACAATCAATACTGTGTAAAGAATGGCGCCGGGTACCGTTTGATAATTGAAGATTTGTGAAACGATATCGTACCAGCCAGCATCGCTAAAGGAATTTCCGAACGCTTGTAAAAGCGTACCAGGTAAAGTCACAAATGAACTGGCGAAGATTACTGGGATAACGCCGGCAGCATTTACTTTTAATGGTAAATAACTGCTGGTTGGTGCTCCAGCAACCCGTTTGGTATATTGAATTGGAATTTTATATTCCGCTTGCTGTACATAGGTTACGATGGTCACGATAATTAACACGGCAACTAAAATCAAGGCGATAAAAATCGCGCTTTGCCAGATTTTTGATTGGTCGATATTTACAAAGTATTCATTGTAAATTTCTTTAATACTCTCTGGCAAACGTGAGATAATTCCCGCAAAGATAATCATCGATACGCCATTACCAATACCTTTTTCGGTGATTTGTTCCCCCATCCAAGTGACAAACATTGTACCAGCAGTCAGGATTAACCCGATTGTGACATATGTTTCCCAATTGGTTGATGTGGTAACGCCAAATGACGTCAACGAGTTCAAACCGATGGTCAAGGTCAGCGATTGCGCAAAACCAATAATTAACGTTAGATAGCGGGTCATCTGATTTAATTTACGACGACCGACTTCCCCTTGCTTGGACCATTCCACAAATTTGGGAACAATGTCCATCTGCAATAATTGAATAACGATTGATGAAGTGATGTATGGGGAAACACCCATTGCGAAGATTGAATATTGTTGCAACGCACCACCACTAGTCAAACTTAACATACTCAAGAAGGGTAGATCAGCAATTTCCTGTAAACGACTAGCGTTGACACCAGGAACGGTAATATGGGCTCCAATTCGAAATACGATTAGAATAAATAAAGTAAAGAATATTTTGTTGCGAATATCTTTAACTTTAAATCCGTCTCTCAAGAGTTTGATCATATTAGATCACCTCGATAGAACCACCAGCAGCTTCAATTGCTTGTTTAGCTGCTTCAGAGAATTTAGCTGCTTTAACAGTAAGTTTTTTAGTTAATTCACCATTAGCTAAGACTTTAATGCCGGCTTTTTCGTTTTTCACGATTCCAGCTTCCACCAAAGCAACTGGTGTAACTTCAGCACCATCCTCAAAGCGGTTTAACACATCTAAGTTAATAACTGCATATTCCTTACGATTAACATTAGTAAATCCACGTTTTGGTAAACGACGGAATAAAGGAGTTTGTCCCCCTTCAAAACCAAGTCTCACACCGCCACCTGAACGAGCTTTTTGCCCTTTTTGTCCACGGCCGGCAGTTTTACCATTACCTGATGAAGTTCCGCGACCAACACGGTTACGCACTTTACGAGAACCTTCTGCAGGTTGTAATTCATGAAGTTTCATTAATTGGCACCTCCTTAATCATCTAAATATTTTTAGACTTCTTCAACGTCCACTAAATGTGAAACAGTATTTACCATGCCTTTGATAGCATCGTTAGCTGGTTTAACAACCGTGCTGTTGATTTTACCTAAGCCTAAAGCTTTCACTGTATCACGTTGGTTTTGAGGACGTCCGATAACACTGCGTTTTAATGTAATTTTTAATTCAGCCATTACTTTGTCCTCCTTAACCGATTAATTCCTCAACAGATTTGCCACGCAATTGCGCAACTTCTTCTGCCCGTTTTAATTGTTTTAAACCATCAATTGTTGCGCGAACAACGTTGATTGGTGTGTTAGAACCTAATGATTTAGATGTGATATCTGCTACCCCAGCTAACTCAAGGACGGCACGAACTGGTCCACCAGCTGCCACTCCAGAACCTTCTACAGCAGGCTTCATTAAAATGCGGCCGCCGCCGAAGACACCGATAACTTCGTGAGGGATAGTTGAACCAACCATAGGTACTTCAACTAAGTTTTTCTTCGCGTCTTCAATTGCTTTACGGATAGCTTCAGGAACTTCTTGAGCTTTACCAGTACCAAAGCCAACATGTCCGTTTTTATCTCCGACAACAACTAAAGCAGCAAAACGTAAACGACGTCCACCTTTAACAACTTTAGTTACGCGGTTAATCGCAACTACGCGGTCTTCTAATTCCAAATGTTTTGGATCGATATAAACCATGAATGGTATTCCTCCTTCTTCCTAAAATTCTAGTCCATTTTCGCGAGCTGCTTCAGCTAAAGCTGCTACACGGCCATGGTAAAGGTATCCACCACGGTCAAAGACTACTTGTTTTACACCTTTGGCAGCAGCACGTTCAGCAACTAATTTGCCGACTGCAGCCGCTTGTTCAGTTTTAGTATCACCTGAAATTTCTTTTTCTAAGGCTGAGGCACTTGCTAGCGTCACACCCGCTACGTCATCAATTACTTGCGCGTAGATGTTTTTGTTAGAACGGAAAACGTTCAAGCGTGGGCACTCAGCAGTACCAGAAATTTTGTTGCGGACACGTTGATGTCTCTTTTGACGTGTTTTATTCTTGTCTGGTTTTGTAATCACAATTTTCACCTCTTGAAATAAGCTAGCCTAAGCCGCTTTGGGTAGCCTCTGAAAGCTGACAAGCTTCAGAAGACTCCCGCAGTTTATTAATAAACTGCTATTATTTACCAGTTTTACCTTCTTTACGACGAACATATTCGCCAACATAACGAATACCTTTGCCTTTATAAGGTTCTGGTGGACGAACGCCACGAATGTTTGCAGCTAATTCGCCAACATCTTCTTTATTAATGCCTTTCACAATAACTTGTGTGTTGGCAGGTACTTCAACTGTCACGCCAGCAGGTGGAGTGATTTCAACAGGATGAGAGTAACCAACGTTCAAGACAAGTTTTGTTCCTTGCAATTGAGCACGGTAACCAACCCCGATTAATTCAAGGGCTTTTTGGAAGCCTTCGGAAACACCAACAACCATGTTATTGAAGTTTGCACGGCTTGTACCGTGAATAGTTTTCATTTCTTTGCTATCGTTTGGACGAGTAAATGTAACTTCGCTGCCTTCGATATTCATTGTAATATCAGAAGAAAATGGACGAGTTAATTCACCTTTAGGTCCTTTAACAGTGACGTCATTACCTTTTTGAGTTACTTCAACTCCAGCAGGCAAGACTACTACTTTATTACCAATACGGCTCACTTAGGGCACCTCCTTGTTTGTAAAATTAAATTACCATACGTAAGCTAAAACTTCGCCGCCAATATTTTTGGCTCTAGCTTCTTTATCAGTGATAACACCTTCAGAAGTCGATAGGATTGCGATTCCTAAGCCGTTTAAGACTTTTGGTACTTCGTTAGATTTAACGTAAGCACGCAAACCTGGTTTTGAGATACGTTTCAAGTTAGTGATAACCCGTTCGTCGTTTCTACCATATTTAAGAAATACGCGGATCACGCCTTGTTTGTCATCTTCAATATATTCCACATCGCGGATGAAACCTTCGTTTTTCAAGATTTCAGCGATATCATGTTTAATTTTTGATGCAGGTACTTCTAATGATTCGTGTTTTACCATGTTGGCATTACGAATGCGAGTTAAGAAATCTGCAATTGGATCTGTCATGACCATTGAGTGATTTACCTCCTTCTTGCGAGTTGTAAGTTGTTTTTACCAGCTAGCTTTCTTCACGCCGGGAATTTGTCCTTTATAGGCAAGTTCGCGGAAGCAAATACGACATAGGTGGAATTTACGATAAACAGAATGTGGACGTCCGCAACGTTCGCAACGAGTGTATGCTTGAGTTGAGAATTTTGCAGGGCGTTTGTTTTTTGCAATCATTGATTTTTTAGCCATGTAGTTCGCCTCCTATAATTATTTTTGGAATGGCATGCCTAATTGTGTTAACAACTCACGAGATTCTTCATCTGTGTTAGCTGTTGTTACAATAACGATGTCCATACCGCGTACTTTATCTACTAAATCATAATCAACTTCTGGGAAGATTAATTGTTCTTTAATACCTAAAGTATAATTTCCCCGGCCGTCAAAGGCTTTATTACTGATACCGTGGAAGTCACGAACCCGTGGTAATGCTACGGAAACCAATTTATCTAGGAATTCGTACATTCTTTCGCCACGTAGGGTAACTTTGGCACCGATTGGCATTCCTTCACGTAAACGGAAGCCAGCGATTGATTTCTTCGCTTTCGTGATCAAAGGTTTTTGACCAGAAATTAAAGTTAATTCTTCCACTGCTTTATCAAGATTTTTAGCGTTTGATACCGCATCACCAACCCCCATGTTGATGACGATTTTTTCAACTTTAGGTGTTTGCATAACTGAGCTGTAGCTAAATTTTTCCATCAAAGATGGTGTTACTTCTTTAAGATACTTTTCTTTAAGGCGGTTCATTCCTTAGAGCCCTCCTTTCCTATGATTATTTATCTAATACTTCACCGGTTTTTTTAGAAACACGGACTTTTTTGCCATCAACGTCTTGGTAGCCAACACGGCCAGCAACGCCATTAGCGTCTAAGACCATTACGTTGGAAACATGAATCGGTGCTTCCGTTTCAATGATCCCACCTGCAACAGCTTGAGAAGGTTTTTGATGTTTTTTAACAACATTGACGCCTTCAACGATGACTTTATCTTTTTTAGGAAAAGCTTCTAAAACGACGCCTTCCTTATTTTTGTCTTTACCAGTGATAATTTTAACCTTATCGCCTTTTTTAACAAACATGTTAGATTCGCACCTCCTTATGGTTAAACTTCAGATTATAATACTTCTGGTGCAAGGGAAACGATCTTCATGAAGTTGTTTTCCCGCAATTCACGAGCAACTGGTCCGAAGATACGAGTTCCACGAGGGCTTTTATCATCACGGATGATAACTGCAGCATTTTCGTCAAATTTAATATAAGAACCATCAGCACGACGAGCGCCTGATTTAGTCCGAACGATTACGGCTTTAACGACTTCACCTTTTTTGACAACACCACCTGGCGTTGCTTGTTTAACTGTAGCAACAATCACGTCACCGATATTTGCAGTTTTGCGTCCTGAACCGCCTAACACTTTAATAGTTAGAATTTCACGAGCGCCTGAATTATCAGCAACCTTTAAACGGCTTTCTTGTTGGATCACGGTTGAATCCTCCTTTCTCATTCAAGGAAATAAGTTTTTGAAAAACTTAATATAGGAAATTCGTGGTTATTAGATAATAACTGCTTCTTCGACAACTTCTAACAAACGGAAGCGTTTGGTAGCTGACAATGGACGAGTTTCCATAATACGCACGATGTCGCCAACTTTTGCAGTGTTGTTTTCATCATGTACTTTGTATTTTTTAGAGTAATTCATGCGTTTGCCGTAGATTGGGTGATTCTTCTTAGTTTCGACAGCAACTGTAATAGTTTTGTCCATCTTATCAGATACCACGCGTCCTTGGTAAACTTTGCGTTGATTTCTTTCAGTCATACGAGTAATGGCCTCCTTCCGAATTAGTTAGCTTGTTCACGCAAAACAGTTTTGATGCGTGCAATCGATTTACGTACTTCTTGAATACGTGCAGTGTTTTCTAATTGACCTGTTGCTAGTTGGAATCTTAGATTAAACAATTCTTCTTTTAATTGTTTTTCTTGATCAAGCATTTCGGCAGTGGTTAACTCTCTGATTTCTTTAACCTTCATTCGATTCACCACCCATTTCCTCACGTTTTACGATCTTAGTTTTAACTGGTAATTTGTGAGAAGCAAGACGTAATGCTTCACGAGCAACATCTTCAGGTACGCCAGCGATTTCAAACATGATTTTGCCACGTTTAACTGGTGATACCCAACCTTCAGGTGCCCCTTTACCAGAACCCATACGTACCCCAATAGCTTTGGCAGTATAAGATTTGTGAGGGAAAATTTTAATCCATACTTTCCCACCACGTTTCATGTAACGAGTCATTGCAATACGGGCTGCTTCAATTTGGCGGTTAGTGATCCAGTGAGATTCTACAGCTTGTAAGCCGAATTCACCAAATGATACTTCTTTACCACCTTTAGCTTCCCCACGCATTTTTCCGCGGAATTCACGACGGTGTTTTACACGTTTAGGTACTAACATGATTAATTCCCTCCTTTCTCAGTGTTCTTTTTAACTGGCAAGATTTCGCCACGGTAGATCCACACTTTAACTCCTAGTTTTCCGTATGTTGTGTCTGCTTCTTCCCAAGCATAATCGATATCGGCACGAAGAGTGTGCAATGGAACTGTTCCTTCTGAATAGCCTTCACTACGAGCGATATCTGCGCCGTTCAAACGACCAGAAACTTGAGTTTTGATCCCTTTAGCACCAGAACGCATAGTTCTTTGAATCGCTTGTTTTTGGGCACGACGGAATGCTACCCGGCTTTCAAGTTGACGGGCAATGCCTTCGCCGACTAATTTTGCATCTAAATCAGGTTTTTTGATTTCAATGATGTTGATATGAACTCTTTTACCTGTTAATGTGTTTAATTCTTTTCTTAGGTTTTCGACTTCAGATCCGCCTTTACCGATAACCATTCCTGGCTTAGCTGTGTGGATTGAAATGTTTACGCGATTTGCAGCGCGTTCGATTTCAACGGTTGACACAGCGGCATCAGCAAGTTTAGTAGCGATAAATTTACGGATTCTTAAATCTTCGTGTAAGAACTCAGCATACTCTTTTTCAGCATACCATTTTGCATCCCAATCACGGATGATGCCTACACGCATTCCAATTGGATGTACTTTTTGACCCACTGATTATCCCTCCTTATTTTTCGGATACAACAACTGTAATATGACTTGTACGTTTGTTGATTGGTGATGCTGAACCTTTGGCACGTGGACGGAACCGTTTCATAGTTGCGCCTTCGTTGACAAATGCTTCAGATACCACTAAGTTTTCGACATCTAAGTCGAAGTTATTTTCTGCGTTAGCAACTGCGGACATCAAAACTTTTTCGATGATTCCCGCTGATTTGTTAGGGGTGAATTTCAAAATTGAAATTGCATCCGCTACGCTTTTCCCTCTGATAAGGTCAATTACTAGACGTGCTTTACGAGGTGAAGTGCGAACTGTTTTAGCAGTTGCTTTTGCTGATGTGATTTGTTCTGCCATTAGACTGTTTCCTCCCCTCAAAATTAGCGTCTAGTTTTCTTATCGTCAGCCGCGTGACCGCGATAAGTTCTAGTTGGTGCAAATTCACCTAATTTATGTCCTACCATGTCTTCTTGGATGTAAACTGGTACGTGTTTACGTCCATCATAAACAGCGATAGTGTAGCCTACAAAACTTGGAAAAATTGTTGAACGACGAGACCAAGTTCTAATAACTTTTTTCTTTTCAGCACCTGCTTGAGCTTCAACTTTCTTCATTAAATGCTCATCAGCGAAAGGTCCTTTTTTCAAACTACGACCCATGGTGAACCTCCTCTCAAAATTTGAAACACATGGTCAAATAGATTATTTAGCTTTGCGACGACGAACGATAAGTTTGTCAGAAGCAGCTTTTTTATTACGGGTTTTGTAACCAAGAGCTGGTTGGCCCCAAGGCGAAACTGGTGCTTTACGTCCGATTGGCGCTTTACCTTCACCACCACCGTGTGGGTGATCGTTAGGGTTCATTACGCTACCACGTACAGTTGGACGTTTACGCATCCAACGAGAGCGACCCGCTTTACCGATATTGATTAATTCATGTTGTTCGTTACCGACAGAACCAATTGTTGCTCTAGCTGCTGCCAAGATCATGCGAACTTCACCAGAGTTCAAACGGATTAATACGTATTTGCCTTCTTTACCAAGTACTTGAGCACTTGTTCCAGCTGAACGAATCAATTGTCCGCCTTTACCAGGTTTCATTTCAATGTTGTGAATCACAGTACCCACTGGGATATTTTCTAATGGAAGTGCGTTTCCTACTTTGATATCGGCTTCTGGTCCAGATACCACAGTCATGCCCACTTCTAATCCTTTAGGTGCTAAGATGTATGCTTTCACTCCATCTTCGTAATGAACTAACGCGATGTTAGCAGAACGATTTGGATCATACTCGATTGTTTTAACATGTGCGACAACGTTATCTTTATTACGTTTGAAGTCGATCATGCGGTATTGGCGCTTATGGCCGCCACCTTGATGACGAACAGTAATACGTCCGTTGTTGTTACGACCGGCATTGTTTTTCAAAGGCTGTAACAATGTTTTTTCAGGTGTTGAAGTTGTGATTTCAGCAAAATCAGAACCTGTCATGTTACGACGGCCGTTTGTCGTAGGTTTGTACTTTTTAATCGCCACGTCTTATTCCCTCCTATATAGTTAATTAGTCAATCAGCTTATTCAGCTTCGAAAATTTGGATTTCTTTTGAATCAGCAGTTAAAGTAATGACTGCTTTCCGACGTTTTCTAGTATAACCAGCGTATTTGCCCATCCGTTTGAATTTAGGATGCACGTTGATAATGTTCACGTTGGCAACTTTTACTCCGTCAAAGGCAGCTTCAACAGCTTGTTTCACTAAAGTTTTGTTAGCGCGGGTATCCACTTCAAAAGTGTATTTCTTTTCGTCCATGGCAAGCATAGATTTTTCAGTGATAACCGGGCGTTTGATTACGTCTAATAAGTTCATTATGCAAGCACCTCCTCAATTTGAGTAAGAGCAGTTTGCGTTGCTAACATTTTATCGCTAGAGACTACATCTAAAACGCTAATGTTGTCAGAGAAGACAACAGAAACATTTGGTAAGTTACGAGCTGATAAAGCAGCAAAGTCATTGTCAGTTTCAACAACTACCAATACTTTAGAGTCAATAGCTAATTTAGCTAATACTTCTTTGAATTCTTTAGTTTTTGGTGCTTCGAAGGCTAACCCTTCAACTGCTACCAAATTATTTGCAGCAACTTTTTCTGATAATACAGATTTCATTGCTAAACGACGAACTTTTTTAGGAAGTTTGTAGCTGTAAGAACGTGGTGTTGGTCCGAAGACTACGCCACCTCCACGCCATTGTGGTGAACGGATTGAACCTTGACGAGCACGGCCAGTTCCTTTTTGACGCCATGGTTTGCGACCACCGCCACGAACGGCACTGCGATTTTTAACAGCGTGTGTTCCTTGTCTTAATGAAGCGCGTTGCATGATGATGGCATCGTAGACAACACTTTCATTAGGTTCGATTCCGAAGATTTCTTCATTTAATGTGATTTCGCCATTTTGGCTACCATCTTGTTTGAATAATGCTACATTCGGCATTCCTTAGTTCCTCCTTCCTCTACTTAAATTATTTAGCTTTCACAGCTTGTTTGATTGTGATTAAAGATTTTTTAGCTCCTGGGACATTTCCTTTAATAAGGATAACGTTACGGTCTAAGTCAACGCGGACAATTTCCAAGTTTTGGATTGTAATGCGTTGGCCGCCCATCCGACCAGCAAGCTTTTTATTTTTGAATACACGGTTAGGTGCAACTGGACCCATTGACCCAGGACGACGATGGTAACGAGAACCGTGAGCCATTGGTCCGCGGCTTTGGCCGTGGCGTTTAATAGCACCTTGGAATCCTTTACCTTTTGACGTACCTGTCACATCAACGATATCTCCTGCTTGGAAAATATCTACCTTAACTTCTTTTCCTACTTCACATTCTCCTAGCTCAACATCTTTGAATTCTCGAATGAAGCGCTTAGGAGCCGTGTTTGCTTTTGCAACATGACCTTTCGCAGGTTTGTTTGCCAATACTTCACGTAAATCTTGGTAACCAACTTGAACAGCTTCGTAGCCGTCATTTTCCATTGTCTTCAGTTGTAATACAACGTTAGGCGTAGCTTCCACTACAGTTACTGGAATAAGTTCACCAGATTCGGTAAAGATTTGGGTCATCCCCACTTTTTTCCCTAAGATTCCTTTGGTCATGAGTACACCTCCATCTTAATTAGATTTTTATAGTTTGATTTCAATGTTTACACCAGATGGTAAGTCAAGCTTCATTAAAGCATCGACAGTTTTTGGTGTAGGATTCACAATGTCAATCAGACGCTTGTGAGTACGCATTTCGAATTGTTCGCGTGAATCTTTGTATTTATGAGTCGCACGAATAACTGTGTAAAGACTGCGTTCAGTTGGTAATGGAATTGGACCAGACACGCTAGCTCCAGTTCTTTTTGCAGTTTCCACGATTTTATCCGCTGATTGGTCTAAAATACGGTGTTCATACGCTTTTAAACGGATACGAATTTTTTGTTTTGCCATCTTGTTCCCTCCTTCGCCTATTTTGAAAAGTAGACATAGCTCCACGAAAATCTCCGACAAGCACGTTCGTGGCAAAGCGCCCGGGCGTGTCGCAACCTCTCGTTTCAAAGCCGGCAGAATTATTTTTATTCTGCCAGTGCTGAGTACATACCTGTAAACAGCGCCTTTGTCATTATATTATAGAAAAAGCTTCAAAGCAAGTATTTTTTTCAGAAAAACTCAGGATTTACAAGCATTTTCAAAACCTTGGATTTTCTTTAGTACATCATGAATATATATAATAGGAGAAACAATTTTTCAACTTGCATGAACACTTTTAAAATAGTCTTTTAATTAAACTTCGTGCTGTCTCAAAAAATACACATCTGTATAAATGAGTTTTTATTCGTTTGTAGAGAAAAAAATCCTCAGTGATTTTTGCGCTGAATAGCGATATTCTCTATTATAATAGAAGAAACTTGTTTATGAAGAGGACAAACCAGAATACCTTTTTGTGATGAGAAGGGGTTGACAGATGAAAAAATATTATGAAATTGGCTTTGGTAATACTTGGTGGTGCCGGACAGAAATCGAGCAGGCTGACGGCAGCGAAGAGGAAATGAAGGGCTTTGTCGGTGAATTAAAATTTGTTTCCTGCTATCTCAGAATTTGGCTAGGGAAAAAGGTCGTAATTCTTGATTCAAAAGAAGGCCTAAAAATTTCCACAAAATCCCGACGATCTGTCAAATTAATTTTGGGGATACAGTCACTTTAAGACCCGCTAGGATTACCAAATTTTTGCTTATTTTGGTAACCCATTCGCTAACAAACTAGCGGAAAAATTGAGCAATTTTCCTGTATCTGAGAACTCCCCTAAAAAGACATCAGGCATCTGTAGCTGCTTAAAATCTTGATAGCCAAATTTTCCGCCGGTGATTTCTTTAAACAAACAGGCTAAAGCAGTCCCATGTCCAGCTATTATAATATTACCAGAAGAAGCCGCCAGAATTTCTGAAAAAATCTGGCTCATGCGCAGAGTCACTTCAGCCAAAGATTCCCCTCCAGCTAATTTATAGGAAAAGTCTTGCCATTGGGCAGCAGTAAAGCTATCAAAATCAGCCAACCAAGAGCCGATTGCTCGTTCCCGCAAGGCTGTAGTTTCAGTGACTGGCAGATTGTAAAAGGCTGCCAGCGGTCGAACTGTGGCTTGCGCCCGTTCATAGGGACTTGCATAAATGTGCTGAATGGCAACTTCAGAAAAGAGTGGTACTAGCTTATCAGCCAGTTTAGCCCCCTCTTTTGTCAAAGGGGCATTTTCAGAATGCACCCGGCTATCACGAATAGAATGTCGGATAAAATATACTTGCCGCATTACTTATCACCTCGCTATTAATATCTCGCTGATATCTATAGTTTCATTGCTTTGATTATACTACAAAGCTCTCATTCAATTTAACTCTATGATGCATTGAAATCTTACGTTAATTGAGCTACCTTCCCTATGGATCGTTGAAAAGTGGGGGAAACTATGCTATATTTATGTTGCGACGTGTAAAAACTAATGAGCACAACATGAAAGCCCTACTCCTCCACGAGTAGGGCTTTACTTTTCACCAGTGGCGACACTACTGGCGCATGGGTTAATCCAGCAACTGCTTAGTCATCTTTACGATTAGTTAACCAATAATCGAATAGTGAATTCACTATTCCGACGATAACACCTGTTACAATCGGACAGAGGACCAGTGTAAAAACTAATTTCAACACACAACACCTCCTTACGGGGCAGTTGCCTGTGAATTAGCTTTTCCATTATAAATTACGCAGCAACGCCTTTTAACCCATGAATGTCTCAATAAAAAGCTGTTTCCTATTTAGAAATCCTTTTACCAACAACAAAGGTTATTGGTAAGTGATTCAATAGGAAACAGCTTTTTTAGTTTTTAAACTTTTGGAATAAATAAATTTCCTAAGGTCGCCGCCATAATCGCTTTAATCGAATGCATCCGATTTTCAGCCTGTTCAAACTGTTTAGCAAAAGGACTGTTGAAGACCTCATCAGTGATCTCCATCTCAGTCAAGCCAAAATCTTTAAAAATTTTCTGGCCATACTCAGTTTGCGTATCATGGAAGGCTGGCAGACAATGCAAAATAATCAATTTGCCTCCTTGATTGCCAGTTGCCGCCACCATCTCACTGTTAATTTGATAAGGCTGCAGTGCTTCAATCCGTTCAGCGAATTTATCCTCTTCCCCCATTGACACCCAAACATCAGTATATAAAACATTGGCCCCTTTGACACCCGCTTGAATATCGTCAGTAATCAACAGCTGGGCCCCAGAATCTTTTGCAAACCCTTGAGCTAGTTCAACAATTTCTTTAGCTGGTTGGAGGGATTGTGGTGAAACAATCCGCATGTGAACACCTAAAATGGCGCCAGTCACTAAAAGACTATTTGCCATATTGTTACGCCCGTCTCCGACATAAGTAAAAGTAATATCAGCTAGACTACCAAAATTTTCCTTCACCGTCATAAAGTCAGCAATCATCTGAGTCGGATGCCACAGATCAGTTAGGCCATTCCAGACGGGCACTCCAGAATATTTCGCCAAGTCCTCGACAACTTGCTGGCTGAAGCCGCGAAACTCAATCCCATCAAACATGCTACCTAAAACCTGAGCGGTGTCGGCAACGGATTCTTTTTTACCTAGTTGAATATCCTGTGCGCCTAAAAATTCCGGATGGGCGCCTAAGTCATTGGCTGCAACCGTAAAAGCGGCCCGGGTTCGTGTTGATGTTTTTTCAAATAATAATGCAATATTTTTCCCTGCTAAATATTGGTGGGGAATATTTTTTTGTTTCAACTCTTTTAAATGCAGCCCAAAATCAATCAAGTACAACAATTCCGCTTGGCTAAAATCTTTTTCAGCTAAAAAACTTTTTCCTTGAAAAATCGAATTCATAATCTCTACCTCTTTATTTGTTTATACATTATTATACATAAAAAAACTTAGATTTCCAGTTTTTTTAAATAATTATTCAAATAGAGGGAATTTCACTCTTTAGAATATGGTATTGGCTCATTTCATGCTAAAATGTTAATCAAAATGGTTAAAAAAGGTTGGCGCAAATGAAAAAAATACTAGTGATTGAAGACAATAATGAATTAAATGAAATGCTGGCTACGATTTTAGCGGATGATTACCATGTTCAACCGGCCTACTCAGGGACTGAAGGCTTGCTGTATTTTCAACAAGATGAGTTTGATTTAGTTTTGCTAGATCGGATGCTGCCGGGAAAAGACGGCAGCGAAGTCTTGGCAGAGATTCGCAATCATTCTCAAATACCGGTTATTTTCCTGACGGCCTTAACAAATCAGCAGGAAATCTCTCAACTTTTACTGGCTGGGCCAATGATTATCTGACTAAGCCTTTTAATATTGATGAGTTGAAGGCTAGAATCATCGTGCAATTGCGAAATCAAGTGGCTGCCCCTGCAGAAGAAACTGAAACTAGCCACTGCTACAAAAATTTAACCCTGTTACCAGATACCTTTGAACTGAAAAAAGACGAAACAGTCGTGGCCCTTAAAAAGAAAGAATTTGAAATTTTCACCCTCTTATTGAATCATCCAAAAAAAGTTTACACGAAAGAAATGCTCTATGAAGAGATTTGGGGCGAAGCCTATTATGGGGATGAAAATACCATCAATGTCCACATCAGCAATCTGCGAAAAAAAATTAAGCAATTGGATGATGCTGAGCCCTATATTGCAACTGTTTGGGGCATTGGTGTCAAACTTGCCTAGTCCTTTAAAAAACTTCAAAAAGGGGGAAATTCGATGCTGTGGTTGATGACAGCAATTGCCCTAATCTTATTGGCGATTCTAGCAGTAGTCTTATCAGAATTAAAAAATTACCGTGATCAATTGGCCATCATTACTGAAAATGAGACCAATTTGGAATTAAAAACCCATTCTCGTCTGCGCTCTTTTCAGCAGATTGTTTTATTAAACAATCAAATGATTCGCAATCATAAACAAGCACACCATCAGCTGGTCAACGAGACAAAACAGTTAGAACAAGCAATCCATAATATTTCCCATGACCTGCGAACCCCTTTGACGGTGGCGGGAGGCTATGTGCAGCTCTTGGAAAAGGATGCTCAGGCAACAGAAAAGCAACAGGAGCTGCTGAGAAAAATCTCAACAAATTTAGGCACAGTAGAGCAACATTTAGAACAGCTCCTCAATTATCAACGGCTCATTGAAGATCAAATCCAGCCGACATTTGCCGAAGTGAATGTTTCTCGTTTATTGCAAGAAGAACTACTGAATCTCTACCAATCCTTTGTGGAGGTAGATATTGAGATGACCGTTGATATTCAGCCTGAGCTTAACTTAATTACTGATAGTAAGCTATTGCGGCGGATTTTTCAAAATATTTTAGGAAATATTTTAAATCACGGGACTGAGGCTGCCTCACTACAGCTAAAAGAAAGCGGAAATCAACTAATGTTAACTGCAGAAAATCATTTAGCCACGCCAATTCTTCATCCTGAAAAATTAACAGAACGCTTTTACACAGAGGATTTGTCCCGTCAAAGCCAAAACTCTGGGCTTGGTCTTTTTATTGTGAAGGAACTGGTAGTACGCTTATCAGGAAAAATGACCCTTCAAGCACAGGCTGAAAGCTTTAAAGTTACGATTGTTTTTCCCAAAAAAGCCCAATAAAAATGGCGAGAACAATGATTCGTTCTCGCCATTTTTATTTTATAAATCCTGCTTATTGAAAATTCGATTTGAAAGAATTAAGCATAGCACCATCGTAATAATTGAACCTGCAAAAGCTGGCAGCATATCATTAAAATTACTCAAAGTTCCGCTGACCAAGTTATCCATTCCCCCTTGGAAGTCGATAAAATCCAAGATTTTCCAGTCTTGTTTAAAGATATGGACCGTATTGATAATCGTTGGCAAAATGATTGCTAGAATAATACAGACAGCCGTGTTCTTTGTTAGGTAAAGAACGATAATGATTAAAGAAGAGATGGCTGCTAACATTAACAAAAGTCCAAACATGTAGTAGACAAGCGTCGCAACTTGTTCGCCATTTTCAAAGCCGGTTCCACCAACAATGGTACCGACAACAAAGCTGACAGTCATAATTCCTAAAATTTGAGCGAATAAAACCGTCATAAAGCTGATAAATTTCCCAAAGAAGAAGCTAGTGCGGGAAACCCCGACAGTCACGATGTTTTTTAGCGTCCCTTTAGAATACTCACTGCCCAATACTAAAATGATCAAAGGAAGCATGAAGTAAAGTAACATTGAAGTCAGACTCAATTGAATTGCCGTAAAGCCGGTAATACTTGAAACAGAGTTCCCGCTAGTCGCAGATTCGCCGTTGACCGTGACCATTGTGACAGTCGACATTGAAAAAATAGCGATTAAAGTAAAAACAAAGACCACTGCTTCAGTAATCCAAAAACTCTTAGTGTGCAACAACCGATAAAAATCCCCACGAATAAAATTAAACATATTTTCCACTCTCCTAATTCATCACTAATTCTTTAAAGTAAGTTTCTAAGCTCTCCCCCTCAAGGGAAATACCATCAATTGCCAAGTCCGCCATCGTTAATTCCCGCACGATTTGGCGAATCGGTGTTTCCAGTTGATAAACATTAATCTGATGTTGTCCGACAACCTTACAATCTTCAATCGCCATTTGTCCCAAAGTCTGCAAGGCTTTTTTAACATTGTCAACTTCAATTTTAATAAAGGCTTGGGCCTTCAAATCAAATTCGTCTTTGGTCATCTCCTGCACAAGCAGGCCATCTTTGATAAAGCCAAAACGGGTAGCCACTTGATACAATTCATCTAGGATATGACTAGAAATCAAAATCGTCATGCCTTCTTCTCGGTTGAGCTTTAGTAAAAGCTCCCGAAACTCGACAATCGCCACTGGGTCCAAACCATTAATTGGTTCATCCAAAATCAGAAAATCTGGTTTATTTAATAGGGCAATTGCTAGACC
This sequence comes from Enterococcus sp. LJL90, assembly GCF_056924355.1. Taxonomy (NCBI): domain Bacteria; kingdom Bacillati; phylum Bacillota; class Bacilli; order Lactobacillales; family Enterococcaceae; genus Enterococcus; species Enterococcus sp. LJL90. The sequence continues at coordinate 808,715 of NZ_JBXPBQ010000001.1, read as the reverse complement.
CAGCTTTTGCTTCATCCCTAGAGAGAAGTTTTTATATTTCTTTTTGCCGGTATCCTCTAAGTCAACGAATTTCAGCGCTTTGGCAACCGCATCTTTTTCAATAACCCCGTTAATTTTGCAGTAATATTTCAAATTTTGCTCGGCCGTCAGCTGGTCATAGGCGACTGGTGTTTCAATAATATTCCCTACCCGCTTCAGCTCTTTGATATACTCTTTTTCGTTTTGATTACCAAACAATTGAATGTTGCCACTACTCGGCTGAATCATCCGCACGATGGTCTTAAGCAAGGTCGTCTTCCCCGCACCATTACGACCAACCAAGCCATAAATATCCCCTTTACGAATTGTCATAGTGATATCCTGCAGAGCCTGCTGCTTGCCAAAATTTTTATTTACACCTGATAGATTTAAGATAGTTTCCATTTTTAACTCCTCCTTGTTTACAAGAACATCATATCAAGTCTTCCTAAATCAGCTCTTAACTAAATGTTAATTGATTCTTAACTGCAAAAAAATAAATCTTAATTTATTGTATGCAAAAAAGACCACACTATAAGTTCTACAGAATCTTTCAGCAATCTTCCATTTATGCCGGCAGTTTCCAGCGTCTGCACAAAGTGTGATTTATAGCTGCCTTTAAGAGCAGCTTATTAAGCATTTTGATTCTATTAGAACTGATAATCCAGTCTGATTTAGTTTTATTAATTAAGTTTCAACAAAGTGGGGCTTATATAAAAAAACAACCGGCGGGTAAAAAAGATTCTATAAAACCTTTCACGGCATCCATATGCACCCAGTCAGGTTGTCAATTATTAAATCATTTTCTCGAAATAGACGAAGAAGACTTCCTCATCCAAAAATAAAAATGTTTCAGAATCTCGATGAGTAAGTTGAAAGCCAGTTTTAGTTAAAACTTTTTGTGAGACAAGATTATTATTGGTAGTATAAGCTAGGATTTTTTTCAATCCTAAAGTCTGCGCCTCTATTGTAATTAATTCAACTGCCTGCGTTGCCATGCCTTTTCCAAGGCTGGCTTCACCAATTCGATACCCTAGTTCAGCACTTTGCTGCTGCCAATTGCAATCTGTTAAATTTATTCTCCCAATTACCTGTTCAGCTTCATTTAAAATTAAGTAGAAGAAAGATTGCCGATTATCTTGTTCCATCAGCAATGCTTCATTTCGTCGTTGAAATGCTTCTGCTAAAAAATAGTCATCCCCACGGTCTGGGATATGCTGACGAAAAAAATTTCGATTTTCTTTTTCAAACGCCAGTAGTTCTGGAAATTTTTCGCTCGTTAATGGAACCAGTCGCATCTTCATTCCCTCCTTTTACTATAAAAAAAGCGCCAGAATCTATCACGAGGATAAATTCTGACGCATACGTCCGATCACAATGTTGCTTTAAAGGTTCAACTTAAAATGAATTAAGCTTTGATTGTAGTTACAACGCCTGAACCAACAGTCCGTCCGCCTTCACGAATAGAGAAACGAGTTCCGTCTTCGATAGCGATTGGGTGGATTAATTCAACTTCCATAGTTACGTTATCACCAGGCATTACCATTTCAGTACCTTCTGGCAATTCAACTACACCAGTTACGTCAGTTGTACGGAAGTAGAACTGAGGACGGTAGTTAGTGAAGAATGGAGTGTGACGTCCGCCTTCTTCTTTTGATAAAACGTAAACTTCAGCAGAGAATTTTGTATGAGGTGTGATTGTACCAGATTTAGCTAATACTTGACCACGTTGGATGTCTTCACGAGCAACCCCACGTAATAATGCACCAATGTTGTCGCCAGCTTCAGCGTAATCCAACAATTTACGGAACATTTCAACACCTGTTACAGTAGTTTTAGCTGTTTCTTCAGCAATACCAACGATTTCAACTTCGTCACCAACGCGAACTTGTCCACGTTCAACACGACCAGTTGCAACAGTTCCACGACCAGTGATTGAGAATACATCTTCGACTGGCATCATGAAAGGTTTGTCAGTATCACGAACTGGAGTTGGGATGTATTCGTCAACTGCAGCCATTAATTCTAAGATTTTTTCTTCGTAAGAAGCGTCGCCTTCTAAAGCTTTCAAAGCAGAACCAGCAACAACTGGAGTGTCATCGCCTGGGAAGTCGTATTCAGACAATAAGTCACGAACTTCCATTTCAACTAATTCTAATAACTCTTCGTCATCAACCATATCAACTTTGTTTAAGAAAACAACGATGTAAGGTACACCAACGTTACGAGATAACAAGATGTGTTCACGAGTTTGAGGCATAGGACCATCAGCAGCAGATACTACTAAGATCGCGCCGTCCATTTGTGCAGCACCAGTAATCATGTTTTTAACGTAGTCCGCGTGTCCTGGGCAGTCAACGTGAGCATAGTGACGTGCGTCAGTTTCGTATTCAACGTGAGCAGTTGAGATAGTGATTCCGCGTTCGCGTTCTTCAGGAGCGCCATCGATTTGATCGTAAGCCATCGCTTCTGCTCCGCCTTTTTTAGCTAAAACAGTTGTGATTGCTGCTGTAAGAGTTGTTTTACCATGGTCAACGTGTCCGATAGTACCAATGTTAACGTGTGGTTTAGAACGGTCGAATTTTTCTTTTGCCATTTTAATTTGTTCCCCCTAGGTTTTTAAGTTAATATTTTTTGATAGGTAGAACCGTCCTGGCAAGGACAGCTCTCCCTCTATCGCAATTTTAGAATGATTGTCAAAATGTGACAACCAAGCTTAAAAGCTGGTATTACTCAGATTTGCCGCCGTTTTTCTTGATGATTTCTTCTTGAACAGACTTAGGCACATCTTCGTAATGGTCAAAGGTCATTGTAAATGTACCACGACCTTGAGTTGCTGAACGTAAAGTAGTTGCATAACCAAACATTTCAGCCAATGGAACCATCGCACGAACTACTTGAGAGTTTCCGCGAGCTTCCATACCTTCAACACGACCACGACGAGCAGTTACGTGACCCATAATATCACCTAAGTAATCTTCTGGGATAACAACTTCAACGCCCATGATTGGTTCAAGGATAACTGGATTAGCTTTCTTAGCAGCCGCACGCAATGCCATTGAAGCGGCAACACGGAAGGCTGTTTCATTTGAATCGACATCGTGGTAAGAACCGTCGTAAAGTTTTGCTTTGATATCAACCATTGGATAACCGGCTAAGACACCGTTCTCCATAGAATCCTTCAAACCAGCTTCAACGGCTGGGATGTATTCACGAGGAACCACACCACCGACGATAGCATTTTCAAATTCAAAGCCAGCGCCTTCTTCATTCGGAGTAAATTCAATCCATACGTGACCGTATTGACCTTTACCACCAGATTGGCGAACGAATTTACCTTCCGCTTGAGTAGAAGCACGAAATGTTTCACGATAAGATACTTGAGGAGCACCTACGTTAGCTTCCACCTTGAACTCGCGACGCATACGGTCAACGATGATGTCCAAGTGAAGTTCGCCCATACCAGCGATAATTGTTTCGCCAGTTTCCGGATTAGTTTCAGCCCGGAAGGTCGGATCTTCTTCAGAAAGTTTTTGTAGCGCTGTACCCATTTTATCTTGGTCAGCTTTTGATTTAGGTTCAATCGCAACTTGGATAACGGGTTCAGGGAATTCCATTGATTCAAGAATAACTAAATTCTTTTCATCAGATAAAGTATCCCCAGTTGTTGTATCCTTCAAACCAACTGCCGCAGCGATATCTCCAGCGTACACTTCAGAGATTTCAGAACGAGAGTTTGCGTGCATTTGTAGGATCCGTCCAACACGTTCACGTTTACCTTTTGTTGCGTTTTGGATGTATGATCCTGATTGTAAGACACCAGAATACACACGGAAGAAAGTTAAACGACCTACGAATGGGTCAGTCATAACTTTAAAGGCTAAAGCAGAGAAAGGAGCGCTGTCGTCAGCTGGACGTTCAACTTCTTCATCTGTCTTAGGATCGATACCTTTGATTGCTTCGATATCTAATGGCGAAGGTAAGTAATCTAACACAGCATCCAATAATAATTGAACCCCTTTGTTCTTGAAGGCAGAACCACAAAGGACTGGGTAAAATTCAACGTTAACGGTTGCTTTACGGATACCTTCTTTTAGTTCAGCTTCAGTGATTTCTTCGCCTTCTAAATATTTCATGGTTAAATCTTCGTCTGTTTCAGCAACAGCTTCGATTAACTTTTCACGCCATTCAGTTGCTAATTCTAAGTAATCAGCAGGAATGTCGGTTTCTTCAATTTCAGTACCCAAGTCGTTGACGTACATTTCAGCTTTCATTTTGACTAAGTCAATAATTCCAGTGAAATCATCTTCAGCGCCGATTGGGATTTGAATTGGATGAGCATTTGCTTGTAAACGATCGTGTAAAGTTGTTACAGAGTATAAGAAATCTGCCCCAATTTTATCCATTTTGTTTGCAAATACAATCCGGGGAACACCATAAGTAGTCGCTTGACGCCAAACAGTTTCGGTTTGTGGTTCAACCCCAGACTGAGCATCAAGAACTGTTACAGCACCATCAAGAACCCGCAATGAACGTTCTACTTCAACTGTGAAGTCCACGTGTCCAGGAGTGTCAATGATGTTGATACGATGACCTTTCCATTGTGCAGTCGTCGCAGCTGATGTGATAGTGATACCACGTTCTTGTTCTTGTTCCATCCAGTCCATTTGAGAAGCTCCTTCATGAGTTTCACCAATTTTATGGATTTTACCAGTATAGTACAAGATCCGTTCAGTCGCAGTTGTTTTACCGGCGTCAATATGGGCCATGATACCGATGTTACGAGTGTTTTCTAACGAAAATTCTCTGGCCATTCTACTTTTTTCTCCTCTCTGTATATCGAGTGTATAGATAAGATTTTCTTGAAAAAGAAAATCTTACCAACGATAATGTGCAAATGCACGGTTGGCATCAGCCATTTTATGTGTGTCTTCACGTTTCTTAACTGAAGCACCAGTGTTGTTAGCGGCATCCATGATTTCTTTAGCTAAACGTTCTTCCATAGTGTGTTCACCACGAAGACGCGCATAGTTAACAATCCAACGAAGACCTAAAGTTGTACGACGTTCTGGACGTACTTCAACTGGGACTTGGTAGTTTGAACCCCCAACACGACGTGCTTTAACTTCTAGCACGGGCATAACATTTTTCATAGCTTGTTCAAAGACTTCTAATGGATCATTACCAGTAGATTCTTTGATGTTGTTAAAAGCGTTATAAATGATATTAGCAGCTGTTCCGCGTTTTCCGTCAACCATTACACGGTTGATTAAGCGAGTTACTAATTTTGAGTTATACATTGGATCTGGTAAAACATCACGTTTTGCAACAGGACCTTTACGAGGCATCCGTAACTCCTCCTTCCGAAATAATCTCTTCTATTATAATATTGTTAGTTTCACTAATAATTGAAATTAAGCTTTAGGTCGTTTAGTACCATATTTAGAACGACTTTGTTTCCGATCGTTAACACCGGCAGTATCCAAAGCGCCACGAACGATATGGTAACGTACCCCTGGTAAATCTTTAACCCGTCCACCACGCATCAAGACAACACTATGTTCTTGAAGATTGTGGCCGATACCTGGGATATAAGCAGTAACTTCGATTAAGTTAGACAAACGAACACGAGCATATTTACGTAAAGCTGAGTTCGGTTTTTTAGGTGTCATAGTTCCCACACGAGTTGCTACCCCACGTTTTTGAGGTGAATTGATATCTGTTTGGACCTTCTTAAAACTGTTATATCCTTTGTTCAAAGCTGGTGAATTAGATTTTTTCACCTTTGACTTACGAGGTTTACGTACTAATTGATTAATTGTAGGCATTCCTTGTTTTCCTCCTTCCTCGATTCGCTCACTAGACCCACACATCCAGGTGGTTCTTTTATGGCGATAAAAAATAATGCATTCTCTGCATTCTTCATCAAGCGTGTACTTTAACACAGTCAGCACGTCTCAATAGAGAGACCTGTAAACAAAGCACCTTTGATAGAATATCATGGTTTTTTTATGCTGTCAACGACTCTTTAAGATTTTTTGCGATTCCTCAGAAACTTTTTATTCTTATAGGACTTATTTCCCTCAGCTACCCTTTTTTTCCACGGAAAAATATGGAGAATATCTACTTTTGATACTGTTTTTTCATCTGGAAAACGCTACAATAGACTGGAGTCTTATATAAATTATTTGAAGGGTGTGCACAGATGAATTTAAAAGAGATGGTAGGCATTGAAGCCGCTAAGTATGTAACTGATGGCATGATTGTTGGTTTGGGAACCGGCTCGACAGCCTATTATATGGTAGAAGAAATTGGTCGGCGAATGAAGGAAGAAGGCTTGAAGATTACTGGAGTGACTACTTCTAAAGCCACTGAAAAACAGGCGTTAGGCTTGGGAATCCCTTTGAAAAGCATTGATGAAGTAACCCATGTTGATTTAACAATCGACGGCGCTGATGAAGTGGATCCCGATTTTTCCGGCATTAAAGGCGGAGGCGCCGCTCTCTTGTTTGAAAAAGTCGTTGCAACCTATTCCCGGCAAAATATTTGGATTGTCGATGAATCCAAAATGGTGGCAAAATTAGGGAAATTCCCTTTACCTGTTGAAGTTGTGCCTTATGGTCATCAGCAGCTTGTTACTTTATTTGACCAAAAGGGCTATGAACCAAAGTTACGCAAAAATGATGCTGGTCAAGTCCTAGTCACTGATGGCGGCCATTACATCATCGATTTGCATTTGCAGCAAATTAATGACGTCCCTGCCCTCGCTCAGGAATTAGACACAACAGTGGGAGTCATCGAACATGGTCTTTTCATTGGTTTAACCGGCAAAGTCATCGTTGGTTATCCAGAAGGTCCCAAAACTCTCGAAAAAAGATAGTTAAAAATTTCTCAAAGTCGTGATTTTGCCGATTTTTCAATGGTAAAATCAGCAAAAGTTTTGTACAATAGATAAGGAATTGAAATTTTCAGAAAAAATTTTAAAGGAGATTTATCACATGCCAAAATTAGTTTTTTCTCGTCATGGTCTTAGCGAATGGAATGCTTTGAATCAATTTACCGGTTGGGTTGACGTTGACCTAGCTCCAGAAGGTGTTGAAGAAGCCAAAGAAGGCGGCCGTAAAATTAAAGAAGCCGGCATCGAATTCGACGTAGCCTACACTTCAGTTTTAACGCGTGCCATCAAAACTTGTAACTACATCTTAGAATATTCTGACCAACTTTGGGTGCCAACTGTTAAATCTTGGCGCTTAAACGAACGCCACTATGGAAAATTACAAGGCTTAAACAAAAAAGAAACTGCTGAAAAATACGGTGACGAACAAGTTCACATCTGGCGTCGTTCTTATGACACTTTACCTCCACTTTTAGAAGCAACTGATGAAGGCTCTGCTGCTAAAGATCGCCGCTACTCCATGTTAGACCCTCGCGACGTTCCTGGAGGCGAAAACTTAAAAGTTACTCTAGAACGTGCGTTACCTTTCTGGCAAGATCAAATTGCCCCAGCTTTATTAGACAATAAAACTGTCTTAGTAGCAGCTCACGGTAATTCTTTACGTGCTTTAGCTAAACATATCGAAGGCATCTCTGATGATGATATCATGGACCTTGAAATCCCAACAGGCCAACCATTAGTTTATGAATTAAACGATGATTTAACTGTTGCGAAGAAATACTATTTGTAAGATTAATATGAAATAAAAAAGTTCGCCGGAGAAGGGATTCTTCGGCGAATTTTTTAGTTCTTAAGTGTTTGAGAGTGCTGTATTACCTAAACTCTCAAATGGCACCATCATTTGAAGCACATGAATCAAGTCTTTTTAGAGTATTCATAATACAGAGAAAAGCTAGCCTCTAAAACTAATCAACAATTTTCAACAGAGAAAAATTGCCACTCTCATAATAAAATCTTCCTTTAATTTAGCTGTAAAATCAAAAGAACCTTACGCCTGTAAAAGGCAGAATCCTCATTGAGACCACGCCGACCAGCTGCTCTTTGGTAATCAAACCGTAGCTGCGACTATCTGCCGCATAAGGACGGTTGTCCCCAAGCACGAGATAGCAATCCTCCGGAATAGTGGGCAGCTTAATTAAAGTCTGTAAAGTAAAATCCTGCGTATATTGGCTGCCATTTTTTTGGGTTTCATTAATCTCATCAATAATGAAGGGCTCATTTTTTAATTCGCCGTTGATACGTAATTCATCATCTTGATAAGTCACAGTGTCTCCAGGTTTGCCAATAACTCTGCGAATTTGCAAGCTATTGCCCTGCTGAAAGGCCACCAGGTCCATCGTGTTGATTTCTTTGGTTCGGCGAATAATCACTGTATCACCATTGTGCAAAGTGGGCATCATACCATACCCCTTCATGCTGCCAATAGTAAGTAAAAAAGAACCAATAAGAAAAAAAATCAGAGCTGTTCCTATAAAAACTAACACAAAATCACGAATTAAGGTTGTTGAGTTCTTTCTCTGTTTTTGCCTTGTGCTATTCTTTCTTTTTTTTCCAAGCTTTTGTGAAGTAGAAGTAGTTATTTTAGGCCGTTTCTTTTTTGGATTTTTTTTTCTAGGATACTTCTGATTTAGATTTGTTTTATTAGACGACTTTTTTTTAGGGAGCTTTTTATCTGTCGTTTTTTCAGCGTTTTTTTGTCTGTCCGCTCTTGATTTTTTTTCTTAGGCCTTAAAGGATCATTTAGTTCTTCAGTGGAGATATGTTGGTTCCCACGTTTCTTTTCTTTTGGAAATTTATTCTTTTGCCTATTCACGCTTGATTGACTCGTGCACTTTTTTCTTTTAGAAGTAATCTGCTTAACTGCATTTTTAGCAGTAGCGTTGGAGATTTTCTTTCTTTTTTTAGCAGTTTTCGGAGGCTTCGTTTTCTTCTTTGAAGCGACCGGCTGTTGCTCGATTTTAGCAGCAGTTTTACTCTTTTTTGGGCTTTGAACTAAGGGCTCTTTCTTACCTCGTCTCATCTATTTTGCCTCCCCTCTTCTGCCAAATAATTCCGCAATATTTTTATTACGGTAACTGTTCAAAAACAGCCTACAAAAATAGTAGTCCACAACAATCGTCATAAATAGAAAAATTCAATGAGAGTTTCGTTTTTTCCTTCTATTTTTGTTTTTCTGTGCAGCTGTTTTTCTCAAATATCTAACAAAGAAAAATACACCAACCACAATCAACACAAAACCCAGTAACAGTCCGACTATCACCTGCCAATTTTGTTCATTGCCATCAAGTAGACCAACTGTTCGTTCGTTGTATTGATTGGCATCCCCGTCTGTAATAGCGAAGGACTCCTGCCATTCCCAGCTTAATTCACCGGCTGTAATTTGAATATTGGCAACATACTCACCGGCTTGCATCGTTCCTTCTTCAATCGGTACAGGAAATTCGATTAAGGAATTAGGAGCCATCCGCATTTGCGTTTTCTTGGTTTCATAAAGCACAGCTTGACTGTCAGCAGCCGCAATTTGAACTGCCACCGTCATGTCATTAACAAAGGTTGCGGCTACATTAGAAAAATTAATAAAGACAACATTTTGACCGCTGCTTTGTCCGCCATAGGCTTGATTAAACTGCAGGTCCGGTGGGATTACTTCAGTGTTTTGCTGTAAAACAATCGGAATTAAGTAGGCATATTGATTGAATATTTGTGAAGTCGCTTGGCTATCGGTCGTTTCATCAGCGACTTGATTTTGCCGCATCAATTGTAAGCCCCCTACAATGACACCCGTCAATTTTTCTGGCACCATCTGAATTTCAAGTTCCAAAGTTTTTGTCTCTCCTGCCGCAAGAGTTAGGTTGTTAGGTCCGCTGACCAGCTCTTCAAAGCTATATTTCAAAGAATCATCCTTCGGAAGATCATTTTTGCTATACTCAATATTGCCGCTGCGATTCGTTTTCGCACCATTTAAAGCAACTGCAATATCAATACTTTCAGCGCCAGGATTTGTTAAAACAATTGAGACAGTCTGTTTTTCCTCAGGCGTTAAAACTAGATCATAATAACCGAGCGTTTGATCCGTTTGATTTTCAGGGTAGACCATCGTAAAGGTGAAGCCCATCGCATTGGCTATATCTTGCGAGGCCGCTGCTGAATTCTCGGTATTGGTAGCCAAAGCCTTGATGGGAACAAAACCAATCCATAAAAACAAACTGCAGCACAGGCTGATAAGCAGTTTTTGAAAAATTTTATGCCGAAAACAATTCATGTTCTCCTCCTTAGAAAATTTCCTTTAAGAAAAAACAGCAAAACAGCTCAAGTGAGTTGTCTGCTGTTCGTTATCTTGCATTACTGGCTTTGTTGGGCAGTAATCTCTTGGTCTAACATATCCTGATCGACCTCATAATAGCTGAAGGCAGCCTCCTCTAAACTGGCAATACGTTCCAAACTGCTAGTGTAGGTTGCGGCTAAATCCGGATTGCCATAGAATTCGCTGACCTGCCGACTGGCATTAATACCCAGTTCACCAATTGCAGCATAATAGCGATTCAAGACACTCTGCCCCTCAACAGTATTTAAGCTGCTGGCATTTTTGCTGCCATAACTGGCTAAACTAGTTGCCAAATACTGCAAATTGCGGGTCACTGCATCTTCCTCCCCTTCACCGTTTGCCGCTTCTGTCAGCTGCGTTTCAAAGGTGTGCACCAAAAAATAAGACTGAACCACCGCCTCGGCATCGTCTGAGGAAAGATTTGTGGACTGATAGTACATGCCATACGCTGTTCCACCGCCGAAAATAAAGGTGATAACTAGAAAAATTATCAAAGACCGCAAAGCCCTATTTTTTTGACGAAGATAACGCTGGCGCATTTTTTCCCAACGGCGGCGACGCTTTTTACTTTTAGGCGGTCGTTTGCTGAGCTTTGATACTTTTTTTTGACGACTAATTGTTAAATAAAGAAAAATTAGAGTAAAAATGCAGGCAATAATCGCTACTGCGATGCCAATAATAATCAGCCATTCTAAAATTGTCATGTCTATCCCCTAACTCTTCTGTGTCATTTTCTACGTGGTTGGCCCTTTTTGATAACTTTCCTTTTACTGGCTTTTTTATTTTTTCTGATTTGGTGAATCACTAATACTGCCAATAAAATGACAGCTAGCACCCCGCCGACAATTGCTGCCACTATACGCCAGTCCAAGCCACGATCTTGGGACAGTCCCACATCTAATGCATTAAAACGATCTGCTTCATCCTCGGTGATTTCAAAATCCTCGGTCCATTCCCATGACAAATCACCAGCGTAGGCTTTAACATGAGCCGTATACATGCCGGCAACCATCCGTTCCCCATTCATGCTGATTGGAAAAGCAATTGAACTGTTTGGCGCCATCCGCATTGCTGTTTTGCGGGATTCCCACAGGATTGTTTCGCTGCCCTGTTCACTAATTTGAGCGTCAATTGTTAAATTATTCGTATAAGTTGCAATCACATTCGACAGGCTGACAAAAATCGTATTGCGGAAATTTTGCTGTTCCGCGTAGGCCCGATTAAATTGCAAATCCGGCTGTAATTCTGTCGCGTTTTCTCGTAATAAGACGGATATCGAATAGGAGTAGCGATTATTCACAACCCCACCACTACCTGAACTAGCTGTTGCTTCAGAGGTGCTCGGCGTTAAAGTCACACCCCCCGCAATAACACCGTCGTAAGCGACTTCCGGCATCTGCAAAGCTAAATCTAGTGAGACCGTAGAATTTCCTGGTATCTCCAATGTTTCCGGCCCAGTAATTAATTTGACAAAATCATATTGCAAAGACAGATCGTTTTCAATGTTGGTTGTGCCATATTGAATATTACCTTGACTACTAGTTTTGGCACCATTATAAGCTAAATCCACCGTCACGCTTTCACTGGAACCATTGGTCACCTGAATTGAAATTGTCTGCTGCTGATTAGGCGTCATCATCAAATCAAAATAACTTAGGCGCGTATCCGTTTGATTATCAGGATAGACTGGTTCAATGCCCAAGCTCGGTCCATTTACTTCACTTTCAGAGGCCACAGTAGCCAGCGGTAGAGAAAAGACTACCGTCAAGAATCCCAAAATACTGAAAAGAATCAGTCCTAATATGCGTTGTTTATTTTTCATTTTTCGTCCTCGAGTATCTGTAAAATTATTAAAAAGCCAATTGCTTTATGTACAAATTTGAAAAGACAAACCTGAAACAATTTCTCTTAAAAATTGTTTCAGGTCAGCTGAGATTTTTTAAGCTTTATAAAAAGCTACGTAATCGTTAAACAAAGCTTTTATCTTCAAATAGATTAAGCGTTGTAGCCTAATGTCCAAGTGATTTCAGCAGTATAAGTGTCTTCTACTAAACCAGCACCAGTTGGAACATATAGGCTAACGGAGTTGCCAGAGGTATCAGCAGAGCCATTAGTAGAGCCCCATGCCAATGTCCAAGAACCACGACCTGTCAAATCACCAGTCGTTGCTTCTTCTGCTACAACGATTGGTGTGGCAGTGCCTTGTGCGTCATAACTTAAGTTAAATGTTGCTGCTGAAACATTCGGTGCAGGCGTTGCCGCATTGTTATCCAAAGTTCCAACGATTGGATTTGTATAACGAATTTCTGCTGCTGACATCACTTTAGAGTTTGTTGTAGATGAAGAAGTAAATGGACTAGTCATCTGAGCGCTAATTGTGTAGCCGGCATTCCCTGATGCCCGGATATCACTCCAAGTAATGAAGTTACCCCGGGTTACTGGAGTCCCAGCGTCTGTGTTGTCTTCACGATTCATCAAAGTTCCTGTAAAAGCAGGCGCATTAACAGATTGTGCTTTATTGCCAGTGTTGATTTCAGGGAAACGTAGTTGAGTAGCCCCAACCATCCCGATTGTTTGATCGGTCGCTACTGTTGATAACACTAACTCTGTTGCATCAGGAAAGATTGCATTTGCTGGTACTTCTGGATCGGGAATGGCATCCGTAGTAGGATCGATTGTTCCTTGTTTAACATCAACCGTTCCTTCTGATGTTACATCATGTGTTTGCGCTGTTGCCCCTGTTGCCAATGGTGCTACTGTCATTGCCCCAATTGCTGCTATTAAAGCAGCTGCACTTAACCGTTTAAATTTCATTTTTTGTTCCTCCTATTTTATGGTTTTTTATTTACAAATGGAGAGTTTCTCCAGTTTGTCTAAAGTTAGTTTTATTCAGTCGGTCCTGCAATTAAACTCCAAGTCAAGGTGGTTTTGTAATTGACTGGATAAATCTTCGTACCTGAGGGAATAAATAGTTTGATTGCTGAATTGCTATAAGTCTGTTTGTTGTAGGTGTCATCCATAACTGCAGTTCCATCTGCATCTGTTAAAGCTGTCAACGTATTAGTTTGACCGCTTGTATTTTCAGCTGATGCCCCAAAAGCAATGGTATAAACCCCTTCACCTTGGGTAGTGCTGGCAGTTGCAACAGTATAGCCCACATTAAATTCAGAAATTTTAATCGTGTCTCGCGTCACCCCTGGTAGTCCTTTTCCGTCAGCACTGTTTGCCCAGCCGTTATCAAAAGAAAGATAAGCTCCGGCTAATTCCTGCTCTGAAAGAGTTTGAATGACTCGATTATTGAACTGACTATCTTGGGCCACCTGCAGCTCCCAACCTGAACTGTCTTTTCGCTGATCGGTCACCTGCACATAATAACCACGGGGTCCAGTCTCACTATGAAATAGTTGCGCCAGTGAATGAAATTCCTTATCCCCATCTGTCAACTCTACAAGCCCGAAATTAAGACTTGAAACAAAATCAAATCTTAGCGGACCTTTAGTAGATGGGCCTTCTCCGGGGTCAACATTTACTCCGGGATTTTCGGGATCAACCGGAATCGTTACCCCAGTATCCAAAACATCAACAGTGCCGTTTCCAGATAAATTACTTTCAGAAGCTGCCCTCACTGGCTGTCCTGTATAAAACAGAGCTAGCAATGAAAGGCTACCAAGTAAAACAGTAATAAAACGTTTGAATTTCATCGCTGCTCCTCCCTTCCTTTTTTTCTGCGATAGAAAAGGAAAAGCAAGAGTAAAATTAAAACACCGGCACCAGCGATACCATAATTTCTGATGACTTCACCAGTCTGGGGAAGCTTACCTCCTGTTGAAGGTAGCGACCCAGTTGTTGAACTGCTAGAGCTTGTCGAAGGTGTTGTCGACTCTTCATAAAACGTAATGCCACCTTCAACAGTCACTTGTCCAGCTCCGGTGGCAGCTTGATTTTCGCTAGCAGCTCCGAACGCTCCCCAGAAAACCACCATCAGGCTTAGGAGAACTAATACTTTATTTTTCATACGCCCCCGCCCTTCTATGGTGTGCCTGTTGTAATCGTCCAAGTGATAACCCCCCTGTAACTACCAAGTTTAGAGCCATCACTACCTGCCTGCATATAAACCGGATCAGCCATCAGTTTCAAACCAGGTGCTGTTTGTGGAGTAGTTCCTGATGTACGCCAGCCATCTGAAAGATTCAGCGTTCCACCGCTGCTGTTACTGGTAATAATTTGAGCTCCCGTATCAGTATCTAAAGTATGCTCAGTGCCATCAGTATTCCGATAAATTAAAGCCCGTTTCATTACCGCATTCGTCACATCGTTGGTTAAATCCGTAGTAACTTCTGCCGAAAGACTCCAACCAGCCGTCTTATTTGCCCGGGTATCCGTGACAATTAAATCATTGCCGGAAATCACCGGTGTATCGAGCCGCTGTGGTTGCGCATTGAAAGCCAAATCACCAAAGGCAAAGGAAGTCGGTACCGATTTAATAATTAGTTGACCCTGAGCCGTATAGGTAATCTCTTGATCCACATCTCCAATATAAAAATTTCCCTCATCCGTTCCGTTTGGCAGTGTCACTGAGGCATAGCCTGCCGCAAGTAACGCAGCTTTTTGCGCCCGAACTTTAGCAAACGTATCCGAAGTCAAATCAAGATAATCGCCAACAAAAATATCTGTGACAATATCGCTTGTCGGATCTTTACTGGCCGTCAAGGTGTAATTATCTAACACTTGACCTGATTCGTCGGCGAATAAAATGGTGAGTGTGGAATTCATATTGATGATATAAACCGTCGTCACATCGCTTACTCCAGTCAACCCAGTTGCAGCTTTAGGCATAATCGTCACAGGGTATGGCGTGTTCATCGCTAAATTCCCACGATCTGTCAAATTACCTAAATCCGTCACATCAAAATCTGTGTAGTCTGTCCATGTTTCCTTGACACCATCAGAAATTTTATATGCCTCTAGTGTGACATTTTGTAAAATATAATCTGCTAAAGCAGCATCATCCAAGCCCCGAACTGTAGAATATTCTATATTCAAAGGAGAACTAACCGTTATGCCTGCTGATTCTGGATAGACCACCAAAATAGCCGCAATCGTTCCTTCGTTTAGTGCGTTATCATAAACATAGATTGGAACTTCAATTCCAGAATCATCGGTACCAGCCTGCAAAGCATTCTCTGCCGAAGGTCGGTCTGCATAATCATAAGTAAAAGTTTGCGGCAAAGGATTCGTATCTGTAATCGAAGTGGTATCCACAAAATCACTAGCGTCTGGTAAAATCTCTCCAACATAGCTGTAATAGGTTAGCCCTGTACCTTGTGGGGCCGTCTTATCCAATACATCCTTTTCGACTTCTTCTGACTTAAGATTATAAAAGCCATACACATGAATTTTATTTTCTGCAGTGAAGGTCTCACTAATTCCTAAATCTTCCAAGTCAATTGTCCAATTACCATCAGAATCTGCCGGAACTTGATACGTATAATTCGCACGAGTTTCTGGATCCATATTGGTATCTTGGACTGGTGTTAAAACATTATTGGCTTGGTCTACTGTTTTAGCAGAATTTGTACCATTTAACGCTTCCTCCCAGACCCGCAGATAAGTTCCCGGCCTTGCGTATCCGCTAATCGTATGAGAATCCGTTTGCGCTGGATTATCATTTGGCGAATTGTGGATAGCAACTTCCGGATTAGGAATCTGTGTAAACAGAATCCTTTGCTGTCCTCTTGTCGAAAAATTATTATAAAAATTTTGCAAAGTGGTCGTGTACATCGAGTTTGCCGATGTAATACTTGAGGTATAGCTGCTAAAACGAATATTCATGTTTGACATCGGCTCATATTGGTAAGTAGAGCCACCGTCAATATCACCATCAGCACCAATATTTCTGTTACCTAATGTCCATTGATAGACATTTTGGACAGAAACATTCAACGTTCCAGAATAATAAATCAAGCCATTATTTGTGGCTGTTGCAGAACTCAGGGTGCTAGTTCGCTGTAAATTCACCCTTTTAGCATCAGAAAACTGGAAGGTTGACCCACCACCAAAGCGTATCAGATACTGACTGATTGAAGTACTATCACTCTGAACATCCAAACTACCATTCTTTCCAATAACAAACCTAACACTGCCAGATGAATAAATCATATTAGTGGAAGAAGAAGCCATGCCTGTTCCAAAAATATTTAGTGAACCATTCACATTAATGGACCCACTGCTATTCATATAAATTGGATTACTAGTATTATCATTTCCACTATTGGTGCTGCCAGTTCGATATAAGTTCATCGTTGCCCCCTCAGCAATATCAATTGATGCTGAGGCAGCATTCATGCTGAGAATGCCATTTTGAGATGAGGTATTAGTTGTCGTCAAATTAACAACTGAACCAGTTCCAATTCTAACGCTTCCCCCTCTAAGACTAAAAACTGCACCATAACCATCACCAGAAGTATCACTACCTTCACGAGTCGCATTCAGTGTGACATTTTCACCGATGGTTAGTCCGCTTCCGCCTTCATAAAGATCAAGGGCAGGTCCTCCTAAAGAAGTTAAGGTTACATTGGCATTATCTTCGATGGTTGTAGTCCAAACACCTAAAGTTTGATTTCTAATATCGTTGGAACGCCACCAAGATGAGTCGTAGCCAGAAACAGTCCCATCTGTCCTCAAAGGAGTTCCTTCGCTATCGACTGCTTGATAATACTGGCGCTGCTGCAAATCAACTTCACCAGCAAGATAGAGCACTGATGATTGGGCTTGTAAAAATTGAGCCCCTCGATCCGAAATATCGACGAATCGTTGCCAGCATTCTTTTTCATAGCTATCACTTAAATCTTGTATCTCAATTGGCCCCCAGTAATTTCCATGGAAGAAATTGATATTTTGTATAGTTTGATACCAGCGCAAGTAATAACTACTGTCGTAATTCCGCAAGCTTTCATCATAGGTACACAGCGTTATCGCTCCAAAATCCATGCTGTAGCGTTTATCACCTTCTTTTTTGCCATCAATGGTGACTGCTCTAGCCGCACCACGAATATTAACGTAAATAAAGACTGCATCCCCAGGTGAATTGGATCGTAAAGTTGGGGTATAAATATCGCGGGCTGCATTACCTTCTGTACTAGCCAGCTGATAATTAATGGAGGAAGTTCCCGCTGGGAAAACAATATCGGTTGTTAGTTGAATCTTCGTCACACTTCGATTCGCATAGGCAATCAAAAATTCTCCCATATTCTTTACATATTTTGTATGGGTATAATCAGAACCATTTAAATCTGTACTGCTAGTTGAAATACCATAATAGAGCCGAGCTCGGCTCAATCCAGTACTAGTTAAGCCATTCGTTCCAGCAGTATATCTTAAGACTGGATAATAAAATGGCGCATAAGGATTGGTGGATTCAACGTGAATGTTTTGCAATTTAATATTCCAATAACCATTTGTTGATCCCGTTGCATCTGAAGCATCTAAAAATCCAATAGCAATATTGCCAAAATTAAACGTATTGCCTAGTCCTTCAATCACTAAATTGCGGGAAGAATCTTGTTGGACGTAAAAGTACTCATAGACTGTTGGATCATAGCCTCGTAAATTTGAAGGAATAGTATCGCTAGAACCTACTCCGGCTGCCTGATTACTGAAGACACCTGAGACATTCGTGGTGTTCTCAGCGGCAAGATTATTCGCCAAAGAAATCTGGGTAATACTGCGATTGCCTAACGCTGTGACAAATTCATCCCAATTAGTGACAATCGCTGTTGAAGCGGATACAGCATTGACTGTTACATTTAAGTCAGCAGACTGCTGGTCATTTATCGCATCAATTACCGACAGAGCGAAAGTACCAGCCGCTGTAGCCATTAAATTTAGTCCCAAGACTACTTCACCACTAGTCGTAGGTGTCACTGTAATACTTAATTGATTTGCTATTGAATCATAGGTGTACGCTACCGAAGTAATATTAGTCCGACTCACACTGCTTTGAAAATTTTCGTTAAAAGTCAACCCCGATGGTAGTTTAATTTCCCAAGTAAAGGTTTCAGTCAATCCCCTAAGATCATTAATCTGTAGATTAAAGAGATTATAAGCGGTCAACTCATTTGCATCACTCCGTGTTACTATTAATTGCTCATCAACTGCTAAAGGCTTAACTCCCGCTTTGCCCTCCTCCGCTTCACCCACAACCACTGCTAATTTTTCTGAATCCGTCAGCATAATGTTTTTATCGGCGACGCTTAATTCGTATTCACCGGCAGTTTCAGCGGTCAAACTTAGAGCCAGCTTGGTTATCGAAGCGTTGACTGTGATATCCAAAATGCGGGTCTCTTGGTCAAAATGAAAGACCGGTGTAATACCTGAAGCAGTGGCGGCTGTCAGCGTAGCTTTTTCAGCCGTTTCATCAAAGGTAATCCCCTCTGGCAAAGTCATGCGCCATTGCCGACTAACTGAGGCTGAATTCGCTGCATTTTCAGCATCTGTAATATCGCCTGATTTGTTGACAAAGGGTACTTCTGTATTTTCAGTTGTTGCGATGTCGCTTTCATCGCGACTATCGGAAATCGTTACGACGAACTCATCTCCAGCCTTTAACTGCGTTAAGGCTTCCTCTGTAGATAAGCTCAACTCCTTTGGTGCCGCAAAAATTTCCATTGCTCCGGAAGAAAGCTGAACAATAGTTACCGCAATCAACGAAAATACCGCAATAAAATTGATTAAGAGTAACCAATGTTTTTTTCTATTTTTCATTTCATTCACTCTTCCCTCCTATCTTTTTTTGTTTCCGTGAAAGCATCACACTCCCCAAGAAATTAGCAGCCCACTAGATAGAATTGCAGCTGCTTAGTAACCAACAACGCCCCCTTTCCGCTTAACATGTAAATTATCCCTATCACCAATAGAGAAATTTTATTTTTAAACATGACCTGCATGTCTAAAAGCAGATTGAATAAATGTCATTTAAATAAAATAAACAGCCTAGTTATGACTGACGCCACAATATAGTTTCTTGTCCTTTTCCCTTAAATGGATTTCATGGCGGCATAATTGGAAATGCTCTTGCAAAATTGATCTTTAAAGGCATATCCCTTATTCCAATGGGTTTCAATTAGGCTCTCATTTAGGCCCAGTTTATGCATTTTCTTTTTCAAGCGGCCGACAATTTGCGATAATTGGGTCAAAGAAGAATTAGATACCCCTTGCGTCCACAGTAATTTGCTTAGTTCGATTCTGGTAACAAACCCCCCATTGTGTTCATATAAAATATCAAAAAGTTCCCGCTCTTTTTTTGACATCGCTGAAATCAAAGCTGTCACTGAATGGATTGAAATCTCTTCTTGGGGCTCTTCGCTCCGTTGTGGATAAACGGTTGCAAAAATTTTAATTGCTTTCGTGTCCGCTAAGGCCTCCCGTAATTCATTTAAACTCATTTGTGAATTAAGAAATTTTACCGCCCCATGGTCAGTGGGCCCTTCGATAGTCTCATCAGCAATCTGCTGCTCGTCGATTCGATAAAAACTCAAGCGATCAGAAGCTGCAAATTCAAGAACGCTAGCTACCTCCTCATTGGAAATACTTTCACTGAAAATGACTGTCTTAAAAAAATCAAAAACAGATGCTTCTTGTTTTAAAAGAAAACTTTCTAATAGCTGATTTGAACAAAAGACTTCGTAGCCAAGTTGCTGAATTTTATTTTGCCAAGCAATGTCGATAAAAATATTTTTGGTTAGTAAAAGAATTTGTTTCATTGGAATCCCTCCGTAATGTAACTTACTGTGAAGATTTATAATCAATTTTCAAAATTAAAAAGTCTAGATACTTTTTATTCAAAAACCTGCGAAAAACCTTTATAAATCAAGCCTTTTCTTCTTATAACTATGTATTATAGGAAGTATTGGTCATACCAACTAAAACAAGAACTTCAAAGAAAGCAAAGACGGCTGAAATGACGGTTTAAACCACCGATATTTCAGCGCAATTTTTTACCAGCACAAAAAAACCGTGACAAGCGCCACGGCTAAAATACCCATAACTCCATAAAAACTATGGAGATTTTTTTCTACCAAAAACCAACATCAAATCTCGTATTATAAAATAATGCCATAGAAACAAAAACCATTTCAAAAACCAAAATTTCTGCGCTTACTCAATTTCTTTCTTTAAAAATGAAATTGATTTTCTGCATCTCCTTAATCCGTTGCTCCATCAAAGAATCGCTATAAGTATCTAAGGTTAATTTGATTGATTGATGCCCTAAGATTTTGCTCAAGCTAGCAATATCCATCCCTTGCTCCAAGCATCTAGTCGCAAATGTGTGTCGCAATACATGAAAATGAATATCTGAAAAATCCGTTTCGGCAATCAGGTTTTTAAAGCGCAGGCCGATAATTCTCGGCTCTGCAATCCCATTAACCGTCGACACGACCATCTCATGATCTGGTTTTCGATACGGCAGCAAGTATTCCTTCAAAGTATCCGCTAGCGGAACTAACCGTCTTGAATATGTAGTTTTTGGCGAATCGATAATCAGTTTGGTTTTTAATTTTTCGGCTGCATCATTTTTTATCCGAATCACAGTTTTATCCACTTTAATCATCTGCTCGGTAAAATTGATATCCTCCCATTTCAAGCCACTGATTTCGCCAATCCTAAGGCCAGTATACAAAGAAATCATAATCGGCAAGCCATGACGACTATTTCTTGCCAACTGCTCCAGCTCCTGCTGTTGGGCTAGACTCAACGCCGAAATATTACGTTTCTCTTGTTTAGGCAAAACGACTTTATTAGCAATTTCCTGGTGTAGATAATCCCGCTTAACAGCTTCCTTCAAGGATTGTTTAACCAAGCTGAAAATCAATTGAATACTACTACCGCTCAAACCTTTATCAGATAAGCCATTCACAAAATTTTGCAAGACAAATTCATCCAACTCAACAAAAGAAATGTGTCCTAGCACTGGTAAAATATGAACTTGTGCAATTCGTGTATAACTGGAATCGGTTGAAGTTTTTATACGCTTTTTTAATAACGGATAAAATTCATTTGAAAACCAGTCTCCGTAAGTTCGCTTGTGAAAAGGTGTTTTCTTCTTGGTAAATGCGTTGACCTTCAACACTAACAAATTATCCTTGACTTCATCATATTTTTTTCCGTAGACATAACCGTATACGATTTTATTTTCAGCGGTACGACCTTTTATATAGCGTCCTTCCCACCGGCCATCTTTTCTTTTATAAATATTTTCTCCACGCTTTACCATAATAATTTCCCTTTCTTTCTTGACGATTCTCTTGACGGCTTAAAGCTCTACTTGTCATTTAATTTCATCATGATATCAATAGAATCCTATACATAATAACAAATTTTACGCAACAATGTTCAATAAAAATCGAAAAAAAAGGTATTTTAACCAATTGACAAAAAATTCATCACACTTTCAATAAATTGAAAAAATTTATTCAAAAATCACAATATTTTATACGAAATAAGATTGACAATAAAATTAATTACATTTAGAATTAAATTAACGGAATTAGAAACGGAATATTTTATTATATTTCCTATAATACATAGTTATAAGAAGTATTTTATAACTACTTAAATAAAATAAATATCAATGGTATTTATTTTATTTCTTAAAAAAATTACCCTTCTTACTATTCACCTTAGTTTCTCTTCTAGATTTCGCCGCAAACTATTATGTACTCAAACACTTTTAAACTAGCATTTCTGATTCTTTCATCCATAATAAATTCCAAAAAAATGTCGTTTCCTATTATTGGAAATCCTTTACATTTAAAAGAAGTAAGTCCTCTATTAAAAATTTCGCCTTTTTAACCAAAATACATGATATAAGCTGATTGCTATTCGTCGCTATTTTAAAACTACTTTTATTGGAAAATTTTCGATTACTTCATTTTGAATTTTTCTGATTTTTTTGAGTTTGATCGGACAAGAATTTTGGAATGGGTTTGTGACCAATTACTGATGGATATGTCGTGGAATTTTTGCTTATATTTATTATACAAGCTCTTATTTCTTTAATAAACAGCACAAAAAAGCCCATGGAAATAATTAAGAGATTTCCACGGGCTTTCAATTTTTACAAATAGTTAGATGGTGTTAGACAGTCTTCGTAAATCGCTTGTACATCAGCCGCTGTTAGTGGCACGTAAGCATTTTTTTCAATGCTACTGTGGGCCACAGCTCCTTGGGCCATCTCAGTAAATTTTTCTTCATTAATGCCAACCTCAGGTAAAGTCATCGGAATCCCGCAAGCAACAAAGTAATCATATAATTTTTGAATGCCTTCAAGTGCTGCT
This sequence comes from Enterococcus sp. LJL90, assembly GCF_056924355.1. Lineage (NCBI taxonomy): Bacteria > Bacillati > Bacillota > Bacilli > Lactobacillales > Enterococcaceae > Enterococcus > Enterococcus sp. LJL90. The sequence continues at coordinate 786,082 of NZ_JBXPBQ010000001.1, read as the reverse complement.
AGGTGGTTAACACTTTCCTGCACATCCCAAACATTACGAGCGAATTGTGCAAATTTCGCTTCAGTATCAGCGTTTAGGGCAAACTTCATCCAGCGAGGCGTCAAAATAGCTAAGCCAACGCCATGGGTAATGTCATAATAGGCACTTAACTCGTGCTCCATTGGATGACAGGACCAGCTACCGCCTTTGCCGCCTCCAGTTAAACCATTTAAAGCCCAAGTGCTGGCCCACATTAAATTTGCTCTGGCATCATAATCATCAGGAGTGTCTAAGGCAATCGGGCAATTCTTAATTACAGCCCGCATCAAACCTTCAGCAGTAAAATCTTGCACATCTGCACCAGTAGTTTCACTGAAATAATTTTCAATCAAGTGACTCATAATATCCGCAGAACCTGCCGCCGTTTGATATTTAGAAACTGAAAACGTCAAACTCGGATCTAAAAAGGAAGCTTTTGGTAAAAAATTCCAGCCGTGAACCCCTAATTTTTCATTGGTGGTCATATTTGTAATGACCGCCCCACGGTTCATCTCACTACCAGTCGCTGCCAGAGTCAAAATATCTACCAGTGGAATGGTTGGCCCTTTATAATTGCGGGCTTTAACAAAGTCCCATGTTTCCAAATCAGAAAGAGCAGCCCCTGAAATAACCTTGGCACAGTCGATGGTTGAGCCACCGCCGACTGCCAAAATGACGTCAATATCATGTTCTTGACATAATTTTGCGCCTTTAGCGACAGTTTCCACTCGGGGATTAGGCTCGACTCCAGCCAATTCTGTGACGGTAAATTCCTTTAAGACAGTTTGCAGTTTGTCATAAAGACCATTTTTCTTAATACTGCCACCACCATATACTAATAAAACATTTTGACCAAATTGACTTAAAACTTCTGGCAGCTCGTCTAAACGATCTTTGCCAAAACGGACATCGGTTGCTACATCAAAACGAAAATTATTCATCTTTGCATTCCTCCATTTCCATTTAATGATAACGAAAAAATAGACAGTTGAAAAGCATTTCAACTGTCTATATCCATATTTAACTAATCGCTACTTCTAAACCGACTTCAATCATTTCATTGAAGGTCATCTGCCGTTCTTCGGCTGTGGTTTCTTCGCCGGTGATGATGTGATCTGAAACGGTCATGATACCTAATGTTTCTACATTGAATTTTGCGCCAAGGTAATACAAGGCGGCCGCTTCCATTTCAACACCTAAAACACCTAATTCAGCGAGTTGCATCGTTTCTGCCATATCATCTTTGTAGAAGGTGTCTTCTGAAAGCACATTGCCGACATGGATGTTAAAGCCTTTTGCTTTTGCGACTTCATAGGCCTTCATCAATAAATTGAAATCAGCAATCGGTGGAAAATGGAACATTTGGAAATTTTTTTCAATCATGGAGGAGCTAGTGGCGGCAGCTTGCGCTAAAATCAAATCCCTCACATGGACATCTTTTTGCAATCCACCGCAAGTACCGACGCGAATTAGCCGTTTAACTCCGTATGAATTAATTAATTCATGGGCATAAATTGTTGCAGATGGCATACCCATGCCGGTTCCTTGGACAGAAACCCGCTCGCCTTTGTAGGTTCCGGTATAGCCTAACATGCCCCGCACATTATTGTATAAAACCGGCTCAGTTAAAAAGGTTTCAGCAATATATTTGGCCCGCAATGGATCACCGGGCAGTAAAATTTTATCAGCAATTTCGCCTGCTTTGGCTTCAATATGAACGCTCATTCACTTGATTCTCCTTAAATTTTATAAGACAGCTAAAGTTTCTTTGACTAATGCTTTAAATTCTTCTTTTACTCTCTCAGTCGTTTCCACTACTTCGGCATGGTTCAAGTTTGCCTGCATTCCTGCGGCCAAATTGGTGATGCAAGAAATTCCCAGCACTTTTAACCCAGCGTGAACTGCCACGATGACCTCAGGGACTGTTGACATGCCGACTGCATCACCGCCAATTGTGCGAACAAAACGGATTTCTGCTGGTGTTTCATAAGTCGGACCAGAAAAGCCGACATAAACGCCTTCTTTAATGTGCAAATTGCGGGCTTCCGCCACTTCTTTCGCCTTCATGCGGTATTCATGATTGTAGGCTTGGCTCATATCAGGGAAGCGAGGGCCTAAGTTTTCATCGTTTGGTCCGATTAGTGGATTGTTGCCCATGTAATTAATATGGTCGGTGATTAGCATTAAATCCCCGGGCGCAAAGTTTTGATTGACGCCACCACAAGCATTGGTGACCACCATCGAATGGGCGCCTAATTCTTTCATGACCCGCACTGGATAGGTGACAGTCTGCATTGAATGGCCTTCATAATAATGAAAACGTCCCTGCATGGCTAAAACGAACTTGCCAGATAATTTGCCGTATACCAATTGGCCAGCATGACCAACCACCGTTGAGATTGGAAAGTGGGGAATTTCCTCATAGGGAATTACGATGGCATCTTCAATCTCCTCAGCCAGTTCACCTAACCCTGAACCTAGAATTAAGCCGAAGTCCACCTCGCCAACACCTAAATGACGAATAAACGCCGCCGTTTCCTGCAATTTTTTTTGTAAGTTTTCCATGAATACCCTCCCATTTTTATTTCAATCAAACATGGTTGTGAGATAGTTTGGACCAGAATTATATCTAGTGAAGTCGCAATCAAAAAAACTAAAAATGTTTTTCACTAATAATTAGCATTTACTAAGTAGCGACAATCCTTGTACTTTGTCTCAGTGACTGATTACATCACTAAGACAAAGACAAGTTAATTCGGATAATATATCTGGAAAAACTATATTACAGCCATATATTTTCTATTTTAAATCAGCTAAAAAACTTTGACCATTTTCGGTTGCTGGTACAGCGAAGTTTTCGGCAATCGTTGCAGAAATATCCGCATAATGGCCCTGTGGTAAAGCTCCTTGACCCTTGAATTGTTTGCTAAATACTAAAAGAGGCACATATTCCCGTGTGTGATCAGTTCCCGGGAAGGTTGGATCGTTGCCGTGGTCAGCTGTAATCATCAGCAAGTCGTCTTCTTTCATTGCGGCAATGATTTCCGGTAAGCGCGCATCAAAGTCATCAATGGCTTGTCCATAGCCGACAACATCCCGCCGATGGCCAAACAATGCATCGAAGTCAACTAAGTTGGTGAAGCTTAGCCCAGTGAAATCTTGAGCCATCACCTTCAATAATTGATCGACACCGTCCATATTACTTTTCGTCCGAACAGATTCTGTAATCCCTTGACCATTAAAAATATCGTTAATTTTCCCAACTGCGATAACATCTTTGCCGGCTTCTTTTAAGGAATCCAAAACAGTATGACCAAAAGGATCAAGCGCATAGTCATGACGATTAGCAGTTCTGGTAAAATTACCGGGCTCGCCAACATAAGGCCGAGCAATAATTCGGCCAATCATGTAAGGATCGTCCTTCGTGATATCTCTGACGTATTGGCAGATGCGATACAATTCTTCTAAGGGAATAATATCTTCGTGGGCGGCAATTTGCAGCACTGGATCAGCAGATGTATAAACGATTAAATCGCCAGTTTTCATTTGGTGTTCGCCGTAATCATTAATTACGGCAGTCCCACTGTATGGTTTATTACAGACCACTTTGCGGCCGGAAAAATCTTCAATTTGTTTTAGTAATTCATCAGGAAAACCATTTGGGAAAACTCTGAAAGGCGTTTTGATATTTAAGCCCATAATTTCCCAGTGGCCAGTCATGGTATCTTTGCCGACTGAAACTTCTTCTAATTTTGTTGCATAGCCTTGATGATTTTTTACATCCGCCACGCCTTTTAAAGGACGAATCGTGCCTAGGCCTAGCTGTTCCATATTGGGAATGGTTAAACCGGCAACTTCTGCGATATGGCCTAAAGTATCTGAGCCGACATCGCCAAATTTATCAGCATCTGGCGCTTCACCGATACCTACAGAATCCATGACTACTAAATGTACACGTTTAAACATTTGTTTTCTTCCTTTCACTTTTCAAATATTGGTCCCTTTAGCCAAATAAAAGGGCGTAACTAAGAAACATGTCCCTTAGTCCCACCCTTATATCATAAACAATTATTTAGATTTAATATAGTTTTTACCACCGGCTTTAGGTCCAGACGCCTTGCCTAAGAATAAGACGAGAACTAAAATCGTCAAGACATATGGTGCCGCCTGCAGATAGACTGCTGGAATCGATGAAATAATTGGTAAATTGGAACCAGCGATACTGATGTTTTGGGCAAAGCCGAAGAAAATCGCAGCCCCCATTGCACCCAGCGGATTCCATTTTCCGAAAATCATAGCAGCCATCGAGATGAAACCTTGACCGGAAATCGTAGTTGCAGCGAAGCGACCGGCAATTGATTGAGCAAAAATTGCCCCACCCATACCGCCGAGGAAGCCAGAAATTAACACGCCTGAATAACGCATTGCGTATACATTAATCCCTAAAGTGTCAGCTGCCTGCGGATTTTCACCAACAGACCGCAGCCGCAAACCAAATTTTGTTTTAAAAATGACAAACCAAGCAATGATTGCCACAAGAATCGCAAAATATGCCGGTAGTGAAGTCGAACGGAAGAAAATATCGCCAATCACCGGAATATCACTTAAAACTGGGAAGGTAAAGTAACCAAAACGTTGGCTGATACTATCTGTTTGACCTTTTCCGTATAAAACTTTCACCAAGAATACAGCTAACGCAGGGGCCATCAGATTAACCACGGTCCCGCTAATGATATGGTCAGCCCGCAGATTAATTGTCGCTACTGCATGAAGCAGTGAGAAAATCATTCCGATAAAACCGCCGAAGAGCATCGCTAGCCATGGTGTCCACGCACCAAAGGACGAGGCAAATTCGATATTAAAGACAGTGGCACTAAAAGCACCCATTACCATGATACCTTCCAGACCGACATTGACAATCCCGCTGCGCTCAGAGAAGGTCCCGCCCAAGGCCGTCAAAATTAACGGCGTGGCATAAATCAAAGTTTGGGTAAAAATTGAAGCAATCGTTGAAATATCCATTAGAGGGTCCCTCCTTCTTGACTTTCGTCATCAGGTTTACTTTCAATTTCGGTAACAATTTCGACTTCTTTTTTATTGCGGCTAGTCTTCGCCAATAAGAAGCGAATCAAGTAACTGATGGCAATAAAGAAGATAATTGAAGCAATCACGACATCGACTAATTCAGTTGGAATGCCAGCAAATTGCATGCCTTGTCCACCTAGTTTTAAGATACTGAATAAAATTGCTGATAATAAAATTCCGATTGAGCTACCGCCGCCTAAGAGGGAAACGGCCATCCCATCAAAACCGATACTCAATGAAGCGCTTTGGGTGAAGAAGTATTCGTAGGTACCTAAACCAAGAACGACACCACCTAAACCGGCTAGCGCACCGGAGATCACCATTGATACAACGATTGTTCGTTTGCTGCTCATCCCAGCATATTCAGAGGCAAAAGGATTCAACCCAACAGAACGAATCTCATAACCTAGAGTTGTTTTCTTCATTAAGAACCAGACAACAATCAAGAAAATAAAGGCCAAGATAATCCCTAGATTCAAGCGGGAACCGTTGGTCAATTCTGATAACCAGCTGGCTCTTAAAGAACCGTTAGAACCAATCTTTGTTAAAGTCTGTGTCACACCTTTATTACTCATCAAATTTTCGCCCATAACACTATTGGCTAAATAATTTCCTGTATACAAGAAAACATAGTTCAGCATGATGGTGACGATAACTTCACTGGTTCCAAAGAAAGCCCGCAAAAGACCTGGAATTGCTGCCGCCGCCGCCCCTGCTAGAGCTCCAACAATTACTGCTAGTGGTAAAATCACTAACCGTGGCAAATCACCAAAGGCTAGCGCAACCCACATACTCGCTACCCAGCCGCATAGTGCTTGACCAGAAAGCCCGATATTGAAGAAGCCGGCAGAACTAGCTACTGCAAATCCAAGCGCGGTGAAAATCAAGGGACCGGCGGAAACAAAAATCTCGCCGATACTTTTTGGATTTAAAGCACCTGTGCTCTGATCTAAAAAGGCTGTCGAAAACATCGTCTGATAGCCGGCGATTGGATCATAGCCAAAAATTGCCATGATAATGGCGCCTAGAATAAAACCTAAGATAACAGATAAAATCGGCACCAGTATATTTCTGATTTTTTCAGCACGATCATTCACCTGAGCCACCTACTTCCACTTTTGCTAATTCTTGGCGTGCTTCTTCTAAAGAATATCCCGCCATCATCAAGCCTAATTCATTTTCTGAAGTTTCTGAGGCGTTGACAATTCCGACAATTTGACCGGCATGAATTACCGCAATCCGGTCAGAGACATTTAAAATTTCATCTAATTCAAAACTAACTAATAAAACCGCCTTGTCTTTATTTCGCTGTTCAATCAAGCGTTTATGAATATACTCAATCGCCCCAACATCTAAACCACGAGTTGGTTGAGCGACAATCAAGAGGTCCGGATCGCGATCCATTTCCCGAGCAATGATTGCCTTTTGCTGATTTCCCCCGGACAATGCTTTAGCTGGAACAATTTCGTTAACGGTCCGTACGTCATATTCTTCAATTAATTCTCTGGCATGCTCATTTAAATTGCCATAATTCAAAATACCGTTTTTACTATTTGGTTCTTGGTAATACGTTTGCAACGCCATATTTTCGGCCAGTGTCATCTCTAAAACTAATCCGTATTTGTGACGGTCTTCTGGTACATGACCGACACCTTCTTCCGTGACTTTGCGGGGTTTAAAATTGGTCATGTTTTCCCCTTTGATGGTCACCGTGCCGCTCTCGACTTTTCGTAAACCGGTAATTGCTTGCACCAATTCTGATTGACCATTGCCATCAATTCCGGCAATGCCCAGCACTTCGCCAGCTCTTACCTCAAGACTGAGATTTTTAACCGCCTCTAACCCACGATTTTCCTTAACTGTCAACCCCTCAACCGCTAAGACAACTTCTTTTGGTTTAGCTGGTTGCTTTTCTGTCTTGAAGGAAACGCTCCGACCCACCATCATATCCGCTAATTGTTGAGAAGAAACATCCTTGACATTCACAGTCTCAATACTCTTACCACGGCGGATAACGGTACAGCGGTCTGCTACTTTTTTGATTTCATCCAACTTATGGGTGATTAAAATAATCGATTTACCTTCTTTAATCAAACCGTGCATGATTTCAATTAATTCATCAATTTCCTGCGGCGTCAAAACAGCGGTCGGTTCGTCAAAGATTAAAATATCCGCACCCCGATATAGGGTTTTTAAGATTTCTACCCGTTGTTGCATCCCCACTGAAATATCTCTAACATAGGCTTTCGGATCAACCGCTAAATTATAGTGTTCTGATACTTTTTCAATCTCACCGATGGCGGATTTTTGGTTTAAAATCCCCACTTTGGTAGGCTCGCTGCCGAGAATGATATTTTCTGCAACAGTAAAGGCGTCAACCAGCATAAAGTGCTGATGGACCATCCCGATGCCCAGACGATTAGCTGCAGTCGGACCATTAATGACAACCTTTTGGCCATTCAAAAGAATATCGCCAGAAGTTGGTTCCAACAAGCCGGATAGAATATTCATCAGCGTTGACTTACCCGCACCATTTTCCCCTAGCAAAGCATGAATTTCGCCTTTTTTCACCTGAAGATTGATGTTGTCATTGGCTTTGAACTCGCCAAAAGCCTTTGTGATGTGGCGCATTTCAATCACATAGTTTTCTTGAGGCAATTTTTTCACTTCCTAACAATTTTTTTCCCGAGAAACAAACAGTAATTTTAGGTCTTGATAAAAAATCAATAATTGCAAAATGACCTGCTAAGGAATTTACCCTTACCAAAAAAGATTTAGCTAAGTAAATCTTTTTTGGTAAAGGAGGTTGTCCCTTCATCTCCTTAAAAATTGAAGGCTCTGCCAAAATGTATCAGCGGTTAGTATAATGATAGGTTACTGCTGCGGATTTTTATGAACCGCAGCAGCAACTACATTATTCGTTAAGCCTTTATTTCAAAAAATAGAAACTTCAACCTCTTTTTATACCAGTAAAAATTATTCTGCAGGTGTTTCAGAAACAGTTACATCTCCATCAATGATTGCTTGTTTAGCAGTATTGATTGCTGTCATAGCTTCATCAGAAAGGTTGCCTTCAGTGATATCAACACCACCATCAGCTAAACCATAGTATAAGTGTTCGCCTCCAGGGAAATCATCGTCTAACGCACGGTTAGCCAAATCTTCTACGGCAGCTCCTACACCTTTAAGTGTTGAAGTCAATGTTAAGTTCGCAGCATTACCGTCAGCATCAGTATAGTCACCATCTGCTTCTTGGTCACGGTCAACACCGATAACCCAAACTTTATCGCCTTCACCGGCTTCGTTCAAAGCAATTGCTTCTTCAAAGACCCCAGCACCAGTACCACCTGAAGCATGATAAATTACATCTACGCCACTGTTGTACATAGAAGCAGCGATAGCTTTACCTTTGGCAGGATCACCAAATGAAGCAGCATATTCAACTTTTACTTCAATATCTTTGCCTAATTCTTCAGCAGCAGCCGCAACGCCTTCTTCAAAACCAGCTTGGAATCGGTCAATTACGACACCTTCTTCACCACCGATAAAACCAACTTGGTTAGTTAAAGTAGTGTAAGCAGCTCCATAACCTGCTAAGTAAGCTGCTTCATTATCTCTAAAGGTTGCTGAAGCGACATTGTCCATGTCGTCGATGATACTATCGACAATAACAAAGTTTGTATCAGGATTTGCTGCAGCTCCCGTACTGACGGCATCTTCTAATAGATAGCCAATCCCGAAAATTGTTTTAAATCCTTGCGAAACAGCCGAGTCAACGTTTGTTGTGTATTCAGATGCGTCATTTGATTGAATATAAGCGTAACCGCCAGTACCTTCTGATAAGCCGTGTTCTTCGCCCCAAGCAGTCAAACCTTCCCAAGCAGATTGGTTAAAGGATTTGTCATCAACTCCACCGATATCTGTGATAACAACTGCACTGTGTTCTGCATCAGTTGTGCCACCACTTGATGCAGTACCGCCTGATGAGTCAGTTGTGCCACTTGAGTTGTTTCCTCCGCCACAAGCTGCTAGCGTCAACGTTAATGCCAAAGTTGCTGCGCCAAGACCAAATAATTTCGCTTTCTTCATTACTGTAAAGCCCCCTAAATAAGTTTTTTTATTTTCAACAGTCAAAGACTGATTGAATACTGAATTATAAATCCTTATCCGTAAATGCATAAGGCAGCAGTTGCCCCACTGTTGTCTCTTTTATACTATCATTATCCCCTAAGAGTGTCACCGGCATATCCGGTGAACAAAATTCCGCCATCACTTGCCGGCAGGCACCGCAAGGAGAAATTGCTTCCGGTGTATGCCCGGCAACCACCAGATGTTTAAACTCCCGCTTGCCTTCTGAAACAGCTTTGAAAAAAGCTGTTCGTTCCGCACAGTTGCTTAAACCAAATGAGGCATTTTCGATATTAATTCCTTGGTAGATTTCATCTTCCGTTGTTACAAGACAAGCACCTACTGGAAAATGGGAATAAGGAACATAGGCATGATCCAAGGCTGCTAAAGCAACATCTAGCCATTCTTGTTTTGCTGTGGTCATCTTAATACCCCACACCAGTTTGTCCGGCCATAATAGCAACGCCGGCACTGGTTCCAATCCGAGTCGCGCCAGCTTCCACCATTGCTAAAGCTTCGGCTTCATTGTGAATACCCCCAGAAGCTTTGACTCCCATATCTGGGCCAACTGTTTCTCTCATCAAACGAACATCTTCGACTTTGGCTCCGCCAGTTGAAAAGCCAGTCGACGTTTTCACAAAATCAGCGCCAGCTGCTTTGGCTAATTCGCAGGCTTTAATAATTTCGTCCTTTTCTAAAAGGGCCGTTTCAATGATTACCTTGACTAAAGCTCGGTCTTTGGCCGCTTCAACGACAGCTTCAATATCCTTTTGAACCTTGTTGAAGTGTTCTGATTTTAAAGCACCGATATTAATCACCATATCGACTTCATCCGCCCCATTTTGAATGGCGTTGGTTGTTTCATAGGCCTTCACCTCAGAAGTATTAGCCCCTAAAGGAAATCCAATAACGGTACAAACAGCAACAGGTGCCCCTTGTAATTTTTCTTTTGCTAGAGCTACCCAAGTTGGGTTAATACATACTGAGTAAAAGGAATACTCCTTGGCTTCTTCAATAATTCGTAAAACGTCCGCCTCAGTGGCATCTGCTTTTAAAATTGTGTGATCGATTAAACGATTCAATTCCATGTTGTTCACTCCTAATCTGTGATAATGCCGTGCAGTAACGGCGGTTCTTCAGTTGGTCCGCCAATCGTCACGTTTTGATACAATAATTCTTTGACATCCGCAATGTCTTCTGTATTGCTGTAAATCGTCATCAAAGATTCGCCGGCTGTGACCTGATCGCCGACTTTTTTATGGAGCATTAAGCCTACGCTGTGATCAATCTCGTCTTCCTTCGTCTTGCGGCCAGCTCCCAACATCATTGCAGCAATGCCGATTTCATTGGCAACTAAACGGTTGACATAACCGTCTTTCAAAGCGGGCAATTCAATTTGATACTGTGCTGTCAATAATTTTTCCGGCTGTTCAATCACGCTGACATCGCCGCCTTGATTTTGAACCATCTCTTTGAATTTTTCAAAAGCCTTGCCACTGTTCAACGCTTCCTCCAGCATTTCCCGAGCAGCTTCTAACGTATCAGCTTTTTCAGCCAAAACAACCATTTGGCTACCCAAGGCATAACACATTTCAACTAAATCTGCTGGGCCATGACCCTTCAAGGTATTAATGGCTTCGACAACTTCTAAACTGTTGCCAATCGCTTCTCCTAATGGCTGAGACATATCTGAAATGACCGCCATGGTATTGCGGCCAGCTAATTTTCCAATCCGCACCATGGTATGAGCAAGTCGTTTGGCATCATCAATATTTTTCATGAAGGCCCCATCACCGGTCGTCACATCTAACACAATTGCATCTGCGCCGGCGGCAATTTTTTTACTCATAATCGAACTGGCGATTAAAGGAATCGAATCAACCGTGGCCGTCACATCCCGCAAAGCATAAAGTTTTTTATCGGCTGGCGCTAAATCACCGGACTGGCCAATGACCGCCACATGGCTTTCATTAACAATTCGGACAAAATCTTCATCGCTGATTTCAACTTTAAAACCAGGAATCGCTTCTAATTTATCTAAGGTACCTCCAGTATAACCTAAACCGCGGCCGGACATTTTAGCCACCGTGGCTCCCACACTGGCAACTAAAGGCGCCAAAATTAAGGTAGTTGTGTCTCCCACCCCACCTGTTGAATGTTTATCCACTTTAATCCCGTGCAATTTGGAAAGATCGATTACATCACCAGAATTTGCCATCGCCAAGGTCATTTCGGTAATTTCCTCATCCGTCATATCCTGATAATAAACCGCCATTAAAAAAGCACTCATTTGATAATCGGGAATTGTACCATTCGTGTAGTTTTCGATAATGAAAAGAATTTCAGCTTTACTTAATTCATGGCCGTTTCGTTTCTTTTCAATCAAATCTACCATTCGCATAAAACTCTGCCCCCTAACTTCAAAAATATTATACACAAAAAATCTAAAAGGTAAACCACTTTAGTAAAACATTTTACTAAAGTCCCAAAAAGAAAACTGAAAAGAATTGTTTTCACTCAGATAGTAGTCTCTTTTGGAACCGCTGTCAATGGTTTTATGCTTTCCCGAATGATAAACTCCGTGTCAAAAATCTTATTTGGTACCCGACTATGAGGAAAATCTATTTTATCAACCAAGAATTTTGCCCCATAAAAGCCGATATCAAAGCTTGGCTGCAAAATTGTCGTGAGAGAAGGCACTAAATAATTAGAAATTTCTAATCCATCAAATCCAATCACCGAAAAATCTTCCGGAATCTTTTTACCAATCTCATGAATTGCTTGGTAACAGCCAATTGCCATTTCGTCATTGCCGCAGAAAATAGCGGTCAATTCAGGATTTTCAGCTAATAAATTCTTAGCCGCTTGATAGCCGCCTTCGATTGATAGACTGCCGTTTGACAAATAATTTTTCCTAAAGGGAATCTCGTGGTCCTTCAAAGCATGCTGGTAGGCTGTCTGCCGTTCAATCAGCTGATAATAGCCCTCTTCTTCCTTCAACATGCCAATATGCCGATGACCATACTCGATTAGCTTGCTGATAGCCCGATAAGCCCCCTCGTACTCTTTCACAATCAAGCGGCCACCCTTGCGCTCATTAATCCCCCGGTCAATCAAAACCAGTGGTGTCTTCGCAAAAAAACCGCTGTCTAAAGCCTTTCCTTCAGGCAAAACATTGGGTGTCGCCAGTAAAATCCCATCCACAGAACGATGAACTAGCTCCTCAATGTATTTTTCTTCTCGGGCTTTACTGTTCTTACTATTGCAGAGCAAAATCATATAACCTAGCGGATTTAAATAGCTTTCGACCCCTTCAATAACTTTTGAGAAAAAGAAATCCGTGACATCTGGCACAATCATGCCAATTGTTTTAGAATGACGCTTAATCAAATTGGAGGCAAAATAATCTGGCTTATATTGATATTTTTCAACAATATCCAGCACCTTTTTACGGGTTTCCGGACTAAAGCGGGCCCCTTTATTATTTAAAATTTGTGAAACTGTAGTAATCGAAACCCCCGCCATCTCGGCGATTTCTTTAATCGTCAGTTTCATTGCCAACTCCCCCTGTTTCCTTTTGATTAGGTGTGATAAATTTTAAAACCATTCCAACCGCAAAAGCAACTTTCCACTAATCAAGCCAATTTATTAAACTGATTGCAATTTTCTGATTACAACTTTTTACAACTTTGGCTGCAATCACAATTTCCAATGGGTAACTGAATAAGATTTTTTATTCGGCTAAGCCTGTACCTAAAGCAGTCAATTTGCAATTCAGAAAATTCTGGGTATGCTGAAAATAAAATTGACTGTCTTTTATCCGCTTTCAGTTTATCAAATTTAAAAAAAATTACTAGAGTCAGTTTTCTAATTTTCATGACGAATCGCTAAAAAATTGAGATTACTTGATGTATTTGCTTTTGATTCTGCGCTTAGTTTCATATATGTGTATGTGCTAAAAAATTTTAACAAGTATTCTCCTAAAAAGTAAAATCCCTCAAAAGTTGGCCAACTTTTGAGGGATTTTAGCACACTATTCTTTATAACTTTTCAAAATGTAGTAGCCTTTATCTTTGGTGACAATTTCTACGTTACCGAAGACCTCTGCCATTTTTTTCTCAGAGCTGGGTGCGCCTTGCTTTTTTTGAATCACGATTGTCAGTGTGCCGCCAGTTTTTAATAATGGCTCAGCCTCGCTAAGGATTTCATGGACTACTTTTTTTCCAGCACGAATTGGTGGATTACTAATAATTGCTGCATAGTTAGTTTGGTGCAGCGTTTCATAAATATTCGAAGTGTGGATATCCACATTGTCCAGCTGGTTGGCCGCTGCATTTTTTTCAGCCAGCTCAACAGCCCGCTGATTGATATCGACCATTTCAACGGTTTTCCCACTGGCTTTGGCCAATGCTAAACCAATTGGTCCATAGCCACAGCCGACATCCAACAAAGTCCCATCAGGTAACTCCTGCCAGTCAAAGGCCTCCAGCAAAACCCGGGAACCGTAATCGACAGTATTGCGGGAAAACACGCCACTGTCGGTTGTAAATTGAAACTCATGGCCGAGAAGTGCAAAGCGCCAAGTTTCTAACTGATGCGCTGTCTCCGGATTTTCAGAAAAATAATGATTTGCCATATGCTACCCCTTAATTTGCTTGCTGTGCTAGTAAATATTCTTTGATGTCCCGTGCCACTAACGCGGTGAAAAAGTCATAGCCCTCTTCAGAAAAATGAAGACCATCCTCCGCTAAAAATTGATCACGTCCGGGATAAGCCGCCATATAGTGATTCAAATCGATGAAGGACAAAGCTTTTTCGCCAACGGCTTTGGCTGCCGCCACGTATTGTGCTAACACAGCTTCCGATACAGTTTTAACATAGCTCGGGCCAACCAACAAGACTTTTTTAGCGGCACCAAGTTCAGCCACCATTTTTTCCAAATTGGCCTGATAATCAGCCACTGCGACTTTTTGGTTCGTCAAATCATTGTCTCCGAAAAAAACCATGACGAAGTCAGCATCTTCAGCGGCTTTTTTTACTTCAGCCAACCGAGCAACACCATCAACTGACGTATCCCCATTGACCCCGTAATTTTCAAATACATAACCGGGAAAACCCATGTCGCCTAGATGTTTGGCTGCTAATTTTTCAACAATATCCGTATTTTGATTATCTAAATAGCCTGCGGTGATGCTATCACCAAATAATACAACTTTTTTCATAAGAAAAATCCTCCTCAGGTGAATAAATATTTTTATTTTTTGTGGGCAAATAAGCAGTAGCTTCATGCAATTAATGGTTAAACTAACTCTTTCAAACCGACAAAATTTTACCTGTCAAAAGTCAGCCGACTGCTCTACCTTATTTCTTGTTAATCATATCACGCAGAAGACTTTTCACAAAACAAAAGTATTCTAATTAAACATGGGAGAATGGCGAATTTTATGGTAAAATACAGCAGTATAACCGAATTTGGAGGGTCCCATGGACAAACGGATGAATTATTACAGAATTGGACGGGGAGAATGGCAGGATTTCTACGTCAACGGCAAAGTGCCGCTCACCGCAGAAGAGCTAGAAAATATCAAGAGTTTCAACGACCAGATTTCCATTCAAGACGTTGAGGATATCTATGTGCCGCTGACCCACTTGATTCAATTGTACAGAAAAGAATACGAATCATTGACCTTAAGTAAAGGTCTCTTTTTGCACAGATACCTGCGGGTGCCGCCGTTTATCATCGGAATTGCCGGCAGTGTCGCAGTCGGTAAAAGTACCACTGCCCGTCTGCTGCAGACGATTTTATCCCGCACCTTTAGACGCCGCAATGTTGAACTAATCACCACTGATGGTTTCTTATATCCCAATAAAGTTTTAGCCGAAAAAGATATTATGGACCGCAAAGGCTTTCCCGAAAGTTATGATATGGAAAATCTAATCAGTGTGTTAAATCGGGTCAAAAGTGGTGAGGAAAACATTGAACTTCCCCTGTACTCCCACTCTGTCTATGATATTATCGATGGTGAATATGAGTACATCAACTCACCTGATATTTTAATTGTTGAAGGAATCAATACGTTGCAGCTGCCTGCTAACCAACAAATTTATGTCAGCGACTTTTTCGATTTTTCGATTTTTGTCGATGCCGATTCTAGCGTCATTGAAAAATGGTATCTGGATCGCTTTGAAGCTCTGTTGGATTCCGCCTTTTTAGACCCGTCAAATTACTATTATCAATATGCCATCGGCAAACGAGAAGACGCTCTCGATATGGCCAAAGGCGTTTGGAAAAATGTGAATTTGAAAAATTTAGAAGAATATATCTTGCCTACTCGTGAGCGGGCCGATATAATTCTTCATAAATCTGAACACCACATCATTGATGAAATCTATCTGAAACGTTATTAAATTAAAATTTCTTTCAACTGATGTTGCAACTAGCTTTAAAAGGTTCGCCTTTTGAAATAAATAGGAAATGGAGTAGATAGTGTGACCCAAGTCGATATGACCAGCGTTGAAAAAATAATCGTGCTAGATTATGGCAGCCAGTACAACCAATTAATTACCCGCCGCATCCGGGAGTTCGGGGTTTTCTCAGAATTATTAAGCCACCGTATCACCGCCGATGAAGTCCGTAAAATGAACCCCAAAGGAATTATTCTTTCCGGCGGCCCCAATAGCGTTTATGATGAAAATGCATTTCGCATTGATCCAGAAATTTTAGAATTAGGCATTCCCGTTTTAGGTATTTGTTATGGTATGCAATTGATTACCTATACGTTAGACGGCAAAGTCGAACCTGCTAAAAACCGTGAGTACGGCAAAGCTGAATTGGAAATCATCGCTGACGATGCTGTTCTTTTTGCCAGCACCCCTAAAAAACAAACTGTCTGGATGAGCCATGGTGATTTGGTCACTGAAATTCCGACTGGTTTTGAAGTTGTCGGCACCAGCAAAGACTGTCCTATCGCATCTATCCAAGATACAAATCGTAATTTCTATGGCGTCCAATTTCACCCAGAGGTACGCCATTCAGAATATGGCAATGATTTATTACGTCATTTTGCCTTTGATGTCTGCCATTGCACTGGCGACTGGAGCATGGGTAATTTCATCGATATGGAAATTGCCAAAGTCCGTGAAAAAGTCGGCGATCGCAACGTCTTGTTAGCCTTGTCCGGCGGTGTCGATTCTAGCGTAGTTGGTGTCCTTTTACAAAAAGCTATCGGCGATCAGCTGACCTGTATCTTCGTTGATCACGGCTTGTTACGCAAAGACGAAGCCGAACAAGTGATGGAAAGTCTCGGTGGCAAATTCGGCTTGAATATCATCAAAGTCAATGCCCAACGCCGTTTCCTAGATAAATTAGCCGGCGTGTCTGACCCAGAACAAAAACGCAAAATTATCGGTAACGAATTTATCTATGTTTTCGACGATGAAGCTTCAAAACTACAGGGCATTGACTTCTTAGCCCAAGGCACATTGTACACTGATGTCATCGAAAGCGGCACAGAAACAGCCCAAACGATTAAATCCCATCACAATGTCGGCGGCTTGCCAGAAGACATGCAATTTGAATTAATTGAACCCTTAAATACTTTGTTTAAAGATGAAGTCCGGGCTTTAGGAACTGAACTTGGCATGCCTGATTCCATCGTTTGGCGCCAGCCCTTTCCTGGTCCTGGCCTGGCGATTCGTGTCCTCGGTGAAGTCACCGGAGAAAAATTAACAATTGTCAGAGATTCCGACGCCATTTTAAGAGAAGAAATCGCCAACGCCGGCCTTGACCGTGACATTTGGCAATACTTCACCGTCCTACCCGGCATGAAATCAGTCGGCGTCATGGGCGACGGCCGCACCTATGATTACACCATCGGCATCCGGGCCGTCACCTCAATCGACGGCATGACCGCCGATTTCGCCCGCATCCCATGGGATATTTTACAAAAAATCTCCGTACGGATTGTCAACGAAGTCGATAATGTCAATCGAATTGTGTACGATATTACGAGTAAGCCACCAGCTACGGTGGAGTGGGAATAGCCTACAAACATTAATTGGCATGTTTACGCTGATTTAATGGCTTTCTTATTGTTATAAATGGGATGAAATTTATTTAAAATAATATAGTTCCCCGCCAAAAACCCCGCCAAGAATATTCTTAGCGGGGTTAGCTATTTGTTATGATATTGCATTGTGTTCATTCACATAGTTGTATTTTTTTGTACTTATTTCATGAACTACCTTTAGCACAGCTTCTAAACATGTTGTTTTTCCATCACCATCATTCCTTAACAACACATTATAAGTACTTTCCTTTTTCTTTTTTTGAACTTGTATCGGAAAAATCCACCTCAATAATTTCACCATTAACTGTAGAAAAATTTGTCTTTGAAATATGCAATATAAAAAAGACACAGTATGCTAGTTTTTCTCCATCAATTTAACCTAAATAAAAAACTTCATTTAAAAACAAAGTATTATCTTCTTCAATTTCATATTTGAAAACTCTTAAGTTCCTCCATATTTTATTTATGGCTGGCTTATTTTTTGAGTATGACCTAACTCCAACTTCATTAATATATTCGAAAATATCATTTTCAAAAGTATTTGCAATTATAAACGCTTCAATCATATCAAAATCACCATGCGAATATTCATCATTTACCCAATCAACATACTTCATGATTTGGTCTACTACTTCTTTACCTGCTTTCTCTTTCTTCAATTCCATAACTAAATAGCCGTTTATAGTTTTATAATTGGGTACTTGCTTATAACCAAAAATATCGATTTTATCCATATAATCTATAGGCTTGAATGGTGACGCAACCACTTGATGGCTTAAGTAATCCCATTTCCCAAAACTTTGATGATTTTCCATTAGATATGAAATCATAGCACACTCAAGTCCCATTTCTCTTTGAAATAAGTTTCCATTTCGAGAATATTGGATTATTTTGGAAGCAGTGAGCTCATGACTATTCGAATCTAATCTCTCTATTTTTTGATGAAGAACTCTGTCAATCAATATTTTCTCGGAACTACTTTCCAAAGATCTAAAATTTTCTCTTAAAATGATATCAAATAATGCTTTATCTTCTACATCGTCAATTTTTATGAAAGAAAGTTTCCAAAAGGCTCTAAGCATTTTAAATGCTATTGGATTTGACTGTAATACATAATCCATATCAAGACCATTCGTAAAAAAAGCAGGTGAAGCTTTGAACGTACAGATAAATCTTATTGATGAATCAGGAATAATCATTTCAGAATTATCGACTTCATCAATACCTGGAACATCAGCATTCTCATAATTTAGTAATTTACAATCATAATTTCCAATACCTGTTAACTCTCCAATACCATATAGTTTTCTTTTTCGGAAAAAATAAATATGGTCTCCTGTTTCCATTGAGAAGTAATCTGCCAAAGTCCCTTCAACCGGAGCAGTCCAAGTCTCTTTTATATTTAACTTCGTCCCGTATACACCTTTTGAAATTAATTCAAAAAGCTCGTTTTCATTACTTGTATTTAAAGAAATCACATATCCAGGCATATTCTCACATCCATTCAATAAAATAATTTATAATAAATGAAACTATACGATTTGAGGTGGTATTAAAGATGAAGCACCCAAAGCTTGAAACCACCCCTTCTGTTTCAAGAAGAATGGCTAATGTCAAATTGAAAGGAGGAAAGGCAGAAACTATTCTAGCAAAATCTCTTTGGCATAATAATGTTAGATATAGAAAAAATTATAAAAAACTTCCAGGCTCTCCTGATATTGCTATTACAAAATATAAAATAGCCATTTTTGTAGATGGTGAATTTTGGCATGGTGAGAATTGGGAAGCAAGAAAGAAAAACTTAAAAAGAAATCGTGACTATTGGATAGAAAAAATTGAAGAAAACATATCTCGAGATAAAAGAAATGATTTACTTCTAAATGATTTAGGTTGGACTCCTCTACATTTTTGGGAAAAAGAAGTTTTAAAAAGAACTGACTTTTGTCTTGATGTAATCAATAGAGTGATAAATGAAAAAAAGATAGAATAAATCAATCAATTTTGACGTTGTCTTTCCCAATACATATCCTTTTAACTGCTAATTTTTCTAAATCATTTTGATGAATAACAACGTTCACGGGCTTTTCTGCTAATTGTGGACTATAGTGAACTCTCGGAAACTTAAAGTTATCGTCTAAAGATTTTTTATTCTCTTTTATGATTGACTTATTTCGAATTCTCTCGGAAACTATACGATAATTTCGACTTGTAACTTTAAATTTTTTCAAGTAGTCTTGGATATCCTCTTTTTTAATGAGCAGGCATTTTGCTTTCGTTAATGAGTCGTAGGTAATTTCTGTCACATCAATATCTTTTTTTTGTCCTTTTTCTCCACTGTAATTACCTGCCCAAAGCCAATTTATAAGATAGTATTCTGTTTCTTTAAATTGATTTCCGAAAAGCCATCCATCATTTCGTTTTCCATTTACCCCTTGATAATCAAGTTCAAACGCAAACGTTGGCATGTTTCTTTCCATATCATTAATTTTAATATAATTACTTGCAGATTTCTCATCAATTACATGTCTAGCATTATCTCCAAAAAGAACATGGCTATGTAAAACCAAATCCATTCCTTTTTTTTGAGATTCTATATCCGTTATATATTCAAAATCACCTTGATATTCATTTGTACTAAAAAAATAATCTCTGATCCACTGAGAAATAATTGCTTCATTTGCTAGATCCTTTTCAAACATAGCTCCCTCCTTATAACTGCTCCAAGATATAATCCTTATTTAACCAAAAACACTGCTTTGTCATCATATTACCATTAGGTAATGTATCTGCATCACTTTTCAAGCTACCGCTACCATACTTCACCCCACCAATTAAATATGCTGCTTTTGCTGAATGTGGGCGCAAATGAAAAATTTTCGTTTCTGACATATTTGGAAAATTATTGCTAATAGTTTTTCCTTTTGGAACCAATTTGACACCATCTTTTACAATTTTTTGAACTATAAGCCATTCTTCTTTTCCAATACTTTCTAGGTCTGACATTGGCATGTTCCAAAATTTAGCATCTTGCAATACATACTCAGTACCATTGTTTTTATAAACAACAAAAAGAAATCTTTTCTGAGTAAAGAAGTTATATACATATGATTCTTCCCACTCCTCTGTTAAAAACTCATTAAATTTTATAGTGGGAAATGACATACTTTCCTTGATTTTTCCATTTTTTTCAATCCTTATGGCTTTTACCAATGTATCTGACTTCAAAAACTCTTCTGCATTATTAGACTTTATACCTAGCATTGCAAAAGCAAGATGACTAAAGATATCTTTACTGGTGTCTCGTACCATATTGAATTCTTGTCTTAATACACTTTCAGATTTTCCTTTATTCTGTAAAATTTTTCTTAAAACCATTTGTTCAAATTCTTGTTTTGTTACATTTTTCTCTTGGGATATTGATTCATATGTATCAACATCCCCTAAAATATATTTATTCAAAATGAAAGTCATATACCCTTGCTTTAATGAAAAAGCCCGTCTCTTAGCAGGAATACTCACGTTATAATATTGAGATTGGAGACTTTTGCTTGCTGTTGCTCCTTTAGTACAAGCACCCAAGTACATAGTATCAGATTCAGATAAT
This sequence comes from Enterococcus sp. LJL90, assembly GCF_056924355.1. Lineage (NCBI taxonomy): Bacteria > Bacillati > Bacillota > Bacilli > Lactobacillales > Enterococcaceae > Enterococcus > Enterococcus sp. LJL90. The sequence continues at coordinate 765,178 of NZ_JBXPBQ010000001.1, read as the reverse complement.
TCATGTGCACGACCCTCAATAACTTTGTTTGAAATTATCTCATAGTCAGATTTAATTATCTCAAGGTCTTCTTTACATGTTTCACCTAAAATAGAAAAAAGTTTAGAATATTCTATTGTATAAGTTATTCTTTCTTTACTTTTATCCCGTAAATACAATATTAGTAAAACCAATCGAAGTTTATCAAGTACATGTGAATCCTCAAAATTGTTATTTATAGGAGTCTCATTCGGTATCATACCTATAACTAATCTTTCCCCTGCTCTATACTTATCATTCTTCATTTTCTCAAAGGGAGTCACTTTTAATTCTACCCCTGCTTCTGCAAAATCAGGTTCTGGATTACTATTAGGTTCATAGAAAAAAAAGAATTTTTCAATCAGGTTTCCTAACCCACCTTTTGAACGAGGATTATTATAATACTCACGCAATCTATAAAACTCATCATCTGAATTAGAATATTCTTTCAACACATCTTCAAAAGTTTTGCTGATTAATTGTTTAGAATATTTTTCAATGCTTAAAGGATCTGCCTTGTCATATAGAATGTCATCATAGATTTTCATTTCATCCCGCCTTTAGACATAAAGTAATGCTTACTTTTTATTTCTACAACATTAAGTATAACAATTTGCAAATAATAATTCATGTTTTTTTTTGCTTACTGAATGCTTAAAACCTTGCTGTAAAAGTATTAGCTAAAAAACTTGATCATTTTGACAAAATGAGCTATAATAAATCTACTTTACGAAAATACGTTCGATAAGGAGTACTTTTTCAATGAAAATTTTTTCAATGTTTGACGGAGTTGGAGGTTTCATAGTGGGATTGAACAATTCAGATCCGAATTTTTTTCACACAACTTATTCTAACCAATTCGAGCCTTCAAAAAAATCCCAAGATGCTTTTGAAGTGGGATTATACCAATTTCCTGAGATGTCTCATATAAATACAGATGTAGAATTAATTCCAGACGAGAAATTTGAGGAAATGAAGAGCAATGGAGTTGATATGATTGTTGGAGGCTTCCCATGTCAAGATTATTCAGTTGCTCGAAGCAAGAAACACGAATTGGGTATAGAGGGGAAAAAAGGAGTATTATTTTGGCAAATAATTAGAGCCGTAAATCATATTAATCCAAAATACTTAATTTTGGAGAATGTTGACAGGCTTTTGAAGTCTCCCTCTAAACAGCGTGGACGAGATTTCGCAATAATGCTTGCCGCATTTAATGAGTTGGGTTATTCGGTAGAATGGAGAGTAATCAATGCTGCGGAGTATGGCAGGGCTCAAAGAAGAAGAAGAGTATTTTTTTTCGTGTACAGAAATGACACTCGTTGGGCTAAACATCTCGACATTATGTATGAAAACTCACGACCAATTGATAATTTATTAGATAACGAAGATCCTCATAAATATGATGAGTACATTTTTAAAACAGGCCTATTTGCTCGACAATTTCCTATTGTTAATTTCCCTTATAAAAGTCGTCACTCTTTTAGCAGCTTATCTGCTGATGTTGTTGAAGTATCAGATTATTTTACTGGAAAAATTTGGAATACTGGTGTTATGAGACATGGGAAGTACTACACCATTGATACTAAACCTACAATGGAAGAAATCCCTATCAATTTAAAAGATATTATTTTGCCTGAAAGTGAAATCCCTAAAAATTACTATATATCTGGAGAAAAACTTGAAAAATTCAAATATTTACGAGGTGCAAAAAGAGTCAATCGCACATCTGCTGACGGTCATGAATATATATATTCTGAAGGTGGTATGAGTCCATATGATTCACTAGATTTACCTGGAAGAACAATGTTAACTTCGGAAGGAACTATTAACCGCTCTACCCATTTACTCTTCATAAACGGAAAATACCGACTCATTACTCCTATAGAAGCTGAAAGGTTGCAAGATTTCCCTGATGATTGGACGAAATATAAAATTAATACTGTTGGTGAAATTTCCGAAGTTTCTGATCGAATGAGAATGTTTTTTATGGGAAATGCTCTCGTTACAGGAATCGTAACAAGAATTGGTAACGAACTAAAAGCAATTGATCAAGAGTATTAGAATAATTATTTAGTTATATCCGAATCAATTAGTGCTTAAAAAATAGTAGAATTACCCCGCTATGAAAATATTTTAGCGGGGTAATTTCATTTAAATTAGTTTCAAAGTAAAGTATCAACAGTAATTACATAATAGTATTCACCTTCTACACCAGCCCAATAGCCAGTTACTAAGAAACCATTTTGCATTCCGAACTCAGTCCAACGGTCAATCGCTTCCCACATTTCAGTGTCTACATCAGTTGTAGTTTGGAAACCAGTTTTACGTTCCAATTCTTGTCCTACAGTGTATTCTGGTGGCGTTACTTCATCTTTTTTGTAAACAAATTGGATGTACTGTACTTCACCACTGATAGTTTTGCTTACACTAGTTGGAGATTGAGCAGTGTAACCACTAATTGCTGGTGCAATAGCCGTTACAATATCACCAACGTTACCGGTCAATTGAGTATTAGCTTTAAGAGTATTACCCGCTGTATCAACATAACTTACGATTACAGGTTGTGCTTCAATTGTTGGTTCATTATCTTTACTATAGTAGAAGTTAATGGTCTGTAATGTAGAACTAATGTATAAAGTATGCGTTATATCACCTTGAACAGTGTAGCCGTCAATTGTTGGAGCATTTACAATTACTTCTTCATCAATTTTCCCGACTACTGTATCAGAGCCCTTAATAGAGTTACCGCTTAAATCCATGTAATTAATTACAATAGGTTTTGCCACAACTTCTGGGTTTTCAACATCTGATTTTTGATAAGTAAACGTGATAGTTTGGCCTGTTGCAGAAATAAATACTTCTTGCAATTTATCTCCAACTAAAGTGTAACCCTCAATTTCTAAAGCAGTAGCAGACACCATGTCGCCAATTTCGCCTTCTACAGTCTTAGAATCAGCAATTTCAGTACCATCTGTGTTGATGTAGCGAATTATTACAGGCTTCGCAGTTTCTTCATCTTCCCCCCCTGGTTGCTCTGGGTCAGTAGGATTACTAGGGTCTGTGGGGTTAGTTGGTGCTTCTGGAGTAGTACCCCCATTTTCAGAGCCAGCATTGTTAGAACCACCGTTGTTCGTATTTCCGTTGTTACTTGAGTTACTGTTTGTGTTAGTAGCATTTTCGCCTCCATCTGTGCTTGTACCACTCGGGTTTGAAGTAGTTCCGCCATTAGATATAGTTGGATTTTGTGAAGCTTCAACAATGTTGTAGCCGTAGTCCTTAGTTTCGTCTACTTTTGAAGCATTTTGTTTTTCACCAACTACAGTTCCGTTAGAGTCAGTAGCAGTTAAAGCACCGTCTTGAGTGATTTTAATTGCTCGACCAACAGGTAAGCTGTATTGTTCCCCCGCTTGCAAATCAATTCCATTAACTTCGGCTAAATCAACGTGACTTACATTGATTTTCATACCGATTGCCCAAAGAGTATCGCCTAAGTTCATAGTGTACTCCGTAGCACCGTCAGCAATTACAATTTGCTCTGGCGTGTTAGCAGTCCATTCCGCAGCTTGGACTTCATGAGTCATCCCTAAAGTTACCGCACAAATTAACCCCATCGAAGAAATACCAAAAGCTTTAGACAACTTTCTTTTTTTGCTTTTTGCCACTCTCTTCTTATACTCAACTCTTTTTTCCATTTTTACTCCTCCAATGTATTATTCAGTTTAAATAGCTACTATTTGAACATATTACAAGAATAATTTTACCATCATGTTTTCTATTAGTAAAGTTTTGATACTAATAAAATACTTTTGTTTATATAAAAAAGCAAACGGAGTATTTACAATTGTATAAACGCAAGCAAAAAGGAAGTGAAACAATGAGGAAAGATATTATGTATTCCTTAGGGAGCGATATTAGAGAATTGCGAATATCAAAAAAAATGACTCAACAAGAACTTGCTGAAAGTAGTGAATTAAGTCTCCCTTTTATCAATCTAATTGAAAATAACAAGAGAAATGTTTCATTAGACACACTGATAAAGATACTCTCTGCTCTTGAAGTTTCTTTAAGTGATTTTTTTCTTCCTTTTTCACAAGTAGATGAAGATATGTCAACTTTCTTGACGCTACTTCAACAATCGCCAAAAAAAGCCCAATATATTGAGTTGTTTACTCAAACATTGAGGCTTTCAAATGAATAAAGCTTGTTGCTGCTAAAAATAAATTTAGCCACAACAAGCTTTAATTCTGTCCTTCTGCAATAGTTTTTGAAAAAAATATAACTGTTGGAAGGTCCCATTATGAACCGCTAATTACAGAACTATCCCACCATATATCACATATCCTTCACTCTATGGAAAATATTTATGTCAAATTTGTATTTTTAAGACCTCATACAACTCTTCAGATTTCATCGCTCCTTTAGTAATCGCCATATTTTCTTTTTTTGAATTATGAGTCATAGTTATACATCCCCTTACATGTCCAACAAATGGACCATTTTCCCCACTTACTTTGCAATGCTAATTTCAATGGTCTTGTGATATTTTCTAATAAATATAGAAACCTCCCTCTTGAACTCTTCACGATAAAACCATCTAAACTTCCGTCATGCTTCGATTTATTTAGCATTTTAATTCTTTATTACAAAAAATATAGCCGTCAACATTGTTGTAACAAGTGATAATGAGCTACGTTGTGAATAAAAACGAAAAAAGTATAATCAGTGAAAAAATTGCTGTATCAACCTTTCCAGCCTCTTCTTATTCATTTTTTTTAATTCACTAAAAAAAAGACTTGACACGCATTTTTTACGTTTTTTAACTCTAAGCTGAAATATTTCAATCTTGCCTTGCTTTTTTTCATCTACAGTTCTGATAAACATTAGTTAAAAGCAAATAGGCTAGTTCTCTTTGAAATATCCCGATTTGATATAATAGATTTTGTAAGAAACAGGCGCCGTTCTTACAATTTTGCTAGCAAAAAATGGTATGCATACCACTTCATGTCAATAAAAAAGGAGTGAATTACAATAAAAACAATTTTAGATTTTATTAAAAGCTGGAAGAAATCCAAACCAAAATTCTCACACGTATTAGTAGTATTACTATTGATTATTGTTTGTGCAGTTGCGATGATAATTTTAGCAAAATGGCTACTACCTTTCTTGATTTTTGCTCTGTTGACTTATGTTTTCTTAGGTAATCCGGAGGATTTGCTTAACCAATTAGCTCGGCAAAAAGAAGAAAAAAATGCTAAAAAACAGCCATTACCGTTGTGGAATTTCGGAGAGTTCGTTTATTATCTGCTTGATTATTTGAACGGTAATGATTATATAAAATTTCAAATTGATTATGATGAGTTTTATACGCAAGTCATGACTAATTCAGTCGCTCAGGATTTAGGAGCAACAGTTGTAATATCATTGAGAAAGACTCTTAATGCAGAATTAATTGATTCTGAACAACTCTCGTTTATCTCGAAGCAATTCTTAAGAAACCAACAGCAAACTCCACTTGGGCTTCAAAACAAGGTACTACAGCGAATTTTGTTTGAGACAGTCGATATTGATGATAATTTTGTAAATTTTAAACTTCATGATAAACAATTTTATCTGCCGCTTAACAATTCAAATGATACTAACTTAGATGATGATTTTTATGCTTAAATCAAAAGAAAATATTTATGTTTTTAAGCAATTGGACAAAAATAGCGGGAGAATCTTTCCCGCTTCCGCTTTAAATCTATTCAAAAACACTATTTTCACCAGTGTTGTTGGACCCAGTAATTCTGGTAAGACCATAGCTGTCAAACTCATCATCGCTTCCATTATCCGCAACTCCAATTATCAGGACTCTGATATAGTACTAATTGATCCAAAAAACTTTGAATATAAAGAATTTTCTGGACGCAAAGGAGTCTATCTTGGTGATAATGCAGTAGAAGGTCTGGAATATGTTTATGAGGAATTTGAAAAGCGACTTCTCAATAACGAAGAAAAAGCACCTCTTTTGATTTTCTTTATAGAAGAATTCTCAGCTTTAATTATGTCGCTCGCGCATGATAAAAAAAAGCAAGAAGAGGTACAAACTCGGCTTAATCGCTTATTAAGTATGTCGAGAGCACTCAATGTAAGGGGATTCTTTATCATGCAGAGATTTGACAGCCTTTACTTTGGAAAAGGTGGTTCCAGAGACAACATAACAACTCGTTTAGCCTTTGGCAGAATCTCTAAAGAAGCACAGAAAATGCTATTCCCCGATGAAGGTGTGAAGTCATTGCCAATTCGTCATGGATATATGCTGCAAGATGGTAAAGAACTAGAGCAAATAGTAGTCCCTACAGTCAGAAAATTTAAAAAACTAGATTCTGACATAAAAGATTTCTTGGATAGAAAGTAATAAGCTACAATTTGCTTTTTATCTATCATGCAAGAACTAGCTTTAAAAAAAAGCTAATTCATTGTGCAGTCAACGGTACCGGAACAATCGAACTCTGATTGTGAGGATAAGGAGTTGACGGCTAAACCACTAATTTTCACGCTTACTCTTGCTCAAACATTTTGTTTGAGCTGCCCCCCACAGGGCGACTGTGAAAGTTTAGATGCAACCTTTTTAAAGGTTGCGATTTATAACATGTTTCAATCTAAGACAAAAAAATGAATAGAATATTGCTGCGCTAACCTAGCAATATTCTATTCTAATAATGGAGGACAATATGAAAAAATTAAATAAATTTGTAAAATTTGATATTGATGAATTTCTTGAGAATATAGAACTTATTGTTATGAAATCAGATATTCTTGTTGATTTCGAGACAAAAAAGGTTCTTGGTGCAAAGTACTCTATAATTGTTTGGAGTGATACCCATAATTACGGGGGAGATACTAATGGCGTGAATAATGTTGGAGAAACATTTACAGTTAAAGTCTTGGGTAAAAAGCCAATGGCAATTCCTTCACCTTGTAAAGTGGATTTGATTAATCCAAATGGAAACGTATATGGAGAATTTCGGAACAATTTGTCAGTAACAGCGGAAGATGTCACGCTACTCGAAGCATAGCTACATGTATCATTTCTATTCGAACGAGAGCGTAGCTCGGAGTTTGGATAGAAATGAATACTTAAAAAAAGTGTCATAGCTTATACAAATGCTGTCATACCTGCAGCTTTTGGGCTTGTTGCTGCAGGTGTCAGTGTTGCTAAACAAGGAGGACGAAAAGATGATGAAAGCAAAAAATATGATGTATATGCAATATATGGAGTACCTACCATTCAAATCCATGGATGCCCTGATAATTCATATTAAGATGACCTTAAAACCACTTAAATACGCTGCTATTCTTCATGATAAAGATACAAATGAGGAAGGCTCTTTAAAAAAAACGCATATTCATGTAATGCTGCAATTTGAAAATGCTAGAAGTATAAATAGTATTGCTAAACTTCTTAATGAAAAGCCACAATATATTGAAAAATGGGATGGCGATTCTAATATCGGTTATGCTTATTTAGTTCATGCCACGGCATCAGCTAGTAGTCAGTACCAATATTCATCCGAAGAAGTGATTGCTAATTTTGATTTTCAAAATTTGATAGAAAGTATAAAAAAGCATACTAACCTTAATTCAAAAATATTAGAACGAATTACTGATATATATCTTGATTTGCTTTATGTAGGTAAAATGACTCGTGAAGAAATTGAACAAGAATTAACTGGCTCCCAATATGCTAAGCTTCGCACAAAAATAGACAGTGTTTATCAAAAATTTGTGGAACGAAAAGCTAATATGTGGAGAGAAAAGATGAAAGAAAACAATCAAGAAGTCGAAGTTATTTGGATTCATGGTGATTCTGGAAAGGGTAAAACTCGTTTGGCTAAAAGCTATGGAGATTCCCTTACGAACAAAGTATATATATCAGGTTCTAGCCGTGATCCTTTTCAACGGTACCAATTAGAAAGTGTAATCATCCTTGATGAACTTAGGTCTGATACATTTGAGTATGCTGATTTATTGAAAATGCTTGACCCTTTTAATGATGAAGCAATGGGAGCTAGTCGGTATTTTGATAAGCCCTTACTAGCAGAAACCATTATTATTACGTCACCTTATTCTCCACAAAGTTTTTATAGCAAGCTCTGTAAAGAAAATAAGCGAATTGACAGTAATATTGATTCCTTTCAACAGTTAGCGAGAAGACTTGGATTAGTAATGAAGTTGACAACTCAATATCTTGATGTTGAGTTTTATAATGAAAAAGAACAAAAATTTATTATTGATAAATCATCTAGAGAACCGAACCCTTATCTAAATGAACAATTCAACACCAATAAGTCTTCAAACAATCGAACTGAAAAACTTTTAAAAAATGTAATTGACTCACTTTCAAAAGAAGAAAAACCCGCCATCGAGCCGACCAAAGCAAACGATGACGAGTTATCAACAGCCAAACAACTGTCTTTAGAATTATCTCACGAGAAGAAAGAAAAAGAAAGCAGTGGAAATAATGAACAAGACAATTTGTAAAAACGATTTAGTTTCATTAGGTTACCCACCTCATACCGCTGCAAACTTGATTAGACAATCTAAAACAATTATGGTACAAAAAGGATATCCCTTCTATAACAATAAGCGGTTGGGGCGAGTCCCAAAAGAAGCCGTTGAATCCATTTTAGGCGTGGAACTTAAATTGGAGTTGTTAGAAAATGGCAAAAACTAAATATCCTGGTGTAAGAATTGATTCTCAAGGTAAATTTTTTTATGAAACAGAACTCGGCACAGATAGAATTAATGGTAAGCGTATTAGAAAAAAAGGTAGAACCACACAAAACGGTACTCCCTTTTCCTCCGCTCATGAAGCTTATAAAGAACTCACTCGTATCAGAAATGAGTATCACCAAGCTCAAGGCTATGCTAATTATAATATGACTTACCAGCAGTATATGGATAATGTGTATATCCCCTACTATAAAACTGATGTTGAAGAAAGTACCTTTTCTGTTCGTAAAAAAACCCTTGAAAAAATCCGTGACCGCTTCGCTACGACCGCCTTACGTTCAATTTCAATTGAATCCGTACAGAACTTTAGAACATGGTTACTTACCTCTCAAGAAGATGGTGGAGCTGGGTATGCACAATCATATGCTAGTCTTGTCTTTGGAATGTTTCGCAAAAGCCTTGATAAAGCTGTTGAACTGCAGTATCTAGAACATAACATCTCAAAAAGAGTAAAATCCATACCTAAAGGAAAATCTATTGTTCCTTATTGGACAAAAGACGATTTTGAAAAAGTAGTCAGTCAAATCTATCTTGGTGACTTCTATGAACATTTAAATTTTGTTATGCTTTGGGTTTATTACATGACAGGAATACGTGTTAACGAGGGAGCTGCCCTTTTCTGGGAAGATGTAGATTTTTCCAAAAAGCGGATGCGTGTGCATCATATGCTAGTTTTGAAAAGAAAAAGTGATTGGAAAAGAAATGCCTACACTAAAACCGAGGATGGAAAAAGAACCATTGCATTAGATGATGATACCATCTCTATTTTAAAAAAATGGAAAAACCGACAACAAACAATGGGGCTTGGTAATGAAAATAGCTTCATTTTCTCTTATGATGGGCTTCCGATGGTTAAGTCAACTACGTCTAGAATCATCGCTCGCTATGCTAAACTTGCTGGAGTCAAAAAAATTCAAGCTAAAGGACTGCGTCATAGTCATGCTTCATACTTGATAAATGAGTTTAACGTATCGGTTTTAGTATTATCACAAAGAATGGGGCACTCTTCACCAGAAATCACTTTAAAGCATTATGCCCATATGTGGTCAGGTGCTGATGTTGCTATTGCAGAAGAAATGTCTGGAAACATTAATGTTCAAACTGCTAAACAGTCAAAAATACAGTTTTTAGGTAATCAAGCCGTTACACAAGGAATTAAAAACAGCGCCCCGCCAAAGACCCCGCCAAAATGGTATGTAGACCCTAAAAAGTCAGTTGTATCAAGGGTTTGAACTAGACCTGTGGCATTGGAGTGGGAATAGTAGTAGGAGAGCTTGAACACCCTGTCTACCAAAGATTCCATCCCACCCGACAATAATTATCTTTTAATGTTTATCAAAAACCCCCAAGTAAAATCTAATAGATTTTACTTGGGGGTTTCAAATTTCTACGGTATCATTGAGTCTTGCTTAAAATAAGTTAAACTCGTCTTCTCTTTTTTTCTTCATAAAGTAAACACTGGCTAATAATGTCAACCCTAATACCGTTGCCATCATACTGCTTTCTTTTTCACCAGTAGCCGGTAAAGGTTTTTTGCCGCTAGTTACTGTTTTGGTGGTTGTGTTTGTTTTATTATCTACTGGAGTAGTAACCGTAGCATTTTCTTTCTCTTTAACAGTTAAGGTCATTGTTGTTTCAGCTGTTTGTTCATACTCAGTTCCCATACCAGAATAAGCCGTAAACTTAATTTGGTATTCTCCAGCTTCAACTAATGTGTTAGTTGCCGGATCATAAGGAATGCCGTCACCAATAATTTCAAAAGAAATATACTCAGCATTGGTAGTTTCAGCCCAGCCAAGAACCATTTCTTCAGTGATAGTGTCCCCTATATACATTACTCTGTCTTCAACTGTAATTGTTGGAGCTGGTAATTCTGCAACAGTCACAGTGATTGTTTTAGTTGCCTCGTTTCCAGCAGAGTTTGTATAGGTGTAGATGACAGTATAGGTACTACCCGGAACAGAAGTGTCAATCGTTTCTCCGCCAACAACTGTATATTCAGTCACTGGTAAATTATCACCATCGACAACATCACTGGCAGTTGCCCAACCTAAAATAGTTTCGTCATCGACAATATCTCCAATGCCGACTACTTGGTCTGTAGCATTAATTGTTGCAACACGTTCAGCCACAGTCACGGTGATAGATTCAGTCGCAACTTCTCCAGCTGTGTTCGTTACAGTATATTCAACAGTGTAAGCAGCACCTACTGTTGTAGTATCAATCGAGCCCGCGCGCATGACGCTAATCGGGGTAATAGTGTATGACTTAGTCAAATCTTCCGCTGAATCTACAGGATCTGAAATTGTAGCCCAGCTCCAGATTGTTGCATCATCAATCACTTGATCTTGATAAACTGTTTGGTCAGCGACAATGATGGTTGGTACTCTTTTTTCTACAGTAATATTAACTGTCTTAGACTCAATAACCCCCGCAGAATTTTTTGCACTGTAGGTTACTGGATAAACTCCTGCTGTTGTTGTATCTACATTACCTGTGTACGAAATTCCTGTATCAGTATTTCCATCATAAGCTCCTAGTGTAACTGTTGAGCCATCTTTCCTAATTTCAGTTGCAGTAACGTTGGCCATTGGCTCAAAAGTTTGGCCTACATATAATGTTTGATTAGTCGCATTTAAATTCAAACCTTTTATCACATTAATCGTAACAACCGTCTCCGTCAAGGTATTGTATTTTGTCGAATGAACCAATACGGTAACTTGATAACTCCCAGGCTCTCCAGCATAAATCCCTCCAACAAATCTCAGCACATAATCACTGCTTGGAGCGACATTTCCGTAAGGATCTAATACAACAATGTTTTCGGTAATTTCTTGTTGATAATCCCCGCCCTGTGCCACTGTTACACTAAAAGGTGAGACACTCAGAAAACCAACATTTTCTGGTGCAACAAGAACTTCAACAGTTGCTGTAGTCGTTTTTCCTGCGGCGTTGGTTACTGAATAAACTACTTGATAAGGAGCATCGTCTTCGCCAGTCGGAACGTTAGTATCAACCGTATTCGAAATGACTTTGATTTGACTAGTAAGATCTGTCCCATCAGCATCTATTGCAAATACACCCTCCAATGGATTAAATACACTCTTATACTCTAAAGTTTTTTGTGGTGCTACCTTAATCATTGGCGAATCAGCGTCCTCACCGGTCACTGGTGGGATTGGTAAAGCTGGTGCAGGTGTAGGAGTCTCCTCCGTTTCAGTTGGAACAACCACTTCCGCTGAAGCATCAGTTGAAGAATTGTTTTCAGCTGGTGTTTCTGCAGATGGTGTGGTTTCTGCTACCTCTTCTTCAACTGAAGGAGTTGTTTCTTCAACAACTGGTGGCACTGTCTCTTCAGTAGAAGGTGTTGTTACTGTTGTGTCCGGTGTTGGTTCAGTTTGTGCTACTTCTGGTGTGGCTTGAGGTGTTTCAGCCGCCACGGCCGCCGAAGTTGTATCTGTCACTGGTGCTGTGGTTACTTCCTCCGGTTGTGCAACTTCTGCTGAATCGGCAAAAGCCACATGAGCATTTAAAAAAGTCGGTGCCAATAGTGTTACTAGAGTTAACCCAATCATCTTTTTACTTTTCATAAAAAATCCCCTATCCTTTTTTTGTTTTACCAATTATAACTTTAACATCTTTTCATTTTGATGGAAAGTAAATTTCAAAAATAAAAATCTTTTTGCGTTAAATAGATAATATTTTACTGAATCATTTAAATTATTGTATCTATACGATTTATAGATAATCTTTTTAATTTTTTCCAAAATATATTGCCGTTTCACTCGTACTTGGTTTAACTCACGAACATATACTTCCCGTATATCCCTAACTGTTATTGATAATTCCTAAATCGTTTCATCATAGTCCCTTATTACCTATTTTGTTTTAAAAAGTTTTGCATCTGTCCTGTAAGGATTTTATTGCCAAAAGTAACAGCCTTAAAAGCCCTACAGATTTATCCGTTTTGCTTTAATGTCTAATTTAAAATAGGCTCCTTCGTGACCCTAATGCTCGATTGAGCCTATCATGACTAAACTTTTTTCTGCTTCCATATCCGAACTGGATTAAATCTCCTAATTATTCTCATTTAAGAATATGTGCCTCTCTTCCATAAGATTCAATGCTATACTGAAATCAAACCAACTCAGACAAAACCTTAGGAGGTCACATTTGAAAAAGCCAATTTCACTGTTGCTCTTAGCGAGTTTAGTTCTAACAGGTTGCAAAAACACATTAGAACCAACAGAAAATACTACTTCGACTAGAAAAAGTAATTACGATTTGATTACAGATTCGAGTGAAACGGCACCTCAGCTCAGTCTTGTTTTCGAAAAAAATTCGACAAATATGTTTGCAGGTAGTATTTTCATATCAAATAGTTCAGAGGAAAATATCGACATCATATTATCTGATACAGAAGAATTATACTTACAAGAGCAACAATGGCAACCCATTTTTATGGGCAAAAGTGCCATCTACTTACTAACCACAATTCAGCCAGGTGAAAGCTTTCAAAATAATTTTGACTTTTCAGAAGCTAGCACCAGCCAAGCCTTTACCCCTGAAACGCAGTTCAAAATGATTTTCCATTTTAAAAGCCCTAGTAACCAGAAGGGCTTCCAAAAAGAAATTGAGTTTCAATTAAAGTAAAGTTAGCTATTCTCATGATGTATCCCCATGTAAAGCTTTGGTTTAGTCCATAATTTTACGTCTAAACCAAAGCTATCTCCTCATCAGTTTCTCTCACACCAACCTTGAATGGAGGCTCTCCCGGTAAAATTTAACTAGTATGTCCTCAGTAAACGCATTGTATTAATATTTTTTTCCCAATCATGTAAATTCTAACTTCGTTCAGATGATCAATTTTTTGCAATATTTTATCATCTGCGATTTCAATTATTTGAAAATCTTAGAGAATGAATCAGTTCTCACCCCCAAAACATTCCTACAATTTTTCTTATTTAATCAAAAAAAATAAACATAAAATCTAAAATTTTACCATTCATCTCCTTCTTTATTACAAATGAATTCCCTTTAAAACCACCAATATCCACCCCCGAGAACAATTATTCGTTTTTTTCTTAGAATAGTAGTAAGATGGGCTCAAGTTATTTAAAGATGCGTTGAAAATAAAGGAGGTCACACAGATGAAAAAAATTGGTTTCTTAAGTTTTGGCCATTGGATGGATCAAGGTTCTTTGGTTAAGACGGCAAGCGATGCTTATCTACAATCAATTGAACTGGCAGTTGAAGCCGAAAAAATCGGCATTGACGGTGCTTGGTATCGGGTCCATCATTTTGCACCGCAAATTGGTTCACCGTTTCCATTGCTTTCTGCGATTGGCGCTAAAACTAGTAAGATTGAAATTGGTACCGGTTTGATTGACATGCGCTACGAAAATCCTTATTACATGGCAGAAAATGCCGGCTTAACGGATGTTATTACTCAAGGTCGCGTGGAGTTGGGCGTTGGCCGTGGTTCACCTGAACAAGTTTTAGATGGCTGGCAATATTTCGGTTATGATTATTCTGAGGAAGAGATCAAAGAAATCGCTCGGCAAAGAACTTTGGAATTTTTGGACTTAATTGAAGGTAAGCCTTTCGCTGAGCCTAATCCTATGCCGATGTTTCCTCAAGCTCCTGGAAAACTGCGGATTGAACCCTATTCAGAAGGACTGCGTCAACGGATTTGGTGGGGCGCTGGTTCCACAGAAACTGCCATTTGGGCGGCGCAACAAGGGATGAATTTGCAATCTTCAACCCTAGTGAACAATGAAACTAATGAGCCCTTCCATATTCAACAAGCCAAACAGTTGCGAGCCTATAAAGAAGCGTGGAAAAAAGCTGGTCATAATTTTGAACCTAGAACTTTAGTAACTCGTTCAATTCAGCCAATTACAACTGACTTGGATTTACGCTTGTTTGGTCAAGAGGATGATTCCCAGTATGATCAAGTCGGCTTTCTAGCTTATCATCGCAATCCAACTATTTTTGGGCGCACCTTTGCTGGTGAACCAGACAAATTGGTGAAGGAATTAGCTGAAGATGAAGCTATTAAAGAAGCAGATACGGTGCTGATTACCATTCCAAATACTTTAGGCGTCGAATACAACATGCATTTGCTTGAAACCATCATTAAAGATGTGGCACCGGGCTTAGGCTGGCGTTAAAAATTTATATAATAACAAACAAAAACCCAAGCAGCTCGCTTTAATGAGCAGCTTGGGTTCTTTTTGAAGAATTTTCATTTTCCGCTTTTAGCACAGCTAATTTTCCCATCAAGTCCTTTATCACCTCAGAGTTAGATTGAGCTTGATCTAATGAAATCAATAAGGTATCACAAACAGAATGAATATATTCTTGTTCACTCAGCTGGTTCAGTGTCTGGGTGATTTCCTGAGAGTTCATCTCACCATTGTCTTTGATAGCCTGCATAAGACGTAAAATCCCACTAAGGGAATAATTAGCATTCCGCAGTGTGCGAATTATTTTAAGTTGCTTCATCACCGCCGCATTATAGCTCCGATAGCCGTTCTTTTGACGAGGGACTTCTACAAGACCGTTCAGCTCCCAATTTCGCAGAGTATCAATGGTTATTTCTAAATAATCCGCCGCTTGCTTTCTTGAAAAGGTTACTTGTTTTTCTTGAGTTTGCTCCTGTAAATTATCGGAGATCAAATTAATGGCTTCCTGCGCCTTGATTTTTTCGTTACTTAACAAAACAAAATACTCATCAAGCTTTTTTTCCGCTTCAGTAAAATCATAGTCCGCTAAATTTTGGATAACTTCAGTTACTTTTCTGCGTAAATTGCCATGGATAATTTCCACGCTGTATCCAATACGAATCAGCCGAATCAAGGTCAAATGATATTCTGTATAAACTCGATAACCATTTGCTTGACGCTTAGGTGGTGGCAACAGTTGCCATTCCTCGTATTTTCTGACCGTGTTCGGATGCAACTCAACAGCTTGGGCTATCTGCATCGTTGTATAGGTTCTCATTTTCTTAACCCTCCACTTATCCACCAGAGTTCTCTTCTCATGATACCATAACCGTTGGAGGGATGAAGATGACACTTTCAACTGAAAAAAAATATTTAAAAACCGTTGTGCAAACCATCGAAAAGAAAATCGGGAATTTAGAATTATCCCTGCTACAAAACGAGGCTGATTACCGCAGTATTAAAAAATATACGGTAGATTATCGTCATGAACTCGATAAATATGAAGTTTATCATCAGCAGCAAAATCTAAAATTACTGGATTCCCGCAGCATTCTAGAGACGAAACAAACAGAAAAGCTTCATTACCAAAAACAAACGCCTTATTTTGCCAAAGTCGTGTTTCGTTTTTCAGATGAAGCCGAAGCTGACAATTTTTACATTGGTCGTTACGGTCTTTCAGATGATTTTGATCAGCAATACATCTATGATTGGCGGGCACCTATTTCCGCATTATATTATGATTTTGGAACAGGAGACAGCCACTACCAAGTCAATGGCATCAGCTTTACAGGTGAAAATTTAGAAAAAATCCAATTTGATATACAAGCCGGCCAACTGCTAAAAATGTATCCTGTGAAAGAGGGTCTCAGCGATCTTTTTCTAAACGAGACCCTCAACAAAGCTAGCAACCAGCAAATGAAAACAATTATCCAGACGATTCAAAAAGAACAAAATCAGATTATTCGCCAGGCTCCCACCACTGACATCATCATCCAAGGAGTGGCCGGTTCTGGAAAAACGGCCATTGCCCTGCATCGCTTGGCCTATCTACTCTATCAAGAGAGGGAAAATTTAAAATCAGAAAATGTTCTGATTTTATCACCCAATAAAGTGTTTGCTAATTATATTTCTAGCGTCTTACCTGAGCTTGGCGAACACGATTTGCGCCAGCTCTCCTTTGAGGAGCTAGCACTAAAAAACTGCAATCTGACTGTCCATCAGTCATTGCAACAAGAGCTTAGTCAGGTTCTAAATGACCCAGATAGCTCAGAAAGTCAGGTCTACCGTTATAAGCAGTCTGAAAAATTTGCCCTAAGCCTAGAAATTTTTTTAGATAATCAGCGCTCAAAATTGTGGGAAGCACCCCTGATTACCTCTGAATTGACAGCTCCAATTGTCGAATTGCAAAACATATTCTCAGAAGAGGTTCCCCTCTTACGGCTCATTCAAAAAGCCAGCCGTCTATTAACCAAAGACTTCACTGGTAAAAAAAGGCTTCAGCAACAACAGATTATTCAAAAAGAATTCACTAAACGATTAGCCTATTCAGATTCATTGACAAGCTATCAAAAGTTTCTAGCTACGCTGGATAAGAACTTTCATCTCAAGACTAAAATTGTGAAAAGCAGCGACTTATACCCGCTACTCTTCATCGAACATTACTTTACTGGACTTACAGTGGACAAATCAGTTAAATATTTAGTTGTCGATGAGATGCAAGATTATTCGCTGCTACAGTTTAAAATTCTCCAACGATTATTTACTGCCCGCAAAATTTACTGTGGTGACACTCAGCAAACTTTAATTCCTAAAGAACAAGATTTTTTACAACAATTAGCTGGGCTCTTAGATCAACCTAAGCTTTTCTTTTTAAAGAAAAGCTATCGCTCGACTTTTGAAATCATTCAATTTGCTCAAAATTTTCTCCCGCCAAACATGCTTGAACCTCTTGATCGTCACGGAAAACCCGTTTCTCGCCTGCAAAGCTCACAGCCACTTCATCTGCAAATTAAAGAGCAGCTGCGACACTTTGAAAAAGGGCCCTGGCAAACTTGTGGCATTATTTGCCAAAATGCCAATCAAGTCCAAGAGCTAGCCACACAAATAGCTGATAATACTGTTCAGATTGTTACCGAGGATTCTCGTGCAATCACACAACCAATCGTATTATCTAGTCAACAATTTGCAAAAGGTTTAGAATTTGACATGGTTATCTTACCCATGACTCAAGCCAATAATAGCGATTCGCATTTTCTCTATATTGCCGCAACACGGGCTTTACACGAATTAGTGGTACTGGAGGAAAGAAAATAAGGAATCTGCTACTGTTTGTGTACTATTGAAAGTTCACCGTCAGATAGATATTGCCCGGGCATAAATCAGCACAGCCCCGTCGCTAATTATAACTCATCTAGTAGATAACGGCGGGCTTGTTGATAACGCTCGACACGTACAAAATCTTGTGTGGTGAAGTCTTTTGTGTGGGCTGCTTCGATACGCAAAGCAATGCTGGCTAGCGTAATAACCATCGCCAAGTTATTCTTTTTTATCCGCTCTAAATACTCAAAAAGCGTCTCGTCTTCTTTTCTAGTTAGGACTACGACGGCATCAATGACTTTCTGAGGAATAGCTGAAGCTTTCAAGTCAGCGGTTGTCAAAGAAGTATATTCCAAAATATCATGCAGATAAGCTACCGCTTTTTCATTCGGCTTGCTGCATAAGGTCGCCACCGCCTTCGTATGGATAAAATACGGATACCCCTGATTGTCTACTTGATTGTGGTAGGCTTCTTTGGCAATTCTTTCTGCGACTTCAACAAAATCCACTTAAAACTCCTCCTTCATAAATTTAGGTATTTGAAAAATCAAACTAGATATTTATAAACACTTTCATTAAGACATTAATAAAGTTCTGGATGTTCCCACTGACAATCAATTCTATAGTTCTTTTGAAAAAAATAAACTGCTAGCATTTCTAAAAAAGACTAGTAAAATTATCAGTATATGTAACTTGCTTAATTAAAAACTAGGAGGTTTCAGAAATGAAAAAAACATTTTACTTAATGCGCCACGCTCAGACGCTTTTTAATGTACGGAAAAAAATCCAAGGGTGGTGTGATGCACCTTTAACTGAACTGGGTCGAGAACAAGCAACCTTAGCTGGTGAATATATCAAAAAAGCCAACCTAAATTTTGATAAATTATACAGCTCTACATCTGAAAGAGCCTGTGACACACTGGAAATTATCACCAATCAGCCCTATACACGCCTTAAAGGTCTAAAAGAATGGAATTTTGGACTTTTTGAAGGCGAAAGCGAAGACTTAAATCCCCCATTACCTTATCGTGATTTTTTTGCAAACTACGGCGGCGAAGAGGAAAAAGAATTCCAACAGCGAACTGTCCAAACCTGTGAACAACTAATGAGTGATCCTGATGTCACGACAGTTTTAGCCATGAGCCATGGTGCTTTTTGCGGTCAGTTCAGGAAATACTGGGACGACCACAGTATTCCCGAACTGCGCAGAGACGCTGACATTCCCTTCAATAAAAAAAGGATTGGCAACTGTGCCATCTTTAAATATGACTATGAGGATGGAATTTTTTCTTTAAGCGCCATTATCAACGATGAAGCCCAAACTTTATTCCTAAATCAATAGAGTGAGCTCTCCTCTACAACCGACACTTATTTAATTGACTTCGGTGACAAAAGTCCAGTTTAGCGTGGCTGTATAGTTGCCATGCTGACTGGCCCCGAAGGTGTTGATTGTGAAACCATTCCGCTGATTGGTTGGCGTAGTTGATAACTTATCTGCTAATGTCCAACTATCAGAAATCGTGATTCCAGCACTTGCATCACCATCTGCCGCTCCATTGAAAACCGTAAAGGAAGCAGCGCTGATACCATTAGCTTGACCTTCTTTGTAATAATTCAAGGCTCCCTTTAGCGTTTTCCCCTGTTGAGCATCTTCTAAATCAGTTCCCTGTACCTTTAATGCCCAGTCAGTCATATTGGTATTATTTCTGACTGACAGCTTACCATCGACGGCTTCGGGAAAATAGACCTGCTCTTGAAATTTGGTCTTTTGGATACCAAAACCAATCCCCTTAGGAATTTCAAACTCTGGTGTAATCGCTAAGTAATGATAGTTAATATCAGTTTGACCGGCAATAAGTTTATTTAGACTGAAGACGACTGTTTCCTGCAATGAGAACTGTTCTAGGTCATCGTTCACTGTTACATATTCAAACAGCCAACTAGCATTGTTAAGGGCATAGTCCTTCAGACTAATACTATAACTATTTGCCGTTAAATTAGTATCCTTAATTGTGATTTCTTGTGCCTTATGGATTGGGCTTAAGTTATTATCCAAATAATTCATTCTGATTTTATATTCGTTTGGAGCTACTGAAATTATTTGGCTAACAACCTCTGACTCCAATTGAAATTCATCAATTGCCTTAATCGAAATGGTATGCTCACCGATTTCATCGACAGAATCAAAGACTAAATCAGGATAAGCAAACGGAATTTCCTCTCCTAAAATTGGATTCTCGATTGTCGCAAATTTTTGGTAGGCCCCATTATCTAAAGAATAATACAAGTCAAGCGTAGCGGATTCAACTGAATGAACCGTTCCAGTCAATTGACCAACTTCTCGTAGTTTTAGGTTTGTTGAGTTATCGTCAGCAAGTTTAATGAGAGGCGGTTCAAATTTTTGGAGGACATTTAGAGTTGCTGAGTTAATAGTCCCAACACCACCGCCAGCTTCGGTTGACGCTGTAGCGGTGCCGTTAAAGTAGACCGGCCAGTCTTCATTCAGATGATTCATCAGCTCATCCAAAGGCACTTCATTCCCATCATCATCCTTTGTTGTTTGCTCAATCGTCAATTGTCGATTCTCATCATGGGTGATATCTGATTTTTTAAAAAAGTCAATCACTCGGACAAAGCGGTTATCTTGTCCTCCCTTTAGACTATGGGTTGAATCATTTAATTCACCATAGGTCATCAATAAGTCTTTGTGAACCAATGTCAAATCCCGTTCCTTAAAATCTGAGCCAGGTAAAACCTGAGTATAAGTTTCACCTAAATTTTCTTGAAATTCTGTAGTTAAATATTTCCCTGTGCTATCTAATTGAGACTTCGTATTAAAACTTTTTAATGGGTCAATATTCCACCCTTGAAGTGAGACCTCTGATGAGACTTCGTGATTGCGATCAATTGGGGAAAAATAGGTACTCCAAGTGGTAAGCTGATTATTGGGTACTGGATTTTTATCCATCATTGAGCGTAAAAAATAAGCATCCTGCATCTGATACTTGGAACGTCCAAGTGTCGTCTCCGGTGAAAGCATCACGTCTCGATCCAAATAGTAAAACGTCCAGTTCAGCTTATTACTCGGCTCTGGCGGGAAAGTTCCTCTGGTCAAGACTTTCTCAGGACTGTCATCAGCACCAATAAAGAGAGTGGGATCATCTTGGCGCTCTATGTTTAAGTCCTTAATTTCTTGAGTCGTCAGATTTCCTTTGTAACGATCCATGTTAATCTCAGCATAGGAGGCAGCATGTCCTTGAATATTTCCCAACTGATTGTGGCCCAAGGCAACTGCTAAATTAAGACCGGTAACTTGCAAATCAAAAGCAGCTTTGTCGTTTGAGTTCATGCTAGTATAAGCTTCAGTCGTTTTAAAATAGTTAATATCTAATCCGCGAATTAAAATGTAAAAAGCGTTTGGATCTTCCTTACTCCAGCGAGTATACTCCGGTGCCCAAGTAAGGGGGAAATGCGCTTCAACAAATGGAAGAGCCCCCACAGAGATACCGAACGCATTGACATCAAACTTTGAACTAGCCCCTGAATTTACCCAATTGATTGCTAATGCCATCGAACGAGCATCGACACCAATCGGAAATTCAACCCGCACATACGCACCATAATTTCCTGTCATAAAATCATTTGCAGCATCTGTGGTTGGGTCAACTATCCCTCTCCTATTTATGGTAGCAGTCAAGGGAACAATCCCAGTCCCTCGCCACACTCCGCCTTTAAAGGGTTCTGCCGGATTTGCTGGTTGATAATCCGTCCGAAAATTAGCGGCCGGGTCATTTATCCAACCAGGAGTTCGTTTGACAATATTCATGGCTGAGATATTGTTATAGCTATTAGATCTACTTAACCAATAATCATTGCCGTCTTTCTCTGTATACTTAGTCTCCATTAGGCTGGTCAAGTAAATCCCAATCAGGTTTCCATCCTCATCATATTCCTCTTCTAATTTACCAACATCAGGATTTTTGCTTCTTTGCCCTAAAGTCAAATCAGGTGGGAATTCGGTGCCTAAATTATATTTTTGATACTCTTCGGCGGCAGCTGTTGACAATGGAAAAGCTGCCATGAAGATTGAAATACAAGCAGCAATCAACAATTTATATTTTCTTTCCATTTATCCCTTCCTTTACTTTTTTAAACATTGTTTTGTAACTTTATTCCCTTCACACATGATTCAAAGTAATCCGCGTTGAAAATTGTCAAGCTCATCTTCAACACCCACTTGCTGTTCATTCTCGGAAGCTTTCCTCAAAGTCTCGTTTTCTCGCTACAATCAGATAAAGCAAAATCCCTGTTAGTATCACGACACCAAATACTGTGAGGCGAATCATGACCTGTTCACCGGTTTTCGGCAATTTACCACTTTCTGATGTCTGATTTGTTGTTATTTGTCTAACAGGAGTTGGATTTCCCTGTGGTCCTTCCGGCTCATTAGGCTGGGGAGCTTGAATATCTGCAAATTCAGTAAACTTAATTGAACCCGAAGTTGTGGTAGCTGACACAGCTAGTGGCTGAAGGAACCCACACATAACTATGAATAGTAGTGGGCAACACAGGATAAAAAATCTCTTCAACACTCGGCACCTCCTTATTTCGGATTTAAAGGCAACGTCTTTCGGCAGGAACCCTTTTCCCTACTGTCAAGTACTCTTAAGCTTGCGAGCTGATTTATTTTTTGTTTTTTGTTTCATCTGCAATCTTTTTTTGCGCAGCTTTTCTTTTCTTTTTTTGCGGTGATACAGAATAATCAACAGAATAATCAGCAATAGTATCAAAATGGCAAGAAGAAAAATCAACAACCAATTTAAGCTCTCCTCTGGCGACTGCGGATCATTTATTGCCCCTGCCGTGAGAGCTCGAACTTCATTTTCTGTAATAGTGAAGTTCTCTGTCCATTCCCATGTTTTTTCTGGCCATTTTTGATCTGTAGTGGTGGCAATAATATGCATGGAATATTTGCCGGCTGTCATCGGCAAATCATTGTAAAAAATCGGAAACGAATAGTTAGAATTTGGTGCCATGATCAAATTGCTGATTTCATTTTCATATAAAATTTCAAATTGATCGCGCTTCATAACCTCTGCTTTCACATTTAGGTTGGATAAGACAGCCGGCTGGTCATTTTGAAGATTAGCGTTAATTACTTTGCGATGATTGTTTAAGTCAGTCGTGATATTGAGCAAATTTAAATTTGGTTCGGCTATCTCCTGATTAACTGTCAGCTTAATGGCCAGTGCATAACTGTACATATTATTGATTGAGATACCCTCACCACTAGATTCTGTTACTTCTTGCCCCTCTTTTACAAAGTACCACGAGCCTAAATAGACACCATCGGGAATATCTTCGGGAACCTGAATCATAACAGTTACTTCCTTTGAGCCTTGAGGTGGAATCACAGCATCAATATCTGATGCTACTATTTCAGTGAAATCACTTACCATAAAATTCAAGCTCTTGTCATACTCTTCAGCCTGATCGGTATAACTGATTTCACCATTAGCATTTGTGTACGTTGTAAAAATATCAGAATGGACTGTGATTTCTGCTGATTCAGAATTTTGGATTCGCGCCTGAATACTGCGAGTTTCCCCCGGTGTCACTAGAAGATCATAATAAGAACTTGATTCTGAAACCTGCGCCCCTTCTGGATTGATTTTCTGGACGCTGTAGCCTACGCTCTGCTCTTTAGAGGTGGCTGTTACTGTTACAAATGGAAAAAAGCAACAACAGATTAAGATTAGCAACTGAAGTATTCCAAAATTCTGTTTTCGCATACTCAAAACTCCTTATAGGTAATCAGCTATAGACATTAGCCGTTAAAGTCCAAGTAATCGTTGAAGTATAGGCCAGCTTTCTCGCAGTCCCTGCAGGAACACTCAACTTCACATCTTGAGCATTCCAAGTATTGACAGAAGTTGCTTTGCCTAAGTTTTCGGCGGCAGCTACGCCAAATACTGTTAAGCTTGCTGCACCATTTTTATCTGAGCCATCAGTCGTCAACGTACCACCTCTTGTAGAGATATTGTCTACCTCTGCGGGGCCAGTATTACTGTTGCGAGGTGTCCCTGATGGCAAAATCAATGTTGCCCCCTCCAAAACATTTGTCCCACCATCTGTAAAAGGGGCCGCTTTGACACTGACACTCCAGCCGTTTACATCAATTCGATTATCTGTTACCTGTAAATAATTGTACTTATTCACACTTTTAGGTTGATTGTTATACGTCTGTATAAAAGATGAAATTTTTTGAGTTCCAAAATCAAATTGCCGTGGTACAACGTCCAATGATAAAGGCCCTTTATTGCCAGTCTCTTTATTATCCTCGCTGTTATCTCCAGGATCTGGAAGACTTGGATCTGTTGGATCAACAGGATCTGTCGGATCCGTATTTTCAGCAAAAGTGATGTCCCCAGCCGTACTCCCTAAGGAACTTGCTGATACTGGCACAGCTAACCCCACACTCAATGCCCCAATGAGCACAAAACTGACTGCTTTTCTATATTTCATATTTTTCTCCCCTTTTCCTTTAAATTGTCGGTCCGGCTGTTAAGGACCACTCTACATTGTTCGTATAATCGCCAGTTTTAGCCACTCCAGCTGGAATGGTTAATGCTACCTCACTAGCTTTCCAAAGCATCGTTGAAGTCCCTTTCCCTTTACTGAAAGTCGTAGTATCAGGAGCGAAAATCGTCAGAGCAGCATTGGTAATCTCTACCCCCGTAGCGCCAACTACTGTGTAGCTACTGTCAACAGCACTTGAATCAACATTCAGACTGTTGCGGGCTGCCGCTTGAGGCAATTTAATCCGAGCCCCGGTAAGTTCATGACCACCAGCAGAAATCAGATCATGGTCTTGCTTTACAGTAACATTCCAGCCTCTATCTGATCCGCCATCCACCGCTTCTCGATTGTCAGTAACCTGTACGTATTGCTGATTTCGCTTCTGAGGGTCGGTCGTCACCACTCCTGTGTAGGTATGTGTATCTTGGTACATTTTTTGGGTACCAAAATCAAAAGCACGGGGAGCGACATCTAATGACAATGGTCCGGCATTCCCTGTCCCTGGATTATCTGGATCTTCAGGTTCAATCGGTTCTTTTGGATCAGTTGGATCTTTCGGCTCAGTTGGATCATCATTCTCTTCCAGTACGATACTCCCTTCCGTGTTTTTAACGGAGGGTAGCGACGATGCATATGCCGGAACCGCCATCATTAATACCATTCCACTCAATAAAACTCCTGCAACCATCTTCTTTGACATTTTCATATACCAGTTCTCCTTTTAATTTTTTTATATCTGCTGAATAAAAATTCAGAAAATACCAACAAAATCCTTTTTTAAGAATAAATATGAAATTCACCATTTTAAAATAGACATTTCAAAGATTTAAGAAAGCGGATACATAAATTACCAACATAAGTTGCTTCAAAACAAAAAAAATGTTAACTGTTTTACGTGAATATACATATACTTTTTTGGATAAAATAATTATTTTTTATTTTTATATAACATATTTTATGATATAATAATTAAAACAACTTATTAGATTCCTCATTTATAGCTTACAACAATTATCAAAAAAATCAAACAAATACTAAATTAGAAAGAGTTATACAAAAATACCTCCTACCATTATTTTTTTTCATTTCACTTGATTCAAAATAATTAGATAACTAAAATATTAAATAAAAATACAACGATAATAATAATAGACATGACTGAGTCAGATCGAATTATAAAACTCAATGAAATTTTTTCGACAAAAGGAGGGAATTTCACTTTTAAGAAAAACTTTAATTTTTCTTTATAATTCATGTTTTTTTTAAATAAAAAAGAAGATTAATGTTCGTGAACAACAGATTTAACAAATTTTTTTATACATTTTTAATATCTCTTCTAGAATTTTTCTTATTTCGACAAATTAGCTAGCAAATCCATTTATATGTTTCCATCGATAGTGCTCTACCAACTTCAACCTAAAAAAAAATCAAAAAAAGACTGTGAAAACTTGATAGTAGTTTCACAGTCTTGATTTTTCTATAGAGAAAGTTAAGTTTGAACTTTTTAGATGAAGAAACTCAACTTATATTTATTTGTAACAAAGATTTTTCAATTGAAGCTCTTATATAATTCATCGTTCTCTACCGTTGATCACTCTCGTCTTTTTTTCGCCGTTTTGCCAAAATCAGCCAGATGATAAAGAGCAAAACAATCGCTGTCATTGCCCCTATGACAATGAAGACCCAGATAGGCAATCTTTGGGTATTTACTTCATCAACAGTGACTGAATTAATCTCTTGTGCCTGTTGTTCAGTAATCGTGAACGCCTCATCAAACTCCCAGACGTTTCCCTTGGCATCGCCAACAGTCAAAGCCAAACGATAGTCGCCAGCCTCAAGGGCTTGATTGTCCCAGTCAATTGCAAATCCGTAAGTGGAATTCGGTGCCATTTGCATATTATTATCGTAATCAACACTGCGAACAATTTCATTATCAGCAAGATTGTAAACATCCGCATGATAAACCAAATGACCAAATGCATCCATTGTAGGATTTTGAAGAGTAGCAACAACGCTGGTATTGCCAAAGGAAATCGCTGGCTCCACCGATAGCAAGTTAAGTTCTCGAGTTACTGCTTGATCATTTTCCGTTAATTTCAATCCTAAAATATATCCGTAGCTATTGCTAATCCCACTGGAGTCATCATCCTGCTCTTTTATTACTTGGATTGCAGCCAAAATTTGACCGGCGTATTCTTCCGCTGGCATTTTTAACTCAATTGGGACGGTTGCTGAACTATTGGCCGCTACAGTTACAGAATTATCAACAGTTGCTATGTCAGAAATCGCATATTTTAAGGAATCATCCAATTGCGCATCAGCATCAGAGTAATCAATAAATCCCTGAGTATTCGTGTAGGCTTGGTTAATAGATAGCGCAAAAGTTGTTTCTTCAGAAGAAGTGTTATTGATAACAAATTGAATGGTTTGCTCTTGACTTGGTTCCATCCGTAGGTTGAAAAAAGAATCCTGATCATTTACTTGATTTTCCGGGAGAATGGCTTGGATATTATAGCCTACTTCAGTTGTATTCTGAGCGCTACTCGTATCAGTAGACACATCGCTTGAAGCTGCCATCACAAATGTGGGCAGGCTCAACGCAAACAATAAACTAGCCCCCAGAAAAATTTTTTTTAATTGGTTCATTTTTTACTACTCCTTAATATGTACATAAAACTGTGATACAACAAAAAAATGGGTTTCTGCTGTATCACAGATAGCTGCTGAACTAGCCGGTGATTATTCAGCAGTCGAGGTATTGACTAAGCTATAGTTAACCGTGCCGCTTAATTGGTCGCCAACTTCCAAAAGATTGGTGCCATCTGAAAATGAAATGCCCAAACCAGTAACAGCTTCGGAAATTTCACCGGTGCTACTACCGTCTCCAGACATCACTACTCCATCAACACCAGTTACAATATCTGTTCCATTAATTGTGAAGGATCTAACTTTAAAATCGCCTTTAGAATTGGTAATCTTATTATCTACCAACGAGGCTTTGACACTCCAGCTTTGTGTGGTTGAACCGTTTAAAACGACGATTTCCCCTGCATCTGAGACTAGATTAGTCGTTGTCAGTACATAAGTTTGATTCTGTAGTGTGGTTTTAAAATTGTAGTTTTCTGGTACTGATTTCAAAACTAGTAGAGGGTTTTCGGTGGTATCATCAATGATTTCAACTGCTGTCCCTGTTTGACCTGATTGGACCATGGTACTAGCATTTGCTGAAACCGCTCCAATTGAAAAAGTTACTGCTCCTGCTAAAACTGTTCCAAATAATACTTTCTTATTCATTTTTCTTCCTCCAAATGTTTTTTTCTATAATAAAGGTTATTTATTATCACTATTGTGGTTCTGAAATATTGACTAGATTAATAGTTTGAACACCATGGTACTCACCAATAGGGAGTCCTCCAGGCAATACCAACTGAATCGCCTCTTTTGAAATTCGATATTGATACTCCTCAGTGTTGGTTGAATATACTTCCACTAACGTACCTTTTTGATTTTCTAAAAGACTTGTACCATAACTTTCATAGGTTAGACCTTCAGCTAGATCACTGGTCAACTGCCCTTCTCCCAAATTAATTTGCAAGCCGTATTCAGTTTGATTAGTAAAAGCTGTTAGCTGATATTGGATACTCCAAGGAGTGTCTCGATTCAGGCGGGTATCCTTAACCTTGATAATCAAATCTCCCGTTGCCGTAACCAATCGTTCATCTGAACTTTTAATATAGCTGCCAAAAGTCGGCGGAATAACTTCGGTCAAAGTTAAAGGGTTCTCAACAATCGTGATAGTCAAATCACTACTGGCCTCGGCTTCTTCTCCTAAAGAAAGTATGCCCATTATTACAAGGCTAAACAAGCAAGCGAATTTATAATTTCTTAGCATGTCGTCGCCTCCTATTTAAAACCAATATCAACCATAGTCCTAATGTAAAAATTCCTAAAAATACTAATACTCCTGATAACAATTCATTAGTAGAAGGCAGTTGAAAATGCCCGCCAGTGGATTCTTCTATTATCTGAAAAGTAATTTCCTGTTGATTACTAGCGGCAATCTCTTGTCCAAGAGCTGCGGCTTTTTCTGGAATAAAAAATAAGCAGACTAGCACTAAAAGACATGCTCCCTTGATAATTATTTTTTTCATTTGGCCACTCCTTATTCCGGGCTGGCAGTATCATATAGCTGCCATAGAACTTTTAGCTGCCCACTGTAATCGCCAACTGATAGATAGTCATCACTTTGCAACAGAATTCCAGTAGTATTTTGCCAACTTTCTGAATAAGTGTAGCCCTCGCTATCTTTATTAGCAGAAGTGTTATCCATCACCAAGGTCGTTTTGTCGCTGAGGGGGGTTGCCATATCCGTTGCTTGATTTTTCCAGACTAAGGTAAATAAATCCCCTGAACTGCCACTTACAGTTGCACCGACTGACCAATCATGCCCTGCTTGCCGGCTGTCTAACACTCTTAAAGTCAAAGAATTGTCAGCATCTCGTATTAGTTCGCCCTTTGATAAGGCTACCGTCCTGTTGGTCCAGCTTAGAAGCTCTGGTGCTTCAAGCAAACTCAGCCGACCTGTCACAGAAATAGTCAAATTCAAGCTGGCTCTTTGCAGCTGATACTGTTGGGTCTTTGTATCAAATCGATAGACTGTTAAGGTAAAATTGTTAGTCCCATAATCAAGATTTTCTGCCGGGATTGTTAGGCTGTTTTCCATAAACTCTTGATTTCCAGTCGTCTGGGCTGTTGTTACAGCGATTACTGTTTCATTTTGCAGTAAACGAAACTGGAGCTGGTCGGCGACATCATCATCTTGCCAATAAAAGAGTTGTTCCAAACCATCATTGATATTTGACATATCCTCCTCAAGACTCAGGCTTTCCTGTAGCGTCTCTGCCTGCCAAGATAATTGAGTTGGACTATCGGCCTTCACTATCCAAAAATATGTTGCTGACCCTTGAAAGGTTAACGCCGCAGTCTTTCCTACTTCAGTTGCGATTACATTGCTGTTGACTTCAACTTGGTGTTCATCCGTAATTTCTTTTGTCGCAACTTGAAAACTCAAGCGTATTTCACTATTACTTCGTACTTGTAAATTAGGAAACTGGACAATAATACTGCCAGTTTCAGAGTTGACCTCAGCTGTTCCAGCAGTTTCTACCTGCGTGCTTATGTCCGTTGCTGTAATATTCATCACAGACTGATTTCCAGTTAAATCAATCACTGCGGGATCTAATACAACATTCCAAGAGTTTAAAGTAACTGAGGCTTCACCAGTTACTGCAAAATCAGAGACAATCTTGACCGTTTCACCGGCAGTAACATTTTTTTCTGCTGAAGCAGCAGCTTGTGCCACGCTGATTGACTCCTGAGCATCATTCAAAACATCATTAGTCACAGAGCCTTGCAATTCAACTGGTGGTTGGGTGAAAACAAATTGAGTTTTTCCAGAAGCTGCGCCGTTTGCAGCAGTAAATCCCCAATAAGCAGTGTAATCATTTTCCTCCAGATTTAACTCCTCCACCAAATCCTGCCATGGAATCTGTGTGACAGCCGTCTTGATTTCTGTCACTGGATTTTCTAGATAATAACTAAAAATATTCGTTTCTTTGTCAAAAGCATAACGAAACTCGTACCATGTATTATCCCGTACATTGGTACTAATGGTTCCATTTAAAGCAATTAAACTATTGTGCTTTGTAGCGACTCTATGGGGATCACCACCACCGAAGATTGGCGTCAAAACAAACCAGTTATCAGTTGTTTCTCCCAGAGTACCAATCGGCTGATAACCTTTACTGCTACTCCCAGGAAAAGTGTATGCCATATGGGGTGTTTGATTCGAATTCAGCTGAATATCATAGGCTGCTGGTCGGCCGTTGTTATAATTTAAATCAAATTCAATAGCTACTGAGTTTTGAATCGCCCGATAATCTGGTGTGCGAGTAACCCAATTTGGAAAAAGCGAGCTACTGATGTTTTCTCGATAGGCATTTGTTGATCCATAAACTCCTAAATTTTGACCATCTGCTGCTGGATTATCTGCAGAAGTTAATGCTGTCGTACCGCTTGAATCATTATGCATCACAAAAGCAAATCCATCGGCAGCCTGATTGGCATCCCCAAAATTAACGTATGTACGTCCTTCAAAGGATTGATTGAAGTTTAATTTATAATCATCATCTGACCAAATAGAGGTAAAGTTCTCACTACCGCTTAAAGAAATAATCGAATAGGGCAAGCCGTTGTTATCTGTCGGTTCAGTTACTGTTTCAACAATTGCACCAATGCCACTACTGGCATTAGGGGAGGCAAAAAGTCCATCGATTGTAATAGCCCCTTTAGGAATTTCTGTCATACCCGCTCCTGAAGCTTGAGTACTCACACTAGAATTTTGCGAGCTTGTTGATACTCCTGAGATAATTTGGCTGTCTAATTCCGCAGCATTAGTTGAAGAGAGAGGTAGTAAGCACAGCAAGCAAAAAAGAAAAAGCCTTAAGCTGGCTTTTTTTATTTTTTTGAAAAAATTACACACTATAATCACCAGCCCAATCATTTTCGTCGAAGCAAACAGAATAATACATCATTTTAGATAAAAATGATGTATTTTGAAGCAACAAAAAGAATTTTCTAATTTTTTGATTTAAAAACATATTTTTGTATCAAACGATTAATTAAAATGGATAAAAATAAGTTATTTGATTTCGTTACAATCACCGGCTCGATATAAAAATGAACATTATTTCAATCATCAATATTTTGTCATTTTCGACAGCCTTTTCTAAATCATGTTAAATAAGTGCATTTCACTATCAAAATATTTAACAATCAGAAAATCTTCACTTAGATTAAAAATTTCTAATAAATTTAGTTCCAAAAATTTATAATCCAAATTTGAATTCACTCCAAAAAATCAAAAATAATATCTGTATCACCATGAAAATTTCAGTTTTCATGGTTTCATTTATGCTAAAATATTACTGGGAGGACGAAGAATGAAAAAAATTAATGGTTTTACTCTGAAAATAATTGCAATTATTGCTATGTTAATTAATCACATCGGCGGTGGTTTTGCCCCGTGGATTATTCCCCAGTCTGTGGGCTTGTACGAGGCAACACTCTGGATTGGCCGCTTGACCTTTCCCATCATGGCCTTTATGGTGGCAGAAGGGTTCCATTACACCCGTAACAAGTGGAAATACCTCGGTAGGATGGCGCTATTCTGGGGAATTTCTATTTATCCCTTTTATCTGCTATTCCATTCCACTTCAAGGGAATTCCAACTTGTTGATTTAGTTAATAACATCTTTTTCACTTTGATGATTGGACTTTTACTGATAATCATTTGTGATATGGTCCAGCTGCTTTGGCTAGAGATTCCTTTAGCCTTCGTATTTGCCCTGTTGACTTATTTTTCTGATTGGGGCTTTATGGGGGTTCTGACTATCTACGGCTTTTATCGGATTAAAAATGACCTGCTGCGAAAAACGGTGCCAATCATTTATACATGCGCTATTTTCTTTTATCAGATGTACACTGAGCTGTATTTGGTCAATCCCCTCGGCTATCCGATGGGCATCATCATGACTGCATGGGGCGGTCTATTAGTTATCCCACTACTGCTGATGTACAATGGCAAACGCGGTTATTCTCCTGCTTGGATGAAATGGGGCTTTTACTTGTTTTATCCGGTACATTTAATTGTGTTGGTAGTTATCCGCAATATCTTTTTCTTGTAAACAATTGCATTTCTGAAAAATTACGACACTGACAGTTGCTAGGTCAGTGTCGTTTTTTGATAAAGCAAAAAAGGTTGCAAACAAAATCATTTTCGACTTTGTTTGCAACCTATGTTTTAGAAAACAGATGTACTAATTTGTTACTCTTGTTCTTGTTCGCTAATTTGATTATCAATAGCTGCTTGGTCCACTTGATAATAACTATAAGCAGCTTCTTCTAATGCTTTAATTTTTTCAATATCATTTTCGTATGTAGCTACTAGTTCCGTGTTACCATAGAAGGAATCAATCTCTCGACTGGCATTCATGCCTAACTCGCCTACCGCTGCATAATATTTGTTCAACACAGTTTGTCCCTCAACTGTGTTTGCGGTATTTGCCATCTTACTGCCATATGTTGCTAAGCTTGTGGTCAAATAACGTATGTTTCTTGAAACAGCATCTTGCTCAGCAGACTCATTCCCAGAGGCCTGTATTTGTGTTTCAAAATCCCTCAATAGTAAATAAGATTGAACAACTAGTTCAGAGTCTGTTTCTGATAAATTCGTTGATTGATAGTAGGTAGCGTAAGCTGTTCCCCCACCTGTTAAACTAGCTAATACTAGAAAGATAATTAAAAACTTTAACGAGGATTTACGACCTGCTATTAATTCTTTGCGCCTTTTCATTAAAAGCCGTCGTTTTTTTTTATTTTTAGGTCCTTTAGTAGGCAAGTTACGCAATTTTTTTCGGCGTATAAAAAATTGAATCAAGTTGAAGACAACTAGTATACCAAAAATAATAGTAATGGCAATGCCTATAAGTACCCCCCACTCTAACAATGTCATAGCTATCCTCCGTTTACCTTACTCGCCACTCTTTTTTTTCTTACGTTTCTTAGCTTTTTCAGCATCTTCCTTTTTCTTATTATTTTTCTTAATTTGTCTGATGACTAAGAAAGCTAATCCTAGAAGAACAACCACTCCACCAACAATCGCTACAATTAACCGCCAATCAACGCCACGGTCCTGTACTAAACCGACATCTAATTGGTTATACTCATCTGCCTCTTCCTCAGTAATCTCAAAATCCTCTGTAAACTCCCAAGTTTGCCCACCTGCATAAGCAGTCACATGAGCTGTGTATAATCCAGCGACCATCCGATCTCCATTCATGCTCACTGGATAATTAATGTAGCTATTGGGCGCCATACTCATCGCCGTGCTACGAGACTCCCACAGAACCTCCTCGCTATCAGATTGAGTAATTTGCGCATCAATTGTTAAACCAGCAACATAGGTAGCAATTACATTAGACAAGCTTACGTAAATTGTATTGCGGTAATTTTGTGTTGATGCGTAGGCTGTTCGAAACTGTAAATCAGGTTGTAACTCAACTTCATTTTCACGCAGTAAAAAAGATATCGCATAAGCATAAGCGTTCTCTACTTGGCTGCCACCTTCTTCTAATGTGCTGCTATCTGTTGTTTGCTCAACTTGCGGTGTCAATGTCAAGCCACCAGCAACAACTCCATCATAAGCAGCTTCTGGCATTTGAATAGAAATTTCCAATTGTGTTACTCCACCACCAGGAACTTCAATTGATTCTGGTCCTGTGACAATATCCACAAAATCATTGACCAAGGAAGCATCATTTTCAATATTATAATTCCCATATTCGATGCCACCACTACGATTAGTTTTAGCTGAATTATACGATAAATCAAGTATAACGGAATTTTCATTTTTGTTTTCAATATTAATTGAAACAGTCTGCTGCTGATTCGGAGTCATCATTAAATCAAAATAACTAATTCCGGTGTTTAGTTGATTATCTGGAAATACTGGTGAAATTTGAATGCTACTAGGATTTGACTGACCACTGCTACTTGTTGTCGCCTCGGCCACTAAATTATTCCCTAATAAAAAAAATAAACTAAATAAAAAAAAAAAAACTAAATCCCCCAAAAAAACTTATCTTTTTTTGTTTCATCATATTTTTACCTGCCATTTTATTATTATAATATTATTTTATCAATATAATATCTGTATTTCAAACGTTTTATGTACTTTTTTCATGATAAATAGCGAAACTGATGGAGAAAACTCCACCAGTTTCAAAATTTAAATGAATTTTTTATTAAGGAGCTGTTGGAGTGTAAGTGTAGTTCATTGTCCATGTAATTTGAGCTACATAATCACCAATGGCCATTTTTGCAGACGTAGCTGCCGGGATATTTAAGATTACAGAGTTAGCAGCTGTTCCCGCGACACCACCAGTACCAGTGTAAGCATCACTTTGTCCAAATTCTAAAGTAAAGTTACCACCACCTTGACCAGCAGCAGCCGTTACGATAGTTTGAGAATCTGCAATAGATGTACCAGCAGAGTCCCCATCAATTCCTAAAGTAAAGGTAGATACTGGAGTTAAACCACCTGTAGTAGAACCGGTGTCTGCATCAGGACGAGTTGCAATCAATGGGTTAGTGTAAGTCAGTGTTGACCCAGTTAAAGCTACTGCATCTGCTCCCGTACCTTGAGTAAATTGTTGAGTTAATTTAGCTGAAATAGTATAACCTGCGTCAGCACCAGTTAAATCTCCCCAGGTAACTAGATGTCCCCGAGTAACTTCAGTTGCTGTAGGTTGCCAGATATACTCATCACCACTTGTAGGATCAGTTGGATCATAAGCAGGGTTCAAAACATATTCAGTTGTATTTCCTACAAAAGCTGCAGCAGGAATTTTTTGTGCTGAACTAGAAACTTTGATTGTTCCAAATTTTAATTTAGAAACATTCGTTAATCCGATACTTCCTGGATCAACAGTTGGTTTTTCTAAATCTGGATTATTTGGATCGATACTTTTATCTGGATCTTCCGGGTCAACCACTGGATCAGTATCTGGATCAAGAATACCTGCCTCAACAGTTACTGTACCGCTATTTTCGATAGAATGTGATCCACCTGATGCACTTGCTGCAACTGGTGCAACTGTTGCTACTCCCAATACTGCTAATAAAGCAGCCGCACTTAATGTTCTTACTTTCATTTTTCTTCCTCCTAAAAAAATTGTTTTTTTATTTACAAATGGGTTGCCCCAAAATGCCAAAATTTAAATTTTGTTACGATGGCCCAGCAACCAATGTCCATCTAAGGGTTGTCGTATACTGAACCGGATAAACTTTTGTATTGTTTGGTACATTCAACTGAATTGCTGAGTTGCTGAAAGCTTGTTTACTATAGGTCGAATCCATAACAGGTTGCTCGTCAGCACTCACTAAAGGAGATAAAGTGCCGTTGGTATCATTGCTTGAATAACCTGCTGAACCACCAAAAGCAATTGTCCAGACACCTTTCCCCTCACCTTCTCCAGCAATAGCTACTGTGTAGTTTGCACCAATTTCGAGAATCTCAATCGCTTCATTCGTAATCTCAATATTTCCAGGATCTTCATTACTATTGGTATTAGCCCATCCCTTTGTGAAAGATAGAGTCGCTCCTAGTAATTCTTGTTCCTGAGGATTTTGAATAACGCTATTGTAAAATTGGTTTTCTTGTTTAACTTGCAGTTGCCAACCTGATACATCCTCACGGTAGTCGCTAATCTGAACGTAATATCCGCGAGGTTCAGTTTCAGAATGGAAAAGTTGCGCTAAAGAGTTATAAGTTCTGTCGGTAACACTAATCTTTTCCAATCCAAATGCCAGGTCGGAAATAAAATCAATTCTTAACGGTCCTGATGTCGAATAACCCGCTCCTGGATCAACATTATCAGTTGGATTTTCAGGATCAATTAAATCGGATGCTTCCGGCCCAATAACCTTAACAGATCCGCTATTACCCAAACTGTGTGAAGCTGCTGTAGCCTGTACTGAAGTTCCACCAATCACAAATGACGAAAGTATCACAAGTGTCACGACAGTCAAACGTTTACTTAATTTCTTCATGATTGGCCCTCCTCTTCTTTATCTTTGTCTTTTTTCCTGCGATAAAGGAAAAGAAGTAAGACTGCCAGTATTACTACACCGCCAATAAAGCTAAAGTTGCGAACCATTTCACCAGTTTGCGGAAGCTTTCCGCCACCCGTTGAAGGTAACTCATTTGAACTACTTTCTGAAGTACTGGACGATGATGAAGCCACTGGCTCACTCGAGTCTTCATAAAATGTAATACCACCTTGAACAGTTACTTGGCCACCAGCCCCATCTGATGCTAATACTTTTTGTACCTCTCCACAGAAACCAAGCAACAAAACAAATAATCCAATGAAGAGGACTAATTTTTTACTTTTCATTTCATCCACTCTTCCCTCCCAACCTTACTGTTCCCTTAAGACATCACTTCCTGCAGCAGTTAATGGAAAATTCATTTTTGTGTTCCTGCAGAAGTCAGACAACCAACAAGCAGCCTCCCTTCAATGAAATGATGAGCCTCTCTAGTTACATAAGAGTTGTATATTAAGTGTGAATAAACACACTTGATAACTTTATAAGCTTATATTATTTATATCTACATATACATTTTAACTTATTTGGTTATTTTTTTAAACAAAAAGCGTAAAAAAAATTAGGCAGAATGATTCAAAAACAAAAATAACGTTATATTCATACCTTTTTCATCACAATCCATTTTTGCAGACTCCTGAGGAAGGAGGCCCCCCTCAGGGTTTACAAGTAGGAAATTAAGGAGTATAGGTCAAGGTCCATTCTAGCGTACCGCTGTATGAACCTGTCCGTTGAGCATCACTAGGCAGAGTCAGCTGAATCCCTTTTTCACCGTTTGTCCAATCAGAAGTCACATCATAATTTTCAGTATAATCAGCCGTGCCAGACAAACCATTACTAGCAGTTAAAATAGAAATTCCTGTCGCAGTAATTGCTTCTGGTGTGGTTGTGGCAGAATTTTGATAGTAAATCATTTCAGATAACGTACGATTGCTAGTAGTATCCGTCAAAGGCGTTATTTCTTTAACAGATAAGTCCCAGGTCAGATTATCTCCCCGAGTATCCGTGACAACAATATCTGTCGAACCAGGCGCTGTCCATTCAGGATCTGCCGGCGTTTCGCTAGCATCGTAGACCCTTCTAGTTGGCCAATAGGTTTGCGTAGTCCCTGTCACTTCTTGGTTACCAAAATCAAAGACATCGGTAACTTGAGAAAGATACAGGTATCCCATTACTCGAACTGTTACTGGTTTAGTCAAAGTCCGTTCGGTAAATTCACCTGTGTAAGTCGCCGTATAGCTGACGGGGACGTCGGCTGGTCCAGTGACACTACTAACATCGGTAATATATTGCGGATCCATGGTCGCTTCAGTTTCAAGGCCATCGCTGGCTAAAATTGTAAATGGATTAGTTACTGCATCAATTTCTGATCTATCAGTAACTGCTTGAGCTTCTGCCAGAGTCATCTGTCCGTCATGGGCATAGATAGCAAAGTCCAATTCATCAGCAATCACTGCACTATCAGGCACAACGACTATATTCCACGTACCGCTATCCTCGTTAACTGGGTTGGACTCATGATCTTGAATGTGATACCCAACTGGTATCGTCATGCTATAGGTGTCCTCTGCTAAACCAGCCTGGAGTGCATCTAAATCAGCTTGACTCAAAGTAGTAGTTAAGAATGGCCGGCCAAAAATAGATTGAATACTTTGAACAGCTGCTTCATCAGTTAGAGTAGCTGCTTGC
Organism: Enterococcus sp. LJL90; assembly: GCF_056924355.1. Classification (NCBI taxonomy): domain Bacteria; kingdom Bacillati; phylum Bacillota; class Bacilli; order Lactobacillales; family Enterococcaceae; genus Enterococcus; species Enterococcus sp. LJL90. Next base: position 727,346 of record NZ_JBXPBQ010000001.1, on the reverse strand, counting down.
GTTTCGGTGACAATGACATTACGTCCTGTCAGCTCAAGCTGATTAGAAAACACAATATCAATGGCATAGCTGTATTCATTGGCATCTGTACCCGTATTAGCGCCCATTGTCCACGTGACTGAATCGCTAGTTAGCTGCTCATCAATCGTTTCATCATACAGCGGTTCTGCTACTTTGGTTGAATCTATCGTTCCAAGTCTTAGCCATGAACCCGTTGGATCATCTGGATTAAAGGTCAACGTTGGATAAATCGCAGCAGAATTTAAAATCGGAATAATCAATCGACCTGTTGAGGCTTCGACACCAGCCGCCACTGTCGCAATTGCTCGAATATCACCAGTTGGAGCAATATCACTGGCCAGCACTGCCTCGGTCACATCATGACTAATCAAACCGGTACCGGCACTGAGCACAGCTGGTGTTCCCGCCGGATCTGGATTGTTATCTGGCGACACGTCATAATCAATGACTGAGCCTGGAATCATAATCCCAAATTCTCGATGACTAGAAGCAGTAGAACTGGCGTTGGTGACCAAATCATTATCCCCAACGAAGGTTTTCCCTGTAGCGTCATCAGAACCGACGAAGTTCAACGGAGTAATATCACTGGCCACACCCGTTCGTGGTGTTGTGCCATCAGCCTCGGTCGACGTAAAGGTCAACACTTGATAAGCGTTGGCAGAACCAAAGTAACTACCTGTAGAAGCAACTGTACCGGAACCGCCCGATTGCATGTGCCAGGTCAGCCTATCTGTATCATTTGTCATTGCTACACTCGAGAGATTAATCTTCCCATTACCGGCAGGAGGATAGATATTACCCTCGCCAGTAACGGTCAAATCACCTGATGATATGAAGGCACTAGAGGATGTAACCCCTATACCAGAGCCATCTTCAATCGTGACATCGCCAAATTTATCGTATTGATTGTAGTGTAGATTTGCCGTGGCATTGACACCATTTTTAATACTTCCGTAACCCGCTAAGGCTGTAAAGCCATTTTGCACGGCTAGACTGGTAAAGTTGACTAAACCAGTAGAATTACTAGAAGTCCCAAAAGAAATATCTTTTTGGGCTTCATCAGTAACGTCAGCAGGTTTAACAGCGTATCCAGTCAACGGATTTTCTGGTAATTCAGTCCCTAATTTGACATCGACATAACGAGAGATAGTGCCACTGTTATAGGAAATTGTATTATTGATACTGTCGGCAGCGTTTCCTCCTGATAAAGCACCGATTGATCCAGCTCGTAGCACATTGATATCGACATTTTTTTGAAGATAGTTGTAATTATTAACATTTCGGTATTGTGATGCATAAAGATTCCCAATTGAAGAATCCGGCGCATCAATGTTCATCACGATATTTTCTACTCTGGAATTAGTGCTTCCAGCTACTGTCGCAGGTCCACCATCACCGTACAGGCTAGCGCCATTGAGCAAGTCACTACCCGCTTTAGTATAAACATTTAAGGTCACTGTACTAGACCCATCAGCTTTCCCGATGGTATTGACAGTCGTACTTGTCCAACTAGTACTGCTACTAAAAGCACGTCCCCCAGTGATATTGGTCGTATTAGGCAGAGCAAAATTTTCGGCCTCTCATAAGTCTAGTGTGAGCGACACATCACCATAGATATGCCCACTATGTGTTGCCCCACCGGAAAAGCCTGTATATCCATGACTTGGATAGCCATCAAAGCGCCCATCCGTTACAACTGTGTTGGTATTGCCAAAGATATAGTGACTCGTTGCACTGTCTTGATAACCATAAGTACCACCAATCGCACAGTTAATCACACCGCCATTTGAAATAGCATACACGTCGCCAAACATCGCCCAGTCACCCCAACCGCCGCCAGAGAAGAAGAAATTAATTTCTCCGTTATTCATGACAGCTGTTGAATTCCCATAATGGCGTACCATGCGGTAGCCGGAGCCTTCAAGAGTATCGACTAAACCACCGTTTAATGTGATGGTACTATTCCCTTCATGAACACCCCCAAAGTTTGAGCCATACGTCCAGCGAGCTAAAACATTGTTGTGGGTTAAGCTGGAATCGCCATAGAGGTAGGAGCCGTATCTTTCACCTTCAGCCTCGCCGGTTCCGCCAACAATATCAAAGGCCCCATAGCTGTAGGTCCTTAGACTAGTACGCCCACCACCACTACCAGATACTAAATAGGCGAAATTTTGCATTATGTTGTTGGCTGCATTATCGTAATAACTAATATCCGTTGTTTGGTTGCGTACGAAGTTGTAGCCACCAGCCCTCGCATCTTGCCCCGCTCCGTAGATAATGCCGGTCGAAATCGAGGTATCTCCCTCAATATAACCACCATAGCCACCAGCTCTCATGTAACCTGTTTGATCGGCAGCATTTGACATACTGCCACCGAGGGCATGAGAAGTCACATTACCATATACTCGATTTGTAGCATTTGATTCAGCTATGGCACGTCTTTGCTCGGCAGAATAGCCATCGTATGTCGTCGCATACACACCATTATCCACATCCGTAGAGTTCAAGTTAGTATCTTGACCAACTCCAGCTGCTCCCAGACCCGTCTGATTCAAAGTCGAAGACAAGGTGGCGCTAGTTCCGTTGTAGCCTGTAATAGATCCATTATTATAGCGGCCGGCCCGAGTTACATTTAGGATGTCTGCATAGACTACACCTCTCACTCGATTGACTCCACTGTAATAAAAATTCCCGTCTGTATATAACGAGGTATCCAAAATTGTCGTAACTTGCCGACGATTGGTGCTCGAACCGACATTCGCAGAGTTCCCGACGCCTGAAAACTGGGTATTTGAATACTGCCCGTACCCAGCGATTAAAGTGCTAATATCACCATTGATCGTACCTGTTGCAGAACCACCGAAAAACCCTTGGGTGGTAGTATTTGTTCCAGTAATATCAAAGCTAGATGAGGTAGAACGGATAAAGTTGGAGACATTCCCATTAACGGTACCGCTCTGTGTTCCACCAAATATACTTTGTACATTTCTTAGGCTATAGATTTTCAGACTGGTATTTCCGGTAATTGTGGCTCCTGGTTGACCACCATAAATTGAGCCTGAAATATTGCCACCAATATTATGTATAGCTATATTGGTATTACCGACAACATCATAAGAATCATTCCCGCCTTTGATATTAGCGACTGCTCCGCTTGTGTTGTAAATTGTTACATTGGTATTTCCGGTGAAGGTATTTGCTCCTGATCCGCCGGTTACGTTATTGATGGCACCACTGGTATTGTTAATGGTCAAATAGGAATTTCCGGTAAAGTCACCCCAGTTATTCCCGCCATATAAATTCCACGTACCTGAGCCAGTCGAAGAAACTGTTACAGCTACATCATCAGTTGCCGTGATAGCTGTGCCATCACTTGTACCACCAAAGACATATGCCGCTCTGTCTCCCCAAGAACCACCACCCAGATATAAGCTGTTCCCATTGGCAGCAAGATTTGTCACTCCGCCATACCAAATATTTCTAATTTCAACATTAGTCCCGAAGTTTAACGTCGTACCCGCAGTGAATGTAAGTCGATTACTTACAGAAGTTGCCGGTGCTGAAGTCGCCGGTGTATCGGTAACATTATCTGCTGTATTCCCCGTAATCGTTAAACTACCTATCTTATTTTGCAGTGAATAGAAAGACACGTCAGCATAGGAAGTTGCCGTTGTTGTTCTATTCCCTACAGAGGAAGGCACAGTTCCTGTCGCTCCCCCAACATACAAAACATAGTCTACATCTGGGCTTCCATTTGCATAAAGATCATACAGAGCCTGCCGAAAGTTATCTGCAGAAACGGTATACCTGTTAAATTCTGTATATGAACTACCGTCATAGCCGTAGACAATTAGATTACCCGAAGTAGGCGAAGCCGTCGAAATTGATGGCACACGACTTGTTGACCCTGTCGTTTGGCCATATTCATACATATCCGTTGAACCCTCAGCCCCTTGAGCTGCGGTCACTGCCGTAAAGACCGCTTCATCCCCTGCATAAAATCCTTGTCTTAACAATGTCGCAGGTGAGTACGTGGTACCCACAACTAGTTCATTAGGATGCAAAGTAGTTAAAGCATCAAATCTCGAAGTTAAGTTCCAACCGACAAAACTTGCGCTGTCGGTACTTTCAAATAACGGCAATTCCATAGTCTCGATTGCCTCTAAATCTACTTGGACTACTCTTTCAGTCGTCCCATCATCAAAAGGATAGTCTGCTGTCGTCCGGAAAGTCACAGTTGCAAAATCATCTCCATTAGCAGCCTCGGTTACCTCCGTCTCTTGAAATACATTGGCAATGCCTAACCCACCAACGGCCAGCATGATTGCCAAAAAACCAACGATAATTCTTTTCAGTTTCATTATTAACCCCCCGTACACATTTTCTTCAATATTTCCTCACAGTCATGCTTAACCTGCGCCTAATTTTTTGTGTTGCAGATAAAATGCCATCCCGGCAAAAGATGCTGCAAGTCCGACAAAGCCCGTCCAATAAATCCAATTATGATTTTTAGGAATAAAAGAACCCGTGTCACTGTTACCTTGAACAATCCTTTCTTCAAGGGTAAAAGTTTGGCTTAATTCCCAACGTAAGTTATAGGTTGTGCCGTCGCTTGCTTCGTATGCGCCATCTTCTGCTGCCTCTGAGTACACGACCGTCTCAACGAGATAGTCGCCAGCTGGTAAATCTGAGTCAACCTCAACTGGATAATTAAAGGTTGAGGCTGGAGCAATTTTCATGCCTGACTGCTCAGAAGTGAAGGATACATCCCCTCCTTCTAGTGAAATGTTCGCCTCTACTCGGACATCTTGAGCATATGCGTTTGCTTCATTATTTAGTTCTAGTGCAATCACATCTTGATTCTTGATGTTTTTGAGTGCCATCCCTCCTAAAGTAATCTCCGGTGCAACCTCTGACTCATTTTCATTAAGCAGCAGGGCAATCACGTAGCTATACGTGTTGGTGACAACCGATTCTCTGGATTCTTCATCGACTGAAGAATCCGCGGTAGCCTCCTCCGATTCTTCTGTTGCTTCAGTGTCTTCGGTAATTTCCCGAATTTTCAAGCCGCCTGCGACGACCCCATCAAAATCGACATTCGGCATCTTGATTGTGACCGGTACATCGATGGTTTCATTGGCCTTTAATTCAATCTCCTGCTCCACCTCGACAGCGTCGCGAATATCAAAGGGTACCAAATCTTCATTTGGGTCAGCCTTTTCGTACTCCACCATTCCGTTGTAATTGGTGGTGGCGGGATTCACTTGAATGGAAATCACTCGATCTTGGTCCGTTGGATTGTTCATCACCACGGTAACCGTTTGTTCCTCGCCTTTTTCTAATAACAAATCAAAGTAATTCACGCCTGTCGTAATTTGATTGTCAGGCAATAATGGGGAAACCAATAAATTCAGTCCCGCTGAAGTGGCAAAAACCCGTTGGCCAGTGCCTAGCAAGCCGCATAAGACAATCGCCGCCAGCAAAGCCCGTGACCAAAACTTTTTCTTCACTCCACATTCCCCCTCTCATTTCAACTTTTAAATATCGCCTAATTCTGTCAACGGCCAGATTCGATAGGTGACGACACCTTGGATATTACGGGCATTGACCAATCCGTAATCCCGACTGTCACCGCCATCATCTTCTGTCGTGTCGGATAAAACTAAATAACTCTCTGATGGGATATTGCTGAAGCCCTGCAGCTCTTCAATCACATTTTGATTAGTCGTTGTGAAAGAATATGTCCCTGACGGTAATTGACTGGCATAAGTCTGGGGTCTGAGGGAAATCATCTCGTCTAGTGCACCATTGATAAAAATGGTTTGATTTTCCACCCAGATGCTATCCCCTGGCATGCCAATCACCCGTCGTATGTACTCTCCTGAAAACTCTGAAGAAGATAAATGGAAAGCCAACAAATCATAGCGCTGAATGCGAACTTGTGAATCTACTGCAACTTTTTGGTTTTCTTCGACTGGTACCATTGCATTGTCAGCGACCGTGACTATGTCATAGCGAATCGTTGTCGCCACAATCAACATGATGATTCCAGCTAGTAAAATGCAAGAAAAAATCGTTAAAACAAAGCGCTTGTCGATTGGAATTACGAGTTTGCCAATCGTAATCTTGGCACCTTCCCCCCCCATCTGCTTGCTTTGACTACGCTGAGGCTGGTGAGAACGAGCTGCTTTTTTTGTAGTGGGCTTCGCCCTTGTTTTTCTTTGTTTAGCTAACGCAGCCTTCCCTTTCGATGCTTTAGTTAACGGCGTTGAAACAGCTGCCTTTTTTGAAGAAGCAGCTTTTGATTGTTGATCTTTTATTTTTGGTTTAGCTTTTTGCGATGGTTTCTTTTTAACAACGCTTACTTCTCTTGCTGTTGGTTTTAAATCGTTTGCTTTTTTTTCAACAAGCATTTGTTTTCTTACTGCTATCGACGGATTCAGGCTAGTGTCAGAAGGTTTTTTCCTTTGATTTTTTTTTTTAGGACTTTCTACTCTTTTAGCCTTTTTTGACATTTTTTGCCCCATCATGGCACCCGCCTTACTCGGTATCATTATTGTCTTTTTTTATCACTCCTTAGCTTGATCCTCACTCAATTCAAAAATGAGTAAAATATCACAATAACAGTTTTTCTGTTACTTAAATTAGTTTTTTTGAGTAAAAACTAATACAAAATACCAATCCAAACATTTATAATCTTTTATAAGAGTATTTTTATAAATTAAATCACTTATATTTATAATATAGAACTTACGTTTTAGAGTGTCAAGTCAAAAAAGAAGATTTTTTTTACTATATAGGAAAAATAACAAAAAAAACAATTATATTTAGTTATATTTCATAGAAAGTATCCCCTACAGTCTGTTCTTGTCCACTTTTTAGAAATAGCTGGTTAAAGATAACCGTCATTATAATTTACAAAACAGGAAATTGATTTGCGATTTCACAAATTTCTAATTTTTCGAGAGGGAGATTCTTCCAAATATAGAATGGCGGAAAAAATTGATAACTCATCCAGATGTCGAATCTAGATCATAGCTTTCCAAAAATCAGGAGAGACAATTATCATTTCCTCTTGCATATCATCATAGAAAAATATTTGATTTTTTTTTTTTAGATAAAGTGTAGTGGTGATATTATATTTAAATAAATCAGTGAGAGTTATATATACTTTTACACTTTCAATTACGAAAAAAATGATTGCCATAAAGCGCATATAGTTACAAAGTAATCAAGATACTGCCTAACAATTATCCTAAACACAAAAAAAAGAAGCGGATTTCTCCACTCCTTAAAATTCAATATTTTAAAGTATGTATCACTTTGTATATGCCATATAGCACTTATGACATTCTTTTCCAACCGTTCGTTCTATCTTAATTTCATTTCCTACTCTTGACCCTGTTCCTGCTCAGTAATTTGGCTATCAATCGCCGCCTGATCCACCTGATAATAGCTATAGGCCGCTTCTTCTAGCGCTTTAATCTTCTCAATATCACTTTCATAGGTGACAACTAGTTCTGGATTGCCATAAAACTCATTGATTTCTCGGCTGGCGTTCATCCCCAGCTCCCCAACTGCTGCGTAATATTTATTTAAAACGGTTTGCCCATCTACTGTGTTGGCCGTACTAGCCAATTTACTGCCATAAGTGGCTAAGCTAGTAGTGAGGTAGCGAATATTTCTTGAAACAGCATCCTGCTCCGCTGATTCACTACCAGATGCTTGAATTTGCGTTTCAAAATCTCGTAACAGCAGATAAGATTGAACAACCAATTCAGAATCTGTTTCTGATAAATTGGTGGATTGATAGTGGGTGGCATACGCTGTACCACCGCCGGCAACTCCAGTGAGTATGATAAAAATTAGCATAAATTTCAAGGCTGATTTTTTGCCAGTAGTCAGTTCTTTACGCATCTGCAGCAAATGACGACGCTTCTTCTTACTTTTTGGTTCTTTTTTAGGTAAACTACGCAGCTTTTTTCTTCTGACAATCAATTGCACTAAATTAAAGACCACTAATATACCAAAAATAATAGTGACGACGATGCCTATAAGTATTCCCCATTCTAATAACGTCATCGGCTATCCCCCATTTTTCTTGCTAGCTGCGCTTTTTCTGCTTTAAAGACTTTTTATCGTTTGTTTGTTTCTTTTTATTTTTCTTAATTCGTTTGAATACTAGGAAAGCAAGCCCTAAGAGCACCACGACACCTGCTACAATAGCGGCAACCAAGCGCCAATCAAGGCCACGGTCTTGGACCAAACCAACATCAAGGGCGTTGTATTCTTCTGCTTCTTCTTCTGTGATTTCGAAGTCCTCGGTAAACTCCCAGGTCTGCCCACCCGCATAGGCAGTCGCGTGGGCGGTATACATTCCAGGCTCCATCCGATCACCGTTCATGCTGCCAGGATAATTGATATAACTATTCGGTGCCATCCGCATTGCTGTACTTCGAGATTCCCACAACACATCTTCGCTGCCAGATTGGGTGATTTGAGCATCAATTGTTAATCCTTCCATGTAAGTAGCGATAACATTGGATAAACTGACATAAACTGTATTGCGATAATTTTGTGTGGCGGCATAGGCCATTCTAAATTGCATGTCCGGTTGCAGTTCTGTGTCATTTTCTCGCAGCAAAACCGACATTGCATAGGAATAGGCATTTTTAACTGTACTTCCTGAGGTTTGACTTTCCTCCGTTTCCTCCACTCGAGGCGTCAAGGTAATGCCGCCAGCAATCACTCCATCATAAGGCGTTTCTGGCATCTGGATAGCAAGCTCTAGTTGAATTGTCTCGCCGCCAGACACTTCAATGGACTCGGGACCGGTAACGATGTCAACAAAATCATTAACCAACGAGGCATCATTTTCAATATTGTATTGTCCGTATTCAATGCCGCCACTCCGATTGGTTTTAGCTGAATTATAGGTTAAATCCAAGATGACCGGATCTGTCTGCCCATTGGTGATATCAATCGTGATAGTTTGTTGCTGGCTGGGAGACATCATTAAATCAAAATAACTCAGTCCTGTATCCGTCTGATTCTCCGGAAAGACAGGTAATATTGAAAAATTACTGCTAGACTGCGCCTCACTTTCTGTGGTCGCTTGCACTTTCTTAATACTTCCAAAAGAAAATAATAAGAGAAGGAGGAATGCCAATACAATGAGTTTATTTTGTTTGTTTGTTTTCATATTATTTCTCCATTTTTCTTATGATATGAACGAAGACCAAATCATTTGCTTGCTTTATGTACTATTTTTCAAAATAAAGAAGAGACTATGAGATAAGTTTTACAGCCGATTTCCCGTGTTACATTATATTTTCTCCTGCGATCTAATAAATCCTCGTCGCAAATTCACAATATATAGTAGCATTTGCCAGATATTCTTCGGAAATTTCAGTTCTGTTTTGACTTACATCACAATCTCTTCTCATTTTTTCATTTGGGAAAGTAGCTTATGCTACCCAGTTCATGGTCCATGTAATTACAGCTTCATAAGTACCGGTTGACATACTTTGAGAAGTTGCTTGTGGAATAGTTAAAGTAATAGCTTTTGCTGCCGTTCCCGCTGTTCCACCTGTACCAGTATAGCCTGCACTTTGACCAAATTCTAAAGTGAAATGGCCTCCGCCAAAATCTTTTGCTGCGGTAACAATTACTTGAGAATCGGCAATAGTCTTATCTGCAGCTGTCGCACCAATACTGGTAGCAGTTGCTTTTGCTTCGCCGTCAATCCCTAAAGTGAAATTATTAGCTGGTGTCAAGCCACCCGTTGTATCGCCAGTACTTTCATCAGGACGAGTCGCAAGTAAAGCATTGTTATAAGTCAAAGTTGAGCCTGTAAGAGCTTTGCCTGTATCTGTTGCGTGGGTAAATTGTTGTGTCATTTTTGCTGTAACTGTGTAACCAGCATCTGTACCACGCATGTCGCCCCAAGTAACAATGTTTCCCCGCTCAACTTTATCTGCATCACTAGTCCAATCTGTGACTACTGATGAGCCATCTGCAGCTAATGGGCCAGCCATATAAGCAGCTGCCGTTGCTGTTTGTGTCGTGCTTTTAACCTTTAACTCGCCAAAATCAAGGGGAGAAGCTAACAACATACCGATTTGTCCTGGCGGTGTATCTGGTTTTTCTAAATCTGGATCGCTCGGATCAATACTTTCTTTTGGTTTTTCTGGATCGACAACTGGGTCAGTGTCGGGATTCAATTCACCTGCTTTGATGATTACTTTTCCTGTGTTATTTACTGAATGTGTTTCTGCAGTTGCACCTGCTGCAACTGGCGCTACTGTCGCTACTCCCAATACTGCTAATAAAGCAGCCGCACTTAATCTTCTTACTTCATTTTTCTTCCTCCTAGAGTTTTTTTATTTACAAATGGGGTTGCCCCAAAATGCCAAAAATTAAATTGTCTTACGCTGGTCCAGCAACCAAAGTCCATCTTAATTGCGTAGTGTACTGTAATGGATGAATTTTGGTATTCGTAGGTACACTCAGCTGGACTGCTGAATTTCCGTAAGCTTGTTTGTTATATGTTGTATCCATTAGAGGTTTCTCCTCTGATGTTATCAGTGGTACTAACGTGCCGTTTGGATCATTTTGCTGATATCCGGCTGAACCGCCAAATGCGATTGTCCAGACACCTTTGCCTTCTCCTTCTCCAGCAACAGCTACCGTATAATTTGCGCCTATCTCAGAAATACTAATTGCTTCATTGGTTACTTCAATATTTCCAGGATTTTCATCGCCATTCGTATTAGCCCAACCCTTTGTAAAGGACAATGTCGCTCCCAGCAACTCCTGCTCCTGGATGTTTTGAATGACACTATTTCTAAATTGAGACTCTTGACTTACCTGGAGCTGCCAACCTGAAACATCTTCGCGGTAATCGCTAATTTGTACATAATAGCCCCGTGGTTCAGTGTCTGAATGGAACAGTTGTGCCAAGGAACTATAGGTACGTTCAGAGGCGGTGATTCTTTCAAGACCAAAGCCTAGGTCGGAAATAAAGTCAATTCTTAGCGGTCCTGTCGTTGAGTAACCTTCACCTGGATCAACAATGACTTCAGGATTTTCCGGATCAATTAAGTCGGATACATCTGGTCCGACAACAGTAACGGATCCTTTGTTTCCTATGCTATGCGAAGCTGACGTTGCTTGGACTGATATCCCGCCAACCATCGTTGACGAAAGCAATAATAGGGTCAAGACTGTCAATCGTTTGCTTAAGCTTTTCATGATTGGCCCTCCTCTTTATCTTTTTCCTTTTTCCTGCGATAAAGTAGAAGTAAAAACAATGCTAAAATGACGACACCACTGATGAGACTGACATTGCGAACTATTTCGCCAGTTTGCGGCAACTTACCGCCACCAGCTGAAGGCAATTCAGTTGAGCTACTTTCAGAGGTGCTAGCTGAGGATGCCACCGGCTCGCTGGACTCTTCATAAAACGTGATACCACCTTCAACTGTTACCTGACCGCCAACTCCTTCTGATGCGATTCCTGCTTGTACCCCTCCAAAAACCCCAAGCAACAAAACAAATAATCCGACGAGGAGGACTAATTTTCTATTTTTCATTTCATCCACTCTTCCCTCCCAACCTTATTGTTCCCATAAGACATCACTTCCTGCAGACAACAAAAGTCAATTTTGTATGTTGCAGAAGTTAGACAACCAACAAGTAGTCCACCTCCCCATAAAATGATGAATCTCTTTAGTTAAATAAGAGTTGTATATTAAGTGTGAATCATCACACTAGATATTGATGTAACTTTTACTAATTAGCTTCACACCAGATAACTAACTTGGTTAAATCAAAAATCATTTTGCAGTTAACTTTATTCCGGTTAAAGATACCCATTAGATCAATTTCTAAAGTTTTTGGAGGTTTTGGGGAAAATTTTTCTTTCCCCAAAAGTCCCTCCAACATTTTAAGGAGTAAAGCTCAAGGTCCATTCGAGTTTCCCACTATATGAGCCAGTCCGTTGTGCACTACTTGGCAGAGTCAATTGAACGCCTTTTTCACCCGCCACCCAATCCGAGGTGACTTCATAGTTCTCGATATACTCAGGTTTGCCATACTCACCATTGCTTGCGCTTAAGACATCAATAGCAAGTTGAGTAATCGGTTTTGGCGTTGCAACAGCCGAATCCTGATAGTAAATCATTTCTGGCAAGGTACGTTGATTGAGTTCGTCCTTCAACGGTACTAATTCTTTTACGGATAAATTCCAAGGCAAATTATCTCCTCGAGTGTCTGAGACAACAATATCTGTCCAACCCCGCTTGCCATCTGGATCTTCAGTAGCATCATAAGGTTTGCGAGTTGGCCAATAGGTCTGCTCGCTACCCGTGACTTTTTGCGCACCGAAGTCAAAGATGTCTGTGACTTCAGATAGATAGAGGTAGCCCATGACACGGACTGTGACGTCTTTTGTTAAGGTTCGATCCCCAAATTCACCATCACCGTAGGTCGCTGTATAGGAGACTGGTACATCTTTTGGACCTGAAATATTTTGAAAAGCGTCTATATACTTCTTGTCTAAGTTAGCTTCAAGACCAGTTGGATTTTCTACACCATCTATAGCTTTAATGGTAAAAACTTTAGTGACTGCATCAATCGGCACTCTATCTGTTACTGCACCCGCCTCAGCCAAAGTCATCTGCCCATCCTTCGCATAAAGGGCAAAGTCGAGTTCGGCAGCAATCACCGCCCCATCCGGCACAATAACAATATTCCAAGTCTCACTTTTTTGATCTTTAGCTTCCGTTTCAGCATTTCGAATCTGATAGGTGATTGGTATTGTCTTACTGTTTGTTCCCTCGTCTAATCCAGCCTGTAAAGAGTCCAAATCAGCCTGACTCAAACTCGTTGTTAGGAATGGTCGGCCAAATATTTCTTGAAGATTTCGTACTGCCGCTTCATCTGCTAGAGCTTTAGCTTGAGGCTCTGTAACGATGACATTTCGACCGGTCAGCTCAAGCTCATTTGAAAAGATGATATCGATGGTATAGCTATACTCATTAGCATCGGTTGCTGTATTGGCACCCATCGTCCAATCTACAGATTTCCAGCGCTTCACCGGATTATCCGGATCAGTTTCATCAAGATACATATCTGCATCTAAGTCATCTTGTTCAGAAATTATTTCATCATAGCTTGGGTCACTAACTTTCGTTGAATCAATAGTACCCTTCCTCAGCCATGAACCAGTTGGATTATCTGGATTAAAGGTTAAGGTTGGATAGATTGGATTCGAACCAAGTATAGGTATAACCAAACGACCAGAAGTCTTCTCAACTCCAGCTGCCCAAGTAGCAATCGCTCTTAAATCTCCAGTTGGTGTCACTTCATCAAAGCTCTTAGCTAGAGTGACATCGTGACTAATCAATCCTGTCCCACCGCTAAAGATTGTTTTTAAGTCATCTGGATCAACATCTTCACTAACGTTATAGTCAATAACAGATCCAGGAATCATAATCCCAAACTCTCGATGATTGGCCGCCGTCGCGCTAGCACTTGTTGTCAAGTCATTATCACCGACAAAAGTTTTTCCACTAGAGTCATCTATACCCATAAAGTTTAATGGTGTAATATCACTTGCCATACCTGTTTTTGGAGTTGTGCCATTGGCTTCCGTTGCTGTAAATGTTAATACTTGATATGCATTTGCAGCACCAAAGTAACTACCAGTTGAGGACACTGTGTTTGCTCCACCAGATTGCATATGCCAAGTTAAACGGTCTTTCTGGTCAGGCATAGCTATACCTGCTAGGTTAATTTTTCCATTACCGGCAGGAGAATAGATGTGTCCTTCACCATTAACAGTTAAATCGCCGATTGAGATAAATGAGCTAGCTGACGTAACGCCTAATCCCGAGCCATCCTCAATTGTGACATCACCAAACTTGTCGTACTGATTGTAGTGATTTCTGTCATCAGCACTCACACCATTTTTTATGTTTCCGTAGCCTGCTAGTGCTGTAAAGGCATTTTCAACAGATAGATTAGTGAAGTTAACCAATCCGGTTGTATTAGTAGAAGTCCCGAAGGAGATATCTTTTTGAGCGTCTTCGATTGTCGAAACATCGATATCGTAACCGGTTAGTGGATTTGCATCTAATTGTGTCCCTAGTTTTACATTGACCTCTCGAGCAGTTCCGAGAGCTGCCGCTGAACTATTATAGGCCACGCTATTATTCATCGTGTCGTTGGCATTTCCCCCAGATAAGGAACCAATTTGCCCAGCCCTTAAAACATTGATATCAACTGATTTTCTTAAGGTATTTGCGCTGGAAGTTGGATTCGTTACGTTGGCTGTAGGAATATTTCGATACTGGGTCGCATAGAGATTCCCTATGGTTGAGTCCGGGGCATCAATATTCATGATAATTCTTCCCGCTCGGGAACCATTCCCGCCGTTATTATTATTTGGACCACCATCGCCATATAGGCTTGTCCCATTTAATAAATCACTTCCAGGTTTAGTGTAAATGTTCAATGCAACTTTACTTGATCCATCTGCTTTTCCGATTGTGTTAACATCAGTGTTTTCCCAACTGGAGCTGTTACTAAAAGAACGCCCTCCTGTAATATTTGTCTTGCTTGGCAAAGCAAAATTTCTGGCTTCTCGTAAGTCTAAAGTAAGGGACACATCTCCATAAATATGTCCACTACGTGTAGCACCACCAGAGAACCCGGCATACCCGTAACTTGGATAACCGTCGAACCGTCCATCCTTTACAATTGTAGTAGCATTACCAAAGACATAATGACTTGTTGGAGAACTAGTGTCACCATAGGTCCCCCCAATTGCACAATTTACAATCCCACCATTACAAATGGCAAATACATCACCAAACATTGCCCAATCTTTCCAACCTCCACCAGAGAAGAAGTAATTAATTTCACCATTGTTTATGATTGCAGTAGAATCACCATAGTGACGAACCATTGTGTAACCCGAGCCCTCTAGCGTGTCTACTAAACCTCCATTTAGCGTAATCGTACTATTCCCTTCATGAACACCGCCAAAGTTTGAGCCATAGGTCCAACGAGCTAAAATATTGTTATGAGTTAAATTGGAATCCCCGTAAAGATAAGAACCATATCTTTCACCTTCAGCCTCACCAGTCCCACCAACAATGTCAAAAGCACCATAACCACGAGTTCTTCTACTCGTCCAACTTTCTCCTGAATCTCCTGAAACTAGATATTTGAAATCTTTCATAACATTGCTTGCAGCATTATCATAGTATGAATCATCAGTTGTTTGATTCCGAACAAAATTGTATCCGCCAGCCTTCTCATCTTGACCTACACCGTAAATAATTCCAGTAGTAAGCGATGTATTTCCTTCGATATATCCTCCATAACCGCCTGCTCGCATATAGCCAGTTTGATCAGCTGCGTTAGACATACTTCCGCCTAAAGCATGGGATGTAACACTCCCATAGACTCGATTGGTCGCCGCTGCTTCCGCTCTTGAACGCCGTCCTTCGGCTCCATAACCATCATAGGTTGTTGCGTAGACTCCATTGTCTACATCAGTCGAATTCAAATTATTATTATAAATAATTCCACTTGCCCCAAGACCACTTTGTGTCAATTTTGATGATTCTGTCGCACTTGTGCCGTTATAACCTTGAATCGATCCTTTGTTATACCTACCTGCCCTAGTGACATTCAAAATGTCCGCATAGACGACACCACTTACACGATTGACACCGCTATAGTAGAAATTTCCAGATGAGTATAGGGAAGTATCTAAAATAGTCGTGACTTGACGTCTATTGATGTTTGAACCAACATTTGAGGTATAACCAACTCCAGCAAATTGACCATCACTATAACCTCCATACCCTGCAATTAACGTATTTATGTCCCCATTAATTGTGCCGCTATAAGAGCCTCCAAAAAAAGCCGTACCGATATTAAACGATGAGGACGTACTTCTGATGAAATTCGAAACATTTCCTCCAACTGTCCCGTTATAAGCACCACCATAGATATTAGTTACTGTTCTTGCGGAATATAGTTTTAGGCTCGTATTACCAGTGACGGTTGCTCCATATTGACCTCCATAAACATTAGTGATATTTCCACCGACATTGTGAATAGTCACATTGGTATTCCCATTAACATCATAAGAATCATTCCCGCCTTTGATATTTGTGACTGTTGATCTAGTGTTATAAACCGTCACGTAGGTATTACCATTAAAGCCATTTGCACCAGAGCCACCAGTAATATTATTTACCGCATTACTGGTATTATTAACGGTTAAATAGGCATCTCCTGTGAATTCGCCTGTGTTATTGCCACCGTACAAATTCCAAGTACCTCTACCAGTTGAAGAAATAGTAACAGACCCATCTGCTGCGGTCCGAGTATCACCTGTTCCAGGATTTGGAACTAATGTACCATCGCTAGAACCACCAAACACATAAGCTGTTCGGTTACCCCAAGAGCCGCCACCGAGATACAAGTTGTATCCATTGGCCGCTAAGTTCGTCACATTGGAGTACCAAATATTTCTTATTTCTACATCTGTCCCAAAATTTAAAACTGTATTACTAGTAAAGGTCAACCGATTACACACTGAGGTGTTAGGTTCGGACGTAGCTGGAGTATCATTCACATTATCCGCTGTATTCCCAGTAATCGTTAAGCTACCGATTTTATTTTGTAGTGAATAAAAACTAGCTTCTGATGCGGTTGTTGGGGCAGTTGTTCTTGCCCCGATTGAAGTCGGCAGCGTTGCAACTGCTCCTCCCACATATAAAACATAGTCTAATTTAGCATCTCCATTTTCATAAAGGTCAAATAAAGCTTGTTGGAAATTTGCTACAGAAACAGTATACGAATTTTCTTTCTTATAAGAATTGCCGTCGTAACTATACACAATCAAATTCCCTGAACTTGGTGCATCAGCAGCCGTTGAAATGGAAGGGACTCGAGTCATCGACTTGGTCGTTTGACCATACTCATACATATCTGTCGACCCCTCTGCCCCCTGTGTGGCAGTAACCACTGTAAAAACTGCTTCATCCCCGGCATAAAATCCTTGCCGTAAGAGTGTTGCCGGTGAATAAGTTTCTTTTTCAACTAATTCATTGGGATGTAAAGTAGTTGCGGCAACAAATTTGGAATCTAGAGTCCAGCCGACAAAACTTAAGTTGTCGTTATTCTTAAATAAGGGCAACTCCATGGTCTCAATTGCCTCCAAATCCACTTGAACGACTCTTTCAGTCGTGCCGTCATCAAAGGGATACTCAGCAGTGGTCCGAAACGTTACTGTTGCCACATTTTCTCCATCAGCCGCTTCGGTTACTTCTGTCTCTTGAAATACATTGGCAATACCTAACCCACCTACGGCTAGTAAAATTGCCAAAAAACCAACGATAATTCTTTTTAGTTTCATTATTAACCCCCCATACACATTTTCTTCCATATTTCTTCGCAGCCATGGTTAACCAGTGCCTAGTTTTTTATGTTGCAGATAAAAGGCTACCCCGGCAAAAGATCCTGCTAGACTGACAAAGCCCACCCAATAAATCCAATGATGATTTTTAGGAATGAAGGACCCGGCATCACTATTTCCTTGGATGACACGTTCTTCAAGGGTAAAGGTCTGACTCAACTCAAAACGATAGCTATAGCGTTGTCCATCGCTTGCTTCGTATGCGCTATCCTCTGCTTTCTCTGAGTAGACGACTGTCTCGACAAGATAATCCCCAGCAGGTAAATCCGACTCCACTTCAACTGGATAATTGAAGATGGAGGCTGGGGCTATTTTCATATTTGACTGCTCAGAAGCGAAGGATTCATCCCCTCCTTCTAGTGAAATAGTCGCCTCCACTCGAACATCTTGAGCGTAGGCATTTGCTTCATTCACTAATTCTAGTGAAATCGCGTCTTGATTATTAACGTTTTTAAGAGACATCCCTCCTAACGTAATCTCTGGTGCGACTGCTGCCTTATTTTCACTAAGCAACAGGGCAATCACATAGGTATATCTATTCGTAACCACGGATTCACGGGATTCAACAGCGAGTGTGGATTCTGTGGTAGAGTCTGCTGTTGTGTCATCCGTTGATTTTTCCGCCGAATCCACTGATGTTTCTGATTTTGCTGTCTCTTCGGTGATTTCTCGAAGCTTCAGCCCACCGGCTACCATACCGTCAAAGGTGACATCCGGCATTTTGATTGTGACTGGCACATCGGTGGTTTGATTGGCCGGTAATTCAATTCGTTCCTCCACCTCAACAGCGTCACGAATATTGAAGGGAACCAAGTCTTCATTGGGCTCCTTATCCTCATATTCAACTGTTCCATTATAGGTGGTCGTAGCTGGATTGATCTCGATGGCAACCACCCGGTCTTGATCCGTTGGATTATTTAGCACTACCGTGACCGTCTGTTCGGCACCTTTTTCTAGCAATAAATCAAAATAATTCACACCTGAAGTCAGTTGATTGTCAGGTAAAAGTGGGGAAACTAATAAATTCAATCCCGATGAAGTGGCAAAAACCCGTTGGCTGCTAACTACCAAACTGCAACACAGCAGCAAGGTTAGAAAAATCCAGCGCCAAATTTTTTTCTTCACTCCACATTCCCCCTCTCACTTTATTTTTTAGATGTCCCCCAGCTGGCTTAAAGGCCAGAGTCGATAGGTCACTACGCCTTGAATATTACGCTGGTTAACCAAACCATACTCACGACTGTCCGCGTCCTCACCAGCTGTGCTGTCCGTTAACACCAAGTAACTTTCTGATGGGATATTGCTAAATCCCTGCAGTTCTTCAATCACGCTTTGGGTACTCGTCGTAAATGAATACGTCCCTGACGGCAATTGACTGGCATAAGTCTGGGGTCTAAGAGAAATCATTTCCTCAAGTGAACCATTTACAAAAATCGTTTGATTCTCCACCCAAATACTATCTCCCGGAAGACCGACCACCCGCCGTATGTATTCCCCTGAAAATTCGTTAGAGGATAAATGAAAAGCAACTAAGTCATACCGCTGAATGCGGCTTGTGGTATCAACTGCCACCTGCTGATTTTTTTGTACCGTTGGTGCCATCAAATTGTCCTGCACCTCTATTGCTCGATAACGTATCAGTCCTGAAATGATAAGCATCATCATACCAGCTAAACAAACACAGAAAAAAATCGTCAGACCAAAGCGCTTGTCAATTGCGATACTAATTTTGCCAATGGTAATCTTGGCACTTTTTTTCCCTTGCCGCATTTTTAAACCGGGCTGCGGCTGGTGAGAACGAGCTGTCTTTGTTGCAGTAGCTTTTGTTTTAGTTTTGATTTGTTTAGCTAGCACACCTTTTGCCTTCGGTGTATTAGCAATTTTTGTGGAAACATCGGCTTTTTTAGAAGATAAATCATTTATTTTTCTATTTTTTTGCTGTTTCCTTCTTTTGCCGTTTCCTGAGGTTTTTGTTTCTGCAAAATGCTGAATTTGTTCTTGGCTTGCTATTCTTGAAGACTCAAGGGGTCTGCCACTACTTTTTTGCTTTCGATTCCTTTTTTCGGGACGTTTAGTCTGCTTAAAATCCTCTAACTTTCTTTGCCCCATTATTTTGCACCTGCTTTACTTGTTATCATCCTTGCTCTGGTTTATCACTCCTCTAACTACCTTTTCCTTTTTTATGTACTGAACCCAATCTCAACAACAACCTTTTCAACAACCAAAACCTTTTGTCTTTCAATCCTTTTCCGCTAAACCATTTTTTTCCATTAACAACCCTCCTTTTCTAAAAAATGTCGGAGCTTCTATTGAGAAGGAGTTTGCAAAATAAACAGATGAACTTGCACCATTTTTTGGTACTTTTCTAAAAGCGTATACTTTTACAATATATGTTTTTTTATTTTTGGTTTTTTCTGAAACTAACTAAAAACACACCATAAAATAACGAAAATTAAGTAAAATTCAACGATTTTATAATAACCTCTGTTACTAATTACACCCTTATAATAAATCGATAAAATAGATTTGTCAATCATTTTTAATCAAAAATTAGTTTTATTTCGACTAAAAATAGTTAAACGATATTACAATTAGACTATCCTTTTAATTTTATATATAACATATTATCATTTTTTATATTTATCATTTCATTGTCAATTAATAGTCAAATTATTTTATGTTGTTTTTTTATCTGTTGATGTATTCATCATTTGGCAACAAAAAAAGCCTGCGAAATAATAAAAATTTCGCAGGTTTTTTTATATCTGAATAAAGATATTTTTTACTTTTATTTTTTTCTGAATTTCAGACTAGTATTTTTCTAATAAAAAAATTTTTATAATTTGCTGAAATTATTGAAAAAAGGAGTAGTCCGCAGTTACTCGAAAAATTGTATAAATAGCTTAAAAAATAGTGTTCCATCAACATAATGAACTCGTTGCACGCAAAATCATGACTAATAAGGTTTTTGACTTATTTTTTGTAAAAATCTCCGCATGATAATTTTGTATCATAACAAATCCCTAAAATCTAATCTTGCTGCTTCCGTAACTTGGCTAGCCCTAATTGTAGTAGGCCCGCAAAATAATCTTTTTGAAAAGTTTCTGCTAATAAAATTGTAGGTAGCGCAAAATAAGGGAATACGTTTGTTAGTTTTTGTTCTATCAGGGTTAAATCAGCTTGGCTAAAAGCTGATTGATTGAGATAGAGAATAATTTTTGCGGGATCATAGACGCTGATGACCGTCTGAAGTGTTTCTGAAATCTGACCTTTCAATTGTGAGCGGCTAACAGGAAATTGTGCCCGCTGAACAAAGGGCAGATGTTTGATTTCACCGCTTAAGCCATGAGTGCCATGAAAAATTTGGCCATTGATGACCACTGCGGCCCCTGGTGGAAAATTCTTCGGATAGTAAAGCGCCACGGTAATCGTCTGTGACTGGGACTGGCTTAAAGCCGCCGCATTGATATCATTTTCGATGAGGACATCGACGGCAAAGGTTTCTGTTACTAGCTGGCGCAAATTTATATCCTGTAGTGGTGCAAAGTCCATAATTTTTAGTTTACCGGCGATTTCGGCGCCGGTGATACCAAAAACAATCAGTTGAATTTTAGGAAAGCTTTCCAGCAGCTGTTGGATATTTTCTAATAGTTTTTGTGGATGTAGCTCATCAGAGGTTAGGCGCTTTTGCTGCAAGTTCTCGCCAAATAAATTGACCACTGCTAGATTGGCAACAATCGCACTTGCTTCTTCGACAAATTGAAAAATCAGCAATAATCGCCGCTCAGGATTGTACTGATATAAAGTGGCCTTGCGTCCGCCAGTTGTTTGGGGCGTCTCTTGGATGCTGATTTCGCCGGTTTCAATCAATTCAGCGACAAGCTTATTGATACTGACCACGCTGAGACCCGTTTTTTCTGACAATTGACGGGCAGACAGTCCTGCGCCGCTGATTAAAAGCTGGCGCAAAAGGCCTAAATTATGCTCTTTGACACTGCTGGGCTTGAAGGATTCCACAACTTTGCCTTCTTTCTGATTAGTTTTACCATTAACTTTTGCTACTATATTACAGGCTGATTTTAAATTCGTTTTCGTAGGCAGCTTGGCGCTCTTGCCAGGCCAAGCTCTCTGCTGAAGAAATCGGTCGCAGCACACGACAGGGATTGCCCAAAGCGATGACATCAGCGGGAATATCTTTGGTGACAACCGAGCCTGAGCCGATGACGACATTATTGCCGATGGTGACCCCGGGATTGACAACTGTATTGCCACCAATCCAAACATTGTCGCCAATCTTAATTTTATTGCCGAACTCTAAACCAGTATTTCTGACGGCGGCATCAATGGGGTGTCCAGCGCTATACAGGCCGACCCGTGGGCCAAACATAACGTTATCGCCGATTTCAATCGGCGCCACATCCAGCATAATACAATCATAATTGGCATAGAAATTTTCACCAATGGAAATATTTTCGCCATAGTCACAGTGAAAGGGTGCCACAAGGGTTACATGCTCTCCACTGGTTCCCAAAAGCTCCCGGCGAATTTCTGTCCTTCGCTCTTTTTGCTCATAGGTCAGCCGATTGTATTCATCCAACAGTTTTTGACAGCGGGTAAATTTTGCCGACAGCTCTGAGTCTCTTGCTAAGTATAACTCACCAGCAATCATGCGTTCAAATTGATTTTCCATTGACAAACTCCTTATACATTTTTAGTCACACGGTGTCTTCTGGACTAAATTAATAGAAGAAGACTTTTGGAATTATTTTATGCTCAAGCTACACGGTCAGCTCAATTAGATTGCCTTCAGGATCTTGAATGACTGCTTCATAATAGCCGTCGCCAGTCGTCCGAGGACCATTCAATAACGGAAAGCCGTCTGCTAAAAAACGCTCCACTAAAGTATCAACCGCTGCTTTACTGCCAAGGGAAATGGCCAGATGGGCATAGCCCAAACTATCCGGCACTCGTCCAGCCAAGTGTTTTTTCGTCGTGAGTTCAAGACGACTGCCGGAAGCAAATTCTAGAAAATAGGATTGAAAGCCGGTTTTCTGATTGTGATAGAGCTGATTACTGGTAGCCTTAAAATAATTCACATAAAAATCTTTCATTTTTTCAAGGTCGCTAGTTGCTAACGCAATATGTTCAATATGCATGGTTTGTCTCCTCCTAATAGCCTTTAAAATAGGTTCTCTTATCATACCACTCTTTTTAAACTTTGTTAATAAAGTTTCTTGAAAAAATTTTTAAATCTAAAATTTTTTTTAAGCTGATTTCCGTCTTGGCTTTAACAAATTTAACTTAATTTTTACACAAGGGCAAACTGACGAAATGTCTATTGAAAAACTTGATTTACAGGTGGTTCCCGTTGATTTTAAGCAACTAGCTGGGATTAGACTGGCAACTATTTTTATCCCACACGCTTCAGTTGCAGTAGTCAGCTGCAACCTATCGCCAAAAGAAAGCGATTTATTAACTCTTTAAATAAAAATGATTCTTATGATAAAAGCATTTTATTTAACTAAAATTGACAAAGTTGATATAATTTTTTTGTAAAGATATTTTTTAAGGTTTTTAGCTGAAAAATTGACGAAAATTGAGACCCTTGATTTTTAGTCTTTTGCTTTTAAAGTGCCCCTCTGTTGGTTGCAGATTTGGCTTTTAGCGGATGCCTCAAAAATGAATATTTCCCAAAGGTGATTTTGACATCAGGTTGACAGTTTAATAGCCGCCCTTTCCGGTAAAGATTGCCGCGCTTGACAAAGCTGACAGCAAGAGCAATTCGGTTTGCTCCGGGATGATTCTCCAACAGTCATCTGGCTACCCAGCAAGGCTTGCAAAGAGCTTGGCCATTTAACTCTATGTTGATTGATGTTTCAGTCTTCAGAACACGCTACTAGGAAATTCACGAAAAAAAGGATGAGCAGAATGAAAATTGTACTATTATCAGCGTCAAATTTTGGCAACAGAGCCAAGCTAGCCATTGATCAAGTCCAAAGTGAACTGATGGTCAAGCATCCCCAAAATGAAGTGACGGTTTGCGACCTGCAAAAGTTGAAATTAGTTTTTAGTGATGGCCGTAATTACCAAGAGTATAGCGGGGACACTAAGGCTTTGATTAATACTCTGATGGAGTGTGATATCTTAGTGATTGCCACCTCCATCTGCCAAGCGTCGATTCCCGGAAGTTTGAAAAATGTTTTTGATTTGCTGCCCCGTAACGCTCTGTTGCGGAAAACCGTTAGCTTGATTGTTTCTGCCGATTCTGCTAGACATTATTTAGTAGCTGAAACCCAGTTGAAGCCCATCTTGAATTATATGAAAGCCAATCTGCTGCCGAGCTATGTCTTTATTGAAAAGGCGGATGTGATTGGGACGACGATTGTCAATGATGATATTCTCTTTAGAATTGACAAGCTCGTTGAAGATACCATGGTCTTGGCGGAAACCCAAGAGCATGTCTGGACACCCCATGAAGTAATATTTGACTATTAAAAAATTGCCGCAAACAAGCCATTTTATGCGAAAAAAACAAAAAGTTACTCAATAAATAACTTTTTGTTTTTCTGCTAGCAGCTATGTTTGGCGGCTTTTTTTGTTTCTTCTATATTAATAGTAAAACAGGACACTTTCTTTTGTCTATTTTTCAAAAAGTGCTACACTTATCTCACATTAAGAAAGAAGACGATAATATGGCAACTTTAACGCAAGCAATGAAAGATATGATTGTAGCTCAATTAAGTTTTTTGGCAACCGCCGATAAAAACGGCTATCCACAAGTTGGACCCAAAGGCACGATGCGGGTTTTAGACGACAATCATTTGATTTACAACGAACACACTGGTAAGCAAGCTTGGCAAAATGTTCAAGATACTCACCTGGCAGTCGTGGCCACCGTTGATCACCCTGCCTTTAAAGGCTTCCGCTTTGAAGGTCCGGTTGAAATCCATCAAGGGGATGAAATTTATGAAGCGGCTAAAGAATTTGCAGCGGCCCATAAATTACCGGTGCCAGTTGCGGCCAATGTGATTGCAATTGAAAAAATCTACAAACTTGATGCGGGTCCTGAAGCCGGTAACTTGATTGAAGGTTAATCAAATAAAAAAGCGGAGCTAGCAATTTTGCTGAGCTGCTCTTAGCTGGGAAGTTGAAACAATAACTCCTAGTTAGAGGCAGCCGCACATTTTGCTAGCTCCGCTTTTTATGTTGTTTTAATGGACAAAGCCGAATTTATCAAAGGGATAAAAACGGAAGCTGACAACTCCTTCAATCTGCTCACGGTCAATTAAACCGAGGGCGCGACTGTCGCGAGAATTGCTGCGGTTGTCCCCCATTACAAAAAACTGATCAGCAGGAACTTCCTTTAAACCGGCCATTTCCTCAGCCACCGCATCATCAATCGTGACAATCTGGGTGCTGTCTGGCAGCTGTGCTGAATAAATAATTCCCGGAATATTTTCGGCATCCACTTCACCGGCAAAAATATAAAGACTGTTGCCCATCACATAAATACTGTCGCCGGGCAAAGCCACCACCCGTTTCAAATAGGTTTCAGAAGACTCTCCTGGGAAAAAAGTAATAATGTCATAGCGCTCAACTTCAGTATTTTTATTGGTAAAGAGGCGGTCACCGGTGGCAAAAGTCGGTGACATTGACTCGCCGTTGACAAAGTGAGCCCGGATATTGACGGTAAACCAGATACAAAAGACCACGACCGCCAAGGTGAATAAAATTTCAGCACCATATTGCAGATAACGAATGGCTTGATAGCCCTTCGTTTGGGTGAGGCGCTTGGCTTTTCCCTGTGGACGCTTTTTCTTAGTCGCGGCTTTTTTGCCCGCCGCAGAATTCTTAGACGGCGCTTGGACAGGCTTGCGGGGGCGCTTTTTCCCTGCAGAGCTGCTGGTTGACTGCTGTCTGGCGACTTTTCTGTCAGTTGTTTCCCGTTGGCTAACCTCAGAGCGCTGATTTTTCAGCTGGCGTTGTTTTTCTTTTGCGCCTTCATTGGTCGCCGCCTTACTAACTGCTTTTTGCGAGGTTTTTTGCAGAGTTCTCTCTGGTTGCTGGCGTTTTTGCTCTGTGTCTTTGCCGGCAGTCGGTGGCCGTTTCTTCGCAGTGCGCTCTTTAGGAGGAGTGTGCTTTTTTGATCCTTTAGCTTTCTCCATCTTGTCCTCCTCTTTTTTCGGTAATGATTTAAGTATTGCCCTTTCAAAAATTAAAGTCAAGGGACTCTAGCCGAATTCTCGCAAAAAAAATCACAGCTTTTTTGCGACTTTCCGAAACGGGCTTGAGCAAGTTACTTTTTCTTTGCTTTAGCTGCAGATTTTCCCTGAGACTTTTGCTGCTGTTGTTTATTTTGCTGCTGTTTAGCTTGCCGTCTCGCTGCTGCCAATTTTTTACGGCGACGACGTTTATAGGCTTGAATGCCCAAGGTTAAAAGTAAGGCTAGACCGATACCGGTAAAAATAAAGCCCCAAATCGGCAGTCCTGAAGCTTGGCTGGTGACCAAGGTCATGCCGTTAATCTCATCGGCCTGCTCTTGGGAGATACTGAACTCCTGTTCAAATTCCCAGTCGCTGTCGGTATTATCTGAGACCGTCAAAACCAAGCGGTAGTCGCCGGCCATCAACGGCTCCTGCTCCCAATCAATTACAAAATCAAAGGTCGAGCTGGGGGCCATTTGTAAATTGGCGTCGCTATCGCTGCTGCGGACTAACTCACCAGTACTGGCATCATAAATTTCCCCGTGATAGCTCAGCTGACTATAGCTAGCCATCGTCGGATTTTCCAGCGTCGCCACGACACTCGGCCGATTATTGGCAGCGGCCGGCACAATATCAATTAAATTCAACTCATGCACGACTGGATTGTCATTTTCTGTCAAACGCAGCCCTAATGCATAGCCTTGATCAGCAGAGCCTTCTTGTGACTGGGTAATCTGAATCGCCGCCAAGATTTCCCCGTCAAATTCTTCCGCTGGCATCGTGATGGTCAGCGGAAAATCAACTGTTTCATTGGCAGGCACCGTGACTTCATTCTCAAAATCAACGATTTCACCAATCGGATAAGGATAGTCATTGCGGGCACTATCGGCAGCCTGCGTGTAATCAATTAACCCACGAGTGTTGGTGTAGGCCTGATTGACTGAGACCTGATACGTCATTTCCCGATTGGAATGATTGGTCACTCCGACAGAAATTGTCTGCTGCTCACCAGCCGCCAGTCGCAGATTAAAAAATTCATCCTGAGTATTGATCTGATTTTCCGGCAAATGTCCCACCACTGAAAAACTGATTTGACCAGATTCGCTACTGTCCTCAGTGCTTGATGCCGTCGTTTCTGTGCTAGCTTGACTGCTTGAATCCGCCGTCTCGCCCGAGCTTGCTGCCAGTGGAACAGCTGGACTAGCCAAAAACAGACCAAAAATAATCGCCCAACCAACAAAATACTTAAATCGCTTCATTTTTTTCTCCCTAAATACAATTAAAATCACCATGTTTGATATTTTCATTCTCAATTATTATAACATATCAATTTATTTTAGTTGTGGGGGAGTGCTGGGTTTCTGCTGGTTTTTTAATGGCAAAAAATTGGTATGAACTACGACTGATTTTTATCCCGGATTGCCAGTGTAACCATGTTGACGACCAAGTAAGTTTGTTGAACTGAGCCAAATTCCCTTGCTTTGCAGTAAAGTCCTTTTGTGAAGATGGAGTGCCTTAGCTGCTGATGTAAAACAGCAACTCAAATAAGTAGCCTTGGCTAATTTTTTTATACTACCAGCATTTTGACATCAAGGCGCTAAGGCCCAAGCGCCTGAAGAAAATTGCTGTAAATAAACCAACTTTTCGCTTTCTTTTGCCCCAATAAAAAGCCGCTCAAAAGTTTGTCTCAATTGCAGTAAGACTTCCTGTACTTGTACTGACCATTGACTGATTTTGAGAAGAACTCCGTCTGGCTCTTCAAGCAAAATTTCCGGTGCAGTCGCTGTCTGATGCGACTGCTGCGTTCTTGCTGCTTCTTTTCGGGAAAAGTCATCAAATAGCCACGTCACCTTCGTCTCCACATACTTTGCCCCGATAATTTCTGTATAAAGCTGCACGCCGTTGCGCTCAAAAAGTTTCAGGGCAATCAAATCCGCCATTGCTTGCCGCACAATTTCAGGAGTCAGATTTTGATGGCAAAAGCTGAATAATAATGGTTTTGCGGCTGCCGTCCACATTTCTAAATTGTAAATGTAGTTTGCGCATGATGTTTACTCCTTTTTCGAAAAAATAAAAAGCCTTCACTATATACACAACTTTAGCGGTGAAAAAATCAACAGGCAGTGAGAAAAAATTTTTCTTTCTATATAAATAGAAATCGGCATCAATAATTTTGGGCAAAATAAAAAACCTGAGACAGCTGCCTCAGGTTTGAATATTAAACTTTTAAAAAATTATTCTGCGTCGACGGTTAGTTTAACATTGCCTTCAATTGCTTTTGAATAAGGGCAGATGCCTTCTGTTTCCTTCATGTATTTCAAGGTTTCTTCCTTTGAAAGGCCATCGATTTTACCGATTAAAGTGACTTCCAAGTGCAAGCTGTTGAAATCAGGCAAGTCGCCAAATAACGCTACTTCTGCCCGCACGCTGCGGTGTAGGTCGCCGTGGCCATCTCTTTCTAATGGGAAAACCATTGCGCCGTTGAAGCATGCAGCAAATCCTGCGGCAAATAATTCTTCTGGATTGGTATAGCCTTCTTTTTTCGTTCCAGTTGTTTTGACATCCAAGAAACCAGTGACTGACTTGCTTTCACCTTCGCGGCCGCCCTCATTAATTACCGTTGAAACTGACATTTTTTTTGACATTCAAAATCATCCTTTCTTGATTTGCTTACTCTATTAGTCTAACACTTTTGATTAGCAGCCAAAAACAATCTGCCCGCTTGAATAAAAAAATTTATCTTTCTTGTGAAAATAGTTCAATTTTGCTTAAAGGAAAACTTTTTTCGTGCTAAAATTAAAGAAAAAAAGAAAGAAGACCTATATGGAATTAAAAACTTTAGATGGTGAAATCGAAATTATTGGCTTTCCCTTGGAACGCTTAAAAGAAATCTGGAGCATCGCCTTTGGCCCGGAGGCGGATTTGGAATGGATGAAATTTAACGGTCCGTATTTTCACGACCCCGTTGAAACGTGGCAGGATTTTTCCAGCGGCTTTGGCTGGGATTCAGTCGGCAATCCCCATCGGGCAGTCATTGTTTATCGAGGAAAAATAATCGGGCTGCTAACTGCTCAATGGCAAGATGGCGGGTTGCAGCGCTGGTTGGAATTTGGGATTGTCCTCTACGACGGCAGTCTTTGGGGTAAAGGTATCGGCAAGCGGGCCGTGCCAATCTGGTTGGATTATCTTTTTGATTTGCATCCTGAAATTGAACACATTGGCTGCACAACTTGGTCTGGCAATCCAGGTATGATGAATTTAGCCTTGAAATCCGGCTTAAAATTAGAAGCTCAGATTCCCAAAGTTCGTTATTATCAGGGAGAGTTTTTTGATTCAGTGAAATACGGTGTGCTGCGGGAGGATTGGCGAAAGGTCTAGCCTCTTGTAAAACTGCTTGATAATTTTTGCCAGAATCTTATTTGATGCTGTCAAGAGAATTCCATTTTTTAGACAGCGACTTTGATGGAGCTGGACCAGAATCAAATTTTTCAGGTTATCAGCGAATAATCAAATAAAATCCCATATAAAAAGCTGAACTGTTGAAATTGCGGACATCCCTCCTGCAAATTTCAGCAACTCAGCTTTTTAATTTTCCTCAGGTTGATATTCCAATAAATCTCCCGGCTGGCAATCCAATGCCCTGCAGATGGCCTCCAACGTTGAAAAACGAATCGCCACTGCCTTGCCGGTTTTCAATTTGGAGAGATTGACATTGGTGATGCCGACCTCATCCGCCAAATCCTTCAAAGAAATTTTGCGATCAGCCATCACTCGATCTAGACGAATCACTATTGCCAAGCGGCTCCCCTCCTTACACTGTATCTTCGGCCAGCTTTTGCAGCTCGATGCCATAATGAATCACCCCGGCCACCACATATAAAATCAAGCCATAAATCAGGCCGCTATCCAAGCCGTATTGAATATCATAATCTTGATCAAAGAGATTTTGCAAGAATTTTGTCACAAAAGGATGAACAAAACCGGCAAACAAACCTGAACCGATTAAAGTAAAACTAATCAGCTTTAGCTTATGCAAGTATTGCTTTGAAAACGGGGATTCCCCTTTGGCCAGCCCTTGAAAAATGATTCCGCCTTGATAAAAAATACAACTATTCGCTAAAAACAAATATAGCCCAGTGGTACCATCAATCCAATGCTGCAGCTCAGCTCCACTGCCGCCCAGTCTCATCCCAGCACCCTCTGAACGCAGAATCATGAAAAACTGTGGATTAAAATCAAAAGAAACATCCCCTACGTGAAAAAGATTTAAAACAAGCAGAAGGACAAAAATAATTTGCATACCACAGACAAACCAGAAAATTCGGCCTAACCAACGGGCAATCCTCTGAAATTTTTTCACTCCCATAATTTTCTCCCCTTTTAAACTAATTTTAAATTACAGCTAGCTTCGTTTTAAATTACGTCGTCAGATAGTTTTTGCAGCTCGATGCCATATTGAATAATCCCGGCTACTGCGTACATAATCAGGCCGATAAAAAGACTCGGCCCCACGCCCAAGGTAATTAAATAGCCATTTGGCATTGCTAAACTTTGTAAAAGTGAATAAAGTACGCCAGCATACAAACCTTCAAGCACCAATAAAAACTGATGTTGCGGATTTTCCGTACAAACCAGGGACTAAAAGGTGTTTCCCCCAGAGACAAGCTATAAAAAATTTCCGAACCAAGATAACAAGAGGTAATCAAGGCAAAGTTTGATAAGAAAATACTGCAGAGGTCGATGATCTTCATCGCTAAATTATCCTGTAGTAACGAATTAACATCAGCAGTGAATAACGTGTAAGTTGCCGGTTCGTAAAGGTAGGCGCCACCTTCGTCAAGAAACATGAAAATAATTCCCGTCAGTGTTAGAAAAACTAGCGGCACAAGTTTCACTAAATACGTAATCAGAAAAAACCAATAAAGAATCCGAGCCACCTTTTGAAATCCCTTGATCCCCATCTCGCTCCCCTCCTCAACTCTAATTATACTAAAGTGATTTATCCAAAACAATAACTAATTATCGTTTTTCGATAATTTCATTTTTAAACAAGGTTCCATACTGCTGATAATTTTTGCCAATTTTTCCTTATGCTAAGAAATTTTAGTGAATTGCCATTGTGCTTTTTTGTCGTGGTATTTATCCGGCAAATTTTAAAAATTATTTTTCGGTTAGAAATCGCTTTTCACTAAAAAGAAGGTTTTTGGAAAAAAGTTTACTAACTAAATCGTCATGGAACAAGAAGCACCCTCTAAAAAGCACAAGTAAATAGAATCGTAGAAAATTTCAAGCTAGCTGAATCAATCAGTAAAAATTATTATCAGCGAGCTTCCTTTGAAAAATGTTCATACTAAAAAAGCAATGAAAACAAGCTAATGCAGTGAACCTAAAAAGTCAGACCAAAAATCTAACTTTCGGGGTCACTACATTAGCTGGCGATTTTCTTAGTGCTCGTTGATTATTCATTTGTTGAGTAATCCCATAAGGTTAACGCCCGACGGAACTCTTCTTTTAAGTGTAAACGCCGGTAGCGGGTAAACTCAGTTTGGTTATCCTTTAGAATTTTCCGCAGCTTCATCGGATTGAATTCCGGCATCAAGTTATTTTTCATCACAAACTGGCGGGTAATCTGCCACTCGAAATAATAACCAAAAGGCTGACAAGAATAGAGGGTGCCATTGATTTCCTGTTGGGGAAAACGGCGATGAGTATGGCCAAAGACCACCAATTCAAGATTGCTGTATTGGTCAAACAGCGCGCCGGTTGCTTCGCTGCCTAAAAAGCCATTAAAACTATTCCAGCGCTCATAAGGCTTTTGTTGATAGACAATAAATTCTTTTTTCGGTACAAAATGGGTCGCAATGATTACTTCTTTTTGCTGTTGAGCTAAGTCATCCAGAACCGATTTCAGTTTGCGTAAAATTTCTCGATTGATAGTCGGATCATCGGCCTCCCGATGGATAAATCGGTCGTACCAATAAAGATTTTTAGTAGCCAGATTTTTAACCGGGTCCTTTTCCACCGAAAAAGAATAGTCATACCAACCATTAAAGGCCAGCAAAACCAGTTTGTCATTTAAATTCTGATAGTCTAAATTCAAAAAATGCCGGTCCGGATAATCCTCAATCTGCCCAGCCACATCCGGCATTTCATGATTTCCAAAATTAAAGGTTACTGTAATTCCGTGCTGCTCGATAAAGGCCACCATCTGCAAAACCTTTTGAACTTTATTCGCCGTGTCCCCCGCCAAATGTAAATGAGTCACCCCCGACTCCTGCAGTACATCCGCCAGCATCGTCAAATCCACCTCATCCAGCTGATTAATATCCATATGTAAATCCGAAAGAATTGCCAATCTGCTTGTTGTCATAGAAAAAGCCTCCGTGATAAGTATAGCTTAGAGTTGGGGAAAATAACAAAGGCTTGGTTCTAAGAATTTTCTAGCGTTTTCCTGCTCGATGATTCTAGCTGTTGCTCGTTTTTACAAAGGCAGTATAATTAATCATGAGAAGCCTGAAGAAAAGGACTCTTAACCACCGAGAAAGGAGCAGCAAATGGATTTAAAAGTTATTGCTGTAGCTGGTCTGATCACCTTTGCCAGCTTTATCGGCTATGGGCTCTTTTTAAAATGGACTGACGGGCTTTTTTGGTCGCTATTTTTCAGCCTGCTCTTTATCAATAACCGTCAACAAGAACAGAAAATCGGTCAGCAAATTGCCCAACAAATCTGGAAATTTGCACCACCAGCCTTCATCGCTTTTCTGATTTTAACTGTGATAGCTTTTTGGTGAGGGCTGGTAACTTTAAAATTAGACGTGCGTCAGGCGAAAACCAATGAACTCTTTGAAAAAATGTGCCCGCCAAGAAAATAGATAACTAGACACGTTGAAGCCAAGTCATCGATGTAAGGCAGTGGTTGGCATGTTGATTTTTGGAATAAAAAAGCCCATTACTCACCTCAAAACAAAGGTCGAGTAATAGACTTCATATAAACAATTATTAACAAGTCAAAATAAATCAAAACGAAGCCAAACCATTAATCGGAAACAATCGCATCTTTACAACTCCGATGATTTGATCTGTATCAATTAATCCATATTGGCGACTGTCGCTGGCAAAGGAGCGATTATCGCCTAAAACCAAGTAACAATTATCAGGAATTCTATTTTCGCCAGTAATCTCAGCCAGCCGAAAATTTGCTGTATAATTTCCGCCGTTAGCCAGAGACTCGTTGATTTCATCGATGATAAAGGGCTCGCTGATGATGCTGTCATTGACATAAAGCTCATCGTCAACATACGCAATATCCTCACCAGGCAGTCCAATCACCCGTCTAACTTGTTGGGTATTCCCCCGCTGAATCACTACCAAATCCATTCGCCTCACGCTAGTCGTTTTACGGACGACAACAGTATCGCCATCCCGTAAAGTTGGAATCATGCTGAAGCCATTTACCTTGGTGATAGTGATAAAAAAGGAACCAATCATCACAAAAATCAATAAAGTCCCTGCAGAAATAAGCAACAACTCTTTAAAATGAATAATAAATCTAATCAGCTGAGGCTGTTTTTTATTTTGCTGATTTTTTTGTTTCTGAGTTCTCTTTTTAGCAGTCGTTTTTTTGACAGCCAATGGGGTTGCGGAATTCTTTTGCTGATTAGGCTTTTTTTCGATTCTAGTGGGGGCGGAATCTTTTTTAGTTAGCGCTGCTTTTCCAGCAGCGCTTTGCTGTTTCGCTAACTTTGCCGCTTCTTCTCTAGTTTTCACTAGACTTTTTTTAGAGCCAGCTTTTTTAGCTTCTGTTTGTCTTACCTTAGCCTTACTAGCTTTGGCTGTTACTTGATTTTTAATTTGCGGCTTTTTTGTAACTCTAGCTTGGCCCTTGACCGGAACTGCTTTTTTTATTTTTACTGGGTCCTTGCCTTGAGTATTTTTTTTAGCTTTTGTTTGCCCCGCTTTTAAAGTATCCTTTTGAGAGATTGCTTTGCCATTCCCCTTAACAGCTCTTTTAACTTGTTCACGCGTAGCCGACTTTCTTTTAGGGTGATTCTTGGATTGACTCGTTGTTTTTTTCGCCTTACTCATTGCCTCCACTCATTTCGGTTTCCAAGGCATCTTTATTTACTTGGAAGTAGTCGAAAGCCGCATCTTCCAGAGTAATCACTCGTTCGATGTCACTAGAATACTGAGCGACTAGTTCAGGATTGCCATAAAAATCAGCTGCTTGACGAGTCAAGTTAAGACCCAATTCCCCGAGTGAAGCGTAATATCGGTTCAAAACTGTTTGTCCGTCTACTGTATTTAAAGAATTAGCTACCTTGCTTCCATAACTTGCTAGACTAGTTGATAAATATCGGATATTGCGATTGATAGCATCTTCCTCCTCCTCTTGATTCTCGGCTGATAAAAGTTGCTCCTGAACTTCCCTAACTAATGAATAAGAACGGGCAACTAAATCTGCATCATCAGACGAAAGATTGGTTGACTGATAGAACATCCCGTAAGCTGTCCCACTACCGAAAATCAAGGCTGCAAAAAAGAGTATCACTACTTTTCGAAGACTAGCTTTTTTTTGTTGCTGAATTTTTTTTTGAGCTCTTAAAAACCTCATGCGCTTTTTTTTATTTTTGGGTAATCGCTGGGGTAATTTTTTTAGCTTACTTTTTTTCAAAAGAAACTGCAGGATAAAATAGAACATAAAAATAATCAAGATAATCGTGGCAGCAATGCCAATCATTATCACCCATTCCAGAATTGTCATTGCTTCCCCCCTGTATCTTTAAGTGGCATATAATCATTATTTATGCTTACCTTTTTTATTTTTTTTATTTTGTTTGCGGATTCTTCTCACTACTAAAAAGCCTAGCAGTACAACAGCTAAAAAGCCGCCAACTATCATAGCAATGATCTGCCAGTCAAATCCTCGGTCTTGTACCAAGCCGACATCTCGCTCATTGAACTCATCGGCCTCTTCCTGAGTAATTTCAAACTCCTCGGTCCATTCCCAACTTTGATTGCCAACATAAGCATTTACATGAGCTGTATAAGTTCCCGGTGTCATGCGATCTCCATTCATACTAATCGGAAAGTTCATAAAGCTATTAGGGGCCATTCGCATCCCCGTTTTACGAGATTCCCACAGCACCTGACTACTGCCACTCTCTGAAATTTGAGCTTGAACTGTTAAGCCATTTACATATGTAGCGGCGATATTTGAATAATTTACAAAAATAGTATTCCGATAATTTTGCTGTTCAGCAAACGCTTCATTGAATGACAACTCTGGGGCAACCTCTACATCGCTTTCTCGCAATAAAATGGACACAGCATAACGGTAGCGGTTACCCACACGAGAACCACCACTGGCATCATCTGATTGAGCGGCTTCTTCTTCTGGCCGTTGCATAACGAGTCCTCCCGCAATGACTCCATCGAATGAAGCTTCCGGCATTTGAATCGTTAATTCTAGTTGCTTAGTTTCACCAGCTGCTAGTTCGACTGAATCAGGACCTGAGACAATTTCCGTAAAATCATAGGCCAAAGAAGGGTCATTTTCAATACTATTGGTAGCGTATTCTATGACACCATTACTATTAGTTTTTGCACCATTTAAATCCAAATTAACTGTTACAGATTCCTCACTGGGGTTACTCAAAGTCAAGGTAATCGTTTGTTGTTGCCCAGGTGTCATCATCAAATCATAATAGCCGAGACTTGTATCAGTCTGGTTTTCTGGAAAATCAACTTGATAGTTGAAACCAGTTGCTGTGCCACTATTTTCTTCTGTCGTTGCCAATCCATTTAGAGGCAAAGCGAGCAACAAAAATATGCTAGTTAAAAAAAATTTGACGAAACTGATTTTTCCATGTTCTTTTTTTTTCATCTTAGTCACCATCATCCACTATATGTATTTCCTAGTTGATAGGAATATGTACCACTTTTTTGAATTAACAAAGAGCAAGTGGCTGCGTCACAAGTCTATTACTGTATTGACTCATATCACAACCACTTACTAAAATTTCAACTCAAACCTGGGCTTCGTATTATGCCAATGAAGCGATTGTCCAAGTAACTAATGCTTTATAATTTGCTGCAGTCATACTTGAAGCAGTTGCAATCGGAACATTTAAGACAACGGCTTTATCAGCTGTGTCTGCTACCCCACCAACCGCAATATTTGCATCCGTTTGAGAGTAACTAGCACTTTGACCGAATTCAAGCGTGTATTCACCAGCACCAGTTCCATTTGTTGCTCTGACAACTTCCACTGCACCACCAGTTCCTGCCACAGTATCTTCCATAGATAATTCAAAAGCAGTATTTGTCATGGTTCCAGCAGTTGCTGGATTA
The DNA here is from genome assembly GCF_056924355.1 of Enterococcus sp. LJL90. Lineage (NCBI taxonomy): Bacteria > Bacillati > Bacillota > Bacilli > Lactobacillales > Enterococcaceae > Enterococcus > Enterococcus sp. LJL90. The sequence goes on along the minus strand of NZ_JBXPBQ010000001.1, from coordinate 691,271 downwards.
TCAAAATCTGTTTCTAAAATCCCATTGTTAAATGAAATAGAAGCTCCATCTAATGTCGCAGTTCCTAATACTTCTGCACCTGTTCCGTCAGTAGTATAACTAGTAAATTGTTGCGTTAACTCTGCTTGAACGGTATAGCCAGCATTGGTACCTCGGATGTCACCAAAGACGACCATTGCCCCACGAGTCACTTCTACAGGAGTCCCATTCGCCACTAATTGATTGACTGTTTGCGCAGCGGCAGGTTTATTAATTTGAGCACGACCAGTTTTGATTTCACCAAAATTCAAATCCGAAACATTTTTAATCCCTAATTGGCCTGGATCAACACCCGGAACTAAACCGCCAGGGTCAATTTCTTCACCAGGTTTTTCCGGATCGACAATTGGCAAAGTAGGATCTAAGGTACCAGCAGATACAATAACACGGCCAGTTGAATCTAGTGAATGAGTCGTACCTGCTGCACTTACTCCCACTGGTGCCAAAAGTGTTGCCCCGATAGCTGCTACCATTGCAGTAGCACATAAACTTCTTAATTTCATTTTGTTTCCTCCTATAGTTTCCTTTTTATTTACAAATGGGTTTCCCCAAATTGTCAAAGATAAGTGGTATTAGTTTGTCGGACCTGCTGTTAATGTCCATGTCAAACTTGTACTGTATTGCACTGGATAAATTCGTGTACTCTCAGGAACTCGCAGTTGAATCGCTGAGTTTGTATAAACTGGCTTATTGAACGTTGCGTCCATAACGCTTTGTCCTGTTTCATCAAGAACAGCAGTGAGCGTATTAGCAAGACCCTCTTGATTTTCCTCAGAAGCTCCAAATTCAATGGTCCAAGTTCCTTTGCCTTGAGTGGAAGAAGCGCTCGCTACCGTGTATGCTGAGCCGATTTCTTGAATCTCAATCGTATCTCTTGTCACAGACGGCTCGTCACTTATACCTCCTGAATTTGCCCAGCCTTTATCAAAGGACAAAACAGCCCCATTTAGACTTTGCTCATCCATTTCTTGAATGACCCCATTGTTAAATTGAGTATCTTGCGAGAGTTGTAATTCCCAGCCAGTTGCTGCTGCTCGAACGTCAGTAATCTGCACATAATATCCCCTTGCTTTTGTCTCGCTATGAAACAATTGGGCTAATGAGTTATATAGACGATCTTCTGTAGTCAGCTCATGTTGGCCAAAACCTAGACTTGAAATGAAATCAAATCTAAGTGCACCATCAGTTGATGGTCCCGGTCCTGGATCGACATCATCCCCTGGAAATTCCGGGTCAACAGGATTTGTTACTCCAGAATCCTGAACCTCCAGTGAGCCATTTTGATTAACGCTATGACTTGCAGCTTCTGCTCTATCAATACCTATACTCATTCCAAGGAGAAGAACCAGACTGCTTAAAGCAATACGTGATTTAACTGTCATCAGTCCGCCTCCTTCTCTTTTTTGCGCCGGTAATAGAGTAGCAGCAGTATGGCCAAAATAACCCCGCCGCCAATTAGGCTGTAATTGCGGACGACTTCGCCAGTCTGAGGTAATTTGCCACCAGTGTCTGGCAAAACTTCACTTGAAGATGTCGCTGGTGCTTCTGTCGAAGTTTCATAAAATGTAATTTTTCCATCAACTGTCGCTTGTCCTCCAACAGCATCTGTAGCCAACCCAGTCACTCCACCACTTAGACAACCCACAAACAGGATCACCAGACTAAGGAGAAACTTTGAACCTATTTTTTTCATTTTCCCCTTCCTTTCTATGGTCCTGCTGTGACGGTCCAAGTAATCTGGCCGTTATAACTGCCCAAATTTGAAAAAGTGGTTTCGCTAGGATCCGCAATCAGCTTCAAGCCTTCACTATCAGCTGTGGTTCCCCAGCTGTCGGTAATCACTTGATTCCCGCCTGTTGCATTCACAGCAATGGTTTGTTCTTCATCCGACAAAGGAACTTCTTTTAAGTTTGCATCAACGTAAACTAACGCATTAGACATGACAGACTTTGTTTGATCATTGGTCATCTCTTTTGTAAGAGTCGCTGTTAACGTCCATCCACCATCAACCTTTGCGCGATTATCGCTGATCACTAATTTTTCTCCGTTTAAGTTAGGATTGTCTCGTCTTTGAACTGTTGCATCAAAGACAATCGTGCCAAAATCAATTGAGCTTGGCGCTGATTCAATCGCTAAAATACCTGAGAAGAGATAGTTAACTGACTGTGTCGTCTCCGTAAAGGTCACCGTCTCTGGATTTGGTCGGCCAGTTGTTTCCAACGTATAGCCGTGATTGGTCACTGAGGAAATCTTCGCCAGCACTTCGGTATTTGTTGCTAAATTGATTGGCTCAGTTGGTCTGCCTGCAATTTGAATAGCAGTCTCCAGAACCTTGTTATCGCCATCAATAAAGTTCACCGTAATCCGGTTGTCATAGACCGTAATCGTGACATTCACGGTCGCCGAATTGCCCGCTTCATCCGTCAGACGAACTTGAATCGTTTTGTCACCTGTTGTCGCAACAATTGTTTCAAAATCTGGTGTGCCAACAAATTCCACTATCACATCATCTGGTGCTGACACATTATCTTGAATATTGGTCACAAAATCTCTTGGATCCATCGCTTCTAAATCAGCTGCATTTAAAATGTTGATGCTTTGATTTGCTGGATCAGCCGTTGGAGCCTGATCATCACCAAAAGTAATCGTAACTTCTCTAGAGACCGTTCTGCCATCAACCGTCAGCGTTAACGTAATTGTTTGAGCAATATTGGTCATTGAACTGCTAGCAACAACTCCGCTAGTATCGATAGTAAATTTTGACTCATCCGCTTTGACATCAGAATCTGGTGTCAAATTAGTTAAGTCCGCTGTCATATCCAATTCCCAAGCCTTCATGTCATACTTTGTGAGTAAATAATCCCGCAGTGTGTTATTAGTCACTTGAGTATTCCATTCAGCGATGTTGCCAGTGGCTGCTAAATCCGACTCAATTGCTAAAGAAGCCGTCACATCAATGCTGGCATCATCTAGAACAATTAGCGGAACATAAATATCTTCCGAGACGTTCCCCGCTGCATCTTCTAACGAAATCAGTGAGTACTTATCCTGGTAACGCCCGATGGTTTGGAGTTGTGCCTGTAAATCTGCATTAGAGATAGATTGGCTAGCCGTAATCGCATCGGCTGCACTGGTTTCGTCACTATAGCTTAGTAGAAAACCTTTTTGCCAATCACTGTTAGTAGCATTTGACGTAAAGAAATCTGCCCCACCAACATTGGCAAAAGCCCAGCGTCCAGTTCCGATTGGTGGTGTTACATCAGTAATTGTCAAATCAAAGGTTGTTGTTACCTTTTCACCGACATTAATGGCTGCATTGACATCAGAAGCCACTGTGATTGTGTAAGTTCCTGCTCCGGAAGTCTTGCTAAAGCCGCCATAATCTTCAATACTGAAATATTCAGGATTCGTTGCATAGTCATAATTGGTAGTCGTACCTTGATAGGTCACCGCTAATTCCGGATTTCCTTTGCCTAAAATATAAGCATCAAAAGCCGCATCTGATAAATTTTGACCGTAGTAATCATCGGTTCGTCCGGTATTATCAGTTGCCGTCAACGTAGCCGTATTAGCACCAACTAGAACAGGTACAGCAACCGTTCTTTCTACACCACGAGCAGTTGTCAATGTTAAATTGACAGTAATCGTCCCTTCAGTTGCTGTGCTTGGCAATGGTGTTTCAAAAGTGACCGTGACAGGTTCATCAAATGAATCATTGTTAGTATCAACTGCTAAATTATCCAACATGCTTGTGCCAGGATTTGCAAAAACCGTTTCGATATCGCCATTAGGTTCAATTGTCAATCCGGATTTCGGTGTTGCAGAAGGAATCCCTTCATATAAAGTTTTTGCTTGGCTAGCATTGCCATCAACGATAGAATCATAAACTTTTTCACCAAAAGCATCGGTTTCATAAGTTAAGGTCGTTTGCGTTGCATCCAAATCAAAGACCATATACCCGTTATCAACACTAGCTTGATTATTGACATAACCATTTTGAGCATTTAGGACATCAAAGCTGCTGTTTGGTGTGCCATAAACATCAATTGTAAAAGTATTACCATTGAACTCATCTGATGTTGGATCTTTTGGTGAGACGCTTAAGTTTTGACCAGAACCAGATATGTCGAAGTCAGAGGTAACATCTACACCAGAAATTTCATTGGTTACCGTGATACGACTCAAATCAACATCAAAATCAGTTGATGGTAAGGTTGTGTCGATGACGAAGCTGTTGTCACGGAACCTAGCTTCATTATTGGAAACAGATTGGACAATTTGATAGTGTAAATCTCGATAGCCAGATTCTGTGTGAGTAGCATTGTTGGTAACACCCTTGACAGCTGGTTGTGAGTGGCCGACGCGACTAATTGCGCGGGAATCATAATAGACACCTAGCGCACCATAGTTCTCATTTTCCTGAAGCGGTCCTTTAGTAAAGCTTTGACTTAATGTAGTCCCTTCAAAAGCATAAGAAAAAGTATGAAGCAATTCGTACTGATCAGTCCCTAAACCAGTTGTTTTCAAAATACCATCGTTTAATGTATACCCGACTCGGCTATTATCTGGAACGTAAAAATTAGAAAAATCATTATCAGTCTTCTCCATTGAGAAAGTTTTTATGACGTTGATATTCCTAGCATTCCATAACCCTTTATAATTCAAAGGCTGTTGGGTTTCAGAATCATAAAACTCCCAATGATAATCAGTTGTATTATTCGGCTGCATCGCACCAGCCCACTTACCTTTTCCTTGCGTTGTCTGCAAAAATGACATAAATAAGTTGCCAAATGTAAAGTCAGTTACTGATCCTTCAATAAATAAATAACTTACATCTTTATCTTTGTCTTTATATAAAGGTCCATGAAATGTCATCCTATAGCCAGTAACTCTATCTACTACTAATTTTACGTCAACTGCTCTACCTTGATAAAACCCGGCATTACGTATAGTAACAGAGCGTTCCACGTTAGAAGGATAATTGGATGCTGAAAACACATAACTATGAGACTCTCCTGGTGTTGGAGTCCAACTCGCCATATTTTCAAAATCATAAACAGTAACATTTAAAGGTTCATAACTGGTATCCTTATTTAACTGAAAATATGCTCCATATTCTGGTGGTAATTCGTCATCAGCCAACCCGGTCGTACTATTAATCAAGTTAACCCCGGGTGCCTTTTCCAACGCCAAATACCCATCAGGTGTTGGCGCAGCCTTCGTATCCGTCGTCTGCGCTAAAATAATTCCCCCAACGATTGCTGCTATTAAAACGGGCAATAACAACAACCCAATTTTTTTCTTTTTCACTCGTTTCAACTCCTTTCGTTAGTGCTAGGGGAGTAGCACTAGAATTATTTAAAAACCCTTTTATTTAGAGATACTTAACAGCAGACATGAAAATTGTTCTGCCGTTCCCAACAACAGCACCCCCTTTCAAATGTTTCCGTCTAGTCTGAACTCTGACTAATCTCCAAATTTTCATCAAATAAAGTTTCTGACAAAGCGTAGCCATCCCGCCAATTGGACATAAAAAGGTCAGGGTCAATGCCGCTTTTTTTCATTTTGAATTTGACCTTTTTCACAAGCTGAGACAATTGGGAAAAAGTCGAATTGTCCCCTTCCCGCTGCCAGATATATTCGCTTAAATCATTGCGATTAATGAAGTTGCCCGGTTGTTCTTTGAGAATTTCATATAGCTGCTTTTCTTTCGGCGAAAGCCGATTCTCAAAGGAAAAACGAATAACCGTGTCAATCGGCTCTTGTTCGTGAATGCTCCGTTCTGACTGCAGCACAACGGTAATTGGTTCGGCAAGTTTTTCCCGCAAATCACTTAGGGAAATCTCTGAGTGCAACCAATTTTTTAAACCAAGTTTCTGCCACTGGGCAAACTCCTCCTCTGTCGGTAAGCTCGTATCGCACCGGAAAAAGCGAGTCCGGTCGAATTGCCGCTGCCGCAAAATCTGTTCAATCTCTTTGTCTGGCACTGTTTCACTGAAAATGATTAACGGAAAAAGTTCAAAAAAGCGCTGTGACTCTTTACTTCTTTTCAACAGTAAATCAAGAATTTCAATCGAAAAAAAAACTTCATAGCCTAATTTTTTTAATTTCACATCGATTTGGCTATCAATGGTGCTACTCCTGCTGAGAACTGCAGCACGACTCATGCAATCACCTCCACTTCTGGATTTTCTAAAAAAAGATTAAACTCATTTAACTGCCTTGAATATTTAAGATAATTTTCACCGAACTACTCTAAACTAGCTTGTAACGGCAAGCTTTCCAGCAATTTATTGAGTCAGAAAAATATCTTGTAACAATCAGTTATAAGATAATGTGCTGAAACCCTTTCTGGAAGCAGGTTTGACAAGCCATGATGGTAATATTGACGACAAAAAAACCAGTCAAATTTTCTTTTGACTGGTTTTTTACTGTTATTTATTTATCTGATAAAGCTTATCCAATTTGCGAATTTCCTTCACTCTTTGCTCCATCAGAGACTCACTGTAGGTGTCCAGTGTCAGCTTGATGGACTGGTGGCCCAAAATCCGACTCAGACTGGCGACATCCATCCCGCTTTCTAAACAGCGGGTAGCAAAGGTATGCCGCAAAATATGAAAATGAATGTCCTTCAATGAAGTCTCAGCCAGCATTTTTTTAAAGCGGTAATTGATAATCCGCGGTTCAGTTAAGCCATGTTTACAAAAAATGACATGATTAGATTGGCTACTGATTCTTTCTTTTAGCAAGAGCTTCCGTAAAATCTTCGGCATTGGCACAAGGCGTCTGGAAAATTCAGTCTTTGGCGCTGTAATTATTACTTTTGTTTTCTTTTTGGAGTCATCCGTGTTGTGAATTCGATTGACGGTTTTACTGACACTGATTAGATTGCTTTTAAAATCAATATCCTCCCATGTCAGGCCGCTGATTTCACCAATTCGCAGACCCGAATACAAAGAAATCAAGACAGCTAGTCCGTGAGTGGATTGACTGCTGATTTTTTCAAGCTCCCCTTGTTCAGCACGACTTAATGGCTGGTTTTTTTTATATTTCTTTTTCGGCAACTCAATTTCAGTGATAGGATTTACCTGCAGCCAACCGTTTTTCTCTGCCAGTGTAAAACTTTGTTTGACAACGCTGAAAATCAATTTGATGGTTGCTGGACTCAGCTTTTGACTGACTAAATCGGCAACGAAATCCTGCAATTGCTCTTTGGTTAATTGATAAAAAGTAAAATTTCCCAGATAAGGAGCAATATATGTATGAATTATTCGTGAGTAAGTATAGTAAGTGGATTCTTTAATCGAATGAGCGACCGAATCCAAATAAATTTTTTCCAAAAATTCGCCATAAATACCTAAGTAACCAGTTGTCTCCTCAATTAGCTGCTGATTTTGTTTAATACGAGTCAGCTTTTCCTTTACTTCCAAATATTTCTTCCCATAGACTGATCCATAATAAGCTTTTTGGCCCAAGCGATACTTTAAATAGCGGCCCTCCCATCGACCGTCTTTTCTTTTGTAAATATTTTCTCCACGTCGCATCATTATCACCTTTCTTTTGACCAGAATCTTGACGGCATTTACTCCCAGCAATTATTAATTCTCATTTTTTTAGCAAATAAAACAAAAACATTCCTCCAAAATAAATTTGACTGCCAACTCTTTTTTTCTCCTAGCTAAACCCCTTATTTATCACAGAAACATCTTTTATTTAAAAAAAGTTTTTTTGGAATAAAATCACTAAAGAATCAACTTTTATTCAAAATATATTAATTTTATATTATTTTAAGATTGACAGTTAAATAAATCGGATTTAATATTTATATATAGAGTTTATTTTAGAGAAAATACATTTATCTTATAACTGATTGTTATAAGATAAAACTAATATTATCTGAATGTATAACGATGCCATTCTCCGAGGCATTATATTTTTTCAAGGTCGAATTTCAGAATGTCTATTTAAGCAGCTTCTTCTCAGAATCTAACTTATATATTCATTTTACTGAAAAAATTGCTTTTTTCGCTTTTTTGAAAATTATTACCAAAAAAAATGAACGAGTTTAAAAAAACTCGTTTATTTTTCATTTTCAAGTTAGATGAAACTTCGAAATCGTAAATACCTATTAAATATTTGTATGACTAAGTTTCCTAGAATAGATGCTTTCTTGTACATTTTTTTTGACTGATAGTACTCCATCAACCGATTAGAGACATCTATTGCCTGATAGGGATTTGAGGCAATATTTTTTTCATTTTCCAAATAGCTTTCACATAATTCCACAAACAACATATAGTTGCCTTCGTGATAATGTAACAATATAGTAAAATAATCCTTATTGGTTTGAACTTTGGAAGGGTAAATGTCTAGATTTCTAATCATCTGCAATACTTCAATTAGATTGTTTTCTTCGTTTTGTTGAAGTAAAGTTGTTGCAAATATGTACAGTGATGGAATAAGATCGAAAGATATTTTTTTTCTTTTTGTTAACTTCTTGATTGCGACAATAATTTCAGTTTTATTTATTAGCAAAGAATCCGTATAAGAGTGCAATAAGATTTTTGTGACTAAGATAAGTTCAGGAAAAACAGTTATTGTACCTTTACTTTGGATAATGATTTTTTCAAAAATATGAGTTGCTTCTTTGGTAAACCCATAATAAAGGAGACATCTTCCGTACATAAAATTCCAAATTTCATTCAAATATGCTCTCTGAAACACGGAAGAAAACTCTTCTTTGATTTTTGGCAGCTTTGTTGAAAGCTCTGCTTGCTTTCCTAACTCCCACTCAATTAAGCATTCTTGTAACTTCATAACAGCAAGTTCTTCAAGATTTTCGGCATGAATATATTGAATATATATGTCGGCCCATGCTAATGCTTCAACATAATTGGATTCATTAAAATCAACTGACCATAAAAAAAAGAGACAGGACTGTATTAAAATTTTTTGCTTCTCATTTTTACTATCACACTCTAGAATAACAGTTTTACAAATTTCTTTTAAAGCATCTACGTTGGAACATTGATTCAACTCCCCTGCTGCCTTAAATATCTCTAGTGAAAAATGGAGAGAGGATGTCATAGTTAGTTTGGACAAATCTTTGAATACCGTACCAATTTTTTCTTCATTTCTTTGAAAAGCTAAAAACTTAAATTTTTCAACTTTTCGCCTTTTTGACGAACATTCGATATCAGTAAATTTGTCTGAAAAGTCTAACATTCGGCTAAGTGAGTATAGAAGTTCTGGGCTTGGTTTTCTCCTCCCACTTTCAATGTTTGATAAATGTGATCTAGTGATGAACACTTGTTTGATAACCTCTGATGCAGACAATCCTTTTCGTAACCTCTTCCATTTTACGATTCTCCCAATCATAAAAAGCACCTCTACTCTTTCTTGCTATTTAATCAATATTTTAAGTTGCAATCGTAAAAAATAACAATAGAAAAATATAAAAAGCTGTTTAACTTTCCCGATTAATATCTTCTAAGAAAAATAAGTTTACAATGAAAATATCTTCAAAATTAGCAAGTCATATTTTTTAAGGATTAGCAACTATCTCTTTTTCGTCAATTGAATAATCTTCAATTGACAAGCAATAATAATTATCTTATGAATTACCTATTTTATTATTGATTAAGCACTCTGATTAATTGGAAATCAAAAAAAGTCGAAACTTATTAGGTTCCGACTGATTTCATACTTATAATATTGTAAATTCATCTGTTCTGTTTTGAACATGCCCGATTTATCAAATCATTCCCAACAAAACCATACCCAAAATAATCACCAGTGCAATGGCAATCGGGGAAATAATTTTAAAAATCAAGGCGGAAGCACCAGTGCCGACATTTCGTTCCAGTTGATATTTCGGATCATTGCGGTCCCGTTGAAATTGATTCAACGTCCGGGACCAGAACAGGCCTCCCGTTGCCCGCATCACAAGGGCCAACCCAATTAACACAGCGCACATAAATAAAAGCACCAGTACAATTGACAATTTTGCTGCCATCTTCAAGCCTCCTTCACGCTAAAACACCTTCATTCAGTCCATTTACCAAAAAAATTCCACACCACTAATTTATTAATATCCAGCAAAATTATATGAAACCAGCTCAATATAATTTAAAAACGTTTATCTCGGTTGGCATCTTGAATCCCGTGTTTAACCGCCAAACGAATCAGAAAATAGAAAATGACTGCCCCAATTGCATAATAAAATAAAGCAAAAATTGTTCCCAACATAAGCTGCACCCCTTTTGTTTTAATTATACCATATGAATCCCCTTACAAAACGTTGCAACGCTGTATATGACGGCGAGCTGTTTAATAATTTCAAGTTTTTTATAACAGCTGAATACTATTTTCAAATAGTGTATGCTTAACTTAGAAGAACTTTCAGGATGGGAGATAAAATAGGATGATAAAAAAGCTAACAGCAGAAGCTGACATCAAAGCCGGTTTAAAACTTGTCACAGAGGTCTTTAATACCTTTCAGGCGCCGGATTATGGAGCGGCTGGCATTGCCAGTTTTAAAAACTTTATTGACTTTCAGCAGCTATATCCTCAAATTATTAGCGACAAAATCAGTTTGTACGGTTATTTTATCGACCAACAAATAGTTGGTCTACTAGGTATTAGAAACCCTAATCATATCTGCCTACTTTTTGTGGCGAAGACTTATCATCGCAAAGGGATTGCCAGAAAACTTTTTGCTAATTGGCTAAAGGAACGTTCAGCCAATCCTGCAATAGTCACTGTCAACTCTAGTCCTTATGCGCTGGCCGCCTATCAAAAACTAGGTTTTAAAGGTGATACTGCTGTTATTGAATCAGATGGCATCAAATTTATTCCCCTGACATTAACTTTGAACAAACATTAATTGAAGCAAGCTCTAATACAGTGAACTCAAAAAGGCCTCGGATAAGAACATGCTAATCGTATGTTCATCATCTAAGGCCTTGCTTCATTTTAATGGGTAGCTCGCCATTCTTCTCTGGTAATCGCCCACTCTAAATAATTGACCGGTACTCCGCGGAAAATCCGATAATTTTTGAAATAGCCCGCCTGGTTCATGCCGATTTTTTGCATAACGCCACCGGAAGCCGGATTTTTTTCGTTATACAAGGCATTGACCCGAATCAGCTTGAGTTGCTCAAAGGCTAGATACAATAGCGCAATGCTGGCTTCAGAGGTATAGCCTTGATTCCAATACTGGCGATTCAAGACATAGCCCAATTCGCCGGTGACTTTTTGTTCATCCACCCGCAAATCAATCGTGCCAATCAAGCGCTTGGTTGCCTTCAAAACAATGCCGTATTTGCCAAAGGGCTCCTTCATAAAATAATTGGCAATTACCTGCTGGGTATCCTGCAGCGAGTCGTGCTTCTCATAAATAAATAAAGTCGTTTCATCATCGCTGGCAAAAATATGCATATCACTGGCGTCCATCAGCGACACGGGGCGTAAAATCAAGCGTTCTGTTTCAATCCGCTGATTTTCAGCAAAAATCAAATTGTAATTGACGAACTCTTCCATCTGGTCACCTGCTTTTATTTATTTATAAAAGCATACCACAGATTTGATTAAGCTAATAATTTTTCCACAAAATGTGTGACTTCACTCAAGGGCTCTTCTGCCAGCAGCCGCACAATTTTACTACCGATAACCACCCCATCACAGCTTTGGCGGAAACGTTCGACATGCTCCTTTTCCGATACACCAAAACCGGCTAAAACCGGAATCTCACTGATTTCATGGATATATTTTAAATGGGCATCCAAATCAGCCCGATAATTTCTGCCAGTGCCGGTGACGCCGTTGACAGTCACCGCATAAATGAAGCCTTCACCAGAGGCCACCAAGGTCGCAATCCGTTCCTTTGTACTGGTGAGAGTCACTAGCGGCACGAGGGCAACGTCGCTCTCATCTAAATAAATCGTCACTAAGTCCCGATGCTCATAAGGCAAGTCTGGTATGATTAAACCTTTAACATCCGTGTTTGCTAGTTGCGCAATAAATTTTTCTAAGCCATAGGCGTAAAAGGGATTGAAGTAGCCCATTAAAATCAGAGGGACCGGTGAATTGAAATTTTTTAAGACTTCCAAAATTTCTGCGAGGCTCACTTGCTGAGCCAAGGCTCGCAAACCGGCCTCTTGAATCACCGGTCCATCAGCAACGGGATCAGAAAAAGGGATACCGACTTCGATCGCTGCCGCCCCGCCTTTTGCCAAGGCGGTAATTTCAGCTGGTAACTGTTGCAAACTGCTGGCCCCCGCCATTAAATAGGGAACTAAAATCGTTTCACCAGTGGCTTGTTTTCTTTTTAAAATAGTCGTTAATGATTTCATTCTTGGGCCTCCAAACGTTCTTTTATTTGATTGACATCCTTGTCGCCTCTCCCGGAAAGGCAGACAATCATCACTTCATCCGGCTGCATTTTGGCCGCTTCTTTAACGGCATAAGCAATCGCATGGGCACTTTCCAAAGCCGGAATAATACCTTCTTTGCGGGATAATAATTGAAAAGCGGCGACTGCTTCGTCGTCAGTAATCGAAACATATTCGGCCCGTTTAATATCATGCAGATAAGAATGCTCCGGTCCGACACCGGGATAATCTAAGCCAGCGGAAATCGAAAAGGCTTCTTTAATCTGTCCGGCATTATCTTGAAGCAGATGCATTTTGGCGCCATGCAAAACGCCAACTGAACCCACTGTGATTGGTGCCGCATGGTCTCCGGTTTCAATGCCTAAACCAGCAGCCTCAACACCAATCATCCGCACGTTTTCATCCTCAATAAAAGGATAGAACATGCCGATGGAATTACTGCCGCCACCGATACAGGCCATCACTACCTCTGGCAATTTACCTTCCGCGGCTAAAATCTGTCGGCGGGATTCGCTGCCAATCACACTTTGATAATCCCGGACAATCGCTGGAAAAGGATGGGGACCTAAAGCTGAACCCATCACATAATGAGTGTCCTCCACATTTGCCACCCAATAGCGCAAGGCTTCATTGACCGCATCTTTTAAAGTTTTACTGCCGGACTGGACGCTCTCGACTGTTGCGCCTAACAATTCCATCCGAAAAACGTTAAGGGCCTGGCGTTTGACGTCGACTTCTCCCATAAAAATCACACATTCCATCCCGAACAAGGCAGCGACGGTCGCTGTCGCCACGCCGTGCTGACCGGCGCCGGTTTCCGCAACAATTTTATTTTTACCCATTTTTTTGGCTAATAGCACTTGGCCTAGTGCATTATTAATTTTATGAGCACCGGTGTGATTTAAATCTTCTCGTTTCAAATAAATTTTGGCCCCGCCGGCGTAGTCGCTCAAGCGCTCAGCAAAATACAAAGGATTTTCCCGGCCAACATATTGTTTTAAGTAGTAAGCTAATTCAGCTTGAAAAGCCTCATCTGTTTTTGAGGCTTCATAGACCTCTATTAGTTCTTTGACAGCATACATTAAAGTTTCTGGGATAAATTGGCCGCCGTATTCGCCGTAAAAACCCTTCTCATCTGGTTGTTGATACATAATAATTGCTCCTATTCTTGACTGGCTGCTTGAGCCTGTTGTAAAAATTTTTGAATTTTTGTTAAATCCTTAACCCCGTTCGTCTCAACTCCGCTGGAAACATCCACCGCAAAGGGGTGAAAATATTTTTTAGCTCCTTGAACATTATCAGCGTTTAAACCACCGGCAATAAAGAGCGGCTTAGCTGGTAAGTCAGCGAGTTGAACCGCCGACCAATCGAAGACTGCCCCGTTGCCGCCGACAAATTCTTTGGCGGGGGCGTCTAACAATAAATAATCATATTCTTCTTGATAAGCTCCACTAGGTAATTTTCCAGCAGCTACACTGAAGGCCCGAATGATTGGCAAAGGAAAACTTTCTCGTTTTTCTGCTAGTTCCTGTGGCAGTTGACCATGGATTTGTACGACGTCCAAGCCGGCAGTCTGGCTGATTTCCTGTAATTCAGCCAAACTCGGAGAGACAAAGACGCCGACTTTTTTGATAGATTCTGGCAGATTTTTCGTTAATTCTGCCGCTTGTTCTGGTGTCACTCGCCGTTTGCTTTTAGCAAAGACAAAGCCAATGAAACTGGCGCCGTTTACGATAGCGGCGTCAATCGCTTCTGGCGTTTGTAAGCCGCAAATTTTCACCTGCATCAGACCTGCACTCCTTTACGCGCCACTTGCAGCTCTTGAACTTTAGCTTGGGGATTTTGGGCCCGCATCAAAGTTTCACCGACTAAGACTGCTTGATAATTGTCGGCAATTTCTTTGACATCCTCGCTCGTCTTAAAGCCAGACTCGCTGACAAAAATCTGTTGATGTGCCGTGTTACCTAAAACGACACTGGTCGACAGGCTGACTTCAAAGGTTTTCAAGTTGCGATTGTTGACACCGATAATCGCCTCGGGCAAGGTCAGCGCAACCGCCAATTCCGCTTCATCATGGGTTTCAACTAAAACTTCCAAATCCAAGTCTAATGCTTGTTGGTACAACTCCCGCAATTTTTCTTCAGAAAGGGCTGCAACAATTAACAACACCAGACTGGCGCCGGCATTTTTAGCACGAATTAACTGCTTTTGGTCAATGATAAAATCTTTACAGAGGATTGGCACCTCAACAACTGCGGCAATTTGTTTCAAATCAGCGATTGTTCCTTTGAAGAAAACCGGATCTGTCAAAACGGAAATAGCTGCCACGCCGGCTTTTTGATAAGCCTGCGCCTGAGCCAAAATATCAACATCCATATTGATATCCCCTTTTGAAGGGGAGGCCCGTTTGACCTCACCGATGACCTGCACATTTTCTGGATGAGCTTTCACATAAGCCTTAAAGGATAGTCGCTGTGGTTGCGGCTGTAACATTTCCAACGGCATTTGTTCAACTTCCAAAACTTTTTCGGCTAATATTTTTTCTAAAAAATCCATTTAAGCGACCTCCCTTTGACTACCAACTAGCTGGCGCAATTTATCATAGGCGGCGCCGCTGGCAACGATTTGTCTAGCTAATTGAATGCCGGCCGGCAAATCTGCCACCAAGCCGCTAGCCACTAAGCCGAGGCCAGCGTTTAAAATAGCGGTGTCGGTGTAAACTGAAGCGGTATTTTTTAAGACACTTTCCAAAATCGCAGCATTTTCTAAAGGACCTGACCCTTGAATGGCGGCGATTGGTGCCCGCTGAAAGCCAACTTCTTCTGGTGTAAATGTATATTCAGTGACCTGATTTTTTTGATAAAAGGCATAATGGTTCTCGCCGGATAAATTGGCTTCGTCCATCCCACCGGCACCGTTGACGACAATCCCTTGGCGCCGACCGAGTTTGCCAAAGGTTTCAGCCGTGGCTGCCACCAAATCCCGTCGGTACGTGCCTAAAAGTTGTGTGTCCAGTTGAACAGGATTAGTTAACGGCCCAATTAAATTTAAAATTGTTGGCGTGCCCAACTCTTTACGAACCTTCATGACGTGGCTCATCTTCGGATGCATCGCCGGTGCAAAAAGAAAAGCGATACCGACTTCATTTAAGAGATAGCTGATTTTTTCTGGTGTAATCGCCAGTTGAATGCCTAAAATCTCTAAGACATCGGCACTACCAGAACGACTAGAAATGCTGCGGTTGCCATGTTTCGCCATAGGAATCCCCGCCGCCGCTAAAATAAAAGCGGACGTGGTTGAGATATTAAAACTATTGGAACGATCGCCGCCAGTGCCGCAATTGTCCATAGCGGCTAGCGGTGTCTGTTTAATCTGCAGCGCTTTTTTCTGAATCGTCTCAGCTAAGCCCGCCATTTCCTCTGGCGTTTCACCTTTGATTTTCAGACTGGTGAGAAATGCCGATAGCTGGGCTTCACTTAATTGACCTTCAAAAATCAGGTTGGCAACTTGAGCCATCTCTTGGCGGGTTAAATTTTCCTGACGATATAATTTTTCAAAAATTGTTTGCATAATCCAATGCCTCCATCTCTGTCCGTTTTAAAAATTGGTCAATCATGCCTTGACCGCTTGCAGTGCCGATTGATTCGGGATGAAACTGCAAGCCGTATATCGGTAGGCTCTGATGTTCCAAAGCCATAATCGTTTGATCGTCGGTTGCTCGGGCGGTAATTTTCAACTGACTAGGAAAGCTACTTTCTTCGGCAATTAATGAATGATACCGCATCACGCTGGCATCTCTTAAGTCATTAAACAATCCCGCCTTTTCAAAAGTTAGCTGACTGATTTTCCCGTGGCGAATCTGCGGCGCCCCCACTACTTGACCGCCAAAGAGTTGCACGATGGCTTGATGCCCTAAGCAGATACCTAAAATCGGTTTGAGCTGATAAAATTTTTGCAAAAGTGTCGGCATCAGACCAGCCTCTTCTGGTCGGCCGGGCCCGGGGGATAAAATAATGCCATCCGCCCTGGCTGCCGTTTCTAAGAGTTGCGGGTGGTCATTACGCAGGACCACCACCTCTCCACTGACTTGATGAACGAGGTTATAAGTAAAGGAATCATAATTATCAACGATTAAAATCATCGGCGTACCTCCAATAAAGCTTTAGCTTTTTGCAGCGTTTCAAAATATTCACTGGTCGGGTCGGAATCATAAACAATCCCTGCTCCAGCTTGCACATAGGCTTTCTTTTGATGGACCACCATTGTGCGAATCGCAATGGCAAAGTCCCCTTGATCATCTTGGGAAAAATAACCCACCGCTCCAGCGTAAATTCCCCGCCGCACCGGTTCAAATTCATAAATTCGCTGCATCGCGCGAATTTTCGGCGCTCCGCTGACGGTCCCTGCCGGTAAAGTAGCCTTCAAGGCATCCATCGTTGTTTTTCCAGCAGCTAATTTTCCAGTGACTAATGAGACGATGTGCATCACATAGCGGTATTTTTCAATAACCATCAGCACCGGCACTGTCACCGAACCCACCTCAGAGACACGACTTAAATCATTGCGTCCCAAGTCAATCAGCATCATATGCTCGGCCCGCTCCTTCTCATCTGCCAGCAATTCCTCAGCTAAACGTTGATCCTCAGCTTTATCTGCTCCCCGTTTACGAGTTCCGGCAATGGGATTGGTGGTAACAATATCTTCTTTGACACTCACCAAGCTCTCCGGCGAAGACCCGATAACTTTGGTGTCGCCAAAGTCTAAATAATAAAGATAGGCTGAAGGGTTGCTAATTCGCAGATGGCGATAATAATCAAAGGGCGGAATCTTAAAATCTGTCGTCAGTCGCTGGGAGGGGACCATCTGAAAAATGTCCCCCGCTTTGATGTAATCTTTGACCTTATTGACGGTTGTTTCAAATTCTTCTTGTGTGAAATTACTGGTAAAATCAAAATGAAAGTCCTGCAAATAGCTCAATTCCGTCGGAGCAATTACTCGCAAATCCTGTTGAACTTTTTCTAGAGCATTGCTCAGGTCGGCTGACTCCCGTTGCGAATAGCAATTGTCCTCCACTAAAATAATTTCTTCTTTAGCATGGTCAAAAATTAAAAATGATTCATAGAGATAAAAATGCAAGTCTGCTATGCCCAATTCGTCATGGGGCAGTTGACCAATATCTTCATAAGCCGCAATCACATCATAACCGGCATAGCCAATAACGCCTCCTTGAAAGGGCAATTCTTCTGTCAAACCTTGCTGGGTGATGACTATTTTTTCCAATTCCTTTAAAGGGTCAGCTGTCGCAAAAATCTCTTGATTAATCTGCATCAGGCCATCTTTATAAGAAATATCTTTGACTGGATTCCAAGCAATCACCGAATAGCGACTTTTTGACTGGTCGCGGGGAATACTCTCCAACAAAGCTTTATGTTGCCCTTGAATGCGTAGGTAAGCACTGATGACGGTTAAATTATCGGCGGGAATACGTTCTAGTTTTCTCATAAGTTTTGCTCCTGATTGTTAAAATTTAATTTAGCGATTGTCTATTTATCAGTTTTAATTTGTGAGAGGTGTTCTTTTAAACAAAAAAGCCCTCAGACCCACCAAAAAATGGTAAGTCTGAGGGCGAATAGCTCACGGTGCCACCTCAATTAAGCGAGTCTTTTCTCATAAACTAGCAGTGAAAATAAAAAAACCCTCAGCTCAACAAAATCGTTGAACTGAGGGCGAAGATTCACGGTGCCACCTCATGTGGTGAAAGACAAGCTTTCCTTTATCGATTGTCAAACAACAATCTTACTCTGTAACGGGAGTTCCCGAAATCACCTACTTGCTTCAATGATTTGCTCGAAAGTCCATTCACCAAACGCCACCTGCTGATTTCCACCGCCATCAGCTCTCTGAAAAGTTTATTGTCTGGCTACTTCTCTCTCTTAACGCGTCTATCAAATTAAATATTGACGTAAGTTTACCGCTTAAAATGAGAGTTGTCAAATCCTTTTTTAATAAATACAAAATCTTTTACCGGCTAACTCGCAGACTTTTATCTCCATCCCGTATAAACCAGCTAAAACCTCCGGCTGAATAATCTCGGCCGCCGTTCCGCTCGCATGGATTTGCCCCGCTTTAATCGCCACGATATTTTCCGCATAGGTCGCTGCCACATTAATATCCTGCAGCACTAAGACAATCGTCTTGCCAAAGTCCCTGACTAATTTTTGCAGAGTTTCCATCAAGTGCTTGCTCTGGGCAATATCTAAATTATTTAAAGGCTCATCTAATAAAATATATTCTGAATTTTGTGCCAGCAGCATCGCAATGTAGACCCGCTGCAGCTGCCCACCAGATAATAAATGAATCCGGGTGTCGGCTAAATCATTCAAATCCAAGGCTGCCATCGCTTGATCGATTAATTTTTCATCCTCATCGGTAAACCAAATTTTACAATATGGCAGCCGCCCATAACTGACTAAATCTCGAGTCGTCAGCTTCAAAGAGGCCCCTTTATTTTCCTTTAACAAGGCTAACTTACGGGCTAGTTTATTCGATTTCCACGCACGAACTTCACTGTGGTCCAAATAAATTTCCCCAACATCTTCTTTTAAAAGACGATTCATCATCGTCATAAAGCGGGTCTTGCCAGCGCCATTTGGTCCAATCAAAGCGGTCAGTTTGCCGGCTTCAATCGGCAAAATCACTTCTGACGTCACTTGACGATGCCCCTGCTGCAAATTTTTACTAATTTCAATCATGGGATGCTTCCTCCCTGCTTAATTGAGAATCATTTTCAACATTTGCTTTTAGTTTAGGAGAAATCCGAACAAATTGCAAGGCTTTTCAAGAATTATTTTTTAACTGCTTGATAAAAACTTTCAGCTAATAATCAGAATTAAGCAACTGTTGTTCTTATTTATTAAACAAAAAAAACCGAGGCTGTGACATTAGTTAGAACAGAGCCGAACTTTACGAACAGTATCTAGTGAAAACCACTAAATATTGTTAATTTGCGATTCGGACCTACTGAACCGCAGGAGCAAATATGATATAGTTCGGGATTTCATCTGTTAAAAAGACTAATGTCACAGGCTCGATGGAAGATTTGTTTTCTGTTTTTTAGGAGATGGAATTTGTTGTTTGTCTAATAAATTTTGAGATTCTACTCATGAACTCTCAAGGAAACAATTTGTTTAATATCTTTGACTGTACTTTCATTTCGAACTTTTAACGGCAATGATTTTCCATTATGACCAACCTTAGCATTTTTATAGATTTCTTGAGTTTCATTGGAAAGTGTTGGTAAAAGTGTCTCTACTTCTGCTAACTCCTTATGATTTAAAGGTAGCAAAGCTAAAACATATCCGTCTTGAGGATAGAGGGTACAAATAGAACGGCCTTTTTTCTGATATTTAATATTCCAGCCTTTCCAAATCCCCTGATCCATAGAACAACCACTGTAAGCTTTTTTCGCTTTTATTTTATAGGTCTCTTGTAAATAGTGGTCTAATTCTTCAAACATCGGATTATTGATAAAATCCTTGACTTGCTGTGGGGTTGGTTCAACATCTTTGGTATATTTTTCACTCCATAGCATTTACATCTGTCCTCTCTTTATCCTAAATTACTCAACAGCATCACACGTTCGACTAAGTTTCTCTATACCCCAATTTTACCAGATTTTTATTTTAGTTGGTTATTTATCAGTGCTTTTTTGTAGGGGGGATTTGGAAAGCTTATGTCTTCAAAAATTCTACAATCACTATCTCGTTATTATCCGGATCTTTTAGACGCAGCTCATATGTCCCCCATTCGAATTTCTTTGGTGGAGCAAAGACAAGACCTTTTTGTTTTAAGTTCCTGCACGTATTTTCGAGGCTGTCACATTCAAACACAAATGACATGCTTCCGCTTGGACAAACATTCCAAACTGTGGCATCCCAAATACAAATTGATGGTGCTTCCTTTATGAAGCCAAAATAAACACCATCGTCCTCATCAGAATCTGTCCTTAACACTGGTATTTCAAGTATTTCTCGGTAAAAATATATCAGTTCTTTAGCGTTCCGAGAAAAAATATTAGTACATACAAAACTAGTTATCATCTGATTATCTTCCCATTCGTATATAAAATGTAGCGAGTTTTTTTAATAGCTTCCGTAAAAGCGCTTACTATCAGTGTATCATAATGTGACAATTGAATCTTTTTTACACGCTATTCTTTCTGAGAGAGAGTCTAAAAAGATTTTAGCAGATCTCAGGTGGCTTTCTCCCTTTCCAATCATATTTGAGCTAAGTTTTCTTGACTTGTTTTCATCTGAATCTTGATTTAACATAGTTCTATTTTAGGCCTATATATCAGCGTTTTTTTCAGAAAATTTGTAGTGCTTACAGCACACAGACCTGATTGAGGACACTAAACCCCTAAGTTAATCCACTAAGATACTTCAGTTAAAGCTATCAAAATTTAAAATCATAAACAGTGTAACAACAGTCGGATTAATTATAAAAAAAATCCATCAAAAATTTGGATGGAGAAACTTAAAATTATTATTCTTAACGTAACCGGTCTAATACTTTTTTGCTCTCGCTGTTCCTTAAAAATAACTTGCTACAAAATGTAGCTATGAAAAGTGCTGATTTCACCTAAAGAGTATTTGATTTTTTCTGCTGCATTCAGTCTTTCCAAGAATCAGTATTTTATAGGTCGATACAGACAGGGATATTTTGGTTATGTGCTTCACGAAGCAGAATGTGCAGGTACTATTGGGTTTTCTCACTCAATTCAATATTCATCATCAGGATGGAAGCATTTTTATAGCGGAACTATTGGTTCTAGACAATCATATAAAGTACCCTGAATTGGTAATAAGTAACTTGATACATATTAAAAAAAACCGTCCAAATCAAGGACAGTTTTTTTACTCAACTTGGTAGGTTTCAAAATAATAGCTTTCCTTAGATTTATTATCATCTGTGTACAACTCTACAGCCTCTATATTACTTGAAAACTCACTAATATCTATTTTCAGACTATCTTCTTTGAATAGCGTTCCTTTTTGAATTACATGGACCTGTAAAATCCCATCTGCCTCACTAACGTTCATCAGTTTAAGTTTACGAAATTCTTGGGGTACCACTTTGATTTCTACAAATTCACCAACTTTTTCAACTCGTTCAATGTTAGTAATAGGCATTGAATAGACCCTTTCTATTGAAGGATCAAATTGAGGAAAAATATAGAAAAAAATACTAATTGCAATCCATAAGAGAAAAAGAATCAACAACACCAAGAACAATCTTTTGTACCTTTTGCTAGCACTCACTTCTTTAGAAATATTTTTAACCATTTTAACATCCTCCCTTAGCAATTGGTCAAGAGAGACTTCAAAATAATCACTCAAAGATACAATAATATCGAGATTCGGGTAAGTTCTACCTACTTCCCAAGATGAAATGGTTCCTCTTGAAACATGGATAACATTTGCAAGTTCTTCTTGGGTTAAGTTATTATCGACCCTTAACTTTTTAAGCTTTTCTCCGAATAACATTTGCAAGCCCCTCCTTTACTTATATCTTTATCCATTTGCTAAGGAAACTCAAGCAACAAAATGTAGCATCTTAGGTTTGTTTGTCTTTTTATCCCAGGAGTAATGATACAAATATTTACTCTTGAGAAATAGTCCGCA
This sequence comes from Enterococcus sp. LJL90, assembly GCF_056924355.1. NCBI lineage: Bacteria > Bacillati > Bacillota > Bacilli > Lactobacillales > Enterococcaceae > Enterococcus > Enterococcus sp. LJL90. The sequence goes on along the minus strand of NZ_JBXPBQ010000001.1, from coordinate 669,157 downwards.
ATTTGTGCTGCTGTAATCTTTCAGAATATCATTTAGTCTTAAAATCTTCAGACCTAAATTGGGGTTTCATTTTCCTAGTTTGAACTTCAAGCACTGACTCTTCGTTAATAGGCTTATGCAACTCAACAATCCTATCAGTCTTGCTTGGTAAAGTCTCCATCATTCTGTCAAAGGCTACATCCTCACCAGATTCATCCGTCGCTTGGTAGTAGCGCATTAAGTTAATCGTAAATTCCGCACGGTCTAAATCATTAAAGGGTAACACCAGATAGTTTTCGGATTTAAATGTGCCATAAGCAGCGTTGGCCGCAATCAAAGCTGTGCGTTTATTGCCATCTTGAAAAGCTTGCAATTTCGATAACTTTGCAAATACTCGCCAAGCGTCTTCTTCTTGGTGATTCGATTCTTGATATTGCGTCACAATTCCATCGAGATTGTTTCTCGTGATAACATCTTTTGGTATGTATCGTGATTGACTACTTTCATCTAAAATAATTGCAATTCTATCATCTTCATTATATAAGCCATTTCTCAAGTGTCCTGGCCAATTTGGTTGTTCGTCTGAAGGGGAATCAAATTGCTTGTTGATTGCGATAATACCATCTGTGCTAAATCCAGTTTCTTTGATGGCTGCAGTTCCTTTTAATGCATCTGTAAAAATGACTGGATCTTCACTATTTTGCTTTAACGGTTTAGTTGAATTTTCATCTAAAGCCTTTTTAGTTTGTAAAACTGTGCTTCCATAGCCATTTAAACTTCCTAAAGAAGCAATAAACTTGGCTAGTGCCGTATTATCCATCAAACTTCCTTCCTTTCTCGTTTAATCTTATAAATTGTCGGCCGTGAAACGCCGGTTTCTTCCGCTATGATTTTGATAGGTTTTCCTTCTGCCAACATTTCCACGATTTTAGCATAAGCTAACTTCTTTTGTGGATTTTTAGTGTTTTCTGAATAACTGATTGGCCGGCCCTTATACACGCCTTTTTCTTTCGCAATCTGGACACCTTGCCGTTGTCTTTCCCGAATGGCTCGACGCTCGCTTTCAGCTTGATATTTATAGAGTTCTAGTATCAAATTATTTAAGAGCTGTCGCAAGTTCTCATCTTGAATATCACGAAAGGATGGCAAATTTAAGATTTCAATCGTCACACCTTTATTTTTCAAGATATCCATTGTTTCAGTTAGTTCTTTATTATTTCTCCCAAGCCGATCTAATTCAGAGACGACAACAATATCCCCTTTACGAATGTATTGAAGGAGTTCTTGAAATTTTGGTCGGTTGGTATCCTTGCCAGAAAGTTTATCTTCAAAAACCAATTCCACTTGTTCAGCTTTCAATTTCTCATGTTGCCGGTCGTATTTTTGATCTTTAGAGGAAACTCTGACATAGCCAATTTTTGTCATCAAATTCGCCCCCTTTTCAAATTATTTATTTTACACTTAAAATTTACACTAAAAAAGGCGATATATCAATACCGCCAAAAGTAAATTTTGGGTATACCCTATTTTTACAAAATTAATTGGCTAACATAGTCCAAGTTGTGACATGTCCTTCTGTTGTAGTAGTCCATGTCCCAAAGGTAATTACATTGTCAGCATAACTATAGGGAATTGTGTCCTGATTAATTAGTAAGCTGTCCTCTGATAACGTATAGCTAGTATCATAATCAGGTCGGTAAGTTCCAGCGAGCTCAATTCTTACAGTTGATTCATCTAAAAAAATTAAAGTCCGAACACCATCATGAAACAAACTTTGCGGTGCACGGTATTCAATCATTGCTTGTTCTGCGTCCTCACCATCATATAAAAGAGGTTTTATTACATAGCTTTTCCCAATTAAGTATGCACTTGCAGCTTCTAACTTAGCTGCTTGTTCTTCACGGGCTCTTTCCTCTGCTTCTCTCGCTTCTTGTTCTGCCCTTGCTTGTTCTGCAGCTTCCTCTGCTTCTTTAGCTGCCTGTTCTTCCTTTGCTTTTTCCGCTGCTTCTTTAGCTGCCTGTTCAGAACTCTCTTTAAGCTCGGCTTCCGCTTCTTCTTTGGCTTTTTGTTCAGCTTCTGTAACTCTTTGATCTATTACTTGATTGATCCAGATAGCTCCAGTAAAAAAAAACGAAACAATCATGATTATAGCGGAAAATATGATTAAGCTTTTTTTTCTAAATTTTGGTGTTACGGAAAATATAACCAGACAAACCAACGCAATCAGAAAAATTGCTCCCCAAAAGATAATCATTTTTAATCCCTCCAATATTCTTTTAAGTTTATTATAACTTATTCAATTTTTTAAACTCCAAGAAATTTGTTACTGGATGAAAGAATAGAGCCTATTTCCTTTAAACTCTGAGTTTATCTACTCAAGAATTAGACTTTCTTTCGCAGATTCAGGATAATTAAATTACAGCAAAGAATCGAGTGTATATTTTATTTCACTAACTATTGTTATCTATAAAAGCAGTTATACCAGGCATTTGCTATTTAGACCAATGAATCAAGCGTCTAAATAGCAAACACCCGCCAAACGTTGGTCTGGCGGGCTAGTGGATCTAATGGTCATTATGTGAACTTGACGTTAAATAACAAAATTGTTTATTCAATACTCATTCGAATATCCAGATTCTTCTTTTGATTAGTACCTGCTTTCGAAAGATGATAATCAATGATTCAACTCCACATAACAGCATTGTCAGTATTGGTGTTTTTACATTGAAAATACACACTAACACTCTCACAAATGACTTCGAAAAATTACTTCTGGTTGATAAGCAGTATTTACAACTTCTTGTTCAGACAGCATAAAATCAACTACAGCTTTACCAATTTTATTTAACTGAAAATCAAGAGAAGAAAATCCCATACTTTGGCTATATGGAGTGTTGCCCTCACCAACTAGTTGATAATCTTGCGTATGATAGATATTTTGTTCCTGCAATGCTTTTGCAATTCCAGCTGCTATTTGATCTGCTGTTGTGTAAATAACTTGAGGCACTTGTCTTGTTCGAAAAAGTTGTTTAGCCCAAGTATAGCCGTCATCATAACTTTTCAATCCAATAAAATAATCTTGATTCTCCACCGGCGTTTCAAAGTATTCTTTGAAGACTTGAATTTTATTTCGAGAGCTTCTACTCAGTGTAGGCTCTCTTTCAATAGTAAAAATAACTTCTGACAAGTTCTTACTCTTTATTTCTCTAAAAACAGCTTGATAACCTGCTTTTCTATCAGGATATATCATTGGAATAGCTGAATCTTTGAGTTTTTCAACTGAGATTACTTTACCATAGTCTTTTAGATTGTTGAGTATTTTCTCTGGCGTATTCGTTGAAGTGAGAACCAGACCGTCAACAATTTTTTTCTTAAATAATTCAAAATAGGATTCCTCTGCTATGGTTTCATAATAAGTTGGTAAAAGCATTATACGATAATTTTTTTCTTTAGCATGGTGTAAGATCGAGTTGACCAATTCATCGTAGCAATAATCATTAACTGGTAAAATAATTCCCAACATATTGGTCTTACCGGTACTAAGATTAATCGCATTTCCATTGGGGATATAACCTAGCTGATCTGCAACGGTTCGAACTCTCTCTTGTAATTCAAGAGAGACATATTTTTTGGAATTCAACACTCGAGATACCGTAGTTTTAGAAACTCCAGCAATTTTCGCAATATCTGAAATAGTGGGCATGGTTTTGTTTTCACTCCTTGACAAGAAACGCGTTCCAGCATTTATACTTACTTCATGATACCGATTTATTAAAGAAAAAGGAAGGTAATTGAGTATGGAAATTGAACACATTGGCCTTTGGGTAAAAGATTTAGAAAAAATGAAAAATTTTTATTGTGAGTATTTTAAAGCAAGTGCATCTGAACTTTACCATAATCCTAAAACAGGATTTCGCTCTTATTTTCTAAGCTTCTCAAACGGTGCTAGATTAGAAATCCAAAACAAATCCGGTTTATCCGAGTTAAATAATTTTGCTTATGGTTTTGCTCATCTAGCAATTAAAGTTGGCCCACCAGCCGTTGTGGATGAAATGGCGAAACAATTTCTATCAGATGGTTTTGAAATAACGAATGGACCCCGTTGGACTGGTGACGGTTATTACGAAGCTGTGGTAAGTGATCCCGAAGGGAACTTAATAGAGTTGACTGCATAAGCTCAACAAGTGTTAAGTTTTCAATATAGAATTATAGGTACCTTACTTAATATTTAAACTGCCAGAAACATAATAAGATTTGAAATGGTGTGATTAAAATAGAAAAAGACTTTGATTATGAACAAATGCTTGCAGGCGAACTTTATAATGCTTACGGGATTCTTCCTGAAAATAATTCATCCTTAGGTAAAAAATTAGCTCAAGAGATTAATTCTTTGCCTATCGGTAACTATGAAGAAATAGTAACTCTTGAAAAAAAATTATTTGGTAAAACCGGAGCTTCAATCTATGTCAATCCGCCACTATATGTTGATTATGGACGACATATCGAAATTGGAAATAATTTTTATGCAAATATGGACTGTATTTTTCTAGATGTTAATAAAATTATCATCGGTGATAATGTATTAGTCGGTCCACGTGTCAGTTTCTATACAGCAGGACACCCGACTGACCCTGAAATTCGAGCAACGGATCTTGAATTTGGCTTACCCATAATCATCGAGGATAATGTTTGGATTGGTGGAAATTCAGTAATTTTACCTGGAATTACTATTGGCAAAAATTCAATCGTTGCTGGCGGCTCTGTAGTTACTAAAAATGTTCCAGCCGATTCTATTGTTGGTGGCAATCCGGCTAAACTTATCCGATTGATTGATCAACGAGATAAAGATAAATGGCAGAAAAAAATGTGTGAGTATAATTCAGGTAAAAATCAAAAATGAAGAAACAACAAATCTTAATGATCCGAAAAAGCTGTCCAGATTTTTTTGGCCAGCTTTTTACTTGGTCTAATGGTCATTATGTGAACTAATCATTTAATAACTATTTAAATGGTATTATACCGACAAAAACAAAGAAAATGTTAACTATTCCGTGCATCAGAAAAGTGGGTAGTAGTCCTTTAGAAAAGTACGTAATACCAGACATAAAGTATCCACCTATAGCGTAAACCAAACATACAGTTAGTGGAAATCCTAGTGACAGATGGAATATTCCGAACAAAAGCGCATTAGAGACCAGCAAAGATTGCTTAGAATAGAGCATGCTTAAATGATTCAAAATGAAGTATCTCCAAAGAATTTCCTCTAGGATGGAGTTCACAAAGCTAAAAGAAATTGCAAAAAGGATTATTCCAAAATCTAGCTTAACGAAGAATAGGGTACTAAAAATTGCTAATGAGAAGGAACTCAAATAAATCATTAAGAATCTGCTTATTTTCTCATTTCGACTTCCAGAAAAAAAGAAAGGCATTTGTACACTAGTTTTAACGTTAGCTAATAAAGAAAAAGGTGTATCCGTCTTAAACTTCTTTGTAAAAACATAGAAAGCTATTAGGTAGCCAGCTAATCCCAATCGTTGTAGGATTGTAAATTGGTTTTGACTAATATAATCTAAATCTAAAATTAGTTTTAAACTCTCAAATATAGCTAACCACAAAACATGTCCTATCGATAATGCAAAGAGAAAACCAACTAACCTTGTCCTTTTTTTAAAAAACAATATAGCAATCATACTTAGTACTATTAAATTAATACTCATTGGTACTTCTTGGATGGTAAAAAAGAAAATGACCAGCAGCATTATTTGTAATCTATCTTTCAAATGAGCCTCCGACGTTTACTAGAATTATAGCATGCTCGACTCATCAATCATATTTTTCTTTAAAGACTGAGTATTTCACATAAATTCATGGAATTTTAATCTTGAATAATTTACTTGATATAAGGAGGATTATGTCAAATGAAACATAATCTAAGGTATAACAAAAAAAAATGAAACAATAAAAAAATTAATAAATAAATATTTAAATATTTTTTCTTTAAATGTATAATTTAGTTGTGATTTATCATATTATTATAAAGGAGGGCTACAAAATGAAAAAAATCAAATTGAAATATTTATTGGTTGGATTGTTGTTTGTGCTATTTTTATTTGTTGGGGGAATTTATTCAAATGCAGAGGAACAAATTGTCAGTAACAATGGTGAAGTAACTATATTGGAGGAATCAAATCCTAATTCAAGAACAGTTCAAAGCTCAGAGGCATTTGTTGTTGAGGATGATCCGGCTTTGTTTAGATCAGGAAAAACAGAATTACCTGATGATATAGGATTTCCTCGAACAGCAGAAGGATTTGATTATTCGTTTGAAACCTTACAGCCCAATGATGATTTAAACAGCAGATTTACCCCGGCAATTCACAACAGGTATAGAGTTTCCAACCCTAATACATTTCCGTATAGAGCCTCTGTTTTAATAATCTGCGATTATAAAACTAAGAATGGGGGCACAGTCAGAGGTCATGGTTCTGGAAGCATTATTGCTCCTAACAAAGTAGTAACAGCGGCACATGTTATTTATGATAGGGAATATGGCTGGGCTCAAACAGTAAGAGTCTATCCAGCTGTAAAAAATAATTACACTGATTTTAATATGGCATACGGAGGCACTCTGTATACGTTTGCTGGATATATTCAGTCAAGTGGAACTTCATTAATAGCTCAACAAAGAGATGTTGGCGTGATAAAATTAAATAGAAATCTTGGGAATGAAACAGGTTGGTTTGGATATACAACAGCAAGAAGTAGTCATTTAAGACAAAATGGATATGATGGTGATATAGACGGTGGCCGTACATTAGTAACTCGATATGGAACAAATACTTGGATTGATAATGGAATTTTAAAATATCGATGGGTAGCAACTGGCGGTTCTAGTGGAGGAGGGGTATATAATCCTATTACTAATCAATTAGAAGCAAATCATGCTTATGGATACTATGTAGGTAAGGTACAAACAGCTGGAGGGGGAGCCAAAATCAACAACACCATTTTTGATTTTATGTCTAAGTATTAAGTGAGGAGTAAAATTGCTGAAAAAAAAACTATAATTATAAGTGTAAGTGTAATCATCCTAGCTATATTCGCTATCTCAGCTTTGTTTTCTAAGAGTGAACAACGAAAATTTGATACACCGACAATTAATAGTAATAATGAAAATAAAACAGAGCGAGTTTCAGATCATTTTAGATCTACATTTTCCAGTGTTTATGATGAATATGAACCAAACATAGAATGTGAAAGAACTAAATAAAATAGCGCTTTCTAAATAATCCTTATGTTATAAAAAATTTAGTTTGACAGAATCTAGATTAATAAAGTAGCGTCTGTATTAACCGATACAGACGCTCTTTTTTGAAATACGATTGATATAGGTAATCACCTCTTTGTTGTTCTAACAATATGTTGACGTTTCCTTTTTTATATAATTTTTAATCTCCATTTTTTACTTGGTATAACGTGATTTATGTGAACTTACCTTCAAAAGAAATTTTTTAGACAATCAAAAAAAGGCGATAAATCAATACCGCCAAAAGGAAAATCTGAGTATATCCTAATTTTACACATTATTCGCAATAATAAAATAATCACTAGCAGTCGGAGCAATTGGTAGTGATAGCAATTGGATTCCATATTTGAGTCCCTGAACTCCGTCATTTATTGACTAATAATTTTTTGTTATTAATGTGATTAGTTCCCATGATATAATTTATCTATAAAAAAGGAGATAGACTATGGATAAAACACAAATTGTAAAAGCATACTTTGATTGCTGGGTTAAAAGAGATTTCTCAAAAATTACTGATTATTTTCATCCAGATATTATTTATAGAGAGTGCTACGGAGCAGTTTATTCTGGATTATCCGAGATAAAATTATGGATTAAGAATATGCTAAAAAAACAAACAGTAATTGAATGGAACATCTATAGAATATTAGTCGTTTCTAACGATATATTAGTTGTAGAATGGTTTTTTCATGCACAAGAAGAAGGTGATTATTGTTTTGATGGTGTTTCAATAATTGAATTTTCAAATAATCAGATTAAAAAAATTTCTGAATTTGAATCCAAGCAGAATACTTTTCGACCCTATGAACAGACTTAACTACTATGACAGGACTTAATAGAGTACTTTTACTGTTCAGTAATAATATTCATTTTTCTTATAGATTAGTTTGTAATCTCTCCCATTTATAACATTTCTTGTCTACAAACCTGGATTCACTAACTCCCCTCCTAGATCAATTCAATGCCTAACAAAAATTAAAATACAATGGAAAGTTTAACAGAACAATTATCTCACCAAAAACTTTTTCCTACCAAACAACCCCCTCAGTTACTTACTAACTAAATAAATAGGTTTTCGCAAATAAACAGCCGCCAAATCTTAGTCTGGCGGCCCCTTGCTAATACTTTATCTGACGTAATTTTCTATTTCATTTATTTTCTCTTTTAACCACATTAAATTATCTGATTCTATTAAAAATTCTCCTAAATTAAGAGCTTCGCCTTTAAATGAAATAACCTCGTCAATCAACTTGAGTGATTTTTTTATGTCTCCATCATAAAAATATGCTTTGACAGCCAGTACGCGTTTATTACTAAATGTTTTTATTCTAAATACCTATTCAATTGCTTATCTTTGATTAACTCAGCTAATCTTTCATCTTCAGGTCTTCTGATTAGTAAATAGGAAAGCATCTCTTTTTTTAATTCTAATTGATAGGGTAAAACTAAGTCCTCTTTGTCCTGCCATAACCCTTCTAGAGCTAGGATAACCTCAGCCCAGTCTCTCTTTTCCATGTCTCTTCCAAAAATCAAAAACTTTTGATAATCGTTGAAATAACTATGTTCAGGATTCTCAGCAATTAACTTAAAGTAAGCATTAGGTAAATCCCGATACTTTTTACCTAGGGTCATTTGCGCATTACTATCAAGCTGTAAAAAAAGTAAATCTTGATTTTCTACGGAAGAATTAGCTATTTTAAATGTGCTTCCGTCATTAAATCCTGATGGAATCAAGTTCATTAAACCGAATACACAACCGATTCCAAAAAAAATACTCGAAAATATTGGAAAAATTGGTACCAAACTAATCATCAATAAACTAGCCAAAAAGTTAAAGAGCACTCCACCTGATAGATACAACTTGTAAACAAAATTCTCTTTTTTTGGTGGTATCAATAAACATTGTCCCAGTGTACCTGGAATTTTTTGTCTTGATAAAATCATATTATTATTGTGCTTCACTAAACGCCATGAAAAAATTCTAAAGCTCAAAAATTTGTATCCTGTTAAAAGTCCCATTGTAAGATGTCCTGCTTCATGAATAATTATATGAAGTACAATACTTACCATAAAAAATACTCCGGCCAATAAAAAATCAATTGGTGTTATTTCTCCGTCTCCAGTCATCATTCCAATGAAAATCCCTAATAAAACACCGACTATCACATAGCAGATAATAAAGAGAATTGATTCCATATTTATTTTTTTCATGCCCCATCCCCCTCTATCTAGTTTAACATAATGTAAACCCTAGTTTTTCTAAAGGGAATAGTTCGCTTTTTTCACTTGGGATAAGGTGGCTTACGTTGATAGCTGAGTCCATAAATTTTTAGAGTTTATCTACTTACGCCTTAGACTGTTTTTAGTTGATTTAGCATAATCGAATTATATCTGGTTATCTAGTGGAAATTCTATTTCACTAACTACTTTTGTCTATAAAGTCGGAATTTCAATATTTTAGTTATACCAATGGATAATTGATTTTTACAAGGAATAGCTGCTAGACGTTGGTCTGGTGGGTTATCTTGTCTAATCAACTTTTTTCAAACTAAAGATTAAATAACTATATATACAATTTCTACAATTTTATTTTTATTTTTTAATGTGCTCAAAGACAAAGAAAACTGTTCTCATCAATACAATTACAAGTAAAATTAAATAGGCTATTTATATCCTAGAATATAATTTGGGACCGAAAAAATTCTCAACTTTTTTTTGATAGGTTTTGTTATACCCTACGACAATAGCTAAAATAATTCACTTCTTAATCCTTAGTTGAACTGTATGCATCCCGTTGTACTTGAAAAAAAGTTATTTTTTTCTCAAAATAAAAGGGAACCCGCCAGCAGGGACTGGCGGGTTAGGAGTAAAAAATGAAAAAGTGTTTTATTAAGTTTGTTTTATTGGGATGAATTTATAATAACCTGAAATTATGAATTTTTTTGGGTTTAGTGTTCTATAATTTTGAAAAATTGCGGGTGATTCTATGAACCCCGTCGTCAATGAGCCACCTCCCCCACCCATCTACTCTACTTCCCAACTTTTTGCAAAAAAGAAAACACTAGAAAAGCCCAGTCCAACCAGCTTTCTCAAAGAAATTTTCAAGCAAAGTAACTAGAAAATTTCTGAAGTAGCTGATTAAAACCAGACTTTTTAAAGGCTTATTAAAAGTTAAAAATTACTGAAAAGCTTGTTTGACGTCATCAATCATCAATTGGACTGATTCCAGACCGCCACCGCTGAGGTACCAAACTTCTGGATCTAACATAATCACCAGATTATTTTGGCCAGCTGTCGTTTGTTGCACGAGTTCATTTTCGGCAACATTGTTTTGGCTGTCATCACCGCCGATGGCTTGGGTCCGGTCAACGACAAAGATGATGTCAGGGTTTGTTTCCAACACATATTCAAAGGAAACACTTTGACCGTGAGTGGAAGCTTCGATGGCGTCATCGGCTTCTGAAAAACCAAATGTGTCGTGGATAATGCCGAAACGGGAACCAGCACCATAGGCCGATAATTCTCCTTCATTGGCTAGTAAAACTAAAGCATTTTTTCCATCATCGGTTGCCTGTGTGTGGACTTCGTCAATTTGCGTTTGCAGCTCAGCCAGTTGGCTTTCAGCCTCGTCTTCCTTGTCGAAAATTTGACCCAGGGTTTTGACATTGTCTTGAATTGAGTCCCAAGTATTTTCGTAGTCAATGCCCAGATAAATCGTTGGTGCAATAGCTGATAATTGATCCAAATAGTCTGCTTGACGTCCAGAAATAATAATTAAATCAGGAGCCATTGCATTAATTGCTTCAATATCCGGCTCTTTGATGCCACCGGCTGACTCGACGTCGGCATAAGCATCTAAATAAGCTGGCAAATTGCTGACAGCTGTTCCGACGACCGCATCGCCAGCTCCTAAAGCATCAATTGTGTCTAAGGAACCCATATCAAATACCACAACTTTTTCTGGATTTTGCGGAACCTCAACTGTGCCGTTAGTATCGGTCACTTCAATTGTCCCCGCTGCTGTACTGCTACTTGTTGAAGAAGCAGTCTCACTGCTATCAGTTGTGCCGCTGGTGGTGTTGCCACACGCAGCCAAAACACCTAAACTCAACACAATTCCGACACTTAACAAAAACTTTTTCATTCTTTTTCCTCCATTTAGTTAAAATACATACAAAAGCGCTTGCCCTCAATTTCACACACTTTAATTTCCATCCCGTATAAAGGGTTTAATATTTCATTTTGAATCATTTCGTCGGTGGGACCGTTGGCAAAGAGTTCGCCGTTTTTCATGGCAACAATTTGATCGGCATAGGTAGCCGCAAAATTAATATCATGCAAAACGACCAACACAGTCTTGCCCAGCTCATCGACTAATTTACGTAAAATTTGCATCATCTGTACCGCATAATTCATATCTAAATTATTTAACGGCTCATCCAATAAAATATAATCTGTGTCCTGAGCTAAAATCATCGCAATGTAAGCCCGCTGCAGCTGACCGCCAGACAATGTATCGATGTAATCGTCTGTCATCTCGGTTAGCCCTAAATTTTCTAAAGCTTCCTCGACTAGTCGATGATCTTCTGCTTGCAAACGGCCTTTACTGTAGGGAAAGCGGCCGAAATTGACCAAGTCCCGCACGGTAATCCGCAGGGCAATATGATTTTGTTGTTTCAAAATCGCTAGCTTCTTGGCCAGCTCCTTTGACTTCCAAGCTTTAATTTCATTATGGTCCAAATAAATTTCGCCGGTATCTTGAGGAATCAAGCGACTGATAATCGACAGCAAAGTGCTTTTACCGGCACCGTTTGGCCCGATAAAGGCTGTCAATTTTTGCTTTTCTAAAGGTAGCTCGATGCCCGAGACCACCACCTTATCCCCGTAAGACTTTGAAATTTGCTTGATATCAATCATCTTGCCTGCCTCCTTTAGCCTGCTAGTTTATCTGTTTGCGGGTCAAACGATTGGCCCAGAGTAACTTGCCGATAAAATACGTGCCACCAACAAATTCAATCACGACACTTAAGGTTGTGTTCAACTGAAAAACTTGTTCCACTAAAAACTGACCGCCGATTAAAAAAATTATTCCTAATAAACTAGCGGCAGCAAACAGCCACCGATGGCGATAAGTCGCCATCAATTGATAACTGATATTGCTGACGATAAAACCTAAAAAAGTTACCGGCCCTACTAAAGCCGTGGCCGTTCCAGTCAACAAGCTGATTGCCAGCAACAATAGCAGCTGAACTTGAGTAACATTTAAGCCTAAATTAATTCCCTGCTCCCGTCCTAGATGCAGCACATCTAAATAATGACTGGCTTTTAATAAGAGCAAGGCTGTCACGCCAATCAAGACTGCTGCCCACAGCAGATGATAGCTATTGACGTTGTTGAAGCTGGCAAATAACCGTCCCTGCAACAAATCATATTCATTGGGGTCCATCAGCACTTGTAAAAAAGTGCTGAGACTGCTGAAAAGTGTGCCTAAAATCATGCCAATCATCAGCAGTAAAAATAAATTATTTTGACTATGTTTCAATAAAATATTGCTTAAGAGTAGACTGGCTAGCATGGTGATGGCGATATTAGCTAAAAAGAGGCCGGTTCCCTCCTGCGAGAGCATGCTGACGCCGCCGACTGCAAAAAATAGCAGCGTTTGAACAGCTACATATAATGAATCCAAACCCAAAATATTGGGAGTCAGAAAATGATTCTGGGTCATCGTTTGAAAACTGATGGTGGCAAAGCTGGTCGCAATTGCCACTAAGATAAAGGCGGCTATTTTTTTGCCACGAATCTGCAGGGCAAACTCGAAATTCCCGTGGGTATTATATGTCAAATACAACAAACACATCACCAGAGCCGCCGCTGTCAAAAAACTGATTTTCAGCATCATTTTTTTCATGCGTTACTCCTTTGGGGCTGATTTTTTTTCGTCAAGAGATAGATAAAAATCAGACTGCCTAAAATTCCCGTAATCACACTGACGGGAATTTCATACGGAGGAATAACACAGCGGGCGATAATATCACAGGCAATCAAAAAGATGCTGCCGCCTAATGCGGTTAACGGCAGTGTTTGTCTGAGGTTATCCCCGAACATCAAGGAGATAACATTGGGCACAATCACCCCTAAAAAGGGAATCGACCCCACCATAATTAAAGTGACGGCACTAGCCACTGCCACCAAGAAAACTCCTAGTAAACGATAGAGAGAATAATTTAAACCTAAATTTTCCGCTAAGTCTTCCCCTAAGCCGATAATCGTAAAGGCGTAAGAAAAGAAATAGACGCAAAGAAAAACCGGTATCGTCAAATACAATAACTCATAGCCACCTCTAGTAATCGTTGAAAAATTCCCCTGCAGCCAAGCGGACATATTTTGCACTACTTGATATTGATAGGCAAAAAAAGTCGCTACAGAACCGATAATATTTCCAAACATCACACCAACTAAAGGCAGCATGACTTGATTTTTTCCCGGTAGAATTCGACTTAAGGCTAAAAAAACTAAAGTTCCTAAAAAAGCAAAGAGAAACGCCACAAGACTGCGGGTGAAGATGGAGGCGGTCGGCAGCACTAGCATCACAAAGACAATTCCTAAACGGGCACTGTCCATTGTTCCGGCAGTTGTGGGTGAAACAAATTTATTTTGGGTCAAATGCTGCATCACCAAACCGCAGATGCTCATGGTGGCGCCAGCCAAGAGCAAACTGATTGTCCGGGGAATGCGTGTGCTGAAAAAAATCAGCCGTTGCTGACCCTCATCAAAAAGCAAACCAGACAGCGACAAGTCATTGACTCCAACAAAAAATGAAATAAAAATTAGTAAGAGTAGCAGACCGACCATTAAACTTTTTTTCAAAAAGAATCCTCCTACCCTTTCTAACTGAGAATGATTTTCATTCTTACGATTAGTTTAGAGAAATTTAAATTTTTTTGCAAGCCTTTTTCTAAATTTTTCTCCAATAAATTTATGCTATAATAAATTTAGCATAACAACGAGGTGATTTTTTTGGCGGATGAACTGCAAAAGCATTTAGATAAAGGGATTTATGGCGCCCCACTGGTCAATCCTGATGAACAGCACAAGTATTTGGGAACTTTTAGAGAGCGCTGTCATTTGACAATGACCCTTGAAGAAATGCCTAAAAAAGCTAACCAGGATAGCCTCTTAAAAGAATTTGCGCTGCATCCCGACAGCAGCCTCTTGCTAAATGGCAAAGTCGAACAATCTGTTGAGTCCATTTATTTTCAGCTGGCCAGCAAACAAAATATTCGCTTTACGATTGTGAATGATTTTGTCGGGGATCAGCCGACAGATATCGGTCTGGTTTTCGCAGCTAAAACGGCTGTTAATGAGGAAGTGGTAGATGTTGAAGCCAAATATCCGTTGACTCCTGAAACTTCTACAGCAGAGCCAGAGAAAAAAAGCGGCTTTTGGCATAATTTATTTAAATAGGTCTGCCACAATTCATTTTTGACTGATAAGATTGTCTAACTTTCACTGAGTGACTGAGAAAAAGTCGGCTTCAACAAGAAGTTGTTGAAAAACTTCTTTTCAGCATTTCAGTGACAAATTTCGTCATGCAATCTTACTGCTATACACTAAAACATTTGAGAGATGGAGGAAGGAAGATGGAGTTATATCCTGAATTACGGCAGGAGCTGTTCAATGCCCTTGACCGCCACATTGATATTTTGCGGGATGTGGAATTAATTGAAAATGAAAGTTTGGATGGCGTGGTCTTTATGATGCGCAGCTTCGGCTTTATTTTTGACCGGGCGCCAATGGTTTTATCTGGCAGCGATGAGCTGGAAATGAACTATATGATGTTCCAGTATTACAGCCTACTGACAGAATTAAAATACAATCTGGCCTTAAATTATCCCTATGCAAAATTGCAGGGCCGGCCAATCATTGAGATTGTTGAAGAGTTCCCCACAACTTATGAAAAAGAAATGAAGCAATGGTGGGAGCAACACACTGGCTTGGATGTCCAAGAAACCAAACAAACAATTGAAATTAAAGATTTTGAATATTAAAAAAAGGTTGTCGCCAGCTAAAATGCTGCGACAGCCTTTTTTACTCTAAAATTTTTAAAAAGTGTTAACTCACAGCAAATTTTGTTAACTTTACATTGTAAGTTTTAGCTCAATGCCGCTATTAACAATTCTCCATTTCTTCAAAAACTTCGGGATAAAGCAGTTGCAGCACGTCCATCGTTAATCTTTGACCAGCGCCGGCAAAAGGATAAATGTGCATATGCATTGCCGGATTAAAATTGGCCTCGATAATGCCATACGCTGTCGATTCTTGCGTCGGCTCCACTTTTAAATCCGGAATAATCAAATCAATTCCACTGATTACAGCCCCTAAAGCTTCCACTGCATCGGCGGCAATTTTTTTATAAGCCGCTGGCATCTCGTCGGTGAAATCAATCGAGTCGCCGCCGGTACTGATATTGGAATTTTCCCGCAGATAGACAATTTGGCCATCAACTGGCACACTTTCAACTGTGTAGCCCTGCTCCTTCAGCATTAATTTTTCCAAATCCCCCAGTTGAATTAACTCTAATGGCGAACGGTGGTTGGTTCCTCTTAACGGATCAAGATTTTTTTCGGCCACCAGCTCTTCAATACTGCGGCGACCATCGCCGACAATATTAGCAGGAATTCTTAAGAGCACTGCCTTAACCTCGCCGTCTAAAACGAAGAAGCGGTATTCTGTCCCCGGTAAAAATTCCTCGACTAAAACGTCGCTGTCTTCTTTAAAAGCGATGGCTAAACCGGCTTGATAATCTTCAAAGGTGGCTCCTTCTTTAAAAATGGTAATGCCGATGCCATAATTTGTCGACTTAGGCTTAATGACAAAAGCCCGCTGCGCAAATTCGCCGAAAGCCGCTTCGGCACTAGCTAAACTGCTAAATTCTGAACCCTTTGGTACGTGAAAACCGGCTTTGTCCAAAACTTTTTTCGTCACGGTTTTATTTTCCATCATCAATGGCACAATAAAGACATCCTTGGCTGTCATATTAGCATTTTTGACATACTCTACATGCTTTTTAAAATGCAGCTTTAAAAATTGATCGTTCTCATCTAAAACTTCCAAGCTGATGCCCTTTTGAATGGCATCAAACATTAAAATCTGCGTGGACAATTCCATTTCCCGATAACCCGCTAGCTGGTAAGGTCGCTCATGGGCCGCTTGATAATAAGTTGTCGCCAGCTCTGTTGCCAAGGTTGCTTGACTGGTTTTTTCAGCGGCCGTTAACCAACGGGCTGCCAATGTTTCAGCAGGATTTTCGATAATCTTCTGGAAACCGGCAATAAATTCAGCTGCCTCGGCTAACTTGAATTCAGCCAGCATCTTACTCATCTCAGCAATCAACCATTGACCTTCTGCCTTCGCAATCGTTGCAGCTAACGGTGCTTCTTCCGCCACTTGATTGCTTAATTGATCACCGGCTGCCACCCATTGATCAGCCGCAGCATCTTCTTCAGTCCATAATAAAAACAACATAAAATAATGGATAAAACGGACTTGATCATGGCTGATGCCGATTCTTTCAAAGGGATTTAAATCAATGTTGCGCAACTCGACATACCGAATACCTTTTTTAGGCAGCTCCGACATCTTTTTGCCGCCCCGCAAACGAATCGGCGCATAAAATTCTTTTTCCTCTGAAAGCTTGCCGCTGTTAACCATTTCAGCGATATCAGCAAGATAATTTTCTAAAGAACTGTAGGAAACTTGGACATCTGCATGGTTGGTGTAGCCAAAACGACTGTTCCGCAAACTGCGCATCGGCTCTTGCGGCGCTTCATCGGTAAAATAATTGGCTTCGCTTAAAGGCGCCGCCCCAAACAAATAGGTCAGTAACCAACGATAGCGCAAAAAATTACGAGCTACTTTCATATACAATTTAGTTTTAAATTCCTCTGGACTGCTACACTCATTTTGCTTTTCATAGAGGCTAGTCACTAGTTCAGGGGCGTACTCAAAATTAAAATGAATTCCGCTGACCATCTGCTTGCGCTTACCATACGCCCGTGCTAAATAGCGGCGGTATAAAACATCTTCAAAGCGGGCTAGCTTCGCAATTTGAATCTCACCGTCTTTTTCCGGCAAACGCGGCGGCATACTTAAAGGCCACATCATTTCATTGTCATTCATCGAGCGCAGGGCTACATCGTGAATCGCCGCTAGCTCCCGCAAGACTTCCGTTTCAGTTTCCTTTACGCCGGTAATTAATTCCAGCTGGGTTTCGCTAAAGTCCGTTTGAATATAAGGATGGAAGCTGCGACAGCCCAAAACGGAGGGATGATCCGTTTGCGCCAGCTCCCCCTCTAAAGTGACCCGCTGGCTTTCTTTTTCTAGACCGAAGCGGGCCTTTTCAAGATAAGGCAAGACGCTAGTTGCTTGCATTAATGCTTTAAAATTCATGATTTCACCTTTCTGTTAGAGAATCTGCTCCGTATATTATAGCGGATTCTTTGGAAATAACGTACTAAACCGCTTATTATTTTTGCAGTTTTCGGGAAAGCTTTATGATAAATTCGTCAGAAAGGCTGGCTAGCTCGCTACAATAGTCCTCATGAAAGAGGGACCCTGTCGTCGGATAGTCTTCAATTGCCTTTAAAAAACGGGGCACACAGCTGGTCATCTCGCCATTTTTTAAAAGATAAATAATGCTGACATACTCACCAGCAGACTTTTGAAAATTGCTGGGCTCTTGTGACCGCTGAAAAATTGCACTCGCATGGGGCAGCTTAACCGCTGCTAGTTGATTTTTTTGAAAACTGGTCTGACCCGTTACCTGCTGAATTTCTTTTTCTGGAAAAATAATCCCGTATTGATAACCAAAATTTAAATAATTGACCGAAATTTCATCTTGGGGCTTGAGGGGAGTCAGCAAATAATTCTCCGCCACTGATAAGTCATCAAGATAAAGTCGATCTACCCCAATCTTTTGAAAATGTTGAAAGCGTCGATTTAGAAAATCGATGCCGGCGCTAATTTGTTGCAGCTCCTGCATTTTTTCTGTTAATTTGCTTTGCTGGGCCTGCAGCATCTGACTTTTCCCTTTGAAATCAGCCGCCTGAAAATAATGCTGGATTTCTTTGAGGGACAAGCCGATTTCTTGAAACAGACGAATCGTGCTCAAGCGATCCGTTTGATACAAATTGTAATAGCGGTAACCCTTC
Source organism: Enterococcus sp. LJL90 (assembly GCF_056924355.1). NCBI lineage: Bacteria > Bacillati > Bacillota > Bacilli > Lactobacillales > Enterococcaceae > Enterococcus > Enterococcus sp. LJL90. The sequence continues at coordinate 650,662 of NZ_JBXPBQ010000001.1, read as the reverse complement.
TCATCCACTCGCACTGGCTTCAGCAAATCAATCTCGTCATAATAAAACAATGTTCGCTTAGAAATGCGGCACAGCTTGGCAAAAGCACCGGTCGTCAATTCATTTTTCATTTTTTTCAACTCCTGCTTGACTATAACCTAACGTGATAGTTTATAAATAAAGTATAGCAAATAATTGAGGTGAAAATCATGGAACACGTTTCGAATAGAAAATTATTTTTCTTTTCTCTGCCCTTGATTGGCAGTTTGCTGACGCAACAGCTCTATAGTGCCGTCAGCATGATTATCGTCGGACAAACATTAGGTGCCAATGAGCTGGCCGCTATCGGCAACGCCAGTAATCTATTGATGCTGTTCATCGTTATTTCTGGTGGTATCGAGCTGGCTGTAGAAATTATTTTTTCCCGTTTTATCGGCAAGCAGCAGTTTAAAAAACTTTCTCAAAGTATCGGAAATATTTTAGTACTGGCCATTCTCGCCGGCTTAATTCTGACTGTCATTGGGATGCTTCTACTACCAGCCGCTTTGACTTGGATGCAGGTACCAGAAAATCTGATGGCTGATACCCTGACTTACAGCCGCATTTATTTACTTGGGGTGCCCTGCATTTATCTCTATGATATTTCCCGAGCGATGCTCTTGACCTTTGGCGAAGCCCGCAAAAGTTTTCTGTTAGTTTTAAGCTCGTCTCTCTTAAATATTCTTTTAAATTTAATTTTTATTCTGGTCTTTAACTGGGGAATTGCTGGCGCTGCCTTGGGAACGGTCTTTGCTCAGGCTGCCTTGATGGTGGTCAGCCTATTATCCCTCCATAAAAAAGCCCAGAGCTTCCCAGATTTCTCACTGAAAATACGCATGTCGTGGCAATTATTAAAGGAATTGGCCCACATTGCTCTGCCGTCAATGTTTCAGCAATTTGTGATTACCTTTGCCTCTGTTTTACTGCAGGCTCTGGTCAATCCATTAGGCAACGATATTATTATCGGCTACGTTGCCATCACACGGGTCTTAAATATTAGCCGAATTGTCATCTCTGGATTTTCCCAGACTCTGTCGATTTATTCTGCGCGGGCTTTTGCGGCAGAAGCCAGCGCCGCCTTGAAACAATTTTATCGCTTTTTAGTTAAAATTTCTGTTATCTACGGGGTAATTGTCAGTCTCCTGTTGGTGATTTTTGCTCGCACGCTCTGCAATCTTTTTTTCGATTCCAGCAGCCATCCAGCGGCCTATAACTTTTTTTTCAGTTATCTTTTGTTTAGCAGTTTGATTACGCTATTAACAGTCTTTAAATTTATGAATGAAAGCCTCCTGCGTAGCAGCCTTTCCATGCGCAATTATCTGATTTGTAATGTTGGTGACCTAGTGATTCGAATTGCAGCAACCTCGCTTTTAATTCCGCTAGTCGGGGCCCATGCTTTTTGGCTAGGTGAATTAATCGGACGCAGCTTCTCCTTCTTAGCTTCCTTTGGCTTTATCAAAGGTTTGAAGCAACGGCTACAACAAGCATGGCTTCCAAATAATAATAAAAAAGTCCTCTCATAAAAAGAAGTCTACAAAAATTATTCTATTAACTGTAATGCCCCAGAAGTTAGGACAAAAATCTAACTTCTGGGGGCATTATTTTTATGCGAGCATTTCCAGATTAGAGAGCTGTCCAAATAACCAGTTTGGCATTTTTTCCACCGCCGCTGTATTCATAAACGGCAATTTGCTGGTCATCAGCGGCCACGCCATAGCAAAATTCAGAATCTTTTTTTACAATTTCTGCGGCCAAATATTGTTTCTTATTATCCAAAATATTACTGATTCTCCCGTTTGGTAGCAGACAGGTCAGATTAATGTAATCACCATTCATTGTTTTCAGCTCAGTAACCTCTTTCAGTTCAGGAATGCCCAAACTATACAACCGCTCCAGAATTTTCTCAGTCATTTTTCTGCTCCTCTCCTTTTACAATGCGATATTTTAATTATATCACAGGATAGAAAACGTTATCAAAAAAGTGTCATAAAGTTATTCTTTTGTTAGGAAAAATGAAAAACACTGGAGTCTGACTAAATCGGACTTCAGTGTTTCCATAAAATCTATTCTTCCTTCAACAAGCCTTTAAACAGACCAATCACAAAATCATTTGGCTCAAATGGTTCTAGGTCATCGATGCCTTCGCCTAAGCCGACTAATTTCACCGGCAAATGTAGCTCATTGCGAATTGCTAACACAATCCCCCCTTTAGCGGTTCCGTCTAATTTAGTTAAGACTAAACCAGTGACATCGGTTGTTTCCTTAAATTGTTTCGCCTGGACCATTGCATTTTGTCCAGTCGTCGCATCCACCACCAATAGCACTTCATGGGGCGCATCTGGCACTTCCCGCTGAATGACGCGCTTGATTTTTTCCAATTCGTTCATCAAGTTGACTTTGTTTTGCAAACGGCCAGCAGTATCCACTAATAAAATATCTGCCTGCTGTTCTTGCGCCTTAGCCACCGCATCATAAACGACAGCCGCAGGGTCGCCGCCAGCTTTGCCACGAACGACTTCGACTTGGGCCCGCTCACCCCAGACAACTAATTGATCAATCGCGCCTGCCCGAAAAGTATCCGCCGCCGCTAAAAGCACTTTTTTGCCAGCCTCACGGTATTGATTCGCCAATTTGCCGATACTCGTAGTTTTACCAACCCCGTTGACTCCGACAAACAGCATAATTGTTAATCCTTCAGGCTGAACATTTAGAGCATTGACCTCATCAACCCCTTCAGATTCATAAAGGTCGACTAATTTTTCAATGATAACATTTTGAACTTCCTGCGGCTTTTTGACATTTTGCAGCTTCACTTCCTGACGCAAAGCCTCAGTGATTTTTATCGCTGTATCAAAGCCGACATCAGCTCCGATTAAAGTTTCCTCCAACTCTTCAAAAAAGTCTTCATCAACCGTTCGGAAATTCGCAAATAATTCATTCATTCGCTCGCCAAAAGTTTTACGAGTCTTTTCTAAACCCTGCTCGTATTTCTGTTGGACCTCGACTTCCTCCGGCGTTTGAACCTCTTCCGTCTCGCCGGTAAAAGCCTTTTTGATTTTATCAAAAAATCCCATGGAATTTCCTCCTTGCTCATTTTAAGGTATTAAATTTCTTTGTAGAAATTTAGTTTTATTTTCGTACGTATATCATTCCACTAAACTACAGGGACTTTGTCTACTGCAAAAAGTGGAACTGACATCCTAACTCATTTTAAGGTAATAAATTCCTTGGCTGAAATTTAGTTTTATTGCGAGTTCGACTTAGTCCAATAAATCCAACTAGTCGAATCGTATGCGTACTGACAATTTTAGATTTCATACTAGGAACTCCAAAGAAATCTTTTCCTCTCTGTCAGTGGCTTCGTACGTATATCATTCCACTAAACTGCAGGGACTTTATATACTGCTAAAAATGGAACTGACATCCTTGCTCAGTTTAAGGTATTAAATTTATCCTTGTAGCAGTTTAGTTTGATTAGCACAGCTTACTCACCAACAAAAACAAACTTCTCGATAACAGCGGCCACACCATCTTCATCATTACTAGTGGTCACATAATCAGCAATGGCTTTGACATCAGGTACCGCATTGGCCATAGCGACACCGATGCCGGCGTATTCAATCATCGGCAAATCATTCTCTTCATCACCGATTGCCATGACTTCTGCGGCGGTTATTTTTAAGTAATCCGCCAACAAAGAAATTCCATAAGCCTTCGTCACACCCTTAGGCATAAATTCTAGCAGATTAGCCCGACTTTTTATAATTTCATATCTTGTATACAAATCCTGCGGAATATCCGGAATTTTTTGATCCAAAATAGCCGCACTATAAGCCATAACAGCCTTATTATATGTTCCTTCATCATTGATTGCTTCGATTTCTGTCGGAATAAAATTCAGCAAATCATTTAAGCTTTGATAGATTGAATTATGTCCGGGTGCCGTCGTTAGCTGCAGGACATCATCATCAGCCAAAACGTCCACTGGCAGTTCAAGTTGCTTGCCTAGCTGATAAATTTCTCGAACATTGGCTGTTGTTAAAGCTTTTTTGGCTAAAATTTCACCGGTATCATTTTTTTGAACCAAGCCGCCATTGAAGGTGATGCTGTAATCACCGGCTTCTTCTAGACCCAATTCCTCCAAATAAACTTCAATCCCTCTTAAAGGTCGGCCAGTACACAGCACAATTTTTACTCCGGCATCTTTGGCGCTTTGCAAGGCCAATTTATTTGCCTCGGAGATTTTCTTTTCGCTATTTAATAAAGTGCCGTCCAAATCAATTGCAATTAGTTTAATCATGAAACGCTCCTTTATGCTATCTGGAAACTTTTGCAGCCACTACAAACCAGTCGATACTAGCTTAGGCCCCTATTTATTTCAACTTAATCATTATAAAGACAGAATTTTCCTTACTGCGCCTCCGCCGAAATCCTGCCACCTTCAGTGACATCCTCAAGACGTACCGAAACAATTTTAGACACGCCGGATTCCTGCATAGTGACACCATATAAAACATTGGCGGCTTCCATCGTACCTTTTCTGTGAGTCACAACAATAAATTGCGTATCACTTTGGAATTGGCTGAGGTAATGGCCAAAGCGTGAAACATTGGCCTCATCTAAGGCAGCCTCCACCTCGTCTAAAATACAAAACGGGACTGTCCGCACTTGGATAATCGAAAACAGCAGAGCGATAGCTGTTAAAGCCCGCTCGCCTCCTGATAATAGACTCAAACTTTGCAGCCGTTTACCCGGCGGCTGAGCCTCAATTTCGATTCCGGTATTTAATAAATCTGTCGGGTTAGTCAAGAATAATTCCGCCCGACCGCCGCCAAACATTTTTGGAAAGACGGCTTTAAATTTATTGCGGATGGCATCAAAGGTTTCACTGAAACGCAGTTTGACCTCTTCGTCCATTTCCGCCATCGTGGTAAATAATTGTTCTTTGGCGGATAATAAATCATCCCGTTGGCTAACTAAGAATTGATGACGCTCATCCACTTGTTCAAACTGCTCGATGGCGTTTAAATTGACAGGACCGAGTCGCTCGATGTCGGCTTTTAATTGGCGCACTTCTTTTTTAGCGGCCGCTAAGTCAGCCGTTTCTTGATACTGCCAGACAGCCGCTTCATAGGTCATGCTGTATTCTTCCTGCAAGTATGCCAAGAAATTATCCAATTGTAGCTCCCGCCGATTTTTTTGAACCTCTAAATTGGTTTGGGTCGCCATCAGATTTTTTTGTTGCTGATTGGCTTCCGTCAATTGGCTGTCCAATTGGTCGACTTGTTCCTGTAAAGCCTGCCGCTGTTCTTTTGCGGCAGATAATTTCTCTTTGATTTCCGCGAGGGCCCGGCCCAATTCTTCCCCTTGGGCCACTAAACTTTCTTCCGTCATTTCAAAATCAGAAGAAGCATTGCTTAAAGCGGCAATTTGGCTGACTAAGTTATCCCGTCGATTAGCAGTGTCCCGCTCTTGTTCCACCAGATTTTGGAGCTGGCTTTCCAGATGAGTTTTCTGCTCCTTGGCAATCGCCAACTTGGCCGTTTGCTGGTTTTTTTCCTCCTGCAAACGTTGGCGGGTTTCCTCCACCAATTCGCTTTCTTGACTGATGGATTTAATTTCTTGATCAATGTCGGTCAATTGTGTCGCTAGGGTGGTTTGTCTATCCGTTAGCTCGGCTTTTTCCTGCTGATATTCGCCGATGAAACGCTGCAGCTCTGTGGACTCCATTTGGAAAATTTGTAATTCTTTTTGAGCTCGCTCTAATTCATTTTCTTTATTAGCAAGCTGATTTAAAATTTCTTGTTCTTCTAAACGAGTCGCTTCCCCGTGACTGCGAAGGGCCTCTAAGTCGACCTCTTGTTTTTTCACAACAGCTTCCAACTGTTGAACCTGTTGTTCCTTAGCAAATTGCTGAGCTTCAATTCGTTCCAATTCTTGACTGAGGTGCTGCAATTCTTGGCCTTGACTAAAGAGACTGCCTTGATTGCCTTTTTTACTGGCACCACCGGTCATCGAACCGCCGGCATTCATCACGTCTCCTTCGAGGGAAACAATCCGCACCTGGTAATTCAGCGCCTTCGCCAGTTGGTTAGCACTGGTCAAGTCTTTGGCAATCACAATATGCCCTAATAAATTCTCAGCAATATTAGCAATTTTGTCATCATAGCTGATTAATTGGCTAGCAATTCCTAAAAAGCCTAACACATCTTGGGCTTTTTTTACTTGAGAACTGTTTAAGGAACGAGGCTTAATCGTTGTCAGCGGTAGAAACGTTCCACGGCCGCCTTTGCGTTCCTTCAAAAAAGTAATCCCATTGCGGGCATCTTTTTCTGTTTCCACAACAATATTTTGCGCTGCGCCCCCTAAAGCCGTTTCAATTGCGAGGGTGTAATCTTCTGGCACTGTTAATAATTCCGCCACGGCGCCGACGATACCGCCAAGCTGCTCTTGGTTTTGCAAAATCAAACGGACACCATGATAAAACCCAGTGTAATTATCTTGAATATCCTGCAGGCTTTTATGGCGAGCTTTAACCTGTTGCAGCCGATTCATCAGCTGATACATTTCCTGCTGCGCCTCTTTAAAACGAGCGCTCCCCTGCTGTAATTCCTGTTGGGTCTTTTGATAATCCTTTAATTGTCTAGCAATTTGGCCTTGGACAGTCGCTTTTTTCTCAGTTAAATCAGCCACTTGCTCAACCAAGGTCGCCTGTTGCGTTTCCAACTGCTGATTTTTAGTCAGCGCCTGCTGATTTTTGGCCATCTCCTGCTGATAAGTCCGCTCCAAATGTTTTAATTCATTGTTGGTGCTGGCTTGCTCTTGCATCAGCTCAACATATTGGCTGCGCAAATCTTCAATAATTTCCTTAGAGGATTTTTGATATTTGATTAATTCACTTTCAGTGGCGGCAATTTCATTGCTTAAAAGAGTCATCTCTTCTTCTTTTGTTAATAAATTGCGTCGCAAATCAGTTAGTTGTTGACTAAACTCGGCTAATTTCGCTTCGGCTTCTTCCACAGAGGCTTGATATTCTTGGGCATTTTTCAAGGTGTTTTGCGAGCGTTCCTTTAAAACATCCTTTTGCCCTTCAGCTTGTTTCAAGGCTTCAGTCAATTGCAGTTGCTGTTGATTGAATTGGTCAATTTGCTGGTCGGTTTGGCTGCGGGTTTGCCGCAAATCAAACAATTTACTTTCAGCGTATTGAATCGCTTCGCTGACCTCTGTCAATTGCTCCGCTAAGACAGCCAGTTCTGTTTTTTTAGTTTCCCAATCGGCTTTGGTGCTGCTAACTTCAGTAATGACAGCACTGATATCGATTGCCGTTAATTTTTCTTTTAAAGTCAAAAATTCTTTAGCAGCTGCACTCTGGGCCTTTAAAGGTTCCAGCTGGTCTTCCAGCTCATAAATAATATCTTGAACCCGGCTTAAATTGTCTTCTGTCTCAAATAATTTCTGCTCAGCTTTTTTCTTCCGCTGCTTATATTTTAAAACACCGGCTGCCTCTTCAAAAATTCCGCGACGGTCCTCAGGCTTACTGGAGAAAATCGCTTCGACCTTCCCTTGAGAAATAATCGAAAAAGATTCCTTGCCTAAACCAGAATCCATAAATAAATCTTGAATGTCTTTTAGACGGCAGGCTTGTTTATTAATGAAAAAGTCACTTTCACCAGTCCGACGTAAACGACGGGTCACGCTGATTTCACTAAAATCCAGCGGCAGATAGTTGTCGCTGTTATCTAAGACAATCGTCACTTCGGCAATGTTCAAAGGTTTGCGGGATTCAGAGCCGGCAAAAATAATGTCCGGCATCTTGCCACCCCGCAAACTTTTAGCGGACTGCTCCCCTAAAACCCAACGAATCGCTTCGGTGATATTACTTTTGCCGCTGCCGTTTGGACCCACGACGGCGGTTAATTTATTTTCAAAATCAATCACCGTGCGATCAGCAAAGGACTTGAAGCCGGCTATTTCTACTTTCTTTAAATACACAAAATCGCTCCTAATTTGTTTCGGATTCAGCTAATTGCTTCAGGGCATTTTCCGCTGCAGCTTGTTCTGAAAGCTTTTTGGATTTCCCGTGGCCATCGCCGATTTCGCGACCATCCAATAAAACTTTGGTCCAAAATTCCCGTTCATGGGCAGGACCTTCTTCTTTAATTAATTGATAGTCGATTTTAACATCGCCATTTTTTTGTAAAACTTCTTGTAAACGGGTCTTAAAATCCATCTCATGTGAAAAAGCACCATTGGTTACTTGGGGAAAGATAACTTTGCTAATAAACGCCAAAACAGCGTCTAATCCTTGATCTAAATACAAAGCCCCTAAAAAGGCTTCAAATAAATCACACAATAAGGCGGGGCGCATCCGGCCGCCGGAGTTTTCTTCGCCTTTTCCTAGTAACACATACTGGTCAAATTGACATTCCTTCGCAAATTTTGAAAGACTGTCCTCTCTGACAATTGCTGAACGCAGCTTCGTTAAACGACCTTCAGGTAAATCCGTGAAGGTGTCATATAAAAATCGGGAAACTAATAATTCCAAAACAGCGTCCCCTAAAAATTCTAAGCGTTCATTGTCAGATAAATGCAAGTTGCGATGCTCATTCACATAGGATGAATGGGTGAAGGCCTGTTCGAGTAAATCGACATGATGAAAAACAATTTGATAGTTCTCCTGTAGCAATTTGGTCAACTGGTGATTCATGTTCCCATTCCTTTCCAACTTGGTTGCAGATACTGTTCTATTATACTGGTTTTTCTCTTCTTTTGAAACTTTAAGGAGATAAAAAAAGAGGTTATCACATAAGTTCTTTCACAGACAAAATTTCTAAACTAAAGGGTGAATTGTTGTGTCAGGAGCCAAATGGTCCGACTGGCAAATTTACCCCCACTGTCAGCTGTTACTGACGATGGTTTAGCTATTTTAAATCTGTTTTGAGCTTATGTCACAACCTCGAGAAAATCAATGATTATTGATTGTTCATAATATAGTCAACTGCGCCGCCAACTGTTTCAATTTTTTCTGCTTCTTCATCAGAAATCTCAGTCCCAAATTCGTCTTCTAATTCCAAGACAAATTCCATCACTGAAATTGAATCAGCATTCAAATCATCTTTAATACTGATTTGATCGGTAATTTTATCCGGCTCAACTTCAAAATGTTTGGCGATAATATTCGCTACTTTGCTAAATACTTCTTCCCGCGTCAATTCGCTTCACCCCCGTTTTCCTTGCCCTCAGTCTGCAAGCTTCATTTTACTGATAAAAAAATTGTTTGTCTACCTTTTTCAGCGAATTTCTATTCCGCTGGTGTCGTTGCTTCAGACTCTGCTGCTTCCTCTTGGGCAAAATGGTCCACCAATTGAGTGACGACCTGAGTTTCTAACATCCGGTGAATCTGGCGAATGGTATACTTTACAGCCTCTGGTCCAGTTGCTCCGTGGGTTTTAATCACGGGTGCCTTTAAGCCAAACAAGACTGCTCCACCATGTTTAGAATAATCCATTTCATTTTTCAAACCCCGCAAGCTGTCTTTTAATAATAATGCCCCCAGCTTGCCTGTGATGCCTGCTTCTGAAATCGAATTTTTCAATAGCGACATAATGCTGATGGCAGTCCCTTCAATTGTCTTTAAGACGGCATTTCCAGTAAAGCCGTCGGTGACAACTACATCAGCGACACCGCTCAATAAATCACGGGCTTCAACGTTGCCGATAAAATTCAAATCAGGTGCTTCACTTAGCAACTCATATGCTTTTTTCGTCAGCTCACTACCTTTGCTAGCTTCCGTACCATTGTTTAAAAGTCCAACACGGGGATTTTCAATTCCCCGAACATTTTTAGCATAAAAGGCTCCTAAGACACCAAATTGCAATAAATGTTCTGGCCGGTTATCGGCATTCGCCCCTAAGTCCAGCATATCAAAGCCTTTATCCGATTGCCCAACCACTGGCAAAGTGGTCATCAAACCTGGCCGTTCCACTTGTTTAATGCGCCCGACGATAAATAAGCCAGCTGCTAATAAAGCTCCGGTATTACCGGCAGAAAAAATCGCATCGGCGCGACCTTCTTTGACCGCTTGGGCCGCCAGCACCATTGACGCTGTTTTTTTACGACGAATCGCTTTAACGGGTTCATCATCACTCATAATTTTTTCATCGGTGTGGATGATCTCTACATTTTTTTCATCGGTTACGTACTTTTTAATTTCCGTTTCTTTTCCAAATAAAAGAAACTCCATCTCAGGGTATTCCGCTTTAGCTAGCATAATTCCTTCGACAATGGCTTGAGGGGCGTTGTCGCCGCCCATCGCATCTACTGCAATTTTCATTTTTTTATTTTCCTCCAGTTTAGTTCAAGCAACTTGCGCTTTAATCAAAAAATTGTTCTTCATCAGCTATTTTTAAAGTCTCCACTAGACTACTATATTCTGCTTGATGTTGCCAGTCGGAATCCCGCCAAATCTTTTTGGCTTCACTGCGGGCCACTTCCAGAATATTAAAATCATTGACGATATCCCCCACAATAAATTGCGGAATTCCTGATTGCCGAAAGCCAAAGACTTCGCCCGGCCCCCGCAGCTCCAAATCTTTTTCGCTGACGACAAAGCCGTTAGTGGTTTCTGTCATGATTTTCATGCGCTCCACACCCATTTCATTTTTCGGGTCCGCCACTAAAATACAATAGGAGGCATCGCCGCCCCGGCCAACCCGGCCCCGCAGTTGATGGAGCTGGGCCAAACCAAAACGGTCGGCATCCATAATCAACATCACTGTGGCATTGGGAACATTGACCCCGACTTCAATCACGGTGGTGGAAACTAAAATCTGACTTTTTTGATCTTTAAAATTTTCCATGATTTGATCTTTTTCTTGGTTTTTCATTTTGCCGTGGAGCAAAGCTACTTGATAGGTGTCGCCATAATAAGTTTGCAGGCGTTCATAAATCTCAGTGGCATTTTTGACATCCAAAGCCTCTGATTCTTCAATCAGCGGACAGATAACGTACATCTGATGTCCCTTTGAAAGTTCTTTTAAGCTCCACTCCAAGACGCTATCCAATTGTGGATGACGAATCCAGCGAGTTTCCACAGGAATTCGGCCGGCCGGTAATTCATCAATCACGGAAACATCCATTTCCCCATAAGCAGTAATCGCTAAAGTTCGAGGAATCGGCGTCGCCGTCATAAATAAGACATCCGGTCGCAAGCCCTTCTCCCGCAAAATTTTCCGCTGGTTCACGCCAAAGCGATGCTGTTCATCGGTAATCACGAGACCGAGATTGGCGAAGAAAACATCTTTTTGAATCAAAGCGTGGGTGCCGACAAGAATATCCAATTCGCCGTTGGCTAATTGGGTGAGAATTTCCCGCCGTTCTTTTGTTTTAGTCGAACCAGTTAAAACTGCCACCCGCACTTCCAAAGGATCAAAGAGCTGGCTCAAGCTTTCCAAATGCTGCTGGGCCAAAATTTCCGTTGGCACCATCAAGGCTCCTTGAAAACCGGCTGTCATGGCGGCATATAAAACAATTGCCGCCACCACCGTTTTCCCGCTGCCGACATCCCCTTGCAAAAGCCGCTGCATATGTTGCGGACTGCGCAAATCTCGACAGATTTCATTAGTGACCCGCTTTTGAGCATTCGTCAGCTCAAAGGGCAGCGTCTCGACAAATTTTTTCAAACGGGGCACATCGTATAAAATCGAAATTCCGTTGACTTCGGCTTTGTCCCGCGCTTTTAAGCCCTGCATCCGCATTTGAAAGAGGAAAAATTCTTCAAAGACGACTCGCCGTTTGGCCTGCTGACTTTCCTGATGATTTTTAGGAAAGTGCATGGCAATAATCGCTGACTTGCGATCCATTAAGCGATATTTTTCAATCAGAGAGGCCGGCAGATTTTCAAAAATCTGCTCTTGATAGAGTTCCAATGCTAGCTTGATTAATTCAATCAGGGTGCTCTGGCGGACCGCTTTTGAGACATGGTAAATCGGGGCAAAATCTTCTGGTGATTTGCTGCCTAAAATTTTCATGCCGTTTAAAGCTTTGCGCTTAGCATCCCATTTGCCATAAACGGCGATTTCTTCTCCTAAAATCACTTTATCCTTTAGATAAGGTTGATTAAAAAAAGAGACGCTGAAAACATCATGGTCTTGCATCATGCGAAATTGCAGGCGATTTTTTTTATAGCCATAACGGGCTAAGACCGCTTCAGAAACGACAGTCCCCTTCAGCGTGACTTTTTCTTGATCGCCGATTTCGTTGAGATTTTTTTCTTGAATATCCTCATAGCGAAATGGAAAATAAGTAATCAAATCCTCAATCGTCACTATGCCGAGGCTGGCTAAATTTTCTTGACGCTTAGGACCCACGCCGGCTAAAACGGCGACACTATCTGTCAATGCTGTCATCTGTCGACCTCCCTTCAAGAAAGAAGCCTGAAAAACCAATCTAAGATTAGTGCTTCAGGCTTACAAGTGTTTAATTTTTTATTCAGCAGAGAACAAGTAAGGGTAAACCGGTTGATCCCCTTGATGAATCTCCAACTCTAAATCAGGATATTTTTCTGAAAGAGTTTTAACAAGGTCTTCTGCGGCTTTTTGGCTGCCGCCTTCACCGACGATAATCGTGACAATTTCCGTATCGGCTGCAATCATCTTCTCCAGAGTCGTCAAGGCAACATCTTTAATATCCTTTTCAGATACGACAATCTTACCGTCAACCATTCCGAGATAATCGCCTTCTGTGATAGTGACACCATCAATCGCTGTGTCGCGAATCGCATTGGTGATTTGTCCGCTGACCACACTTTCGCTTAACTCTGTCATCGAAGTTTTATTTTCATCTAAATCAGCTTGGTCGTTAAAGGCCAACATCGCCGTCATCCCTTGGGAAATGGTTTTAGTCGGCACCACAGCCACTGGCACTTCTGCCACTTCAGCCGCTTGGTCAGCTGCCATAAAGATATTTTTATTATTCGGCAGGATAATTACTTGGTCGGCATTGACCTCCTCCACAGCTTTTAAAATATCCTCTGTGCTAGGATTCATCGTTTGGCCGCCGCTAATCACAAAGTTAACGCCTAAGCTCTTAAATAATTCCTGCACGCCTTCACCGGCAGCAATCGCAATTACGCCATAAGGTTTGTGGGCTTGAGTGATATCTAAGTCTTCGTGGATATGTTCATCATGCTCTAAAATCGTTTCATGTTGCATCCGCATATTGTCGACTTTGACTTTCACTAACGAACCAAATTTTTGCCCGTAATTCATGACTTCGCCGGGATGTTCCGTGTGGACGTGAACTTTGATAATTTCATCGTCATTGACTACTAATAATGAATCCCCTAGTCCGTCTAAATAATTACGGAAGGTTTCATAATCAAACTTGCTATCAACCGTTGGGCCTTCGCCGATGTTGACCATGATTTCTGTACAGTAGCCGAATTTAATATCGGCTGTGGCCAATTGTCCTTGGACACTACGGTGATGTTCTGCATTGACCATTTCATCCATCGCTGCTGGTGATGGTTCATAAGCGATATCCGCTTCGAACTTGCCGGTTAAGGCATTTAAAAAGCCTTCATAAATAAAGACTAAGCCTTGGCCGCCGCTATCGACAACGCCGACTTCTTTTAAGACTGGTAATAAATCAGGTGTTTTCGCCAACGCCCGTTTACCACCGCTTAAAACAGCCTCCATCACTTCAATCACATCGTCTGTTTTTTGAGCCTTGCGTTCGCCGGCTTTAGCTGCTTCCCGGGCAACGGTTAAAATCGTGCCCTCCACAGGTTTCATCACGGCTTTATAAGCTGTTTCAACTCCATGGGTAAAAGCTGCTGCTAAATCTTTAGCATTTAAGTTCACGACATCGGGAATATGTTTGGAAAAGCCTCGGAACAACTGAGACAAAATAACGCCGGAATTGCCCCGCGCCCCCATTAAAAGACCTTTTGATAAAATATTTGCCAATTCACCGACTTTTTGTGATGGTGAATCAACAACGGCTTTCGCTCCGCTGGTCATCGACAAATTCATATTGGTACCCGTATCACCATCTGGCACGGGAAATACATTTAAAGAATTGACAAATTCCGCATTTACATTTAAGCGCTTTGCCCCCGCCTGAACCATTTCTTGAAACTGGCTGGCGCTGATTTCTGTTACACTCACTAAAATATCCTCCTTATTGATGCTAAGCACCTGTGCCTAGTCAGGCAATACCCGCACACCCTGCACAAAGACATTCACTGAATTTGCGCTCACGCCCAGTAAAGTTTCCAAATTGTATTTGACACTTTCTTGAACATTGCGGGATACTTCAGAAATTTTGGTGCCATAACTGATGATGGTATACACATCCACCGCCACACCATTTTCTTCTTGCCGAACTACCACACCGCGGGAATAATTTTCTTTTCTTAAAATTTCGTTAATATTATCTTTAATCTGGCTTTTGCTGGCCATGCCAACGATGCCAAACACGTCGGTTGCTGCTCCGCCGACGACTGTTGCAATCACTTCATTGGAGATTTCAATCGTACCGGCAGCCGTTTTAATTTTTACAGCCATTTGTATGCCTCCCTACAAATTTTTTGTCAAATTCACTCTGTATTTTATCATAGCCCCCTAGTAAATAAAAGAAAGCCAGCTAATAATCTGACGACAAAAACGGGCTTTTGTCATAACAAGCCCACCATAACTCTGTATAATTTACACGTTTTCACAGGACTTGTCAATTCTCTTCAAAAAATCAGCTTGCTAAATGGAGCAACCTATGATAAATTATTACGGTATGAGCTGAAGAATTCGCTTCAAGATTTTGCAATCGACAGCAAGTTCTTCTTGACTCAGGAGCTTGTATTTTCTTCTATAGTAATAGAAGTTTCTAGGAGCTCAGGCAGAAGAATGCATGCAGATTGAATTGCATCATAAGATGAAGGAGGAAATATCATGGCTAAAGTTTGTTATTTTACCGGTCGTAAAACTAGCAGCGGCAACAACCGTTCTCACGCATTAAATGCTACTAAACGGACTGTCAAACCTAACTTGCAAAAAGTTCGTGTGCTAATCGACGGCAAACCTAAAAAAGTATGGGTTTCAACTCGCGCGTTGAAATCTGGAAAAGTTGAACGTGTTTAATCACAACAACTAGTATTCCCAACCGTCTCCTTTAAAAAGGAGACGGTTTTTTTGTGTCTCAGCTAAGAAGTTAAGCTTGTCTAAAATAGCTGCAACCAATAGTTTTCACCTCTGGAAAATTTCTTCGCCCTCCTCAAAGCATTTTTCCCCAGACATTTTAATTTTCGAGGTGAAAAATTCTGCCTCGACTTTCTTCCTATGGTACACTATCCTTAATGACTTTATAGAAATTTGGTGAACCTTTTTTGAAACGACAGACAGCTCATAAAAAATCTTCTTTTAAAATAAAAAATCCTTTTACTACCCCTTACTTTAAGGAAAATCGCTGGTTTATGTTAGCCAGTTTTTTACTGCCTTTTTTAATTTTAGCAGGGGTCTATCTCAGTATCGGCATTTATCCCGGCAGCTCCCGCAGCATTCTGGCAAGTGATGCTTTTTCGCAATCTTCCAATTTCTATGCCAGCTTTAATAATTTTCTACACGGCGAGCAGAGCTTTTTCTACACTTGGAATACCTCATTAGGATTGAACTATCTTTCCCTTGTTTCCTATTATTTAGGCGGGATTTTCACCTTTTTGGTTTATTTCTTCCCAAATCAATTAGTGCCTGATGCCCTCTATCTGATTACCCTCATAAAAATCGGTGCAGCCGGCTTAAGCTTTTGGTTTTTGGCAAATCACAGTTTTAAATTGCCAAAATGGAACAAGGTCTCTTTGGCTGTTGCCTATGCCTTAATGTCTTTTGCCACGGCTCATTCGGAATTAATCATGTGGTCCGATGCTTTTGTCTATCTACCGCTGGTCATCTTAGGCATCCATAAAGTGATGGATGAGAAAAAACCGCTGCTTTTATTTGTCAGCTATTTGTTGCTCTTTTTATCCGGATTTTACATGGGCTTTATGATTGCCATTTTTTCTGGGCTGTATTTTATCGCCCGACTTTTGACCAAACCCAAGACTTATCTCAAAACGATTGTTCCCTATGGTCTGACCGCGGCTTTAGCCACCGGTGCTTCACTGATTATGATTTTACCGGCTGTCTTGGATTTGCGGACCAATGGCGAATCCCTCTCCACAATTAATCAGTTGAAAACGGAGGCAACCGGCTGGTGGGACATCTTGATGAAAAATATGATTGGCGTTTACGATACCACCCGTTATGGTTCGATTCCATTCATTTATGTCGGCTTAGTACCATTAGTTTTCTGTGTCTTCTATTTTGTGACCCGTAAAATTTCTTGGAAAAATAAAGTGGCTTTCGGCAGTTTATTGGCGATTTTAATCGCAAGCTTTTACCTTGTGCCGTTAAACCTTTTCTGGCACGGGATGCACGCGCCGAACATGTTTTTATTCCGCTACGCCTATTTATTTTCTTTTTTAGTCGTGCTACTTGCCGGCTACGGCTGGGAGCAGTTTACAAAAAAAGATAGCTACCTTGTTATGGGTCTCAGCCTGTTGATTGCCGCCCTCTTTTGTATCGGCTTCGGTCTGGAAACCAATAACTACCCTTACGTCAGCTTATTTTCACTGATTATCAGCGTGGCCTTTTTACTTTTTTATACGTTAGGCATTGCGCTATTTCAGTCAGATAAACTCAACCTAAAACGCCTCAGTATTATCTTTTTAATCTTGATGAGCGGCGAGGCTCTACTGAATACTAACGGCATGATTCACGGAATTTTAGATGATTGGAATTACGCTTCCAGAAGTTTGTACACCAGTCCTTATCCAGCAATCAAGTCCCTCGTCTCTGAATCAGAGGACTTGAATGACAATTTTTATCGGCTGGAAAATTTGGACGCTGTCTCCTCCAACGACAGTCTGAATTATGGGTACAGCGGCATCAGCATGTTTTCTTCTATCCGCAATCGGAATTCATCCAGCTTTTTGGATGAACTCGGTTTTCGTTCCCGGGGGACTAATTTAAATATTCGTTACAATAATAATACCCTCTTGATGGATAGCCTTTTTGGGATAAAATATAATCTCAGCAAAACCACCCTCAATAAATTCGGCTTTTCTGCTATCGAGTCAGCGGGAGATTATACCTTATATGAAAATCAGAATGCTCTGCCGTTAGCCTTCACAACGGATGAAAGTATTTACAACGTGGAGAGTTTGGTTTCTGACAATTTGGGAACCCAGACAAATTTGGTCAATGCTTTATCCGGGCAAAATTTAAATTATTTTACCTTTTACAATCCAATTGTCACCTCTACGGAAAATACGGACGTGACTGAAAATGGCAACACTGTGACCTATAGTGAACAGACTAATAATGTCGCGAAGGTCATTAATTATCAAGTGACCGTCCCTGCCAACACTCAAGCCTATATCAGTTTGTTTCCAACTGACTTTAACCAGATCGGTAGCTCCACCGCCGAAGTTTTTGTTAATGGTGAAAGTCGCAAGTCCCAGATTAATATTACCGGACAGTATTATGATTTAGGTTATTATGCGGAGCAGACAACTGTTAATTTTTCGGTTAGCTTTTACGGAACTGATGCGATTAGTTTACTTAATCCACAGGTTTTAGGTATGGATACGACTGCTTACACGACAGCGATGAACGCCATTCAAGCTAACGGAGTTGAATTAACCACTGATGGCCGGACCGCCAGCGGAAATGTTACCGTTGATAGCGACCAAGTTTTAATGACGACCATCCCCTTTGATGAAGGTTGGAAAGCTTATGTCGACGGCGAGGAAGTTGAAATTACCGCCTATGAAGATGCACTAGTTGCTATTAATCTTCCAGCCGGCAGTCACGAAATTGTCTTTAAATATCTGCCACAAGGCTTTAGTTTAGGTGCTATTTCCTTTGTCGTTTGTATTCTCTTATTCGCTGTTTACCTATTTTGGTTAAGAAGACGTCGCCAGCAGCAAATACTAAACACCCCTTCACAGCTTGAAGAAATGGAAACTTCAACGAGCCAACTTGAAGAACCAACTCCCCCTGCTGAATAAAATTTAAACAGCCTGTAAATATTAGCTTTTGTAGTGACCCCAAAGGTTAGACCAAAAATCTAACCTTATGGGATCGATATATTTTAACTGCTAACTTTTACAGGCGTTTTTTTAATTGGGAAAATTTTTTATTTCTTGAGATTCTAATAATCAAAGCTTGTTAAAGATACTTTACTGACCTTTGTACTGACTCTTGGAGCGTGATTATCCCAAGAATCGTTAGTTTAGCTAAAGCAAAAGAGCCTGAGAAAATTCTCAGGCTCTTTAAAGTTGTCAGTTTTTAGTATTTGCACACATCAATCCATTGGCGGAAGTTACTGTAAGTTTCCAACTCTGGAATTGTCAACTTGATGGCGCTATTACCACTGCCACAGGCGGGATAAACAAAGTCAAAGCGTTTCAAGGAATCATCTAAATAAACCGCTACGTCTGAGTTCACGGCAAAGGGACAAACGCCACCGACTGGATGGCCGATTTTTTGATCGACTTCGTCTGCTTTAAGCATCAAAGCCTTCTCTTGAAAGAATTCTTTGTATTTTTGATTGTCAATTTTTGTATCACCGGCTGCCACAACTAAGATGGCTTCAGCACTAGCTTTCTTTTTAAAAGATAAGCTTTTGGCAATCTGCGCAGGCTGTGTCCTTAGCGCTTGCGCCGCCAAAGCGACTGTTGCTGAGGACTCTTCAAGAACAATAATTTGATCGGCCATGTTTAAATTGGCAAAATATTCTTGGACACTCGCTAGAGACATCGAATCCCTCCTTCTTTATTTAAAGTCTGAAAATGAGCCAGTCTTTAGGGTAAGCTGACAGCAGCTTGCAAACGCCGGACTCTCCTCCTTGCATTTAACAAGCTGCTGCGCTTTTTGTAGACTGCCTGTTAATTAAGCAGTTAAAGATTCAACCAATTCTTCTAATTCAGTTAAGCGAGTTTCAAAAACCTTCATGGCATCACGGATATAATCCGCTTTAGTCATGTCAACACCGGCCCGCTTCATGACTTCAATTGGGAAGTCGCTGCTGCCGGATTTTAAATAATTTAAGTAATGATCTAAGGCACCCGGCTCTTGATCGACAATCTTTTGCGCCAAGGCCGAAGCTGCTGAAAAACCAGTCGCATATTGATACACATAGTAATTGTAGTAAAAATGAGGAATCCGCGACCACTCTAGTTTAATTTCAGGATCTTCAGTCACGTCTGAACCATAATATTTACTATTTAATTCACCATAGCTCTCACTCAAATATTCTGCAGTCAAAGGCGTGCCTTTGGCGTCTTCTTCATGCATAAAATGCTCAAACTCTGCAAATTGCGTTTGCCGGAAAATCGTACCTTTAAAGCCATCTAAATAATGATTTAAGATGTAGGCTCTGATTTTAGGATCTGTTTCAGTTTCCAATAGATATTCCGTCAAAATATTTTCATTGGTAGTGGAAGCAATCTCAGCTAAGAAAATTGAATAATCGCCGTAGACATAAGGCTGATTGCTGCGGGTGAAATAGCTGTGGACGCTGTGTCCCATCTCATGGACCAAAGTAAATAATTGGTCCAGGGTATCGTGCCAATTCATTAAGATATAAGGCTTTGTATCATAGGCTCCAGAAGAATACGCTCCACTACGCTTGCCTTGATTTTCTACCACATCAATCCAGCGCTTGCTGAAAGCTTCATCCACAACTTTTAAATATTCTGCTCCTAGTGGTTGCAATGCTTCTTGTGCTTTCGCCTTGGCATCTTCATACGTGTATTTAATCGACGCTTCTCCTAAAATCGGCGTATACATATCGTACATATGCAACTCATCTAAGTTCAATAGCCGTTTGCGCAATTTTACATAGCGATGTAGCAACGGCAGATTTTCATTGACAACTGCCACCAAAGTATCATATACACTTTCAGGAATATGATTGTTGCTCAAAGAAGCTGCCCGAGCAGAATCATATTTCCGAACCTTCGCACTGTAATTATGGCTCTTAATATGGGTTGATAACGTGCTGGCGAAGGTATTGCGGAACTGTTCATAGACACTGTATAAGCCTTTAAACGCTTGTTCCCGCACACTACGGTCAACATTTTCCATCAATTGTCCATAGACTCCGTGGGACAATTCAATCTTTTCACCTTTCTCATTTTCAATCACTGGAAATTTTAAATCCGCATTGTTTAAAACAGAAAAAGTATTGCTGGAAGCGCCAAAAATTTCGCTGGCGCCAGCCAAGAGTGCTTCTTGGTCAGCGGTAAGAATATGAGCGCGATTATCAATCATTTGATTCACGAAATGACGATAGACTTCTAATTTTGGTTCTTCTGAAAAGTAGCTCCAGATTTTTTCATCCGGCAAACTCAAAACTTCTGGTTCAAACCAAGCCAGTGCTTGAGAAACTTGCGCATATAAATTGCTAGCTCTGGCATATAAACCTTGATAGGTAGTGTTGGTGGTATCTTGATCATTTTTCAAATGGGAATACACATAAATCGTTTCAGTTTTCCGATAAACAGCTAATAAAAAGTCAATAGCCTTTAAGAAAGCTTCCGGACCATTCGCCAAGGTCCCTTGGAAATCGCCAGCTTTCGCTACTTCAGCATTTAACGCTGTAATTGCTGCATCAAAGGCCGCATCATCTGGAAAAATAGTAGTTAGATCCCAAGTTAAATCTACTGGCACTTCATCTCTTTTTGGTAATTGTTTTGCTTCTGACATGAAAATCGCTCCTTTATCAATAGAAATCTCACGAAAATATTAGCCTGCGCCAATATTTATCCTGTAGTAATCTTATCATATTTTCATAAAGAGTCTGCAAAAAAGACTTTTAAATTTGTTTTTTTCTGTTGATAGGCTTGAATTAGTCGGCAGCTTTCTGTGAAAAAAGCGGCTGAAATGACCGCTGGCTCAACTAAAGGAAACTTTTTCTGCAGCTCGAATGTCTGCAAAAAGCGTTGCGTCAGTTGAAAACTAAATTCCTGCAAATCAACATCTGAACAGCTCAAACTTTTTTGAAAAAAGCTAAAACGCAAAAAATACAGCCAATCACCAAAAAAGGGTGCTGCCATACTCGGTGCAAATAAAATTTCCGGCAGTTGCAGCAGGTGACTACCGCGGCGATACAAGGCCTGCTGGATTTGCAAAATCTCCGGTAGACAATAGTAAAGTTTCTTTTGGATGGTTAATTTTTGCTGCTGCCAATCTTTTTTGTTCGTATAGACAATCGAGGGTGCTGAGTTACTGTCAACAATAATTTGCGATAATGGTCGCTCTTTAAAATCAAAAACTTGCCGTGTGAAAGATTTTTGTTTGGAAATCGTTAAAAGCTGGGTATACAACTCGATACTCTTTTTTGAGGTATTTAAATGCCAAAAATGCACTCCAAGCGCTTGATTAAACAAGCAAAAATGCGAGCTGCCTTGACGTAAGACGCTTTCCTTGAGTCGCTCACCAATTAGCCACCACTGTTGTAAGTTTAGTTTTTTATAACCAGCTACCCGCTTTGCCAATTCATCTGCTGGCAAGGGTGAGCATTGAAATTCCAGCGCTAGCTGCGGCAACAAAACATCCGCTCGCTGTCCAATGCTCGCTAATGGCACCTCCAATTGAGCCTCTTGATCCCAGTTAAACAACAGAGCCTTGCCAGCGAGATGTTCGGCAGTCTCTCCTTCACTAAAACTTTCACAGGCTTTCTTAGCACAATGGGCAAAGTGACGCTGCTTTATGTTACCAGCCTTTAAAATCAATTTTTGCTGACAAGCTGGACAATAATAGTTTTCTTTTACCAAAGGCTGATTTTTTTCGATTTGCAAAAGATTAACTAAAACGCCACGACTATTTTTCGCTATATACATCTGTTTCACCCTCAAAAAGATACGCAAAAAAAGCTCACCGACCGCAGTCGATAAGCTTCTTTAAAACTTTTTAATGAAAGTGATACCGTAGTAATTCCAGAGCATTGCGCTCCATCAATAGCTGTCCGTGTTCTGCCAAAATTTCACTGGTAATCGGTGATAAGTTAGCAAATTCCAAAACTTGAGAAATCATATCTTCTTTATCCATAACATTCAAATCATCCTGTAAGAAAGTGATTTGCAGGTAATAGCCTTCTTTGTAGCGATAAAGATTAGTCCAAGCAGAATCAAGATAAACCTCAGCAGCTAATTGAACTAAATCTTCAAAATCAGCAACCTCAAAGACCAAGCTGCTTAAATTTTCTAAACTTAAGTCGCTTTCAGCATCTTCAGTAAATTGATTTTTCAAATACTCTGCCACATCATCACGAAATTCCTCGTTATTTTCTAAGCCTTCCATGTCTTCTGGCGTAATATTTTTGCTGATAAAAAGTTCTAGACCATCACCCTTTGGTAAAACTTGAAAGGTGATTGCTTCACTGCCGCGGAATTCGTCTTCTATATCAACTTCCTCCAAAATAGAGTAAAAGAAGTTTTCAATTTCCCGATGATTTCCGAGTAAATCTAAAAAAGTAATCCCCCGTTGAACCAAATCATCATTGTGGATGACTACGCGAATCGTATTGTCATTAATATGTTCCATTTCCATTATCAAACACCTCGCTTTTGAAAAGAAATAGAGCTTTCTTTCTTTTATTGTAGCGGAATGAGTCTAAATGTAAAGAGATTAACTCGAATTTTAGAAATTTTAGGTGTTTTATTTAATTGAAAGTATCGAGAACCTTTTTTACTAAGAGCATCCCAAGTCAAATCCTTCAAAGAACCTACACTCATATCTTCATTTTTGAAGTAAGGAATCTACAGAGATTTTCAAATAATACTAAACTGTTTCATAAAAAAATCACTTCTTATAATTTCAAATTATCAACAGCTAATGCGATTCTCTTCGTTAATACCTAGATTGGATTTATAAGTACTAAAAAGGACACACCACTGTAGACGGCATGCCCTTTAATAACTATTCTTTTTACAAGCCAGCCATCAATTGGGCTTGGCGTAATTCTAATTGGCGAACACCACGGGGTAAGAAACGGCGAATTTCATCTTCATTAAAACCAACTTGTAATCTCTTTTCGTCTACCATAATTGGTCTTCTCAACAAGCCAGGATTCGTTTGCACCAGTTCTAATAGTTCCTGTAGAGACAATTCGTCTAAATCAGTGTTCAGCTTTTGGAATACTTTTGAGCGAGTCGAAATAATTTCTTCCGTGCCATCCTCAGTCATTTCTAAAATGTGCTTTAACTCTGAAATATTTAATGGTTCAGAGAAAATATTCCGTTCTACAAATGGAATCTCGTGTTCTTGTAACCAAGCTCGAGCTTTCCGACAAGAGGTACAACTAGGAGATGTGTATAAAGTCAACATTGATTCTCACTCCTTTTTGATGATATTCATCACATTTTTATAACAGAAGCTATTCTGTTTCTTTCTTATGCAATTATTATATCGAATTTCTTCAAAAAAAGCTAGACTTGCTAGAAATTAAATGTTTATGCATTCGTAATTTTTCACATGGAAAGCCTATAAAATTCAGCTTTCTTTCATAATTTGCACAAATTAAAACATTTTTGAATGATTGACTTATTTTTCTATTAAACTATATAACAGTAAATAAAAACTGTTATAATTTAGAAAAAATTACAAACTTTTTTTAGAAATATTTTCCCCAGTATTGTTTTTTTATAAAGCCTAAATATTTCTTGCCAACTTTTTCAAAAAAACTTAAAGTCTATTCATTTCGACTACAAACAATGCTAAATTAACTTATTGCAGTCAATAAATAATGTTATGGATGTTATTTTATTTTAAATTCCAATTTGGCACCTTTTAGAATAAGTCTAAAAAAGGTTATTATCCCGGTTATTTTTCTGTTTCATTTGGTCATGATTTATTTTTTTTCAAAGATAAATAGCATAAATTTTCTCGAAAATACAAACAAAAAAGGAAGAATGAAACACATTTTCATTCTTCTTGGAAGTTTCAGAAAACAGATAAAAATTATTAAGAAATTCTAAAGGCTATTTTTTCTAAACTGTGCATCGTATAATTTTCGATAATTGCCATTTTTATTCATTAATTCTGCGTGGCTACCTTCTTCGACAATGCCCTCTTCACTAACGACAATGATTCTAGTTGCATGTTTAATCGTCGCTAAGCGATGGGCGATAATCAATGTCGTGCGGCCGCTAGCTAAGGAATTTAGCGATTCTTGAATAACCTGTTCCGTTTCCGTATCCAGGGCAGAGGTGGCCTCATCTAAAATTAAAATCGGCGGATTTTTTAAAAACATCCGGGCAATCGCTACCCGCTGCTTTTGCCCGCCAGAGAGTTTGACTCCCCGTTCGCCAATATTGGTTTGTAAACCATCTGACATTTGATCAACCACTTTATCTAAATGGGCCAAAGAAACCGCCTGCTGAATTTCAGCATCTGTCGCGTCTAATTTACCATAGGCGATATTTTCACGAATTGTTCCTGGAAATAAAAAGACATCCTGTTGAACAATCCCGATTTGTTGACGCAGTGACGCTAAGGTAATGTCACGAATATCAATGCCATCAATTGCCACACGCCCCTCGCTGACTTCATAAAAGCGGGGCAGCAAATTGGAAATCGTCGTTTTACCAGAACCGCTTTGACCGACAAAAGCCACCGTTTCCCCGGGTTTAATTTCTAAATTTAAATGATGGAGGACACTTTTTCCGTCTGCATATTTAAAAGAAACATTCTCATAGGTAATATCACCTTTGAGATTGTCAACATTACGGGCATTAGGCCGGTCAACAATCGTCGAAGGTCGGTCCAGCTCTTCGGTGAGCCGCTTAAAGCCAGCTATTCCCTTTGGATAGCTTTCAATCATCGTATTGACTTTTTCAATCGGTCGCACAAAAACGTTCGCCAGCAGGATAAAAGCCACAAACTGACCATTTGTAATATCGCCATTAATGACATAATAAGCCCCAAAAATCAGCGTAAATAAATTAATCAAGCGCATCAAAAAATAATTATAAGATGAGCTGACCGCCATCACTTTATAAAAAACAATTTTAGATTTGCGATAGGCCTGATTCAATTTTTCAAAGCGCTGTTGCTCAAATTTTTCATTGGCAAAAGATTGAGTGACCCGCACACCACTGACAGCCGCTTCAATCCCTGAATTGAACTCACCTAGATTCTCATAAATTTGCGTGTTGACCTTGGTCATTTTTTTATTGAAAAATAGCAGCGCAATTGTAATAAAAGGCAGCAGGACAAAAGTTGCCAGAGCTAATTGCACATGAATCTGCATCATCAAAATAAAGGAACCCACCAGAGTCATGACGGTGATAAAAACATCCTCCGGTCCGTGGTGAGCGACTTCAGAAATTTCAAATAAATCAGTGGTCAGGCGACTGATTAGCCGGCCGGTTTTTTGATTGTCATAATATTCAAAGGGCTGAGTTTGCAAATGCTGGTATAATTCTCGCCGCATATCGGTTTCAATATTAACGCCTAATTTATGACCGAAAAAGACGACAATATATTGAAAGGCGGTATTCACTAGATAAAAGAACAGCAAACCTATCGCCGCCAGTGCAATCATCCGAAAATTTTGTTGAGGCATAATTTGGTCGATCACCTGATTGACCACCACCGGAAAAGCCAATTCCAATCCACCAGCCAAAACGGCACAGGTAAAATCTAAAATAAATAATTTCTTGTAAGGCTTGTAATAACTAAAAAAACGTTTAAACATGATTTCTCCTTTTAATTCTCTTTGAAAAATGATCAACCGATTGTGCTATTTTTTCAAAGCATCCCATAACTATTTTCGCTAGCTTTTAACAAGCTAGATTTTCTTTGATTAATTGGCCGCTCCCTTTAGCCACCAATGCTACTATTATAAGGAATATCTGCTCTCGGTGCAAAGTTAAGTGGCAGCTCCAGCAAACTTTTCGCATTCTTGACACAAACTTTACGGGAAATTCATCTTATTTTAGTATGCTGAAGTTACCAAAAGCACACACTCTATTTTTTTGATAAGCTGTCAAATCTCAAAAATTGACAGCCTCGTAAAAAACTAGCTGGACCAGTAGCTCAGGCACCGTCAATTTTTTGACAACTGCCTTTGCTTCTGGCCCAGCTAGTCTTTTAGTTAAGCCTCGCCAACACTTAAAATCATGCGAATATCTTCTTCTGTTAAGCGGGCCAATTGTTCTTGGTCCCCTTCAATGACTTGCTGGAATAATTCCTTTTTACCTTTTTGTAGTAGGTCCATGCGTTCTTCGATGGTCCCTTCAGCAATCATGCGCCAAACTTCCACAACATTTTTTTGACCGATGCGATGAGCTCTGCCGGCTGCTTGTTCTTCAACCGCTGGATTCCACCATAAGTCATACAAAATCACCGTATCAGCCCCGGTTAAATTCAATCCGGTGCCACCCGCCTTTAGAGAAATCAAAAAGACATCCTTTTCACCTTCGTTAAAAGCATTCACCATATCCAAACGATCCTTCGCTTTGGTGCTGCCCCGCAAATAAAAAGTTTCTAAACCTAAATCGTGGAACTCTGTTTCGATAATCGACAACATGGAAGTGAACTGGGAGAAGAGTAATATCCGCCGATTGTTTTCTTTGGCATTTAAGACTAATTCCTTCACTTGCTCTAGCTTACCAGAGCCGCCGTTATAATCTTCAATAAAGAGCCGCGGGTCACAGCAGATTTGCCGTAGCCGGGTCAAACCGGCTAAAATACCAATCCGATTTTTATTAAAGGTGCCTGGGTCCATCGCGTTGACGCTATCTTGCATTTGCTTCAAATTCGCTAGGTAAACAGTTTTTTGTTCTTCTGTTAGAGCACTGTAAAGATTGGTCTCGATTTTTTCTGGTAAATCCTGCAGCACTGTCTTTTTATCCCGTCGTAAAACAAAAGGTTTAATCATCTGGGCGATTAATTTTTTATCCAAGCTGCGGAATTTGGTTTTCCCGGGGAAAAAGCCCGGCATAATAATTTGAAATAGTGACCACAGCTCCTCCAAATTATTTTCAATCGGCGTGCCACTCAGAGCAAAGACATGGGGCACGGGTAGTTCCCGTAGTGCCTGCGCCGTTTTAGTGACGCTATTTTTTACCATCTGCGCTTCATCTAAAAATAAATATTGAATCTGTTGATTTTGATACAGCTCACCATCTTGTCGCATCCCGGCATAGGACGTGATATAAATATCACTGGCTTGGGCCAACTGCGCCTCCCGCTCCTCTTTGGGGCCTGCTACAACACAAGAGGTTAAGCTCGGGGCAAATTTACGAATTTCTGCCTGCCAGTTATAAATCAAACTAGCAGGTGCAACAATCACGGCCCGAATCTCACCATTTTCTTGCTTCTCAGACAGTAGATAGGTGATTGCCTGAATCGTTTTCCCTAAGCCCATCTCGTCGGCTAAGATGCCGCCAAAATGATAGTGACTCAACATTTTAAACCAGCGGAAGCCGATTTTTTGATAGTTGCGCAATTCCGCCTGTAAATCCGCTGGTAATTTAGCTGGAAAATCTTCCGGATGCAGCAAATCTTTGGTTAAAGTTTCAAAGGAGGCTGTTAGCTCCACTTCGACACCGGCTTTTTCCTTTACCAATAGACTTTTACTTTTTGGCAAATGTAAAATGCCATCTTCCGTCTGCAAGCTACCGCGAATTTCTGCTAGAAATTGGCTGGCTTGGTAAAATTCCTCCGAGTCTAGGGCCAACACTTGGCCGTTTTCCAAAGTATAAAAGGGTTGGTTTTGCATTAAGCTCTGCAAAACTTGATCCACTTCATGGTCAGAAATACCGGAAATGTCAAAGTGGACATCCAACCAAGAATCAGATTCTGTCACGGTGACTTTAGGCTGAAAATGCTGGGCGTCTAAATACAAGCTCCGCAATTTTTTGCCCATTTTAACCGTGCCTAGTTTACGAAATGCCGGCAGCTCTTCAGCAAAAAATTGATACAAAGCCGCCCCCTGTGGTAATTTTCTTTCAAAGCCTTCTGCGGTCACCTGAAAGCCAAAATCTTCAAAGCGCTTTTTAATCAGCGCTTCATGGCGATAATCCCGCAGCACAATTTTTTCTTCTGCCAGCTGTTGATCTTTCGGATTGGTGGAGTAAACATTGTCGCCATAATTGAAATTGACTTGGCTGACAATTTGTTTAGATTTGCTTTTTAATTTAAAAATGATGTCGGCTGCTAAGGGATATTCTGCAATCTCAGCGGTAACCTCTGGACTGACGTAGACTTCACCTATTTCCCGTAAAAAGGGCAGCACTCCTTTAAATAAGTCCGGCAGCTCCTGCATTTGATAGGCCACCTGTTGATTTTTATAGCGTTTAAGGAGCTGCTCCAAGGTCAATAAAATTTCCTGCTGACGATGAGATAAAGGATAAAAATAGCCTTCATAAAAGCCCCACTGATAATAACTAAAATAGCGGGTAAACAGCTGACTAACTGCTAATTGATAGTGGTCAGCTTCCTTTAAAATAGAAAATTTCAACGGTGGCAAGTCGTCGCTAAAAGCAATCTGCTGCCAATTTTTTTCGTCTACTTTAAAGTGCAGTTGCCGCAACTGATTAATTTTCAGCAGCAGATTTTGACCGTACTCTACCGGCAATAAAATCCGCCGCTTGTCCACTTTGCCATTAATTTGCAGGCCGCGGGTACCAAGTAGTTGCTGAGACTGATTAATACCGTATAAAATTTGCAAAATTTCATTGGTGGCTTCGTCAAAGGCCCCACGACTGAGAGTCAAATTTTGCTTGTTGACTTCAAAGCTTTTTTCCTCCTGCCAAGCCGACAAGAAGTCATTGATATTTTTCACCACGTAAAAGCGATTTAAGGCGAGATAGCCCACGCGCAATTGCAGCCCTAAAGCAGCCAGCTCAGGATGATAAGGATTGGTTTCCATAATTTCCAGATAAAATTCAATCGCCAAAGGGGGAACCTTATCCGCTTGCTTTAAGGAAATCCGTGAAAATCCTTTGGTAAACATTTCTGATTGGGAAACACTGACAGCAGCCGGTGCATCGCTGGCTTTAATTATGCGGTTCAGTCCTTCCTTGCGCAAATATAATTCCACTGCAACCGTGTGCTTGCAATAATGATGGTCCTGCCAATAAGGACATTGGCAGATGTCTTCTTCTTTGGTGGTCCCGTCCAAAGTCACATGGTACGTCTCTGATCCGAGAACTTCACCGTGCCATACACGATTGACATAATCTGGTTCAACGGACAACACTCGGCCCGCTTCCAGATATTCTCGGCCACGTTTGATTACTTTTTCAGGTATACTCCATTTCACGGGATTTTCTCCTCCTTAACTTGGCAAGCGGCACTTGCTGAAACCTTTAACGATAGGCAATTTTGCTTTGCCCATTGCCAGAACTATCAACTAACACTTGCTGGGGAATTCTTTCTTTTAATTCTTTGACATGACTGATAATGCCAATCATTCTGCCGCGGCTTTCAATCGTTTCTAAAGCCTCCATCGCCATCTCCAGCGACTCTTCATCTAAGGAACCAAATCCTTCATCGATAAAGAGGGCCTCAATTGAAATGCCGCCAGCTTGATTTTGGATGACTTCAGCTAGAGATAGGGCCAACGCTAAAGCGGCAATAAAACTTTCGCCGCCAGATAACGTATGGGCGCTGCGTCTTTGACCGACTGTGTCATCGTAGACATTGATTTCTAAACCGGTTTGGCTGCGGAAGGAACCGACAGCCGTCGATAATTCAAACTGATAGCGGTCATGGGTTAAGCTTTGCAGCCGCTGATTGGCCACCAGCAAAACTTCTTTTAAATAAGTCTGTAAAATAAATCGTTCCAAACTCGTTTTACGAACATTATTTCCGTTAATCGTATCTGCTAATTGCTGTAATTCCTGCAGTTTAACTAATTGCTGGCGATTTTTCTGGTATAGCTTTTTAAAATCAGTCAGAATTTTTTGATTGCTGGCTAGCTGATACTGCAGCTGACTGACCTCTTCGTGAAAGAGCTCTTGTTCTCTATGGGCTAGCTGATAAGCAGTTTCTAAATCGGTTAAATCTGGCTGGTCTTTTGTGGATAAAGCTTGGTTCAGTCGCTTTAAATTTTCTTGATTTAAAGCAATCTGCGTATGATAATCACCGATTGTTTTCCGCAATTGCGGCAGCTGCAACGTGTGAGTTAACAGCTCCCGCAGCTCATCTACTGTCGCTACGGGTGCTTTTTTTAGTAGCGCAGCTAGCTCAGCATTTTGTTCAGTTAAGCTCTTGCTCGTTTCAGCAAAGCTGTCGTGGTTTTGTCGAATCTGTTCCGTCAAGCGAATCTCCGCCTGTTGATTAGCCTGAACCAGTTCAGCTATCTCAGTTACTTGCTGCTGATAGCTTTTTAGCTGATCGGTTATTTCAGAAATTTCCGCTTCAATAGTTTGCGGGTCTTCTGATAAGCCCTGTGATTCAAGGGCTGTCACTTGACCCTTTAATAAATTTTGCTCTTCAGAAAGCTGACGCTTCAGCTCTTGAAGTGCTTGCAGCTGTGGAGTCAGTTTTTCTTGTTCCGCCTGCAAGTCTTTGGCTTTCAAACCAGCCGCTTGACTGGCGCTGATTTCAGTGTTTAATCGCTTATTTTCAGCCTCGAAAAAATGAATGACTGCTGATAAGTCCAAAAGGCTTGTTTGATAATCTGCTGCCATTTTTTCAACAAAAGTGACGGCCTTGGCAGCAGCTGCTGATTCACCTTTTTCAAGGGCACTGGCCGCCTGCTGATTTTCCTCGACAGAAATCTGCCAGCGGGTTTCCAGCTCCGCTAATTTTTGCTGTTGTTCGTTTAAAGCAGCTTCTGCGGTAACTAATGCTGTTTCTGCTGCTTGAATTTCCTGTTGGCTCACCGGCTGTTCCTGCACGAGACCGGGATGTTCAAACGAGCCGCAGACCGGACAAGGCTCTCCCGGTAATAAATCCAAACTCAAACGAGCAATTTGCAGAGCAGCTGACTGGCTTTTCTTCAAATGAAAATCAGCTTGTAATTCTGCTACGTTATCTTGCATTTTGATTAATGCCGTCTCAGTTTTTTCAGCTGCCAGTTGATTGGCCTGCAAAATTTCCCGTTGCTGCTGATTTTCTGTCAGCAGCTCTTGAATTTCACGGCTTTGATAAGTATTTTCGGTCAGCTCAGCTAATTGCTGCTGCAAGTCCGCAATCGCCAATTGCTGTTTTTGCAACGCTTTTAGCTGCTCGCTATTTTCAGCTTGGCGACTGCTAAGCTGAGCTTCATCTACCTCTGTCTGTGTCAGTTTTTTTACTGACTGTTGAAGTTTTTCTTGTAGTTGATTAAATGCTTGAAGCTGCGGTAATTTATCCTGCAGCTGCTGCAGCCGTTTCTTTTTTTCTTCATAAGTTGGCGCTTGTTTTTCCAGCTCAGCCTGCTGCTGTTGGCTGCTGCTGAGAATCTGCTTCAAGCCGGCGCTTTTTTCTAAAAGCGCCTCTTTTTGATCAGCCAAAGTTTCGGCTTTTTCAGTGAGCTCATCAATCTTAACTAATTTATTCCGTTGTGTTTCTGCCCATTCCAAGTGCTGCAATTCTCTTTCTAATGCTGCAATTTCATTGGCTTGGGCTGATAATTCTACCTGTCGTTTCTCAGCTGTTGCTAATTCTGTGAATAATTTGCTCAGCTCTTGCGCTGCGAAAAGTTCTTTTTGCGCAGTCTGTTCTTTTGAAAGCAGCTCAGCCAGCTGTTTTTGCGCAGTTTTTAAATGCTGCGCTTCCTCCAGCAAATAGCTTTCGCCGTTAGTCAAAAATTCCTGATCTGATAAAGCTGTCTGCTCCCACTGAAACTGCTTTTGAATCAGGGCCAATTCCGCAGTATCTGATTCCTGTAGTTTTTTTGCTCGTTTCAGGCGTTCCTGCAGCTCGCTGGCAAATTTTTGATAGATACCAGTGCCGAATAAATTCCGTAACACCGCTTCTTTGTCTTCACTTTTAGCCACTAGAAAATTCCGAAATTCTCCTTGAGGCAAGAGCACAATCTGATTGAATTGTTTAGCATTTAGATGGAGCAGCTCTTCAATTTCTTTGCGGACCTCGCCATCTTTACTATATTGGCGAATTTCAGTGCCATCTGGCTGACAGATGGTCAACTCGACTTTAGCATTTTGTTCCTTCGTACCGCTGCCTTTTTTCTTTTGTAGGGTTTGCTTTGGGCGACGTTCAATTTGATATAATAATCCTTGATGTTCAAAAACAAAGGTGACAATTGTTTCTTCTGTCGGCGCTGCAAAGGAAGAGCGCATTTCACTGGCGCCCCTTAAGCCTCCAGAGGTTTCACCAAACAAAGCAAAGGTCATGCCGTCAAAAATAGTGGTCTTGCCGGAACCAGTCTTGCCGCTAATTAAAAACAGCGGCGCTTCTGCCAAGCGGTCAAAGTCAAGGGTCTCTTCGATAAAGGGACCAAAATTTTTCAAAGTTAACGAAACAGGCTTCACGCGTCAGTCACCTCCTGTGTGCTCAAGACATCAGCAACCAGTTCGGTTTGGTCAGCCGTCATGGTTTCACCGGTCACCTCTTGGAAAAAATTATCTACTAATTTTTCCGGCGCTAGCCTGCGGACTGCTTTAAAATCTGTCTGCAATTCCGCCGATTCACGACCATTGAGTCGGCTGACCCCTAAAATCCGGGGGTAAACCTGCCGCAGCTGGTTCATCATATTGGGGATAATTCCCCGGTCTGTCAATAAAATGTCTAAATAATCCTCCCGCTCAACGCTTTGATAAAAAATCGGTGACAACAGCTCCTCAAAGCTCGCTTCAATTTGCTGGAGATTGTGCAGCGGCCTTAATTCCTTAAACTCCAAGTGTAAATCCGGCAGCTCCACTAGCCAGCCGCCTTTTTTTTGCTCTAATTCTGATAGAGAAAATTTTAACGGCGAACCGCTGTAGCGTATTTTTTGATGCTGAAGAGCATTTTTATTATGCAAATGCCCCAAAGCCACATAGTCAAAGCTTTCCAGTAGGTAGCTTGGCACACTGTCGAGGCCGCCGACTTCAATCTTGGTTTCCGAATCACTTTTTTCACTTCCCGCGACAAAAAAATGGGCGACTAGAACCTGCTGGAGCTCCGGCTTAAATTGTTTTTCCATTTCAGGAACGACCCGCTCCATCGCTTGAGTAATCGTGCGAATCTCATCATCTTGAAAATACAAACGGGCGCTGATTGGCTCAAAATAGGGCAGCAGAAAAAATTGCGTTCCTTGAAATTCAATTGGCGTGAAGGCTTGTTCTAAACGGGTATGCAGATAAAAATCAGTCTGCTGATACCACGGCGCCCCGGCCTCCAGACGAACTCCGCTGTCATGGTTTCCCGATATCGCAAAGACGGGAAACTGATTCTCAATATTCAGCTCTTGAATAAACTGATTAAAAATCTCGATGGCCTCAACCGGTGGCACCGAACGATCATACAAATCCCCCGCCAGCACCACAGCATCCACTTCTTCAGTTTTTGCCAGCTGAATAATATCTGCTAAATTTTTCTTTTGATCCAGCAATAAGTCATAGCCATGAAGCTTTTTGCCGATATGTAAATCCCCCACATGTAAAAAACGCATGTCTCTTCCTCCAAAAATGGTCTTCCCACTATTATACCACTTTTCCAGTCCTCAAGCAGTTGCCAGCCTCAGAAGATATGGGAGAAAAAAATAATTTTAAACAGACTGACTGTTTTTCAAATTATGCTAAGCAGACTGCGATTTAAAAAGAATCCAGTAAAACTTTTTTAATTTCAAAAAAAAATTCCTCCAAACACTTTCTTCAGCCTTTTTCCTGTTAAAATAAATGAAAACCATTTGAATTATTTTGGAGGGAAAAAGATGGGGAATCGGGCTTATCTATTGGCAGGAACTGACTGCCAACTTTTTGAAGCAAACAATAGCTTGCCGCTTTTTTGGCTATTAGGGACACTGCCGCAACTGCCCGCAAAACAGCAGCAGATTGCCAGTTTAACAGCTCCGCAATTAGAAAACTTTGCGGGGGAGGAAGCTTATGAAGAAGCTTATGAAGAGGCTTTTAGTACGTGGTTTACAGAAAATCTGGTCGGCGAAATCCAGCTTGCTAGCGACAGTTATTTAAATAACCTTGAGGAAAATCGTTCCTATATCGATTCCCTCTATCCTTTACTGAGTCCAGTTTATGAGGATTTTATCCATGTCATCCAGCAGCAAAGAGCAACGGATGCGACTGTTCAAATTATTATTGATTACACGGAAACCATCAATTTCTACTCCGATTATCTAGAATTTTACGATGATTTAATCGCTTTGTGCAGCCACGTCGCCAATCAGCAACAAACAAATTGGTTGTATCCAAAAGATCCCTTGGGTTCAGCCATTGGGACTGATCAATATGCCAATCATGCTGGTCAGCCCATGTTTTCAAACGATAGCTATCAGCAACTCAACAGCCAGCTAATCACCGCCTTTAACGCTGCTGAAAAAACAGCTGACAGCCTGCAGCAACCTTCTTTATTCCAAAAATTTCGCCAATGGTGGTCAACGAGTTAATGGAATTGATAAAGTAATCAAAAAAAACAGCTACCCATTCAGTCAATATCCCTCTTAAAAGTTAGACCAAAAAGCTAACATTTTAAGAGTCGATACAATGGGCAGCTGCTTTTTTAAGATTTTTTCTCGGAAGCGACATACTTGTAATTTGGATTGACCTCTTTATCCAATTGATCGAAAGCCGTTTGAATGCGGCGTTCCACCTCATCCATGCCAGCTTTATCCATTTTTTTTATATCGCTGATATCAATCGGTTCTCCGAAACGGACATCAATCCGCTTGCGTTTGAGTAAACCGCTAAAACTGGTCGGGCCTTGATAAACGGATGGCACGATGCGTACCTTAGCTAGCTTGGCAATCAAGGCCATGCCGCCTTTTAATTCGGTAGAATGGCGGGTGCCACTGGGAAACATAATCAAACTCAAATCCGTTGACTTTAATAATTTTACCGGCGTCTTCACTGTACTTGGTCCAGGATTGGTGCGCTTAACGGGAAAAGCATTAGCATGAACCAGAATATAACGCAAAATCGGATTTTTAAATAGTTCTTCTTTGGCCATAAAACTAAAGGATTTTGGACGAGCGCCAATCGCCAAATAAATCGGGTCCCACCAGGTACGATGGGGAGCGACTAAGATATAATTTTCATTTTGCGGCAGGGCTTCACGATTTTGATAATGGGCGTTGCCATTCAACACAAAAACTACAAAGCGAGCTACCATTCGAATAAAACGGAAAAACATGTTCCTCTTCCTTTCTGACTAGGAGAAAGCTCTGACTTCTCTGAATCATAGTATGCCGAAATTTATTTTACTTATCAAGTATTTTTTTGCTGGAAGTAAATGTCTAAGGTATAATACCAGTATTCTATTCATTGAACCTAAAAAAAAGCTGCAAGGCTTAAGAAATTATAAAGAAAGAAGCTGTGCGTAGGTGACTGTCCCTTTAAAAACCGGTGAGCGAATTGACCAGCTTTTCGCTGAAGGTATTCAAATTATTCAAAGCAAAGAGGTCTTCTCTTTTTCTCTAGATGCTGTCTTATTAGCAAATTTTCCAAGGATTCCCCAAAAGGGTCAGATTGTCGATCTCTGTGCCGGCAATGGCGCCGTAGGTCTTTTTGTCAGCGGTAAAACCGATGCGCCGATTACCCAAATTGAAATCCAGCCGCGCCTTGCCGACATGGGGCAGCGGAGTATTTTGCTGAATCACTTGGAGGAACAAGTGACTATGGTGGCCGGTGACATTGAAGACTGCTTTAATTATTTACAGCCTGACTCGATTGATTTAGTTTTGTGCAATCCGCCTTATTTCAAGGAGCTGCCGACCAGTCGCAAAAATCCCAATCCCCATTTAGCGATTGCCCGTCATGAAATCGAAACGAATCTTGACGAGGTCATTCGGATTGCCAGCGGCCTGTTGAAAACCAATGGCCATTTTGCGATGGTCCATCGACCGGATCGTTTTTTGGATATCATCGATACTTTAAGAAAATATGATATCGCTCCAAAACGATTGCAGTTTGTTTATCCGAAGGCCGGTAAGGAGGCCAATATTTTATTGATTGAAGGGATTCGTAACGGCAAAGAAGCTGGTCTTAAAATATTGCCCCCTCTTCTTACTACCGATGAAAATGGCGATTATACACCAGAGATTCGAGGCATGCTCTATGAAAAGTGACGAACATTTTTTCTACGTACTGCTGTGTCATGATCAAACTTTTTACGGTGGCTATACAACCGATTTAAGCCGCCGCCTGGCTGAACACAACAGCGGTAACGGCGCGAAATATACTCATCCCAACAGCCGCCGCCCTGTTCAAATGATTCATGCGGAAAGTTTTGCCAGCCGCAGTGAAGCTACCAAAGCCGAGTCAGCCTTTAAAAAGCTGACTCGTAGACAAAAAGAAACCTATTTACAGACAGCTAAAACCAATAGCGTTTTAGTTGGCTAAAAAGGCCTATTACACAAGCGATAATTTAAAGGAGCCCAAGACATGATTGAAATTAAACCTCTGACAAAAGAAAATGCCAAGGAACTCGAGGCTATTAGCCGCGAGACTTATTTTGATACCTTCGCTACTGACAACACCGAAGAAAATATGGATGCCTACTTAGACGAAGCCTACAATCTTGAAAAGCTTGAAAGAGAGCTTGCTAATCCCCTCTCAGAATTTTATTTTATCTTTAGCGACGATGTTTTAGCTGGCTATTTAAAATTAAATTATGGTCCCGCCCAAACGGAACCTGTTGATGCTGAAGGCCTTGAGATTGAACGGATTTATGTCCGTAAACAATTTAAACGCCAAGGGCTAGGCAATCGCCTGTTCCAAAAAGCGTTGCAACGGGCAGATGAGTTGCAAAAGCAATCGATTTGGCTAGGAGTTTGGGAATACAATCAGCCGGCTTTAGCCTTTTATAAAAAAATTGGCTTTCAGCGGGTCGGCCAACATGATTTTGTCATGGGGGACGACGTGCAAACCGATTATTTGATGCAAAAGAAATTGACACCAGAGGCCTGATCTATGAGTACAGAAGCAGAGGTTATCGATTACATTTTTCAGCGTTATCAGATTCAACCGGACCGGCCCTTTGTTAAAAACAATAGCAGCGTCTTTCGTCATCGCCGCAATCAAAAGTGGTTTGCGTTGCTGATGAGCGTCACGGGAGACAAGCTGGATTTGCCCACTAGTGATGAGTTGACCATCTTAAATTTAAAAATCGAACCAGAATTAGGCAGTATTTTACAGGAGCAGGCTGGTTTTTTCCCAGCCTATCATATGAATAAAAGCCACTGGATTACCGTTGATTTACGGCAATTTGCCGATTTTTCTGAGCTGGCTGGCTTGATTGATGCCAGCTATTCTTTGACATTGACTTAATTTTTGAAGGGTGTGAGATGATGAGAATCAAACTAAAACGAGGTAACTGCTTGATATAGCTCATGATAGCGACTATCTCAAGCTTGTTTTCTGCTATCACGGGCGGTATCAATTTCTCGCTGACTAAATTTAAGGAGAATGTTTATGCCCACAACAATCAATCCGGCCTGGCTAAAGGCGCAGGCTAAACAAAAAAATTTCAGCGGCTGGGATTTTTCAGCCATTGAAGCAGAGTACACGCAAGAAGCGAACCCTTGGAATTACCAAGAAATTGTTCGAAAATTTTTACAGCCAGAACTTCAGCTTTTGGACATGGGAACAGGCGGCGGCGAACTTTTAAAAAGCTTTAATCACCCGCCGAAGAATACGGCGGTGACGGAGGGCTGGCCGAAGAATTATCAGCTACTTTTAGAAAAATTAGCCCCTCAGGGTGTCGCTGTTAAATTTGTAAAAGAGGATGACAAATTAAACTTTCCCGACCAGCATTTTGATTTGGTGATCAATTCCCATGAGTCTTTTGACACAAAAGAAGTCAAGCGGATCTTAAAACACGGTGGAATTTTTATTTCACAGCAGGTCGGCGATTTAAATGGCTTGACCCTTACTTCCCGGTTGATTCCTAATTTTCAAAAAAAGCAATTTGACTGGCATTTGGCAACCGTCAAAGAACAGCTTAAAGGCGAAAATTTTCAACTACTTTTTGCTGATGAAGCCTATCCTTGGCAAAAATTTTATACGATGGAGGCCCTCATCTATTACGCATTGACTATTTCTTGGGAGTTTCCGAATTTTTCAGTGGAAAATAATTTGCAGGAGCTGCTATATTTGGAAGAAGAGTTGAACCAAAAAGGCTTTATCGCTAACCTAGAACATCGCTTTATCTTTGTTGCCGTCAAACCAAATGCAAATGAATAAGAGCAAAAAAAAGACTGCAGATGCAGCCACTCCAATTACTTGGGGCTGGCTGCTCTGCAGTTTTTTTATTCAGCTAAAATTGCTTGCGCCACTAAACGGGTGTATTCAACTGCCCCCGCTGCGTTGGGGTGCACGTTGTCATTAAAGAACCACTCCGGATGGTCGGTACTATAGGTATGCCAATCAATCAAAGTTAAGTTGTCATACTTTACATCCATCGCGGCTAGCATATCGTTGACTTGCGTTTCCCAGCGACGGGTCGGCAAATGCAAATTAATCCAGTAGACTTGCCGTTCCCCTATAACGGTCATAATTTCAGCGAATTGTTCTTCACTGAAGGGCCCGTTTGTCCCTAAGCTCATAATCACCGTATCCGCCAGCTCACCTTTTTCAGCCATTGCGCTTAAAGCCTCGGCGCTATTGTATAATTGCCGGCCAACTTCGCCATCAATCACAATTTGCGGGAAGACACTTTGAAAATCCGTCACCATATCCAAAACAATTGAATCGCCAAAGGCTGAAATCGGCAAAGCCTGGGCGGCCGCAATTTGCGTTTCCGATAGGCCATAGGGATTGGCCTCCGTCGGAACTTCTGACTGAGCAGTCGAATCTGTTGAACTTTCTGTTGAGCTGTCAGTCGAACTAGTCGTGCCATCTTTCGTCGCTTCCGCCAGGCGGCTGTTCTCCGTTAGATGGGCTTCAAACTCATCCTGCTCAGCATTCGCTGCATCTGTCGGTGCAATCAACAAC
The DNA here is from genome assembly GCF_056924355.1 of Enterococcus sp. LJL90. Lineage (NCBI taxonomy): Bacteria > Bacillati > Bacillota > Bacilli > Lactobacillales > Enterococcaceae > Enterococcus > Enterococcus sp. LJL90. The sequence continues at coordinate 611,499 of NZ_JBXPBQ010000001.1, read as the reverse complement.
CCGAATACCGTAATAGCTAGCAACAAAATACTGCTACTATAAAACAAGGTCTGTTTAACACTTTTGCGGCTTTTTAAAAAATTGGTGATTTGCTGCTTCAAGTGTCCATAATCTAGCTTTCTAAAAGGTGTTTCGATAAAGCGATAGGATAATTCGCTGACAAGTAAAATCAGCACAATTTCGATGATAATATGCAGCCATAATAAATTATTTATATTGGTAATTTTCGCTTCATAAAAAATCATCACTGGATATTGATAGAGATAAATTCCATAACTTCTTTTTCCCAACCAATTAAAAATTGGATTGGTCAACCAACGATTCCATGAGGAACCAGGATGAGCCGTCACGGCAACTAAGATGGCACAGAAAATACTGTAAAGATACATCCCGCCCCAATAGACAAAATTGGACTGGTCGTCTAATTTTACTAAGCCAATCAATAAAATAATCAGAGAGATTAGCCCGATAACATTTAAATTCCAAGTTGCTTTGCGGGAAATATTTTTCTTCAAGCGGCGGCTAGGCCAGACAAAGGACAAGGCGCTCCCAATCAAAACCGAAAACAGACGAGTATCGGTTCCATAATAAACGCGGGTTGGATCACCGCCGGGAGTATATAAAATAACCATTAACAGAGCTGAGACGATACTTGCTCCCATTAAAATATAAAACATTCGTCCACGGCTTTTGATAAATTTCAGCATCAGCAACACAACAATCGGCCAAATTAAATAATTTTGGCCTTCAACGGCTAAAGACCAGATATGCGTAAAAGGGGACTCATTAGCAAAACGATCAAAATAAGAAAAGCCCCGGGAAATCTGCCACCAGTTGTTGACATATAGCAAACTACTGACTACAATCTGGCGAATATTTTCTAAAAGATTTTGCTGAAATAAAGTAATATATGTAATGGCCGTCAAAAACATGCCCACCATCGCTGGATACAGACGTTTCATCCGCCTTTTATAAAAGGCCCAGATGTCAATTTTTTTATTGTCATCAAATTCCTGTAGCAATAAATCGGTAATCAGATAGCCTGAGACCACAAAAAAAATGGGGACCCCTAGATAGCCCCCCGCCAAGCTTGTCGGCAGCAGGTGGTACAGGATGACTCCAATAACGGCAATTGAACGGATGCCGTCAAAACCGGTAATATAACGTTTCTCTCTCTTCATTCGACCCCAACCAAATCCTTTTGTAATATAACTTTAAGAGTACGACCTTTTAATATGAAAAGCAAGAAAAAGTTATTAAGTATTAGGAAGACTTTAATAACTTAAAGTTATCTCTTTTTACTCATTAATTTGAGCTGATTGTAGCTAATCCCTTTGCTTTGAGATGAAAAATTATTTTTTTCTAATTTCAGCGCATCAAAACTAATTTTTGAAGTCCCTTACAAGTTGTTAACTGCTTAAAAAATTAAAGATTGCACTTAGTTAGCTTTTCATTTCGCTGGACTACACCTAGATTTTTAATTTCTCATTTTCTTATTGCCATCTACTAAAGCTTGCACTTTCCCTATGCAAACTAAAAAAAGTATCTGATCCTTTTGATTTCCAGATCAGATACTTCCATTTAAATTACTAACTTACACCGCCGGGTACAAAGCTTCAATCTGAGCAATTTGGTCATCTGAGAAGGTGATACCTTCTGCTTCAAACATTTCGATGATTTCATCTTTGGTGTAATAATCTTGAGCCCCTTCAATGCTAGTTAAAAGCTCGTTGAACTCATCTTCGCTTAATTGATAAGTGGCACTTTCTGTTAACATGGTGTCCAGCTGATCTTCCGTCACTACTTGATCACCAGATGGCACGGTCACCGTTTCATCACTTGAAGTCGGTGCAAGGCTACCGGTGAAGCCCATCGTCATCGTGCCGTCAGCATCGTCATTGGTCATTGTGCAGGAGAATTCTGCACTATTATTGCTAGTGTCCAAAGTCACCATCAATTCAAAATCAGTAATGTCGGCAGAATCAAATTCTCCCAGCTCTTCGATATCTTCATCTGTGCCATTTTCCTGCACAAAATCATAATAGCCTTCGATTTCTTCAAGGGTATAGGTATGAGAAATTTTATCGCCGTCTTGTTCAAAAGTACTTTCGTCTAAGGTACGTGTGTATTCAGCTAGGTAGGTCGTCTGCGCTGAATCATCCACCTCCAGTAAATCAGTCAAATCACTCGTACTAAAGGTATCGCCGAAATCATCTGGATTCGCTTCGACATATTTCCCACTTATTTGATCGGTGATGCCAGAAAAATCAACACCCGTTTCATAAAGGGAACTCATCAATGTCAAGATTTGAACATAGGCGTCACCAGAAATATAAGTCTCGTCACCGGCCATAATCATTTCAAATGGAAACTCATTGTCCATGAAATTCAAGTTGAAGTTATATTCAACTGCTTCATTTTCTTGGTCAATTAAAACATTGCCGCCAATGCCCATTCCTTGAAGACTTGACATCAGCGAATCAAAGATGCCGCTAAAATCATACTCGTCACTGCTACTGGTTGTGCCACCATCCATGGTCAGCTCATCAACAGTCAATGAAAAATCAATTGCATTGTACTGACTAAAGTCATTGACTTCATCCCAAGTGTCAGCAAAATCATCCCGTGCCGAACTGCCACAACCTCCTAAAATAAACATCCCTGTAACTAGTAAACCACCCAAAACTTTTTTCATTTTCCCACTTCCTTTTTTTCATTTCCTCATAAGTGTAACATTCTAGCTTACGTTACGCTCGTCTTTTTTTGCAAAATGCTCCAAAAAAATAAGAGAATCAGCCCAGCGCCAATTCCCTTTTAATTATTATTCAACTTATTGTAAACTTTCTTCATAAAAATGACCGAGAATTTTTACATTATCTGAAATACTGACAAAGGCTTGCGGGTCAGCTTTTTTCATCGCTGTTTCCAAAAGAGGCAGCTCAAAGCGCGTCACAATCGTTAATAAAACCGTTTGTTTATCGTGTTTGAAGGCACCTTCTGCTTCGTGGATAATGGTAATCCCTCTGCGCATATTCCCTTGAATATTTTCAATCACTTCATCCGGACATTTGGTGACAATCATCACCTGCATTTTCTTTTGCTTAGTGAAGACGGCATCTGTCACTTTGCCGCTGACAAAAATCGACAAGGCGCTGTAAAACATATATTGCCAGCCAAATAGCACACCTGCCAATAAGACAATCACGGCATTAAAATAAATGGAAATCGAGCCGATTGTGCGGCCGGTTTTTTTTCGTATTGTGATACTGATAATGTCCAGACCACCAGAGGATAACCCATTTTTCAAGGCAAAACCAACGCCAAAGCCCATAATACCGCCGCCAAAAATTGCACAGATAATCGGATCGGTAGTTAATTCCGTCTGGGGAATAATTTGAATAAACAAAGATGCTAAGGTCACAGTGATAATCGTAAAAATGGTAAACTTCTTGCCAATTTTACGCCAGGCAACCAAAAACAAAGGAATATTCAGCAGATATAAAGTCACCGAGACCGGCAAGCCAACCCCAATGCTATCTTTAGACAGAGTGGTAATTACTTGAGCCAGTCCGGTAATCCCGCTGGAATAAATATGACCTGGTTGATAGAAAAAATTAATGGCAATAGACGACAACAGTGCATAGACAATTGCTACCGATAGTTTGGCGGTAAAATCATGATAGGGCCAACTATCAACTATTTTTTTCATTGAAAAAGCCTCGCTTTGTTTTAATCAGTTACAGTATACCCTTTTTATAACAAAGAAAAAAGAACAACCGGTTAAAGTTGTTCTAATTTTTCCTAACGATTCCCTTAAGAAAGTCTTTTATTTCTGCAAGTTTCTGAAAAAAGGGCTTAAGACCGCGACTTGCTATTCTTCAATCGCTGTCACGTCAATATTTAATTCAAATAATTGTAAAGGTGAAACTAAGCTTGGGGCTTCGGTCATCACGTCGGCGGCTTTTCCGTTTTTAGGGAAGGTAATCACCTCACGAATATTATCTTCACCAGCTAAAAGCATCACTAAGCGGTCTAAACCTAAGGCAATACCGCCATGTGGTGGGAAGCCGTATTCTAAAGCGTCCAATAAGAAACCAAATTGTTCCACTGCACTTTCTTTGGTGAAGCCTAATGTTTCAAACATTTTTTCTTGTAATTCTCTTGTATGAATCCGCAATGAACCTCCGCCTAATTCATAACCATTTAAGACAATATCATAGGCTTCTGCGTAGACCTTCGCCGGATCGGTTGCCAAGAGCGGAATATCAGTTTCTTTTGGCAGGGTGAAGGGATGGTGCGCCGAAACATAGCGTTTCGCTTCTTCATCGTATTCAAACAACGGCCAGTCAACAATCCACAAGAAATTAAATTTACTTTCATCAATCAAGCCTAATTCTTTCCCCATACGGGTGCGGATAGCGCCGAGGGCTGCGGCTACTACTGAAAATTTATCGGCACCAAACATCAGTAAGTCACCGACTTCAGCGTTAGCAGCTGCGATAATTTTTTCGGCAGCGTCTCCCATAAATTTAGCGATTGGTCCTTTTAGTCCGTCGTCTTCAACCTTCAGCCAAGCTAATCCTTTTGCTCCAAATTGACCAACATAAGTCCCTAAGTTGTCCATGTCTTTACGGGAATATTTATCGGCAGCACCTTTAACATTTAAAACCTTGACGACGCCACCATTTTCTAAAGCACTTTGGAACACTTTAAACTCCACATCTTTAACAACTTCGCTTAAATCAACCAGCTCCATTGCAAAACGAGTATCCGGCTTGTCACTGCCGTAACGGTTCATCGCTTCGTCCCAGCTCATCCGAGGAAAAGGTAAAGTGACCTCAAGACCTTTTGTTTCCTTCATTACTTGGGCAATCATGCCTTCGGTTAAAGTTTGAATTTCCTCTGGCGTTAAGAAAGTCGTCTCTAAGTCAATTTGAGTAAATTCCGGCTGACGGTCTCCCCGTAAGTCTTCATCCCGGAAACAGCGTACGATTTGATAGTAACGGTCAAAGCCTGCCCCCATCAACAACTGTTTTAAAATTTGCGGTGATTGCGGTAGCGCATAGAAATGCCCTGCATGGACCCGTGAAGGTACCAAATAATCCCGTGCGCCTTCTGGTGTTGATTTTGCTAAATAAGGCGTTTCAATATCTAGAAAATCATGGTTATCTAAAAAGTGGCGGGCCGCTTTGGTCACTTGGTGGCGCAATTTAAAATTATTGGTCATTTTCGGCCGACGCAAGTCTAAGTAACGATATTTCAAACGAGTTTCGTCGTTAACATTTTGATCGTCTTCAATCACAAATGGCGGTGTCTTCGCCGTATTTAAAATTGTAATTTGGTCAATCATGACTTCAAATTGACCGGTTTTCATTTTAGGATTAATGGCTTCTGGCGCCCGGTTAATCACTTCCCCGGTCACTTCAATCACATATTCGCTGCGGCAAGAGTCCGCAATCTGCCATGCTTCTTTGGATAATTCTGGATTGAACACCACTTGGACGATTCCTTCTCTGTCCCGTAAGTCAATAAAAATCACACCGCCTAAATCCCGGCGTTTTTGGACCCAACCCTTTAAGGTAATTCTTTTGCCTAGTTGATCTTTTGAAACTAGACCGCAATACACTGTTCGTTCTGCCATTTTATTTTTTGCTCCTTTTTTAATAGATAAATTTTAAGTTGATTTTCATTCCTACAGGCTCAATTAGCTGAGAATTGGCCAAGTTGGAACATTTAGTTGGAAATTGAGTCCAGCTGGAATATTTTCTAATTACATCAGACCTAAGCTAGTCTGCCAAAATTTTTCATAAATTTTAGTCAAACATTTTGGTCGTCATCTCATCAAAAATTTCTGGGAAATCTTCGTAAACTTCCTCTAAACGAAATTCTTGTTCTTTACTGGTGGCCATCGACTTAACCTTCACTAGACCCTTAAGCAATTCTTCTTCGCCGATGGTTAGAACTAATTTAGCACCGAGTTTGTCGGCGGATTTGAACTGGGCTTTTGGTTTACGGTGCATAAAATCACGATCAGCCGAAAAGCCAAAATTGCGGACAGCCTGTACTAATTTCAGCGCTTCAAGATTAGTGCCATCATCAATCGCCACAACATAAGCATCTAATTCATTGATTGCCGGAATCACAATTTCCTCCATCGCTAAAGTCATCAAGACCCGCTCAATCCCCATTGCAAAACCAAAGCCGGGGGTTTCGGGTCCGCCGAGCTCTTCCACCAAGCCATCATAACGGCCGCCGGCACAAATTGTCGATTGGGCCCCCATGCCTTTGGCGTCACTCATGATTTCAAAAATCGTATCCGTGTAATAATCCAGACCCCGCACCATATTGCTGTCAATCTCATATGGAATTTCTAATGCCTCCAGCATCTTCAAAACATCGTCAAAATGTTTTTGTGAAGCTGGTGTTAAAAATTCTAAAATTGAAGGAGCTTCAGCAACAAACTGTTTGTCCTTCGGGTCTTTACTATCCAAGACCCGCAGCGGATTTTCATGCAGGCGCCGTTGGGAATCTGCGCTTAGCTCTTCTAAATGTGGTTCCAAATAATCAATCAGCGCTTGGCGATAATTTTTGCGGGTTTCTTTGTCCCCAAGGGAATTGATAACCAGACGAATTTGCTGAATGCCCAATTGTTTGAAGAAATCCAAGGCCATCGCCATCGTTTCAACATCTGTCGCCGGATTGCTAGAGCCAAACGCTTCAACGCCGATTTGATGAAATTGCCGCAAACGGCCTTTTTGTGGACGCTCATAGCGAAACATCGGCCCCGTATAAAAAACTTTATAAGGCTTTGCGTATTCCGGTCCAAATAATTTATTTTCAACGAAGGCCCGCACAATCGGCGCCGTATTTTCCGGACGCAGGGTGACATGGCGGTCGCCTTTGTCATAGAAGTCATACATTTCCTTCGAGACGATATCCGTAGTGTCCCCAACGCTGCGGGAAATTGTTTCAAAATGCTCAAAAAGCGGCGTGCGGATTTCTTGAAATTGATAGTCTCTAAAAATTAAACGGGCGGTCTCTTCGACAAACTGCCACTTTTCTGATTCTCCCGGCAAAATGTCGGCGGTGCCTTTAGGGCGTTGGTAATTCATATGATTCGCTCCTTGTTAAATGTGATTTAAAATTCCTGAGGGGCGGTCTGCGGCAATAAAAAAAGTCCCTGTTCATTAACTGAACAAGGACGAATGATTGTCATACGCGGTACCACCTAAATTTGAAAGATTGCTCTTTCCTCAACCGATTAACGCTCGCACACGGAACAGCTTTTCCTCTGTTCTTCTAAGAAATGTCTTTCTTCTGTTTCAAGTAAACTGCTTGCAGCCACGGCAGCTCTCTCTGGAAAATTGAAAACAAAATACTCGTTCCCTCATGGAATTTTAAGATATTACACATAAAATACTAGAGAAACTAGCGAAAGTCAAGCTGAAACCATGATAATTTTCAAATTTTTTCATGAGCTATTTTCTTTTCGACCCAACAGCAGTTCTTTTTATTACCCCTTTTGACAAACTTAGGCTACACTGAAAGCAACTATTAAGGAGGGATTTCCCTATGGAAGAAAAACGCTTTGGCCATTCGCAAGTCTATGCTTATGAACTAGGATTAGGCACTAACGCCGTCGGTGGTCACAATTTATTTCCCAATTTAGATGACGAAACCGGTAAAAAAATTGTTCGGGCTGCTCTAGACAGCGGCATCAATTTATTAGATACGGCTTATGCTTACGGACTAGGCCGTTCAGAGGAATTAATCGGTGAGGTCTTAAAGGATTACGACCGGGCTAGAGTGGTGGTTGCCACCAAGGCCGCCCATGATAAAGACGGCTCCTTTAACAATACCCCTGAATTTTTAACCAATGCTGTTGAAGAATCTTTAAAGCGGCTGCAAACTGATTATCTAGATATTTTCTATATTCATTTTCCTGATGAAACGACTCCAAAAGCCGAAGCGGTCGGTGCTTTACATGATTTAAAATTGGCTGGCAAAATTCGCGCTGTCGGAGTCTCCAATTTTTCCCTTGACCAATTAAAAGAGGCCAATCAACATGGTCACATTGATGTTGTCGAAGAAAATTATTCCCTCTTACATCGGGAGGCGGAAAAAGATTTATTCCCATATTTGAAGCAACAAGGCATCAGCTTTGTCCCTTATTTCCCATTGGCCTCTGGTTTGTTAACCGGCAAATACGCCTTAGATACTAAATTTGCCGCCGATGACCGTCGCTTGAAAAATCCGAATTTCCAAGGGGAACGTTACAAGGAAATTGTTCGCACAGTGGATAGTTTGAAACCTCTGGCAAAAGCCAACGATGCGACGATTGCTCAATTGCTTTTGGCTTGGTATATGAAAAATCCAAATGTGACCGTCGTCATTCCAGGTGCTAAACAGCCTGAGCAAGTTTTAGATAACGCCAAAGCTATGGATGTCCGTTTATCCAATGATGATTATGCTTTGATTGACCAAGCCTTTAAGTTTTAAAAGGCTTTAACAAAAAAATGAGCCAAACTAACTAGGAGCTGTCCTCTCATACCGTATGAGAGAAACACTGTTGAAAAGGTTAGTTTGGCTTTTTTGTTTTCGGAATTTTTGGCTGATTTTTGATTTTTTTTTAGCTATCATAGCAGGGCTAGATTTTTAACTGCATAACGGCGGTGGAACGTAAATTTCCCAGCTGGTCAGTCCAGTTGTCGGTAATTTTTTCGGTGATAACAAAGCCCAGCGTTTCGTACAAAACAATCGCTTTGAGATTGTCAGCTGCTACTTGAATTTCCAGCAATTTCAAGGCTGGATTGGTTTGAATCATGGCCAGCCCTTTTAAAAGAGCGGCTTTGCCATAGCCTTTTCCCTGACTTCCATAATCGCCGATTTTTATCCCAAAGGTTGTGGAATTTTCACTGACTTGGCGATAATGAAATTCGCCAATCGGTCGCTGAGCTTCATCCAAAATAATTAAAAAATCAGAAAAATCAGCGGCTTGGTGTTTAGCAATCGAAGCCAGCACTTCTGCCTCACTAGCCTTTAAGCCATTGGGAAAGCCGACAGCTGTCATCACACGACTATCTGCCCACCATTTTCTGATTAATTTAATGTCAGAGGCTTTGACAGCCCGCAAACTGACTGCTTTTATTTGTGTCATTGTACTTCACCTACCTGCATTAAGCATACCAAAAAATATGACTGAGAAGTGGTAAACCGAGTTAACTTTCTAGTTCGCTCAATAATGACGTGTGTTATAATTTTAAAAAAAGGGAAGTACGAGGTGACCTCATGATTGCATCCACGAAAGATCGAGTTGCTATTACTAACAATTTTTTAAGCTCTCTTTTAATCTTACTCATTACAATTATCACCCATCAGATTGCAATTGGTTTGGCTCTGGCCCTTTTTGGCCGACCCATTTTGAAAAGAATTTCTGCTGCGCTTCATCAGTACAGAATCAACAGCCTGCAAAATAGAAATCAGTAACATTTGCTTTTAAATCCAGCTCAATACTCCGCCAGTTTCAAAAGCTGGCGGGGTATTTGTTTGAATAATAATTGGTACAAGCTAAATTTTTTGCAAATAGCACCGACCTTTGCAAGAGCCCACTTCAAAAAAATTGCGAAACTGTGGAAAGTTTCACTTCAAGGCTCTAGCCGTAAAACAAAAAGCCAGCCAAACCTTATCACATTTTTTAGCCAATTTTGTTTAGTCCGCTTTTTCAGCAAAGAAATCCTTTGCGACAGTTAGGGCATTCATCACCTTGGGAAAACCAACATAAGGTAAGCATTGGACAAAGGTTTCAATGATTTCGGCCTTTGATAAGCCGACATTCAAGGCCCCTTGGAGATGAATTTTCAACTGGGGTGCTGTGTCTCCTTGAGTCAACAGCGTAGTCAGCACAATCAGTTCCCGCTGTTTCAAATCTAAGGTCTCATCTGCCTTCATTTGGCCAAAAGTCAGCTTGATGTAATCATCCATAACTGGGGAAATATCCTTAAGGGTTTGCGTCACCATCTCACTCGCCGCTTGGCCGATAATTTCTTCCCGGGCTTTTAAACCACTTGCGTATTTATCCATCTGTAAATCTCCTCCATTCGCTATTGGTAACGATACTCCCAAGCCAATTCGATAGCAAACCAAACGTCTCCGACAATTTGAAAAACTTTTATTGTAAAAGGTTAACCCTCAAAATAATTGAATAACTCGAACTATCGCAGTTAAGACAACCCTTTACTATAACTCTCCAAAAAAACCTGCTCCATGCCTTTATGAAGAATTTTTCATCTTAAAATGATTGCTTCTTTGGGCAACTGTCGGTAATCTTAGGATAAGAAAAACCTGTTGAGGAGGAAGCCGATGGAAAAGCCTGTCATTTTATTAGTCGAAGATGAAGAAAGTTTGGCCAGCTTTATTCAAGAGGAGCTGCAATTTGAAGATTATCAAGTAATTTATGCCAAGGATGGAGCAGAGGCCTTGGATTTATTTACCGCCCATGAGCAGGAAATTGATTTAATTTTGCTGGATTGGATGCTGCCAAAGGTTGATGGATTGACCGTTGGCCGGCGGATTCGCCGCCATAGTTTTGTACCGATTATCATGATGACCGCCCGTGATCAGATTTCTGATAAAGTCTCCGGCTTAGACGCTGGAGCGGACGATTATATCACCAAGCCCTTTGAAATTGAAGAATTATTGGCCCGCATTCGCGTGATTCTACGAAGAGAAGAGCGCATCACCCAATTGAAGGAAACCGGCCTGACCTATCAATATGCTGATTTAGTTTTAGATGTCGCCAAACGGCAAGTACTCAGAGAGCAGACGGAAATTTTTTTAACTAAAAAAGAGTTCGACTTGCTTTACGAATTGATCAAACGGCCAGAAGAGGTCATCAGCCGCGACGATTTATTAAATACCGTCTGGGGCTACGATTATTTCGGGCAAACCAACACAGTGGATGTTTACGTGCGGGCTTTGCGAAATAAGTTGGATGAAGATGGCCGGCCCCGCTTAATTCAAACGGTCCGGGGCGTCGGTTACGTTTTGAGGCAAGAAAATGAATAGCCTGAAGCAGTGGTATCAGAAAAATCAAAATACCCTGCAATTTAAATTAGTCACTCGTTTTACCGCCATCACCCTCTCTGTTATTTTTTTATTAGGGACGAGCTTTCTTTTAGCCACTGGTTATCGGTTATATGAATCAACGGAGCAAGAAACCGCCGCTATTGAAGATGCTCTGTCGCAAGTTGATACCCAAACCAATGACGAGTGGCGTGAAACACTGCGGCTATATATTGCGGCTGATGATCCCCGCTACTTTATCCGGGTGGCCCTCAGTGATGGCAATTCCGTTTATTCTAGTGATGCCTATTCGTTATTTTCTCAATTTAACGAATTAGGCCAGCTATTCTTTTTACAAGATATCCTGTGGGAGGACAGCACGCCGTATTATTTCAATCAATTCACTGTAGATGGAACGAGCGTTGCCATCTTAACTGATATGGAGGATAATTTTGAGATTCTGGTGACCTTAGCCCAGTGGATTTTTATTCTCTCTGGTTTCATTTTGATTTTTGGGATTTTCTTTATCCTGCGGTTTTCCAAAAAAATCAGCGCGCCTTTATTAAAAATGAATCAGGAGATTAAAGAAATTGCTCCGGAGATCACGGAGCAGACGCCTTTAAGCGAGCCTACCAGTCCTCAAGAGGCGCAGAATTTGGCGAAGTCCTTTAATCACTTACTCACTCGTCAGCAGGAGGCCATGTTGCGGGAGCAGCAATTTATTACCGATGCATCCCATGAATTAAAAACACCTTTAGCAGCTATTCGCGGTCATGTCGGTTTGATTCGCCGCCGCGGCACTGAGCATCCGGAAATTATTCCTAAATCCTTGAATTTTATCGACAAGGAATCAAAACGGATGGAGGTTTTGACTCAACAATTACTGTTGTTGGGCAGAGAAAAAAATATCAACCATTATACAGCCGTTGATTTAACCGATTTAGTCGAACAAATTTTAGAGGAGTTAGCTACCGAAATCTCACAGGAGGTAACTTTTTCGTTGGCTCCCCATGTGATTTTAGACGGGGACAAGCAGCAGTTTTATCAAATTTTCCGCAATATCATTGAAAATGCTGTTAAGTACACTCCTGCTAATCAAAAGATTATGATTCAATTGGAACCGATTGGCCCGACTGTTCAATTTAGCGTCAGCAATACTGGCGTGACGATTTCTGAAAGCAATAAAAAGAAAATTTTCGAACGCTTTTATCGAGTGGATGAATCCCGCTCCAGTGAAATCGCCGGCAGCGGCATCGGCCTCTCCATCGTCAAACAATTAGTTGAGCTTTATCAAGGGGAAATTGTCGTTTTAGATTATCAAGACAATGGCGTCACCTTCCAAGTGATCCTGCCCAAAAATTAAAAATAGGCAACTCATAATAAGCTGTCAAATCCCATTAAAGATTTGACAGCTTATTTGCTGGATTTGCTTAAATCAAAATGAAGAATTCTTCATTTTGTCTTCATAGTTTTTTGGTTTGGAAAAAACTCTTTTTCGCTATACTAAGTTTATAGAAAAGAACAGGAGAAATTAAGGGGGAGTTTTAAAATGAAAAAAATAATGTTTACGGGGATTAGCGGGTTAGCACTTTTATTTTTAGGGGCTTGTTCCCCAAATCAGGCGCAATTAAATCAGCCGGCGCCAGCAAACAATGCCAATAACACTCAGCAGACAGCACCAGCTAGTCCAACAGCACCTGAGGATAGCAGTTCCGTTGCAGCCGCTGAGCAAACAACACCTAGTGTCGATACAACGACTAGTCCATCGGTTCGCAGCGGCAGCTCTGCCGATGTCAGCACCGCTACAATCACGCTTTCAGTCAGTGATGCAATCGGCATTTTTCAAGAACAATATGCCAGTACAGATATCACTGAGTTGAAGCTCAAGACCCATCACGGCATTTATTATTATGAAGTCGAAGGCATGGATGACGATGTGGAATACGACGTTTGGATTTCAGCAACAGACGGCAGCTTATCCAATCAAAAGCAAAAGAATCTAGATGCCGATGAACGAGGCGGCATTGAACGCCGCCAAAGCGCTTTAAATCTGGACAATTTAAAAAATCTTGAAGAAATCAGCAGTATCGCAGAAGGCGAAATCAACAGCGGCTCCGCTTATGAGTGGCAGCTGGAGCGGGAATTAAACACGACCTATTGGGAGGTTCACGTAAAAACCTCCGGCCGCCACGCTGAAGTCTTAGTGGACGCCCAGTCTGGTCAAGTATTAGAAGTGGATTATGATTAAAAACTTTGGAAAGCAGCTAGTGTGAACTGGCTGTTTTTTTTTTGCATTTCCCTCGTTTTCTGGCAAAAAATCATCTAAAATAGAAGTATCATGAAGAATTTTTCATTTTCGTTTCACGTCACTTATGTTTTCTTTCCGCTAGCACCGGCTATACTATATATATCAACTAGAAAAAATCTTGGAGGAATTACACATGAAAAAAATCACTTTATTTTTAACAGCGGCAGGTCTTTTAACGTTGGCTGGTTGTTCAGCCAATCAAACAAATTTAGATAGCACAGGAACGAATAACAACACTAGCACCTCTTCGCAGGCAGCTACCACTAGCAATTCCAGCAGCGCCAGCGGAACAACTAACAGCGGCACTACTAATCTTGACGGTGTAACGATTACTCTTGAAGAAGCAATTCAAGCTTATCAAGAGCTGCATCCTGACACTGATATTACCAATATCGAATTGGACACAACTTTAGGCAGTTATTACTACACTGTTGAAGGTGTTGATGATACCAACGAATACGATGTTAAGATTTCAGCCAGCGATGGTAGCGTTGCAGAAGATAAAACCGAAACCCTTGATCGTGATGAACAAAATGGCGTTGCCCGTGAGGAAGCCCTGAACTTGGACAACTTATTGCCAATTTCTACCATCAGTGACACCGCCTTAGCGGAAGCCGGCAGCGGCACCATCACCGAATGGAATTTAGAAAAAGAATTAAGCACCACTTATTGGGAAGTAACCGTGGAAATCAATAATCGGGAAACCTCCGTTTCAATTGACGCCCAAACCGGCGATGTTTTAGAAGTCGACGTCGACGATTAATTATAAAAAGCCCTAGCTGTTCTACAGTCAAAGAATCCTTTTTAGATTCAATGACTGAAAACTTCCAGCTAGGGCTTTTTTTATTGAGAAAATCCTGACCCATCTTGCATTTGCACTTTCAGTCCACTAGGTCCTCGATGCAAATTTACAAATAGTCAGCGTTCTCGTTTCATGTTGATTATAAAATTCAATTCTGTTTTACTAATGCCACAGCCTTACTAAACAGTAGCTGGGCTTTTTTAATGTTTTTTTTCCTGTAAATAAGGAATATCCTTCGGCAAGACTAGGCGGCTCTTTTCAATTAACTGTCGCAGGTCATTGAGATTTTTGAAGGAAGGAATATCTTCAATCACAAATAATTTTTCCGCCGGCACATCAGGCATCGTATAATTCGCCACATAAATTTCATAATTGGCAAGCTTTGTCTCCGCCAAGCCATAATGGGAAACATCCTGCAGATTTAAATTAATTTTATCTCCGTATGAGCGGGCCAACATAGCCCCCACCGCATTGACATGATCGACCCCTAAGTCGCTAAAGACGCCAACTTGAACTTGATGCCGCAACTGATCCATTTTATTAGCTAAGTCCTGCCAATAAACCATCATACCGCACAGCATATCATCGTAATACACCGAATACCAAGGAACTTTAGTTTTAGCCTCCAGCTCCTGTAAAGCTTTTGCGACAATTTTACTGAAGACCACCAAGTGCTGCTGAACAATGTAACTGCTGAACCAACGGCGGTTATAAATAATGTAACGCTTGTAGGGATAAACTTTATATTTACCATAGGTCCGCAGAAACAGCCGCAGAATTTTTTGATGGCTCTCCTGGTCGAGACTGACCCCCAGAGCATCCACCACAGTTTTAATAAAGACTTCCCCTTGCTCCGTAATCCGGACTTCTTCTTGAGGATTGTCCCAAGCAAATTCCCACCAGTAAATAGTCGATGAAAAATCATCGTACCAATTATCCGGTAAATGGACCTTCAATGGCTCAACAATTCGTTCAATATCCAAACGGTATTGTTGCAATTTAGTCTGCACTTCTTCACGGTTGTTCATGACCCGGGCATCTTGATTGACAAGATTGCCTTGGCGCTCACGAATAATGGTGACCGCAATTCCAAAGGCAAAATCTACCAGTTGCAAATCATTAAAGCCCAAGTTGAAATCTTGATTTAAGCGATTGACTAAATCAAACACTAGCTGCCGGTCTAAAGGAAACGGCCAGCCGTGAATCCCATAGGCCTCTAAGAAATAGCCGCGGAAAAAAGTACGGATTTTCCGTTCGTCGTTTCCTTCAATCCGAAACGGTGTCCGATTAAGCTGCATCTCCCGCTTATTCAGCGAGCCCTCCAGCTTAATAGCGAGACGATAGAGACTGGAATTACTGAGATAAAATTTATTTTCCCAATATTCTCCATTTTCGTAAGGATTGAAGAAAATCGCTTCCAATAATGCAAAAGCGTTAGACTCCCGCAAGATTTCGGTATAGATATCGTGAATGGAATGATTTTGGGTTTCCAAAAGGCGAATGCTGTTATTATTTTGATATTCAAATGAGATAATCTCAGGCCAGCGATCTTCAATATACTGGACATCCGTCAAAATGGTTTTTTTAGAGGCATCCAATTTCTCTGCCAATTCGTCCAAGGAAATCCAGTTGGTTGTTAAATGCAATGAATTTAATAAGTTGATTCGGCGATGCATTGCTGTCGGCAAGACATTTTCCATGTTACGCCCTCCTTAATTTTTCTTTCCTTATTAGTATAACAGATGAGACCGATTTTTTTCGTCAAGAAGGCCTATACTGATTTGAAATTTCTGGCGAAAAATAAAGTGATTTTTTTCTTTACAATTAATCAATCAAACAACATTCATAGATAATTAATAACAGACTTTAAAAAGGCTCTTTCTTCACAGAGAAAACCATTATTTTCATGAAGGAAAGTAACTAGGGAAATAAAGAAAATAAAAATAACAGCTCCCACAGGCAAATAAAAAAAGAATTTCTTTTATTCAATAGGACTTCTGCAAAATTTTCAAAAATAAATAAATTTATGCCGACCATTTTTTCAACCATAGTTTCAAAACTATTTTAGAAATACACGAAAAAATTATTTTTCCCTCGTGTCAATAATGATTGTAACAGGACCATCATTGGTCAGGCTGACCTGCATATCAGCGCCAAATTCACCAGTTGCTACTGGAATGCCAAGCTCCCGCAGTCCCTGATTAAACGCTTCGTATAGCGGAATCGCCAGCTCTGACCGGGCCGCTTTGACAAAGCTAGGTCGATTGCCTTTTTTCGTATCTCCATACAACGTAAATTGCGAAATGCTCAAGACAGCTCCGCCAATATCTTGAATACTGAGATTTAACTTGCCCTGATCATCAGAAAAAATTCGCAACTGGCTGATTTTTCTTAACAGATAGCCCACGTCATCCTTCGTATCCTCTTCATGAATTCCCAATAAAACCAGCAAACCCTGTTGAATTTCGCCGACCATCTGTTGCTGGATTTCCACCTTAGCTTGACTAACTCTTTGAATTACTGCCTTCATCTTTTCACCTGCTTTTTTATTTTTTCCTAATAAAAAAACTGCGACATAAGTTAAAACAGGCGGGAAATTTGCAAGCCCTCAGCTTTAAAGGCTGATTACTATCAGACATTTGTGTTTGAGCCTCTGCTGATAGACAGGAATCCTAACGCAATAAGCCTACAGACTCAGGTAGTCCTAAATAGCTATAATAAAGTTTGCAAATTTCGACTGTTAAATTCTTATGTCACAGTACTGTTGTGATACCTACTGATTTTAGCCGTTCGTCCGGCGCACGCTGTACACATCTGGTACGGTTTTAATTTTATCGACAATTGATTTCAGATGACTCAGATTTTGAATGGCAATCGTCAAATGGATAATCGCCATCTTATCTTTAGTCGGCTTCGCTTCGACGCTGACTAATTTTTTCGTCATTGAGCTGACGGTTTGTAAGACATCGTTTAACAGACCATCCCGGTTGTAGCCGTAAATTTCTAAATCAGCATCATAATCTTTAGTAAGATTACTAGTATCTTCCCACTCAACTTCAATTAGTCGTTCGACAAAATCGTCTTTGCTTTTCACATTGGAACAATCCGCTCGATGAATCGAAATGCCGCGACCTTTGGTGATATAGCCGACAATTTCATCGCCGGGAACGGGATTACAGCAGCGGCTGATACGAATCAAGAGATTTTCCACCCCTTGAATAACAATCCCGCCTTCGTGACGAACCTTCATTTTTTCCGGTTCTTTTTTAGTTGGCTGATTGATTAACTCTTCAACCTCTTGCCGTTGTTTTTCTTTTTCCTTTTCCCGCCGCTCTTTTTCCGTCAGGCGATTGGTCAAGGTCATGGCACTGACTTCACCATAGCCGACAGCGGCATATAAATCATCTTCACTTTGGAAATTAAAGCGTTCCAAGGCCTCCGACATTTTGGCCTTCGAGAGAAAATCTTTTGGCTGGAAGCCTAAATCATTCAGGCAACGATAGACCGCATCGTGGCCTTTGGTAATATTTTCTTCCCTATCTTGGGTTTTAAAGAAGCGTTTAATCTTATTTTTGGCCTTGCTAGTGGCCACCATTTTCATCCAGTCACGGCTTGGGCCAAAGGAATTCGGTGAAGTTAAAATTTCAATGATGTCGCCATTTTTCAATTTATAATCCAGCTGAACCATTTTGCCATTAACCTTGGCACCGGTTGTTTTATTACCGACATCCGTATGAATGCTGTAGGCAAAATCCAACGGACCCGAGCCTTTCGGCAGCTCGGTAACATCGCCTTTTGGTGTAAAGACATAGACCTTATCACTGAAGATGTCTCCTTTAACTCCCTCCATAAAGTCAGAGGCGTCATAGCTTTCATCCTGCAGCTCAATTAATTCATGGAACCAGCTCAATTGCTTAGACATATTATCCGGCTCAACTTGGTCAGTCTTACCTTCTTTATAAGCCCAGTGAGCGGCGACCCCGAATTCGGCAATTTCGTGCATTTCCTGCGTCCGAATTTGAATTTCAATCGGATTGCCTTTAGGACCGATAACCGTCGTGTGCAGGGATTGATACATGTTGGCTTTCGGCATCGCAATATAATCTTTAAAGCGGCCGGGCATCGGCGTCCATTGGGTATGAATCGCTCCTAAGACGGCGTAACAGCTCTTAATCGAATCGACAATCACCCGAATAGCTAATAGGTCATAAATTTCATCAAATTGTTTCTTCTGGTCCTTCATCTTGCGGTAAATCGAATAAATATGTTTGGGACGGCCGTAAATCTGGCCGTAAATTTCCAATTCCTCTGTCGCTTTGCGGATTTCTTCCACAGTATCAGCAACATAGGCTTCCCGCTCTTCCCGTTTCGATTGCATCAAATTAACAATTCGATAATACTGCTTAGGATTTAAATAGCGTAAAGCGGTATCCTCTAGTTCCCATTTGATGGTGCTAATCCCCAAACGGTGAGCTAGAGGCGCGTAAATTTCTAAAGTTTCTTGGGCAATGCGCCGCTGTTTATCTTCCCGCAAATGTTTCAAAGTCCGCATATTATGCAGACGGTCAGCTAGTTTCACCATGATAACCCGCAAATCTTGGGCCATTGCCATCAGCATTTTCCGGTGATTTTCCGCCAGCTGCTCTTCGTGGGATTTGTATTTTATTTTACCGAGTTTAGTCACGCCATCGACTAGCATAGCCACATCGGCGCCGAATTCTTCGGTTAAATCCTCTAGAGTAACCTCGGTGTCCTCCACCACGTCATGCAAAAAACCCGTGGCTACGGTATGAGGATCCATATGTAATTCCGCCAATAAGCCGGCGACTTGAATCGGATGAATAATATAGGGCTCACCTGATTTGCGAATCTGACCTTCATGGGCCTTGGTCGCATAATCACACGCCTTTTGAATAAAGGCCACATGCTCATCAGACATGTAGCTGGCTACTAATTTAACAACGCCAGGCCCCGTCATAATTTCTTCTTTTGGCATCGTGATTCCCCCTTGATAAAATTAAAAGTGGGGCTGTGACATAAGCATCTACTGAACCAATATTTCCGAACAATTTCCTCTTAAACTACCTGAGAAAAAAACTTTTATCGCAACAGCTCTTAAAACCACCGTTGCAAAATAATTAAAGTTCGGAATTTTGGTAAATGACTTATGTCACAGCCTCACTTCACTAGCAAACATTATACAAACTTTCTGTCTTTTTTTCAAGAATCCCCGGCTAAAGCAGAAGATTCATGATAACTTCTTAATCTAACTCTTCTTCAAAGGTAATCGCTTCTTGTAAATCAATTTTGTCAAAGTGATTGACACCGATATGATTGACACCATTATGAAGCATCATTTTAATTTGCCCGGTAGTCGGATTTTCCAAATTAACCTGCAGATGCAGGGCCGCATTGGCGCTTAAATTCCAAATATTGGCATCCAGATTGGCCTCTTCAGTTTCTAAGCCTTTTCCCAAAGAAAAATGATACTGATGGTGTTCTCTGATAAATTCCATCAGCGTAATTTTTTCCTCGACCTGATATTGCTGGCTGTCAATTTGAAATAAAATATCCCCCCAGCCAGCAGCTAAGTCTGTCAGTTCCTTCAGATACTCAGAAACCCGATTAAAAGGATTTAACAGGCCAGTTGGATTTAAGCTGACTTCGACAAAGTCAGCCCCTTTTTGAAAGCTATCCGCAATTTCAAAGGAGACTTTGGCATCGGTCCCTTGCGCTAACGGATAATCAACGACCGCCCCAACAGCAATCCCCGAGCCGGTTAAAAGCTGCGCCGCCCGATTAACCTGCCAAGGCAACACCAAAATTTTTTTCAAAGGGGTTCGCTCCAAATACAGCAGTCTTTCCACCAGCTGCTGGTCAGTTTGGACAGCATCCAATAAACGCACCGTGATAAAATCAGCTAAATCCATCTTTACTCCCCTTTCAATTCAAAATAAAAGCTGGCAGCGCTCAGTAGATAAAGCGGCGCTGTTTCCGTGCGTAATATCCGGGGGCCTAAGCCGCAAAGAATTCCGCCGGCCGCGGTAAATTTTTCAATTTCCGCGGGTGCCAAGCCGCCTTCTGGTCCAAAGATGGCCAGCACCTTTTGGCCAGCCACAGCTTGTTGAAAAGCCTGAACTAAATGACTTTGCTCCCCCTTTTTGGCGCTTTCTTCATAGGCGATCAAAATCAAATCATAGTCACCTAAACGCTTAAAAATGTCCTCCGCTTTTGAAAACAGCTGAATCTCAGGGACGATTTGCCGCTGTGCTTGTTCTGCTGCTTCTTGGGCAATTTTAGTCAGCCGCTGCTGCTTTTTAACGATTTTTTTTTCGTCCCATTTGACCACCGAAGCCTTCGCTGGAAAGCCGATAAACTGCGCTGCCCCCAACTCCGTGCCCTTTTGGACAATCCATTCCAGCTTATCGCCTTTTGGATAGCCACTGGCAATCGTAATGTCAATTGGCAGTTCTTTAGCCTGTTCTTCTTTATATAATTCTTTTGCCAGCACTTGATTTTCAGTTATCTCGACAATTTCGGCTACCACACTGATACCGTCACTGAAGACCACAAAAATTTTCTCTGGTGACTTCATCCGCATCACGTGGACAATATGATGATAGGCCTCACCGGTTAAACTTACGGTTGGTTGATAGGTTGCTTCTACAAAATAACGCTGCATACTCTAATCCTCAGTCTTTTTAATAATCATAGCGTACCAATCTTTTTGCTGGAAGACTTGATCGACGACAAAGCCCACCTCTGCTAAAGCAGCAAAAATCAACGCTTTTTTATCTTCAATGATGCCAGAAATAATCAAGGTACCACTAGGCTTCAATAAACGAAAAGCATCCGGCAGCATCAAGACGATAATGTCCGCCAAAATATTAGCCACAATAACATCTGCTGAAATTTCAACATCTTTTAATAAATCATTGGCAGATACTTTGACATCAACAGCGATTGGATTCATGTCCATATTTTCTTGAGCCGCTCGAACTGCCACCTCATCCAAATCATAGGCGTAAACTTTTTCTGCCCCTAAATATTTACTAGCAATACTTAAAACCCCTGAGCCAGTGCCAACATCTAACACCATTTCGCCGCCTCTTAAAACCGTTTCTAACGCTTCTAGAGTCAGACGAGTTGTCGGATGCGTTCCTGTGCCAAAGGCCATGCCAGGATCCAAGGTAATAATTTTTTCCTCAGGATGGCTGGCTTGATATTGCTCCCAGCTGGGAACAATCGTCAAATAGCGGCTAATGCGGACTGGATGATAATACTTTTTCCAAGCAGTCGCCCAATCACTTTCGGCCACCTCATTGACGGAAAGTACATTTTTTCCGATTGCCAAACCAAATTCGGGTAATTTTTCGATGCTGTCTTTAATAAACGGCAGAATTTCCGGTAAAAAGGTTGTCTCAGGAAAATAGGCCATTACCAGCGCCCCCTCCGTCAAATCCGTGAAATTTTCCCGTTCAACAATTTCGCCGTAGGGATCTCCTTGATAAAAATCGGCATCGAGAGCATCCTCAATCGCTACTCCACTGGCACCGGCCTCCATCATAATATTTGAAATTGCTTCCACCGCTTCACTAGCGGTTTCAACTTTGACTTCATTCCACTTCATAATTTTGCTCCTCGCAGTTTTTAGTAACTTGGATACGGCAGGAAGGTTGCCAATTCTTTGGCATATTTTTCAACTTCCTCAGAAAAAGCCTGTTCATTCCAGTGCAGCTCAAAGACCTCTGCTTCACCAGCTAAAAAGTCGAGCAGTTCGCCTTGCCCCTCATCTAAAATAATTTGCAGATAATCCACTAGGCCGTTTAAAAAGGCAATACTCAAGCCTTTTTTGCCTTCATAGGGAAAAGCTTTCAGATAATCCTCTGCTTGATAGCGGCTTTTCTCAGGATTAAATAATAAAATGCCATCTTCAAATTCAATGACCTCTTCTTCTGAAACGACTCCATCGGCATCATCAATTGCCTGACCCTCAGTATTTTCAGCATATAAGCGGAACAAAATCTCAATCGTATGATTTTTAGTATCCCAATCTAAAGCGACTTCGTAATCGCTAATTGTTTCCAACCGTTCATCTAAATAATGTAAAAAATCTTTTTTCATGTTTCTTTCCTCCAGCCAAAATCTTCAGCGACTTCGCTTTTCTTTTGTTTCGTAATATAAGGATTGCCTTTGACTACATAGCGCAAGGGCAGCTCGGTCCAAATCCCTTTATTTGGTATCCCAATCCGGGGTAAAGAAATAATCTCTTTAGGAATTTTTTGTTTTTCAGCATCTAAATACAGGGAACTGGTAAATAAATTTTTACCGTATAATTCCTTCTGAATGCCTAGCGCCTGCACTAATTTTCCCGGACCATTAGTTAAATCCGGACCATTGACACCGTGGCGCTTTTCAATCATCAGCGGTAGTCCGACCACTGGCTGCAACCCCCGAATCATGACCCCTTGGGGAATTCCCTCCGCTTGAGTAATGATATTTAAAATTAAATGGGTGTGCATCGTATATAAATAGATGCTACCGGCGGCTTGATACATCGCCTGGACTCTTGGCGTTTGTCGCATACCAAAGCTGTGGGCCGCTTGGTCATCCGGTCCCAAATAAGCCTCCACATCGACTAAGTAGCCCGCTAAAATTCCTTGGGGCGTTTCGTGTACCAGATATTGACCCAATAATTTTTGGGCAATTTCCTCTGTGCTTCCTTGAAAAAAATCTGCTGTTATCCTCATCTGTCTCACCCTTTCTATCATACACAAAAGCAGCCGGGGTTGCCATTTATTCCGCTGATTCTTTTTACGTTAATTTCAATGAAGCATTCATGAACAAAAAGCTTGGGCGTGCTATACTGGTTTTAGCAACACGTCAGGAGGAATACTTATGCAACAGCCCCTTGCCTATCGCATGCGGCCCCGCAATTTAGATGAAGTGGTCGGTCAGCAGCACTTGGTTGGACCCGGGAAAATTATTCGCCGCATGGTGGAGGCCGAAATGCTTTCTTCGATGATTTTATACGGTCCCCCCGGCACTGGAAAAACTAGTATCGCCAGTGCGATTGCCGGCTCGACACAATATGCCTTTCGCATTTTAAATGCTGCAACAGATACCAAAAAAGATTTGCAGATTGTCGCTGAAGAAGCCCGCATGAGCGGCACCGTCATTTTATTATTGGATGAAGTCCATCGCTTAGATAAAACCAAACAAGATTTTTTGCTGCCCCATTTAGAGAGTGGTCGCATTATTTTAATCGGCGCCACCACCGAAAATCCTTATATTACAATTAATCCGGCGATTCGCAGCCGGACGCAGATTTTTGAAGTTAAACCACTTCAAGAAGACGATATTCAAAAAGCCATCCGCCTAGCCTTGGCAGATAAAGAACGGGGTCTGGGGGAGTATCCAGTTGAGCTGGATGAAAATGCCCTGCTCCATCTATCAAGAGGCACCAATGGCGATTTGCGCAGTTCATTAAATGCCCTAGAACTGGCGACCCGTTCGACACCGAAATCTGAGGATGGCATGATTCATTTGACCTTAGAAATTATTGAAGAATGCCTACAAAGAAAAGCTCTAACCCACGATAAAGATGGCGATGCCCATTATGATGTGATTTCCGCCTTTCAAAAATCCATTCGCGGCAGCGATGTCGATGCTGCTTTACATTATCTAGGCCGGCTGGTGGAAGCCGGCGACCTGCCGATTATCTGTCGCCGCTTGATGGTAATTGGTTACGAAGATATCGGACTCGCCAATCCTGCCGCTGCGGCCCGCACCGTCAACGCTGTCTTAGCAGCCGAACGACTGGGCCTGCCGGAAGCCCGCATTCCACTTGCGGATACCGTAGTTGATTTATGCTTGTCACCAAAATCAAATTCAGCCTATGTTGCTTTAGACGCCGCCATCGGTGACATTCGAGAAAATGGCGCCGGCGATGTCCCCGACCATTTAAGAGACAGCCATTACAAAGGCGCTAAAAGCTTAGGGCGGGGCATTGATTACCAATATCCCCACAATTTTGAAAATGCGTGGGTCGATCAAGAATACTTACCAGAACAATTCAGACAGGCACAGTACTACCAACCAAAGAGCACCGGCAAATATGAACAAGCGCTAGGTCAACAATACCAGCGTATTCAAAATTGGAAAAAGACCGGCAAAAAATAATGATAAAGCGCTTCAAAAAATCTAAACAGTTTGATTGCACTTTTAATTTTCCTATGCTACTATATATCCATAGATAGGAAATCTGTGATGTTCGAATTATCCTTTTTGTGTGTTGACCG
This sequence comes from Enterococcus sp. LJL90, assembly GCF_056924355.1. NCBI lineage: Bacteria > Bacillati > Bacillota > Bacilli > Lactobacillales > Enterococcaceae > Enterococcus > Enterococcus sp. LJL90. The sequence goes on along the minus strand of NZ_JBXPBQ010000001.1, from coordinate 587,027 downwards.
AACATTTTTATTGATATTTCGGGATCCTTCTTGTGTCGAAGTTGGTAACATGCCTTCTCTTTTGGTAGTTCGAGACCTAGACCGTGGAACCCACCTGCTTAGATTGCGGGATCAATACTACAGGATGAACAACGGCATCGACGGATCTAACCTAAGAATAAAGCAATTTGCTTCGGCAAGTTGCTTTTTCTATTTCTCAAAAAAATTTAGCGAGGCTCTTTCATGATTCTGATTTTATTAGGCATAGTTGCCGCATTTTTATTATTGATGGCATTCTTTTTAATCAAAAAAAACCGTAGCTTTTTAGCGCTGATTGGCGACTCCAGTGCCAGTTTGGCTTTTCTCAAACAAAGCGGTCTGATTTTTATTATTTTAGCGGCCGGCAGTCTAGCTATTGGGTTTTTAAACAGTAAATTTTGGGCAATCCTTTACTTAGCTGTGATAATTTTTTATTCTGGCATTTTTAGTTTAAGCCTCTCAAAAAAAATCAAAGACAAGCCGTAAATTTTAATGCCCTTTCAATTGTCGGAAAAGCCAATTTGGTCTAAAATAGAAGTGTCAGGAGAGTTATTTTTAGAGCTTGCCCAGCTGTCTAGCTTTTCTAATTTTCTAGTCAACAGTAATCTGGCAAATTTTTTCAAGAACTCAACCGCAGAAAATAAAAATGAAGAGGAGTGATTCCATGTTACAGCAATATAGTAAAATTATGGTGGCCATCGACGGATCGTCAGAAGCCGAACTAGCCTTCAAAAAGGCTGTCAACGTAGCGAAACGAAATCAGGCCAAATTATTATTGGCCCATGTCATTGATACCCGTTCCTTCCAAACTGTTTCATCTTTTGACGGATTATTGGCGGAGCAAGCCACTGAAATGGCTAAACAAACCCTGCAGGATTACAAAAATGAAGCCAATAAAAATGGTATCACTGAGGTTGAAACGGTAATCGAATACGGTTCGCCAAAACCGATTATTGCCAAGCAAATTCCAGAAGACCACGCTGTCGATTTAATTATGCTAGGTGCTACCGGCTTAAACGCCGTGGAAAGGCTATTCATCGGCTCTGTCTCTGAGTATGTTATCCGCACTGCATCCTGTGATGTTTTAATTGTCCGCACTGATTTGGCCAATAAACTACCTGAAGACACAGAAAAATAATTTTTAACAAATAAAGAACTAGCTAAAATCGGCCTTGGACAGATTTTAGCTAGTTCTTTTATTCTGGAGTTTTAATCTAAAAAAATTAATTGCGACAATTAAAAATTATACCTGATAGCCCTTGGTAATTTTTTCAGCCAATTCTTTTTTCACAGCTTCAGCGGCAAAGCTGTGGGTCAAGGCCTGCAGGTTCAATTGCTGCATCTCAGCCTGCGTTAAAGCGAAATGCTCGACTAAAAATTGATATTCCTGCGTCAAATTAGTCTGGGAGACACCACGGTTGTCGGTGTTGATGGAGCAAAGCAGACCACTGTCAAAAAATTGCCGAAAAGGATACTCGGCAATACTGGCAACCGCTTTGGTCTGCAAATTACTGGTGGGACATAGCTCGATTAAAACCTGTTGTTCACGACAAAAATCCTGAGCTGCTACATCATCTTTAATTGCCACCCCGTGACCAATTCTTTTAGCACCTAATTGAATACTCTCCACCACGTTGCGGGGACAACCGCATTCACCGGCATGCAAGGTAATCTGCAAATTATGCTGTTTGGCAAAGGCTAAAAAATCACCAAATTCCGCCGGCGGATAATTGGCCTCATCACCAGCGAAATCCACCCCGACGACTTTTTCTTTAACGCTATCTGCCGCCGCTTGAAACACCGCTTGATTGACCGCTGTTTCATGATGACGCATGCCACAAATTAATAAATTGACGTGGATATCAAACAGCGCCTCCCCCTGTTTTACTCCAGCAGCGACTGCTGTAATAACCTCGGCTAGCGATAATCCTTTTTCCCGATGCAATTCCGGTGCAAAACGAATTTCTAAATAGCAAATATTTTCACTAGCGGCTTGCTCAATGACATCGATTGCTGCTAATGTTAGATTTTCGGCCGTCTGCAAAAGAGGCAAAACAACATCAAAGCAACGAAGATAGTCGGCTAAGCTCTCGCAGTTTTCCGGTACCACAGCTTCTTTTACGAGAGCTTGCGGCAGGCCCGCTTGCTCGGCTAATTTTTGCAGCAGCTTTTGACTTAAGGACCCATCTAAATGACAATGCAGCTCAACTTTTGGTAATTGTTGCAAAATTTCTCTTTCCACGGCCAGCCTCCTGATAAATGTTTTCTAAATTTTTATCATAATTTCTAAGCAGAGGCAACAATTTTGACTGATTTTTAATTAAAGACAAACAAAAAAGCTGAAGCCGCTCATTACAAGTCGGCCTCAGCTTAAAATTTCTAATGATTATTTTCTTAAACGTTCAACATCACGGGCAATCATTAATTCTTCGTCTGTTGGAATCAAGAGCACTTTCACTTTTGATTCAGGCGTTGAAATAACTAATTCTTCGCCGCGTTTAGCATTTTGTTCAGGGTCGATTTCAGCACCAAACCAGCTCATACCATTGATTACTTCTGCACGAACATGGGCATCATTTTCACCGATACCGGCAGTGAAGACAATCGCATCAACGCCGTTCATGGTTGTCACATAGCCACCGATATATTTACGAATACGGTCAGTGAAAACATCATAAGCTACTTGCACTTCTTCTTTATCAATGTTTGCTTCTAAATCACGCATGTCACTAGACAAGCCTGTCAAACCAAGTAAACCTGATTTTTTATTTAAGACATCGACCATTTCATTGATGTCGATATTTAATTTGCTCATCAAGTAAGGTAAAATTGCTGGATCTAAATCACCAGAACGCGTTCCCATCGTTACGCCAGCTAGTGGTGTGAAGCCCATTGATGTGTCAACAGATTTTCCGCCATCGACAGCCGTAATAGAAGCACCATTACCAAGGTGAGCCGTGATAATTTTTAGTTCTTCGATTGGTTTACCTAACATTTCAGCCGCCCGCTCAGAAACATAGCGATGACTAGTTCCGTGGAAACCATATTTACGGACTTTAAAGTCGTTGTAATATTCCATTGGTAAGCTGTATAGGTAATTGTGTTTTGGCATAGTTGCATGGAAAGCCGTATCAAACACTGCCACTGAAATAATTTCTGGCAAAATTTTCTTGAAGGCTTGAATTCCCATTAAGTTAGCGGGATTGTGCAACGGTGCAAATTCAGATAATTCTTGAATGTTTTTAATGACTTCATCATCAATCACAACAGAATCGCTGTACATTTCGCCCCCGTGAACCACGCGATGGCCAACTCCGGTAATTTCATCGTAGGCCCCTAAAATGTTTAATTCGATTAATTTGTCCAATAACATTTTGACTGCGACTTCATGATCGTTGATATCAGTGATTTCTTCGTACTTTTCACCTTCACCGTATTTGATAGTAAAGATTGAATCGTTTAAACCAATTCTTTCAACAATTCCTTTTGCGACGACTTCTTCAGTTGGCATTTGGTATAATTGCCATTTCAAACTTGAACTTCCAGCGTTAATTGCGATTGTTTTAGACATTGTACTCTCCTTATGTTGTTTATAAATTTAAAGACTCCCAGTCTTTGAATTTCTCAATAAATTCGGTCATGCTTTCAGCATTTTTTAGTGAACCAAGATTCGCCAGTAAAACTTCTGCTTGCTTGGCCCCTGTTCCCCGTTTTTGCAAAATAACAATACTCTTACGGGAATTAGCACTGGTAAATAAGTCTGCCGGCAACTGAATCATGCCCTGCAGATAGACCTCGTTTGCCAGCCAATTTTTCAGCTGCGGTCCTTGTTCTGTTTCTAAAAAGTTGGTCGGTAATAAAAACAGGCCAAAGCCAGCTTCTCTGACATATTTCATGCTTTGCTCTAACAAAAGATGATGGGCAAAGGTATGACCTTCTTTAACACCGACAGTAAATTCCTGCGCCTTTTGATCGTTAGGATAATAGCCGATTGGCAAATCGCCAAAAACAGCATCGACGGGATCAACTAGTAAATCCTGCAGTGCATCTTGATGGAAATAAGCGACAGATTTTTTTAAAAAATCTGTATTGGCAGCGGCTACACTTAAGAGCGTTTCATCAATATCGACACCAAAAACCGTAATCTTTTTGCCTGCTGTTTCAAGATTTGACACCACGGTTAATAAAAGATTGCCTAAACCAGAGGCGATATCCAACAGTCGCAGATTTTCTTGGGGCAAGAGCTGCTGCACTAAAAAGACAAATAAAAAGCCAATGCTGTCTGGCGTCAGTTGATGATTCGCCTGAAGCGGTTCTTTTTGCAAGCCTTTTAATAAAACCAGTTGGAAAACTTGCCGCCATTCCTCAGCGCTTAAATCCAGTTTCTTAAGATTTGCATAAGCTGTCTCTAAAATAGCCACGACTTCCGGTGAAGGCTGGTTATCAATCACCCGAACTTGAAAATTATCGTTAAAATTTTCAACCGTTTCGCTATAGGCTTCGAGGAAACTGAGCTCCAGATTTTCCGCCAAAGCGCTAACTGCCGCCTCCATTTGATTAAAAGCCGTTTCAATTTTTTCAAGTTCCAAAATGACGACCTCATTTCTTGATTATAACACCTTGTTTACCTGTACAATTTTAGACAAAATTTGTGAAATAATCAATCCTTTTGTTAAAAAGGTTTTTTGTGAATTTCCGCACAAAAAAAGAAGCGAATAGTTCCTGCAACTCGCTTCGCTTCTGTATTAATTTTTGATAAAATCTGTATCTCTTAAAGCCTCTTTAAAATCATAGCGATATTTTTTTACCCGAACCGTTAATTCCAATTGTTGCCCCTCTTTAAACTGGACTGTCCCACAATTATAGACCACGGGATTTTCAGAAAAATCCACTCCCTCATAATATTCATACAAAAAAAGTTCTTTCATGGTTCTCGCTGTATAAAAACTGCGGATATTTTGAAAATCTGCTATTGTGGTCTGATAATCGGCAGTTAACCACAGCAAGCAACTGGAAAAAAGAAATGCTAGCAACATCGTGCTTAAGAAGACACCGCCGTGATTAACTGACTTGCTGATATTTTTTAAGTACATAACTGCCTTGGCTCTCTTTACCATCTTGGAACAACACCTTAAATTCGATTTCTCCTTCTAATACCGTCATTGTCAACTGCTTGACGCTTGTCAGCAGTGGTTGTGTGCCTTGGTTTTTCTTTGTTTTGTCAATCCGCTCATTTCGGTAAGAAATAGTGAAGCTGGGGTCTTTGTCATAATTTCCCGGTAAAGGATCTGAAAAAGATAGCTGATGATTGCTTAAAGTCAGAGTCTGCAGAGGAGCGGCCTCTTGCTCCAGCTGAAATAAAAAAGTATAAAACTCCTGTTGATGATTGGTGGGAAACTGTTGGGATACCCCTTGACTCACACCAACTAGCAGTGAAAATAGCCAGCAAATACCGCTGGTAATCAGTAAAGCAATCAGACACTCCAACAAGGTAAAGCCTTTAGAATTAAAATTTTCGAAAAATTTCAATTTTTTGGCCATAGCCCTCCACCTCAGCTTTAATTTGGTTTCCTTGTTTAGCAATCTGATAGACAACTTGCTCTTTTTCTAAGACAGTTGGCACCTGTTCTAAGCGGCAATTCCGAGCAGTTTCGCTATCTAAAACTTGATAAAGTTCGACCGATTGGTTAATTGTCTGCGTTTTTTCAAATAAAAAAACGACTTGCGGCAAAAGAGTAAAGATAATCAACCCCATCACCAGTAAACTAATGAGGGCCTCAAATAGGATGTAGCCTTGATTAGCTGATTTTTTTAACATATTTGCCGCTCCCTAGTTGGAATTGATAGGTTATCACTGTCGACCGTCCGGAAAGTTGAAAGGAGAATTTCAACATATCGGTATTATTGCCAGTCGCCTCCTTAAACAGCATGCCTTTTGTCGAGACACCAGCCTTTGGTATAACACTATCAGGAATCGTCAGTACCTTTTTGACTTCCAAAGAGCCTTTGTCCATATTTTTATGCCAAAAATAAAATTCCGCCTGGGCCACATCTTCTGTAATCTTCGTTGGACTATTTTGGGTAATTGCCGCCTGCTGAGTAGAGGTTATCAATCGTTCAAATCGTTGGAAAAAAATCTTCTCTTCGACATTTCGCTGCCATTCAGCCAAACTCAAACTGGGCAAGAGAACAAAAGCCGTGACAACGATTAGTGCAATCAGACTTTCAATCAAGGTAAACCCTTTATTTATCGCCACCTTTTGTGATCACCTCTTGATATTTATCCCATTGCTTTTGTGTTAGATAATCCGGCACCATCTCTTGCTCATTGGGAGTCACCCCGTCATTATTCAGCTTGTACAATTCAATTTGCGTCTTGACCACCTCAACAATTGCTTCATCGCCACGACTTGTTATATCTTTGCTATGATTACTTAAATTCGGTGCAAAAAGCAGAATTAACACGCCAATGACAAACATCACAATGAGCATTTCTATTAGCGTAAAACCTTGATTCCACTGACTAATTTTCCTCACTTGGTTCACAACATTCCACCTCCTAGATTGCCATAAATTGGCAGTAATAATGCAGCGTAAAAAATAATGATTAGGACAGCAACAAATAAATATATGAGGGGTTGAAGCCAGACAAAGAGTTTTTCAACGTCTTGGAAAAACTTTTGCCACAGCCACTCGCTATAGACGATTAATTCAGCTCCTAGGTTGCCCTTGAGGCTGCCCCGCTGCAAAATGCTACTGAGTTCAGCTGTAAAAAAGGGCAGAGTTTGAAGCGGTAGTAAATAGCCCTGACCTTTTTTCATCTGCTTTTCCAAGAAGGCAGCTAAATCCTGCATCAGATTTTTTTCTTCAGCACTTTTCATGCAATCGATAATTTGCCGCATTTCTAGTCCATCACGAAAAAGCTTGCCCCATTCCAAGGCAAAAAAACTGGTGATATACAGGCGATAATATTTTTTAACAAAGGGCAATTTAGCCATAAATTTTGCTTTTGTTATGGCTGACTTATTCTGAAAATAACGGCGGACTCCCAAAAAAATACTCAAACTCACTAGCAGCAGACCCAACAATCCAAAGGGGAAATAATTCAAAAAAAGAATGGCAAAATCTTCACTAGCAACCAGACCGCTATCCTTCAATTGAGGTAAAATCACTTGTCGAAAGGCAAGCAGAATAAGCAGTAAAAAACTTAATAAAATACTAGGATAGGTTAATGTTTTTCGCAGCTTTTGCTGTTGTTGCTCCAGCATAGTCAGCTGGTTGGCGATATTTTTAAAGGTGCTGGTCAAGGTGCCCGATTTATTGGCGAGGCGAATTTGCAGGACGATTTCCTCTGAAAAACCATTTTGCCGAAAAATTTCATGAATCGCGGTTCCCCGCCGCAGTCGCTTTTGAAACGCTTGAATAAAACTCTTTTCAAAAAAAGCCCCCTTTTTCATAAAAGCGAGGGCTTCATTGATGGAAAAGCCCTGAGCCAACAAATCCGCCAGCAGCGCCACAAATTTTTGTCTTTGTCGCTTATGGGACTTTGCTTTCATTTCCCCCACTCCTTATGATAGTCAGCAAGTGCTTTTTCAAAAGGATAATCTAGCGTTATTTGCTGCTGTTTGTAAAATTGATAGCCGCATACAACCGCCGGCTCTCCTTGCTGGAGGTACATTTCTTGGTAGCTGATTCCCTGCAGACACTCCTTTAGGTCAAAGGGATTTCCACTCAGCTCATTCATTCTGGTTGAAATATTGGTCAGGCTGCGGGCATGAAGCGTGGCAAAGACAAAGTGGCCCGTCAGCGCAGCCCGAATAGCTGCTTGGGCTGTTATTTGATTGCGGATTTCCCCGATAATCAGTAAGTCAGGGTGATGCCGCAGAGATAGTTCAATTAAAGCATCATAATCTTGATCGATTTTTTGATTGATTTGCAGTTGTAAAAAGCGAGGCTCCTCAATTTCTACTGGGTCTTCAATGGTAATCACCTGACCGCTAAAGCTACTAGCGATTTCATACATCAAGGTCGTTTTGCCACTGCCAACCGGACCGCAAAAAAGATATAAGCCTCTTTCACAGATAGCCTGCTTCAGTATCTGGGGCAGTTCTTTTTGAGCATACCGGCTAACTTGATGTCCTTTACGGAAAAGCAGGCGGATTGCCAAACTTTCCCGTTGCCGGTAATCTCCCATTGTCGTTAAACGCAAACGTTGACGAAAATCCTCCAGCTGATAAGTGAAACTACCTAATTGGCCCCGCCGCTCTTCGCCGACATCCATCTTCCCCAAATATTTAAAACGGCTAATCACTTTACTACCGTCAGAAAAGGCAACCTTTTTAAACAACGTGCTTTGATTGGCTTTTCGATATATTATTTTGTAGCGGTTTTCCTCGGGATAGAAACTAATATCCTGCCAACCCTGCGCTTGGGCTAAGCGAATCAGTTCGCCGGAAAATTTGGCGACATCCATCTTCTTCACCTCAATAAAACATACGCTGGAAAGATTTTTTGCCACGAAAAAAACCTGCTGTTAAGAAAATTTCTCAACAGCAGGTCCTTATTCTTATTTTTCAGGAAAATGAGCTTCCACGCGATATATCCGCTGACCGCGACTTGAAAATTTCTCTTCATACTCGGTCATAATATTGTCAGCAAAATCACTTTGATGCAAATCCAACCAGACTTGATCGATAATCATGCCAAATTGGGAAAAACTGGCGAGGGAATATTCAAAGAGCCCTTGATTATCGGTTTTAAAATGAATTGACCCGCCGGATTTTAAAATTTCTTGATCTACGGCTAGAAAGGTCTTAAAGGTCAGGCGTCGCTTTTCATGGCGTTTTTTTGGCCAAGGATCTGAGAAGTTTAAATAAATCTGATCCACTTCTCCGTCAGCAAAATATTCCGTCAAAGCGGAGCCATCGACATGCAGCAGCTGCAAATTCGGCAAGGGTTCGGCTAAAAGCTTATCCAAAGCAATCGAAACAACACTGACCTGCATTTCAATGCCAATATAATTGATTTCTGGATGCGCCTGAGCCATTCCATAAATAAATTGGCCCTTACCGGTACCAATTTCAATCTGGATTGGCTGATCATTGCCAAAGCGTTCATGCCAGCGGCCCTTCCATTCTGTTGGATTAGCCGGCACAAATTCCGGGGCGTTGGCCACCATTTCACTAGCGCCCGTCCGATGTCTTACTCTCATTTGTTTCCTCCATTAAAAAATCTCTTTAAATAGTTTTCAAATTCTCAAAATTTGCCGTCAAGCAAGCTGTTATTTGGTAAGTGTTAAAATTAAAATTTGTTTACGAGCAAATTTTTGCAGCAAAAAAGCTGTGACGCTGAAAGTACCTGCCAGCTCTATACATCCGATTGACCTCAAGACATTCGGATGTTCAGATAGCTGGCCGCTTCAGCCATTCAATCACAGCTAACTCTAGCAGACTTATGTCAAAATGTTCAGCGGTTAAGCTCACAATCACCGCTAAAAAATCGTTTCAATTGTAAAATGACTTCTCGAGATCGCTGTTCTTGTCCCTGTAGTACAAGGCGCTTTATCTCATTCATCGCGCTGAGGGAAGCGTACCAGTGAATTTTCTCTAAATTTTCATCGTTAGCCTGTAAGCCATAGGTTAACAGCCACTGGGTCCATTTAGTAAAGGGCACATATTGTCCTAAAATGGTGCCGATATCCAGCGCAGCATCGGAAAACATCACAGAATCCCAATCCACCAAATATAAATAATTACGGCAGACAAGCCAGTTGCGGTGATTGACATCGCCGTGAACAACTGTAATATCCTTGCGGCGAAACGCCGGAATATTTTGTTCTAAATAGCTTTTAACCTGCTTTAAAAAAGGATTGGTGTAAAAAACTGCTGGTAATTCTTCTTCAAATTCCCAGAGCAATTCTTGGGAGCTTTTGACTTGGCCGCCGATTTTTTTTAGCATCGACTTTAATGATTTTGATTGGTGCAAATGATACAACACATCAATCACATCATTGCGGGCGCCAATTTCCTCAGCTGAAAGCATGTGGCCATCCAGCCATTCCTGCGCAGTCAAAACATCCCCCGAGCCGGTCCGCTTAGTCCAAACTAATTTCGGAGTGATGCCTTCTTTGGACAAGGCAGCTAACATCGGCGTGGTGTTACGCTTAATGAATATTCGATTTTCTTGATTGATACCCACATACGTTTCACCGGTTGCCCCTTTAATCGGCAACATCGACCAACCAGGCTCTAGCTGAAATTCCATGCCTCTACCCCTACTTCGTTCAACATTTTTAAACCAAAAAATTCCCGACAAACAGTTTTTGTCGCGTACCCATTATTTTAATTCCATCAGATAGCGCCGTCAAGCACATGTATGTTCGTTTTTATAATTTTCACAGAAAAGCAAAGGGAACCCAGTGACTTCCCCAAACGAGCGACCATCACTAAGTTCCCTATTTTTACAAAAATTGACGCTGAATTGTCTTAATCCTGCATCTTCTTAATTCGACTTGGAATATAAAATTTCACAAACAAGAGGACCTCTGCTAACAACAAGACAAAAGCTAGCAAACTGTCTAAAGAAATTCCTAGTACAATAAAATTAATCCCCCCAAAGACGATGGCGGCAAACAATAATAAGCCGAAAATTAATTTTTCTAAGGCGCTTTGCTGCTGTTTTTTCGACACAGGATACAGATGAGTCAAAATCATATATTTAAACTGATTGTACAGAGGAATCATCTGAAACCCAATCAGATAAATAAACAACAGGGCGACTCCGGTAGAAAAATAGAAATCATCTAAAAAGGCTAATAAGATGCCCCCAATCACTACTAGACGCAGATACAATCCGCTAAATTCAGATCCCCGCATCATCCGTCTAGCATACAGATAAATATAAGTATTGCCATGGGTTTTGCTGATTTTATTTAAAATTGGATCGAGATATTTGCGGCGTTTAACCGTCCCGGTAATCTCCGGCACATCGGTAAAGAGATTGATAAACTGATAAATTCGGTGGACACGATTTTTTTCGGTGAGCACCATTTTTTCCCAGTCCAATGGTTCTAGATTACGGCTAAAATACAAATGCCAAAAAGCCATAACACCTAACCCGGCGCAGATGACTGCTAACCAAGGGGTAACAAAAATCCCCAGAAAAATACTGATTAAACTTAAGGTCAGCCAAATCAGATTGACATTAAAATTCGTCCTTTGGTCATGTTGAAACAAGCGGTAATACTGCAAAATTAACTGACAGATTTTTAAGAGCCACAGTGCAAGCAGATACCAAATGAAATTACCCAAACCTCGCTGAGTACTGATGACCAACAGCGGCATCGTAAAGCCGGAAATAAAGAGCAGCAGGATAAAAGGTAAGATACAAGAATAACGCAGACTGCGAACAAAATAACTTTTTAACGCCCGTTCTTTGGGCAAGAGAAAGACCATATCGGCTTCTTGAGCCAGCGTTGCCAAGCTGCCAAAGTGCAAACTTGCCAGCCATAGAATTCCCACAAAAACAGAAACTAGCCACGAGCCCTGCGGCACACTGCCTAAAATCTGTGAGTAGTACAAGGATAAACCGCCTAATAAAAAGAGCAACACAATCGTAAAATGATCATTAAAAACATAGCGTAAATAGCGAAGCATCCGCTTTTGATGCCGCCCTAAACGGACTGAAAAAAATTCTCCCATCATAAATTTAAGCCCCCATTAAACGCCAGCGCTAGGCTGCGCTGCTTCTTTGGTTAAAGCGACATAAATTTCATCAAGAGAAGAATCCGGCAGATTAAATTCCTGCCGCAGTTCCGCCATTGTTCCCAAGGCGCGAATTTCGCCATTGTGGAGGACGACAAACCGGTCACAATATTTTTCAGCCGTTGCCAAAATATGCGTTGACATCAAAATCGCCGCTCCGTCATTACGCATTTGATCCATTAATTCTAAGAGGGCATTAATCGCCAACGGGTCAAGACCTAAAAAGGGTTCATCAATAATATACAAGCTGGGCTCAATTAAAAAAGCACAGAGCACCATCACTTTTTGCTTCATACCTTTGGAAAAATTAGCTGGAAACCAGTCTAATTTATTTTCTAAACGAAAAGTTGCCAATAATTTTTCTGCTCTGGTAAAGGCCACATCTTGAGGAATATCATAGGCCATTGCCGTTACTTCAATATGTTCCCGCAAGGTCAATTCTTCATAGAGAGACGGAGTTTCAGGAATATAGCCGATTTTTTTACGATAATCCTCCGGTTGTTCTCTTAAGGTCAAGCCGTCGATTTCAATTTTACCTTTAGTCGGCGTTAACAAGCCGATAATATTTTTAATTGTGGTACTCTTACCGGCTCCGTTAAGACCGATTAAGCCAATCATTTCACCATTATTTACTTCAAAACTAATATCTTTTAATACAGGAATCGGGCCGTAGCCGCCTGTTAAGTCTGTAATCTTTAACGTCATTTCTTTTGCCTCCAATTTTCTTATTCCCATTATACATGATGAAGTTCCTTTCGGGAAAAAGGAATTTTTCAATTGCCGCGATTTATGATAAAGTTATGGCAATCAGTTTTTTAAAAAGCTGCTGCCCCAATCTTTGCGGCCAGCAATTTGAAGGAGGAGTTTTACGATGGAAAATTGTATTTTTTGTAAAATCGTCAATCAGGAAATTCCCAGCTATAAAGTCTATGAAGATGATCAGGTCTATGCATTTTTAGATATTACCCAAGTAACTAAAGGCCATACTTTGGTCGTGCCTAAACAACATGTGAATGACTTATTTGAATATGACGAGGCTTTGGCAGCTGCTGTGTTTTCCCGTCTACCTAAAATTGCCCGGGCAATCGAGCAGGCCTTCCCTGAAATGCAGGGCCTAAATTTAATCAATAATAATAAGGAACTGGCTTATCAGTCGGTTTTTCATTCCCATGTTCATTTGATTCCCCGCTATAGCAAGCAGGATGATTTTTCAATTCACTTTGGCAACAATCAAGATAACTATACTTCTGAAGAAATGGCAAAAATTGCCCAAACTATTCAAGAGCAGGTGAACTAAATGTTAAAAAATTTTGCAAAAGGCTTATTGTTCGGCGCAGCAGCCGGCGCAGTTGGCGGTTTACTGCTAGCCCCCAACAGCGGCAATGAAACCCGTCGAAAAGTCCGCGACAGCTTAGATGAGATGACTGATTTGACGATGGAGGTCAATGATAGCTTAAATAATTTTAAAGACGCCTTAGCCACCACCATCGCCACTGCTGAAGAAATAATTCCAGCTGTCCAAAGCGGCATTGAAAAAGATGTGCGGCAATTTCAATTTCAAGCTGAACCGCGGGTGGCGCAAATTATGGAGCAGCTGGAAAAAATCCAAAAAGGAATGCCCCAAGACTCTGCTTCTTCTATTAAAACAGTCAAGAAAGCAGAAGTTATTAATGATTAACGATTAAAATAAGAAGATTTACTAACTTGTGAGCAATATAAGCGGAAAGGCTATTTCAAGCCTTTTCCGCCTTTTTTTGTTGACATAACAGCGCCTTCTAAAAAAATTCATATATTATTTTTTTGTGAATGATATTTTCCTTTTTAGTAATTGTGGTATAGTAGTAGTTGTGCAAACGCAAAAAAACTATTATAGGAGTGCAATTATTTAATGAAAAAGAAAATTTTGTTTACTACATTAGCCGCTGTTGGTTTGTTAGCTTTAGGGGCTTGTTCTAGCAGCAGCGAAAGCATGAGCGACGAAATCGCTACGTATAAAGGCGGTTCGATTACAGTCGAAGATTACTACGATGAAATCAAATTGAGCAGCACAAATACTAGCACATTACAAAACTTAATCATTTTTACCGTTTTTGAAGAAGTATACGGCGATGATGTCTCTGACGATGATGTGCAAGACCGTTATGACGAAATTGCTGCCAGCTATAGCGATTTTGATTCACAATTAGAAACTTACGGCTACACCGAAGAAACTTATAAGGCTGCTTTAAAACAAAACTTAGCTTTTGAAGCTGGTTTGAAGGCCAATGCTGAAGTAACTGACGAAGATTTAGAAACCGCTTGGGAAAGCTTCCACCCAGAAGTTGAAGCACAAATTATTTCTGTCACTGATGAAGACACTGCCAACAACATCGTGGACCAATTAAACAATGGTGGCGACTTTGAAGAATTAGCTACTGCCAATTCAACTAATAGCACTATTGATTTCACCTTTGATTCTACTTCAACTGATGTGCCTGATGAAGTGAAAACAGCGGCCTTTGAATTAGCCAATGACCAAGTATCTAGCGTAATTTCTGTAACTGATTCTTCTACTTACACAACTTACTACTATATCGTGAAAATGATTGCGACTTCTGATAAGGGCGATGATATGAGCGAATACGAAGATACTTTGAAGGAAGTTGCCTTAGATACGATTACGGCTGACCAAACTTTCCGGACTGAAACCATTGCGAAGGTTTTACAAGATGCTAATGTAACAATTAAAGACGACGACTTCTCAAGTCTATTATCAAGCTACTTAACAACAACTAGCTCATCAACAAGTGGTTCTGCTGCAACAAGTTCAAGTTCTGAAGCAACTTCAGATTCTTCAACCGCAGAATCTTCAACTGTTGAGTCTTCTACAACTGAATCATCAACTACAGAATCTTCTACAACTGAATCTAGTAGTGCAGCTGAATAATTAAAAATTGACCAGCCTTAGCTTTCAAACTAAGGCTGGTTTTTTAGTTTGAAAAAATTCATCTGCCATAACTAATAAAAGCGACCCTCAGAAATTAGCTTAAAAAACTAATTTTTAGAGGTCGCTTGATTTTTCTGTTATTCAGTTTTTGGTACATAAAAACTACGATTATCCATGCCGAAAATTCTTTCGGTGTATTGTCCCGGTTCCGTTTGTCGGATTGCTGAAAGCATCATTTGCATGGAAGCATCTAAATTATCAATTTGATGCAAAATTTCCGCCTCCATAATCCGCGGCCGAACAGGTGAACCGTATTCCAATAAGCCGTGATGCGCCAAGACCATATGCCGCAGCACAATCACATCCTCCGCCTTTTCGTCAATTTTTAACTGACCGCAGGCCTTGACGATTTCTTCGTCCACCATGACCAAATGGCCGACTAAATTTCCTTCAATTGTATATTCCGTGGCAACTGGTCCCGTCAATTCCATAACCTTACCTAGGTCATGGAGCAAAATCCCCGCATATAACAAAGAAGCATTTAGTTCTGGATATTCTTTAGCGATGCTTTTACCCAAATGCAGCATCGTCAATGTATGATAGGCTAAGCCACCGGCAAAGGCGTGGTGATTGCGTTTGGCCGCTGGAAACTCAAAAAATTCCTTTTGAAATTTATTCAATAAGAAACGGACAATCCGATTCCAATGGGCATTGGTGATTTCAAAAATCGTCTGGTTGATTTCCTCTTCCATCGCTTCCCGCTTAAGGGGCGCTCTTTCCATATACAAACTTGGATCAGCGGGCTCCTCTGGTTTCGCTAAGCGCAGATGCAAAATTTTAACCTGGGGATTTCCCTGATAAACTTCCCGCTTGCCAGTTAGCGAAACAACCTTTCCAGCTGTATAACGATTAATTTCTTCTTCAGAGGCATCCCAGTATTTTCCATCGATGGTCCCAGAAGTATCTTGGAAGGTAAAAGCGATAAATTTCTTTTTATTTTTAGCCAAACGGACATCGGCACCTTTAATCAAGACAAAAGATTCAAATTCTTCATCCAAGGTGAGCTGTTTAATTTTTTTCAAGGGAATTTCCTCCTAAATAATTTACCGATTGTTGAAACTCTTGATAATAGCTTAACATTTCCCGGTCAGAAGAGAAACAGATGATTTGCTGTTCTTTGCCAAATTCAGCCAAAAGTTTGGCTAATTGCTGCTTACGACGATAATCATAATGAAGCCAGCCGTCATCAATCATAATCGGAGCCAACTGTCGATTTTTTTCTAAAGCTAAAAAGCCAAAACGAATCGCCATCATTACCTGATCTCGGGTGCCGGTGGACAATTCAAATAAAGAAAACGTCTGCCGTTGAGCTCGTAAGATCAAATCCTCTTGGTACTCAATGCTCTGATAGCGCCCTTCTGTCAAAATCTCGATAAAGTGGCTGGCCTTACTCAACAAAGCTGGCAATTGGACATTGGAAAGTTCAGTCGATAAATCCCCCAAAAGATTTTCGGCAATCTTGTACTGGCTCCACTCAAGTGCTAACTGCTGAACCTCTGTTTCCAGCCCCGCCAGCTGAGCATATAGCTCATCTAAACGGCCATCTGCTTCCATCTGCTGAATTTCTGCCGTCAATCGCTGTTCTTCCTGCAAAATCCTTTGAGAGTGTTGATTGGTGGCGTCAATTTCCTTGCGTAAAGCCGTCTGCCCATATTGAAACTCAGTTTTTGTCAGTTCCATCGGGAAAAACTCGGCAATCACTGGCTCTAACTCCATTAATCGCTTTTCTGCGGCCCGCAGCTGATTTTCGGCTTCAATAAAGGACACCAAATCAGAGGGCTGCTTTAATTTGAACCGCTCCATAAAAGGCTGCAGCTGAGTCAAACTTTCCCGCTGCAATTTCGTCTGCTGCAAAAAATCCTGTTGAATAAATAAAATCTGCTGTTGACTTTGGCTAGCTTTGACCATCTGCATCTGGTGGGCAAAATCTTTAATCTGCTGGAAAATTTCTGGAATGCTGCTGTCTTTTAATGGCAGCCAAGGACTTAAAAACTGAATCTCGTTGAAAAATTGCTGCGCCTCTTGTTGGGCAGTTTCAAACACTGCCTGATCTTCAGAAAAATCCGCCAGCACCTTCAGATAATAAGTTAGATCCTGAAGGCCCTCAGAAAAATTCTCCAATGTCAGATTGCCTAAATGGTGACTGCGAATCTCCTCTGAAAAGTTTTGCTGCAATTGCTTAAGGCTCATTTCAGTAGTCTTTAGCTGCTCTTCATAGTCAAAAATTGCCCCTTGAACCTGATCCAACTGAACTAATTTTTCCTGCCACAGCTTTCTTTGACCAGTCTGTGGGCCAGTTGCTTTCTGTTGGCTTTGCTTATTGAAAAAGGTGAGATACCCGCCACTAATTAGTAGTAAGCCGGCTAAAAGGAAACCTAAGCCTCTAGCAACACCATTTAAACCTAAAAAACTAAAAATCCCTGCAACAAGACCACTGCCAAACAAAACTAGCGGCAGTGTTTTAGTAGATGTTGCAGCTGGGCGTTGCAGATTGTCATCTGCTTCTAAAAGCTCTACCTCTTGATCTAGTTGCGCCCGTTGTTCATCAGCTAATTGCAGGCGCAGATGCAGTTGCTGTTCTTCTGATAACAACTGTTGATAGTCATTTCGAAAGCGCTCCTGTTCGGCCGTTGATAAGGCCTGTGGTGGAAACTGCGGGCTCCAGCCCCAAACCGCTTGATAATTTTCTAAAAAATCTTGATCCTTTTGATTGCCCCGTTGATTTAAGCGCTCCAAAATCACTCGCAGCTGTGGTTCTTTTTGCAGAACCTGCTGAATTTGTTCTTCATTTTCTAAATAAAAATAAAAATCATTACCTAAATTGCTAGTGTCCTGCGCTTTTTCCCGCTGTTCTGCCAACTCTTCAATCCGTTTGGCCAGCTGCTGATATTTTTGATATTCCTCATTTAAAAATGCCAATTCCTGATCAGAAATTTGCGGGTGTGCCTGCTGCAGTCGTTGCCACTCCTCATATTGCGGCCAATGAGCTTCCTGTTGGGCAAAGGTCAGATTATCCTCTTGCAATTTGGCATTTTTTTGGGCCAGCTGGTTTAACTCCTGCTGCAATTTTTCCCGTTGCTGAATCAAACGGCCAAAACTTTCCTCTTGATCTTGTTTGTCTCGAACTTTTTTTTGTAACTGCTGCAATTGCCTCAGCTTCTCGTTTAGTGGCTGCCGCAGTCCCCGCCGTTTATAAATACTCTGGGCCTGATTATCAAAACGCTGACGCGTTTGAAAAATATCAGCACTGCCGACAGCGCCAAGGGAGGTCAACAGCTCATGCAATTCATTTTCCTGCAGCTGATTCAAATCCGTCAACTGCTCTTGGTTTAAAGTAAAGACTTTGCGAAAACTATCTTCTGTCAAAGGGCTTAAAACCTTCGTCAAATAGTCCTCATCAAAGCGATTGCCCTCTTTAAAAACCGTCGCTTTGCCGCGATTTTTTCCCCGGAAACGTTCAATCAGCAAGCTGCCATAAACAGGATGCAAAATCCACAGCCGTCCACCAAAGCTAGCACCGTCTGCCGGCTCGTAACTGCGCCGACGCTTGCCTTTATTAGGAAAGCCAAAGAGCATCACAATAATAAATTGATACAAAGTTGACTTGCCCTCTTCGTTCAAGCCAAAAAACAGCTGATTTCCTTTAACAAAATCAAAATTTGTTTGCTGCCATTTGCCAAAGCCGGCAATTTCTGCTTTGATTAATTCCATCTTGTCCTCGTTTCTATCACTAACCATAAATACTCTGTTAGTCTATGTTTACTCCTGCAGCTTAATTAATTTTTGCGTCGCCCTTAGCACCTGCTCTTGAAAATCATCAGCCAAAATCCCCCGCAAATCTGGATTAGCCGTTAAATCCTTGAGGGCATTATTAAAAATTTCCTGATCCTGATATAACGCCAGCCCTTGATTTAATAATTCTTCAGAAATCGGCAGTCCGCTTTCGCTTGCGACAGACTCTAAATTAATCTCAGTCACAACAATCGGCTCATGAACCTGTTGCAGCTGTTGGTTTAATAAGCTTAAGGCTTCTCCTGACTGAACACGTTTGATAAATTCATTTCCCAATTGGTCATAATCTTGTAAACTTAGTCGTAAAAAAGTCTGCTGCTGAGTCGCTAGCGCCGCCTTGATTTTCCCCACTAAAGTTGCTCCCAATTGACCGATTTCTTTCAAGTCTTTTAGGGAAATCTGCTGCGTCTGCCAGTCGACTTCAGCTACGGAAACAGCTTCAACTGAAAGATCACTGCCCTTAATATCAACTAATAAAACGCCAGTCCCACTATTTTCTTTTTGATTATGTCCTTGAGGCGTGCCAGCATAATAGCCCCGCTCAAAAACCTGTTGGCCTTTATGAATGTGCCCCAAAGCCCAATAATCATAACCTTTTTCTGCCAACTGACCGACTTGAAACGGCGCATAGCGATTTTGATTGCCGATTTCCCCATGATAAACGCCAATATGATAATCGACCCGCTCCCGCAGTGGAAATTCCAAAGCCTTTTCCTCTATAATCCACGGCTTAGTAAAACTAAAACCAGAAAAAGCCACGGTTTCACCATTGGCTAAAGGGATAATTTTTGTGCTGACCTTTTCTTCTGTAAAAACGATTGCCTCTTCGGGAAAATGAAACCAAAATTTATTTTCTTGATAGTAATCATGGTTGCCAAAAATCACCACAATTTGAATGTTTGCCTGCGCCAATTGCTGCAAGCCATCAAAAAAAAGCCGCTGCATTTTTAAAGAGGACTGTACCTGATGAAACGTATCTCCAGCTAAAATTACTGCGTCTACTTGTCGCTTTAAGGCAATATCCAGTGTGTTCTGCCAAACTTGTTGATTGATTCCCTCTAAACTCGTAAAATCAATTCCTTGATTTTGCGGCAGACCTTCAAAGGCCCGATCAAAATGAAAATCCGCTATATGTAAAAGTCGCATAAGGCCCTCCTTTTTTACTTTTGTTAATTTTATCATTCTTTGCTGGCAAATTCAGCAAAAAGGCGAAAATTTGTTCCCATAAAAAAACTGCCCCTTCAATTGATTAGCAAACAAAGTTTTGAAAAAAGACTGTTTTAGACGACCGCTTAATAAGCGGGGTATTGTCTTAAAAAGAAATTCGATAGCTTTTTTCAAATTTTTTATTTTACTAAACTGAAGTTGCAGTTAATTTGGCTAGTTGAGTTCTAGGTTTTTTTCTGCTAAAAAATTTTTGGCTGCCAGTAAATCGGTAAACTGAAAATCGGCAGTTGTCGGACTTTCTCGAAATTGACTCAAGTCTTTTATCAGAGGTGTGCCGTTTTTGCGCACCGGCAAATCCGTAATATCATCTTCAACCAGGATCACAGAAATCCCCGCATTATTGGCAGCTTGAATCCCCGCCCGGGAGTCTTCAAAAATAATCGCTTGCTTTTTTTCTACCCCTGCCCTTTGAACCGCCGCTAAAAATATTTCCGGATCTGGTTTCCCCTGGCTGACATCGTCACCAGTGATGATAAAATCAACATATTTTTCAACATCCTCTAATGCTAAATAGGTCCGAATTTTTTCCTCCGTATTAGAAGAGGCGACCGCTAGCAAAATTTGCTGTTCTTTGGCAAATTCCATCAATTCCACTAATCCTTTTTTCTTGAATACCCGCTGTTCGGCAGCAAAAATCTGGTCCTTATAATGCCCCATTGCCTCCCGCCAGCTATCTGTTGGCTGCTCTTCACCATAAAGCTCCTTCATACCTGCAAAAATAGCCGCCTCTGTTTTCCCCGTTAAATAATAGTACACATTATGCGTCATCTCATAATCAAATTCCCCCGCAGATTTCAAATACGCTCGGTATGCTAAGCGCCCAGTCTCAAACATCAGACCATCCATATCAAAAATAAACAATATTAATTTAGCCAAGTTGTTGCCCCCTTAATAAAAAAATCCCATAGGCCCATGCAGAATCTCCGCCTGACTATGTGCTGTCTTCTATAAAAAGAAAACAGCTAAAATCAAAACTTAATTCCTTCGTGAACTTATGGGATATCTCATAAATTTTTATTGCTTAATGCCCTTTACTAAGTCTGCCAGCACTTTGTTTGCACTGACGCCATTGTCTTTTTTGATGGCTTCCTCTGAAATAATAAAGGAGCCGCCCACAGCAATGATGCCTTCAGTTGCTAAATATTCCAAGTAATTGGTATCATTGATACCGCCTGTCGGTAAAAATTCCACATCGTAAAATGGCCCCCGCAATGCTTTGATGGCCTTTAAGCCGCCGTAAATATCGGCTGGGAAGAATTTCACGACTTTAATGCCATACTCAGTTGCCCGCTGAATATCACCGGGAGTAGCAGTGCCTGGAAAAATGGGAATGCCTTGTTGGATGCTGTACTCAATCACTGCTGGCACAACTGCCGGCGAAACGATAAATTGAGCACCATTTTCAACTGCCTGCTGGGCCTGCTCCAATGTCCGCACCGTGCCGGCTCCGACAATTAATTTTCCGGAAGCCGCCAATTTTTCAATTGCGGCAGCAGCCAAGCTACTGCGGAAGGTCACTTCGATAAATTTGATATCATTGGCAACTAAAATTTCTTCTAATTTATCTAAATAAGATAAATCTGTTGCTGTGTACAATGGCAATAATTTAGTTTCAGCAATTTGCTGATACAGTTGGTGATTCATATCTGCTAACATCAGAAAAGCCTCTTTTCTCGCAAATTTATTTTGAACTTTTGCTAACTGCTTCGTGTAGTCCTTGCATGTAAGTGATGCCCATTGCTCGGTCGTAAAGTCCATACCCCGGCATTGCGACCTCGCCCCAGACTGTGCGGCCGTGGTCTGGCCGAATCACGCCATCAAAGCCGACATCCACTAAAGCCTTCATCAGCGCATACATATCCAAAGAACCCTCTGTTGAAAGATGAGCTGATTCTTCAAATTTACGCTCCCCTAAGAATTTTACATTCCGGAAGTGGACAAAATTAATCCGCTGACCGACTTCGTGAATCATTTCAACTAAATCATTATCAGGATCAGCCCCCAACGAACCGGTACACATGGTAATTCCGTTGTAAGGTGAATCGACGATGCTCAAGATTTTCTTCAAATCGGTGAGGTTTTTGGTAATCCGTGGAAAATCAAAAATTTCCCATGGTGGATCATCCGGATGAATCGCCATTTTGACGTCCATCTCCTCGCAAACCGGAATGATTTTCTTTAAGAAATAAGCAAGGTTGTCAAATAAAATTTCTTCAGTAACGCCTTCGTAAATCTCCACCAAGCTGTTGAACTTATTCAAGCGTTCTTCTTCCCAGCCCGGTAGTTTGAAGCCTCGAGATTGGCTGTGAATCAATTGATACATTTCACTTGGCTGCATATTGTCTACAACTGATTGATCGTACATCAAAGAAAAACTGCCATCTTCATTTTCGTAGAACAAATTAGTTTTAGCCCAGCCAAAAATTGGCTTGAAGCTGTAACAAATCATATGAACATCACATTTAGACAAATTTTTAATCGTTTGAATATAATTGTCGATGTATTTATCCCGTTCATCTGTGCCTGCTTTGATAGCATCGTGAATTGCAACACTCTCAATACCTAATAATTCCAAATTCCCAGCCTCAATCGAATCTTTTAAAGCCTGAATTTCACTTACTTCCCAGACATCTCCTGGCATTTTATTGAGTAGCGTGCCAACAATGCCATTAATTCCCGGAATTTGTCTTACATTGGCTAAAGGAATGGAATCTCCTTCACCGTACCATCTAAATCCCCATTTCATCTGCTGTCCTCCTTTTTAAAAATCATCGTCCTCGTCGTCATCATCGGCCACTTGTGAGACATGCCACAAGTTTAAGCCGGCTGTCCCTTGATCTAGAACCGCTTGTCCAACTTCTGCAATATCCGTTCCCAGCAATTGATGATTAATCGTTTCAATCAACATCGGTAAATTCACTCCGCCGATAATATACACAGCATCCTGCAATTCCGTATCCAAACCACTCGCAATTAAAACGGATTGGTTGTACGGACTGGCACTTACTAAATCGGTCAAAATAATGACCCCATCTCCTTGATTCACTGACAGAACCGCCGCTTTAATTTTTTCTCCTAAAGCTTGCACATCATCGCCTTGGTTTAGATTGACAGTCGCGATGTTATTAGTCGCGCCAATAATGACTTCTGCTGAATCCTTCAGTCCATCGCTTAACGTGCCGTGGGTGGCAATTACAATTCCTAACATTGAACATCCTCCTCATATACTAGGTCTTACTTATCTGCTAACAATTTCCTAACTTTTTCTAGATTTTCTACGTTTAAGGTTTTCTGATTCAATTTTTCTGGAGACAGCTGATATTCCGCTGGCTCTCCGTCAGCAGCAAAGATGTAATTCACCTGACTGCTCTTCATTTCATAAGCAATTTGGGCGGCTTCCAATGTTTTTTGCGATATATTTTGACCGATAAAATGCAATGGCGCCGAAGCTCCAATACAATCTAGGTAGAAAAGTTGTGCCCGGGGACTGCTACTTTGCCGCAAGACCTCTAACCCGACTTCCCCATAACTACCTTCGTCAATAAAAGCGAAAGCTGTCTTCTTATCAGTCATCTCCTTGGCCATGGACAACAAAAACAAGACCGACGAAGTATTCCGAATCAAATTATTTCGTCGTGAAAGCCCTTGGGTCACTTTGCCAAGACCATAAAAATAAATTCCAAAAATCACAATAGCCAATAATGTTATTGGTGAAGAAATATCAAAGGGGCTGGTGACCATATTCATATAAAGTAGCGTACCGCCAATGCCGACTGCCACCATCAATAAAGTCGAGGCAAGGATAAACTGCAACGTCTTTTTCCCTTGCTGTTGTGAATTAAAGAAACGATAGCCACCAAAGCTTTGCGGCGGTGTATCATAATAGCTGCAAATTATTTTATCGGCCTTTTCAATATCTCCAACATAAATATTGCGGGAAGCATTTTTCTTTGTTGCATTGTACTCCACCACTTGAATATCTTGGCGAAATTTGGCGACATCTGCCACCAAAGCAGAAATAAACCGTTTTTTACTGCGGTCAGTCCGCCTAACCCGCATCACATATTGGTAACGAAATAACCAATCCTTAAATTCTTCACCTGTAAACATGTTATCACCCATCATTTCCACTCTTTAAAGAGAAGGCTGTGACATCCCCTGCCGATTTGCATTATCAGCAAATCTGCTTAGTCAATGGCACAGCCAAGTTTATTTTCCTATAAATTAAATTGTTTCAAAACATCTTGCAGACTGGATTTTGGTGCTGAAGGTGTTGCTTGGAAATAGATATCTTTAACGCCGTAATTTTCATTCAAATCCTTCAAGCGTTCTGCATCCTCTTTATTCAGATAAACTGATTTGGTCACTAATAAGTCTTTGTCCGGGTCCTTTTGGGCAATCCCGCCAATATTTAATTCCTCCATTGGAATACCATGTTTCACCAAATCATAAATTGTGCTGACCGTTTTCACAATCAAGATACAATTATAATCTTTGAATTCATATTCATCCCAATAGAATTTGGCTTTTTCGGGGGTGATGACAATTGTTTTTTGTCCAGTTCGACTACCGGCATTTTTATACAAGTCCCGCATAAATTTATCTTTCGCAACTACTTCATCCACAACGAAGATTGAATTGACACCGCTTTTTTGTGAAAGAGTCACCATCACTTGACCATGAATTAAACGTTCATCGACCCGTGCTAAATTAATTTTTCCCATTTTAGAACCACTTCCTTAATTTTTATAGTATTCCGATACCAGCCAAGACAATTAATATTGCTGTCAGCCATAACAGGGCTTTCGTTACATTGAGACCTTTTTTCGTGTAATACCAGTATACACCCATTACGACTGCCAGTGGTAAAATCCCAGGGACAATCTGATCGAGAATATCCTGAACAATAAACTCTCGGCCTGAAATCGCAAACTGTAATGTCGATGAAACTTTGACATAGTTACCAGCTAAGACTCCCATCATAAACAAACCAAGTACAGAAAGAGTTTCAATCGCTGTTTGAACGCCGGTACTTTGCATCAATCCTGAAGCATTGCGACCCATACTGAAGGCCTGCCGTGCAAAGAAAACACCTAAAACTGCTTGATAAATCGCAAAACAGACAAACGGGAAGAGTGCACCTAGAGCACTTCCTTGTTGAGCCCAAGGGACAGCAATAGCGATAAAGATATATTGGACTGTTCCTGAGTCAATCGCATCCCCAATACCAGCTAAAGCGCCCATCAGACCAGCTTTGGTATTGTACATTAAATCATCTTGCATCATGACTTCTTTTTCTTCGTATTCCTCTTCAGCCCGTTGTTGTTCCATCGATGACATCAGACCGGTGATAACGCCCCCACCCCAACTCAGCTGAGTATTGAAGAACAATAGCTGCCGTTTATAAGCGGCCTTTAGTGAATCATCATTTTTATAGAGTTTTCTTAAAATCGGCATCATCGCGTAAAGTAGAGATGGTGCTAGATAGCGTTCGAATGAATGAGGAATTTCATTGGCGAAATGCCATCTTAAGTAGGCTTTCGTCACATCTTTTTTAGTTATATCCTCTGGTGCTAAATTAGTTTTAGTCGTTACTTCTTCTGCCATGTTTTTCGCTCCTCCTTTGGTTTAGAACCCGTCATCGTAATCATCGTCGTCATCAAAATCACTACTTGATCCGCCATTTTCGCTGCTGGTACTAGCTACGGCTTTATTTTTACCGCCCTTTTGCGATTGGACAAAGATTAAGGCAATTAAAACGCCGAAAATTGCATAAGTTACCATCGTGATTTCTAATGAAGCCAAGACAACACTCATAAAGTATGCCAAGAAGAAGAACACCATAAAGTCTTTACGACCGATAACATAAACAGTTGTCGCAATCCCGATAGCAGCTAAACCACCACCGACTACTTCTAAAATGTGAATCACAACGGTTCCTTCTAAAGCATTGATAACATCGGCAATAACTGGTGCGCCAAAGTACAAAGCAATAAAGACTAAAGGTACAAACAGAATAAAGGAAGCAATCGTCGGATACCAGATGATAGAACGAGCAATTGCTTTTGGATTTAAATCTTCCACTGCTTTATCCGTATACTTACCTAAGAAAGTATTGATAAAGAAACGGAATTGATACAAATAGCTTCCTAACAAACCAACTGGAACGGCAACAGCAATCGCTGCCTCCGGTTGTAAATCCCCTAAAAGAGCTACCGGTACGGCAATCGCTGCGGCAATTGACGGCTCTGCCGGCATCGAACCCCCTGGTGAGAAAACTCCCATATAAATCATCTGTAAAGCGGCAGTAACAATCATCGCCTGTGCGACATCTCCCATAATAATCCCTACGACCAAACCGGTCATTAAAGGTGAGAAACGCAGGGTTAAAGTCGCCCCACCACCTAGCCATCTTGACATGACAGCGGCAACCCATAGGGCAATCAGTAAACTTTGAACTACAGTTAATGTATTCATTTTATCCTCCTCTAAACCTTATTTAAAATAATCTTCTAATTGATAAATCGCATCCCGTAATAAGTCCTTGGTAATTGGAATCGGAATCAAGTGGACTTTTTCTTTTGAATCAATAAAATCAACAATTTCAGTAATCACTTGAGGATCCTCTGGAAAGATTTCCATTTGATGTAGAGAAATCGGCAAGTTTAACTCTCGATAAAATGGCATTAAATCATCAATTTCTGACCACTTGTTTTCCAGTGCCATCTGATAAAAAATTCCGTAAGCCACTTTTTCCCCATGGAGAAAGTGATGACTTTTTGGCAGATATTTACTGATAGCATCATGCATTGCATGAGCAGCGGCATTGCGGGCGTATTTATCACCTAAGCCCCCCACCAAACCAGCGACAGCAAAAACAATTTCTGAAAGATGGACAAATTCTTCTGAGACGATACCTGACTGCATATCTGCTATGGCTTTAGCGCCATCTTCCATGATTGCTTCTTTACACAGTTGCGCCACATAACCAGCAACTTGTAAGAAAGGTTCCTTTTGCAATTCTGGTTGAGCCAAAATACTGACAGATTCATACCACTTTGCAATCGTATCAGCTAACCCGGCGATAAAATATTCAACCGGTGCATCAATCACTAATTCTGGATCAGTAATCAAAAAATTCGCTTGTCTAAGATAATGCTCCGACTTGCCTTCTGACTCACCGCTTTCTTTATACATGACGGACAGTGGCGTCCATGGTGCACAATTACTAGCTAGAGTTGGAATCACTCCAAAATTCACATTTAATTGATGGGCAGAAAAGCCAACTAAATCGGCCAGTTTCCCACCGCCAACACCAACGATAAAATCAATTTTCTGCGCTACCACCAATTCAGCAATCAAGTCTGCTCCATAATAGCTACACTCACCAGTATAGCGATGATAGAAAAATTGATAATTTGGATTTTGTAAAAAATCCAAGCGTGGTCGTGCTTTTTCCCAAGAAACATTCCCGTGTACCACAAGGATTCGCTGAGCTTGGAACTCATCTAAGACCGTTGGCACAAAATCTAGCGCTCCTTGATGATAGCGATAAAATTGTGGTCCAACCTTGACCTTTAAATCTGTTAGCACCCTACAACACCCCTTTTAAAAAAGATACTTACTCACAGCTTGTACCGCCCGTTCCGGCAATCTCTGTTTTGACACATCAATAACATCCCGCACGCATTTATTACCCATTTCCTCTAAACATTCCATTGTATAGGCCGAGGTATGGGGCGTGATGACGACATTTTCAAATGCTAGATAAGGATGATCCTTTCTGCCAGGCTCTTCTTCTAACACATCAGTTGCAAAGCCGGCAATCTTACCAGAAGTTAAGCCAGCAACAATGGCCGCTTCACTGACTAAAGCACCGCGAGCACTGTTAGAAATATACACATGCTCCTTCATCTGAGCAATTTCAGTAGTATCAATCATATGATAATTTTCTTCGGTTAGGTTAGCACAGAGGCAAATAATATCTGATTTCGCTAAAAGCTCAGCAAACTCAACTTTTTTCCCACCGTAACTTTGAATATGCAGATGGGATTTATAAGGATCATAGGCTAAGACCTCGCAACGGAATCCATTACGCAATATTTCAACAACGCAGCTACCCGTATTGCCGACACCAATTACACCGACTGTCTTATTGAAAAGAGTACGACCAACAAAATCGGCCCGCTTCTCCCACTGATCTTTGCGAACAGCATTTTGAGCTTCAACAGTGCAACGGAGCAATGCTAATAAATTGGTGACATTATTTTCTGCGACAGCATCCCGCTCTACTAATGCTGGGATAATGGTGACGATGGTATTATGTTTTTTTGCTGCCTCTAGGTCTACATTGTTATACCCGATGCCATGCCGAGTTATTAAAATAAGTTCATCTTTATAATCAAAAAATTCCTGAGTAAAAAATGGCGTGACACTAGCAATAATAATATTGTAACCTTGTAAAATCTCAGCAAGCTCCTTGCCACCAATCTCACCGTCGACATTAAAAAATTCTACCGGTCCAATCTTCTCTAATTCAGCAATATGCTGGGAAAAGACTTTTCCAAAACTGCTGGAATTAACAATAGCAATTGAATAGTTTGACACCCTACGCCCTCCTAATCCTTTTTCACGACTGCATGACCACCAAATCCATTACGTAAAGCTGAAACAACTTTTGCTGAAAAACTATCTTCTTCCTGCGACAAGTTCCGCATAAACAAACTTAAAGCAATTGTCGGTACTGGCACCTCCATTTCAAGGGCCGTTTCTACCGTCCATTTGGCTTCACCTGAGGCCGCAACTACTCCACGGTAATCTGCCAGTTTAGGGCTCTCTCTAAATTGCGCTTCAGCAATTTCCATTAGCCAGCTACGAACAACTGAACCATGATTCCACACCTTGGCAACATCGGCTAAATCAAAATTGTAATCACTTTGCTCTACCAATTGAAAGCCTTCGCCAATCGCTTGCATCATACCGTATTCAATCCCGTTATGGACCATTTTTAGAAAATGGCCACTGCCTGAAGCACCAGCATATAAATAGCCCTTCTCCACCGCCAAATCTTGAAAAATTTGTTCAATAGACGAAAAAACTTCCTGGTCTCCGCCAATCATCAAACAAGCATCTTGACGGGCACCAGAAATCCCACCTGAGGTCCCGCAGTCAAAGTAGCTGATGTGTTTTTCGGCAAATTTGGCAGCTCGTCTAATTGAATCTTTGTAATTCGAATTGCCGCCTTCGATTACGATATCGTTTTCATTTAACAATGGAAAGAAAACATCTAAAACATTTTCGGTAATCTCTCCAGCTGGCAACATCAACCAGATAATCCGTCGTTCATTAAAGGATGCAACCAAATCTTCCGCTTCAGAGAAAATAGTAATTCCTTTCTCTTTTGCTGCTTTCACCGCTTCAACCGAAACATCCATCCCTTTGACATCATAACCATGATCTTTTAAGTTGTAAGCAAGATTTAAGCCCATCTTTCCCAAACCGACAACCCCAACTTCCATGTTAGCGCCTCCAATCTTTATAATTTCATTATACAAAAAAATATTTTTTTGTAAAGGCAAAAATAAAAAATATTTTTTGTTGATTTTTTTTTGCAAACGCTGTATCTTTACTTTAGAAACAACTGAACCCGAAAAACGTAAAGGAGGGTACCAGATGACTGTCTCCATTCGTTTACAAATTAAGACAATGTACGATAGTTTTAGTCCCAAAGAACAAAGGATAGCCGATTTTATTTTAGAAAATCCCCTGCAGGTCAGCCACAGTTCTATTAGTGATATTGCCAATCAGCTGGCGATTGCTGACTCGACTTTTTTTCAGTTTACAAAAAAGCTCGGTTATAATGGCTTCAAAGATTTCAAAATGGCTCTTTTAACTCAAGAAAAAGATTTTCCGGCCATCTCTATCCACGAAAATATTCAAAAAGACGATAGCAATCTGACAAAGGCGCAAAAAGTCTTTGACTCCAATATCTCAACACTAACAGACACGAGAAAGCTCCTAACTGAGGAGGATTTGGATAAGGCTGTCAGCTATATCAACAATGCCCAACGTTTATACTTTTTTGGTGTGGGGGGCTCAGAAATTGTCGCCACTGATGCCTATCATAAGTTTCTACGTTCGCCGGCAACAGTCTTCCACAGCACAGATTATCACATTCAATTAATGGAAGCTTCTTTGATGACAAAAGATGATTGTGCCATTTTGATTTCACATACTGGAAAATCAAAGGAAACCATTCGCATTGCAAAACTAATTAAAGAAACTGGCGCCAAAATCATCGTATTGACCAGCTATGCCCGCTCACCCTTAGCGGCCTTTGGTGATGTCGTCTTTATCGCAATCTCTGAGGAAACTGAATTCCGCTCTGAGGCATTGGCTTCGCGGATTTCTCAGCTGAGTATCATGGACTCGCTTTATGTCATCTTGATGTTTTCCAAGACAGAAGCAGCCCAAGAATCTATTTCTAAGGTTCGCAAAGCTATTTCTTCCATTAAAGATATGTAAAATTGCCGGCTTTTACTACCCCATTCCCCACCCCAAAAGGACAGCAACCCATCTCTTCTAGAGAAAGTTGCTGTCCTTTTTATGTCCTTTTGGCGGCAAAAAAGATAAATCCAAAAACAAAAAGTTTTTCTTATGGTAAAATTAAACAAAAGGAGCCGAAAATATGAATGAAACCCGTTACCATGAATTAAAGAAAATTCTAAATATTATTTTAGATGTTGTTTTAGGAATCTTAGCCGTTATCGTTTTAATCTTTATGGCCCGCTATCTGCTAGATTTGTGGCGTTTTATCTTTGAACCTGTCAATTCAGACAACTTTACAATTATCATGTCGGAGATTACTTCCTTCTTTATGTTGTTTGAATTTGTGATGATGATTGTCCGCTATATTCAAGAAGGTCATCACATTCCGATTCGCTATTTGATTTTAATCAGCTTGACTGCGATTTTAAGGCAGCTGCTGGTAATCCATGGAGAAGCCGAGCAAACTCTGCTCTTATCGATTTCAATTCTCCTATTAGTGATTGTCCTTTACATTTTAAACAAAGTCAGCACTTCATTTCATAACCATCATCATGACCAAGAAAATCCTTAACCAAAAATTGCCTGCGAAATAAATTTCGTGACAGTTATTTAATTCTTCAAATTTTTCTAAATTTAGAAAAATTTGAAGAATTTTTTTGTGCTATTTTTTCATTTTCAAAAAAAAATGAAAATGTTTTTATAGGTTCCAAAAACCCTTGTCAAGTCATACGACTCAAGGAATCATTCATTTTTTACCCCTTAAAAAAACTCTGAGAACGTTATTTTATCTGTCTTTTTTTATATATGCAGAAAAATTCTTGAAATTGAACGGGAAACCCTTGAGAGCCATAAGGTTTTTCACTTTTGTTATTTCAAAACCGATTCCGGAACTACAGCTTTTAACTGAATCGGCTCTATACTATGGGTGTAGATTTGATTTATCGATAAATGGAATCCGCCAATAAAAATTTGGAGGACCCAAAAATGAAAGATACGAATAAAAAGTTGATGGTTGTAGGAATTTTAGTTGCTGGTGCGGTATTTGTCTCAGGTGGTGCCTTGGCATACCAATCACTAACTCCTGCAGACGTTGCAGATGCAGAAACTTTAAGCAGTGTTGACTTAGCTAATCAACTGGCTGCTGACAGTACAGAAGATTCAATTCAATTAATCGAAAATGTTCCCGAAGCTGGTGATTCTCTCACAGATAATGTTGCACCGGTAATTACGACGGAAGATGTGACAATTGATGAAGGAACCGATTTAAATATTTTAGATGGTGTAACCGCCAAAGATAATGTTGATAAGGATGTAACAGATCAAATTCAAACAGATGGTACAGATGGTACAGTTGATACCCAAACACCTGGCACTTATGAAGTTAAATTGAGTGTCACTGATAAAGCTGGTAATACTGGAACGGCTACTAAAACTGTTACAGTCAATGAAGTTGTTCAACCTGAAGCAGTTGCGCAAACTGTCAGCCAAGATACAACGGCTGCAAGCTCTTCTACTACAACTGCTGATAATTCATCAGCAGCGAGCGATTCTAGTAGTGCTGCTCAAAGCAGTAGCACATCGACCAATGTTTCAGCAACTTCATCATATTCAGCAATGACCATGTACCTTGCCGGCACAGCCATCCCTTACCAAAATGGCGGCCAAGGTAGCGGTCAAAACATTATTGACAGCAATCCCAATGGAACGATTTCTACTTGGGGAGGTGCAGCTGTTCAATCTGGTACAGATGGCTTAAACACACACTTTATTGGCCATAACCCTGGTATTTTCTCAGCAATTTTCAGTTTAGGTTCTGGCAGCCAGATTGTTGTCACTGACAGCAATGGCACACCAACCACTTATACAGTCTCTTCAATTTTCCAAGTCAATGATTCTGCTGTCGGTATTAGCGACGGTGTTAACTACTGGAGCACCATTACCGGAAGCGGTGGCGGTGAAAGAATTACATTGCAGGCTTGTGTCAATGATACTGTTAATTTAATTGTCGTAGCCTACGCTTAACCGTAGCCTTCCTATCAATTGCAAATAAATAAAACCGAAGCTCTCACTAGTCGGCCTTTAGCAAATTGTTCATTTTTAGCAATCTGCACTTGGTTTTCTTAGAGAGCTTCGGTTTTTTCATTTTCCAAAATACAAAAAAGAGCCTCCACCGCGACTGAAAACTCTAAAGGTCAATTACTTACCTCTATAATTTTATCGCGGAGAAGCTCTTTAGTTTTAACTTAATTATCCTTGATACATTTCCCGTACTGGCGTCATGATGATGCGGTTTAAGTCATTCATAATTGTGCTGAAGGCTTGTTCCTTTTCCATCATAGTATTAATTAATGGTGCAGCTTGAACTTTCGCTGCCATTTCCTGTGCGTTAGTAGCATCTTCATCGGTGATTTCTTGACCTTGCATGCTTTTTTCTTGTAATTGCATTTGCAATGCTTGGAAATCTTGGAACACTTGATACGCTTCACTGTCAGCTTTAACTGCTTCAAAAGCTTCCTGTAGGGCTTTAAATTCAGGTAAAGTTCTGATTTCTTGTTCGATTTGATTGGCACTATCGTAAATATTAGACATTTGGATAAGCTCCTTTTCTTGATATCTTTTATTGTAACATGAAATCCGCCTTTTGATAGGCAAAATTAATCTCCGGTAATTGAATTCCACCAGTCGCTGGCACCGCCGACAAGGTTGTCAAAGCCATCTTTAATCTGACCACCAATTTCCTTCAAGCTGTCGCCAACACCACTCAATGAATCTGACCAGCTACTATTGTTATCAGAGCTGGAATCACTGCTGCCACTTGTATCATTGTAATCCTCTGTAGAAACAACTTGACCATCTGTCAAATAGGCGTCAACAACATCAAAGCTGGCCGATTCCACATAAGGTAAAATAGCCTCCGTCTGCGCCTTGAAGACCGGCGCGACTCCAGTACTGCTGGAGCCTTCAAGATAATGACTTTCATCCGTCGTCGGAAAACCAATCCAAGTTGCGACAACAATATTAGGCGTATAGCCGACAATCCATTGGTCACTATTGGCTGTATCAGAGAAACTGGCTTCTTGAGTACCAGTTTTCCCTGCCAGCGTATACCCGCTAGGATTGGCTCTTGAACCTGTCCCATTTGAAAAGACTCCTAATAGCATACTCGTCATAGCATCCGTGACATCACTGCTGGTCACTTTCGAGCCACTTTGATCCGTGTTGTCAACAATCACGGCGCCGCTAGAATCCACAATTCTAGTAACTAGATGAGTGTCATACAAGGTGCCGCCATTGGCAAAGACCGCATAAGCTTCAGCCATCTGCTGCGGAGACACACCCTTTTCCAAGCCACCCAGGGCGAGACCATAATAAGCATCTGATTCTGCCAGTGGAATGCCAAATTTTTGCGTTTCGGCATAGCCGACATCGACACCAATTTCATTTAGCAGCCAGACAGCCGGACTATTTAAACTTTGGGCAACCGCCTGATACATTGGGACTTCACCGGAATAGGTGCCATCATAGTTCTTAACATCATAATAATCCAGTGCCGTATCCTGTAAAATACTGCTTGGCGTGTAACCCGCCTCTAAGGCAGCCGTATAAACACTAATTGGTTTTAAAGTGGAGCCTGGTGCGCGTTGTGTCTGAGTGGCATAGTTAAAGCCCCTCAGGGTATAATCGCCTCTGCCCCCCACCAAGGCTGTCACACCACCGGTATTAGGGTCAACGGCAACTGAGCCGGATTGAACGATTTGCCCATCTGCTGCCGCATCCGGGAAGAGATAATCATTTTCATAAACTGTTTGCATGGCGGTTTGCTGATTTTGATCTAAGGCTGTATAAATCTGATAACCATCCTGTAACAAATCTTCTTCATTAATGCCATATTCATTGGTGATTTCATTGATAACTGCATCAAAATAATACGGATAGCTGTAGTCATCTTTGGCTTCATAATTATCATAAAGCAATGTTGTAATATCGACGCTGTTTTCAGCATCATATTGCTCTTGAGTAATAACGGCATCCTCCAGCATCAAAGACAGCACCGTGCTTTTCCGATTGTTGGCATTTTCTGGATTGTCGATTGGATTATAAATACTTGGTCCCTTCAGCATGCCAGCCAGCATGGCCGCTTCACTGATGGTGACTTCACTAGCGCTAACGCCAAAATATTTCTGAGCTGCATCTTCAACGCCCCAAACACCATTTCCAAAATAACCATTATTCAGATACATTTCTAAAATTTGATCCTTTGAGTATTTCTTCTCAATTTCAATCGCCATAAATAATTCTTTGGCTTTCCGGGTTAAGGTTTGATCTTGAGTTAAAAAGGCATTTTTGGCTAATTGCTGGGTGATGGTACTCCCACCACCGGCAATCGAACCCGATCGCAGCGAGTTAAAGGCCGCCCGTAAAATCCCCTTAATACTGAAGCCATTATGACTATAAAAGGTTTTATCCTCTGTGGCAATCACCGCCTGTTGAATATAAGTTGAAATATTCGCCAAATCCGTGTAGGTACCCTTTTGACCGAAAGTTCCTGTCAAAGAGCCCGCTTCTTCCCCATCTTTGTCATAAACTACGGTGGAGGCCCGCAAATTTGATTCCAAATCGGCTACATCGACTGATTTAGCAACTGTATATAGATAAATGCTAGTAACTAAAACTGCTACTAAGGATAATAAAATAATAATTTTATTGATGTGATATTTTTTCCAAATCCGCTTACGGGCTTGATGAAATCTTGATAGATATGGCTTAAGCCAGTGCCAAAACTTTTTGAACCCTTCGCCGATTTTTTTTAAAATTCCTTGAAAATCCATTTAAGGCTACTCCGTTTCCAATAAAAATTGTAAAATATGCTATATAGTTTACCATAAGTCTAACTGTTCTAAAATTTTAGGATAGCCCTCTGATTATAGAGGATAAATGTAAGGAATATCCTACAAAACTATTAAATATCTGATAAATTTTAAGGAGCTCCCATGGAATATACAATCAACTTACCGGAAAATCATCCGGAAATCACGTTGCGCCAGCTTTTGGAAGAAGAATGGCTGGTCCCACGAAAAGTCCGCCATTTTTTACGAACTCGTAAAAATGTTGCGGTCAACAAGCAGACTGCTATGTTTCACCAAATTGTTCACGGCGGCGATCAGATTACGCTAGTCTTGGAGGCTGACGATTATCAGCATCAAGCAATTGCACTGGGCAATCCCGTATTGGTTAACGTTCTCTTTGAAGACGAGCATATTATCATTGTCAATAAACCGGCTGGTATTAAAACTCATCCCAATCAGCCGACGGAAAATGATACTTTATTAAATCACTTGGCCGCCTATCTAAAACCAACAGGAACTCAGCCGTTTGTCGTGCATCGTTTGGACAAAGAAACTAGCGGCTGTATCGTTTTTGCCAAAAACCCGTTGGTGCTGCCGATTTTAGGTCGTCTCTTGGAAAGTAAGCAAATTCAGCGGTTTTATCAAGCAATCGTTGAAGGTCAGCTGAAAGAGGATCTGACGATAGCAAAAAAAATCGGCCGTGACCGTCATGACCGCCGTAAACGGATCATCGATTCTAAAAATGGCCAAGCAGCCATCACCCATGTGCATGTCGTCAAAAGCGGTGCAACCTCTAAGATAATTTGTCAGCTGGAAACTGGTCGCACCCATCAGATTCGTGTGCATTTATTAAGTATCGGTCATCCACTGGTCGGCGATCCTTTGTATAATCCCGGTAGTCGTAAGCAGCGGCTAGCTCTTCACGCCTATCAGCTTAAAATGCCCCACCCGTTTTCTAAAGAAGAAATTTTGGTCACAGCCGAGCCGGGATTATGGTAGAAACCTCCAAGAAAGCTTGACAAGCTGAAAGCACAAATGCTACACTGCTGATAATTTCATACATAAGTGTTGAGAAGAACGAGTACTTTAAGTGGTATTTTACAGAAAGCTGCCGGCTGATGAGAGGCGCAAAGAAAACTTTTAGGAATACATCTTTGAGCTGTCACCTGAATTTTAGTAGGGGAATCGGGCTTGCGTCCGTTAAAAACGCACAAGTATCAGAGGTACTTGTTGAGGGAAATTGTCTGAGCAATTTCTGAATTTAGGTGGTAACACGTCTGTTGGACGTCCTTTAGCTGAATAAGCTGAAGGGCGTTTTTTTTTATTTTAAAAAGGAGTGGGTAAAATGCAAGCAGAAGAACAATTGGTCATAATTAAAAAAGGTGCGCAGGAAATTATTTCAGAAGCGGATTTATTAAAAAAACTACAAAGCTCTATTGCCACCAAAACACCATTGATTATCAAACTAGGGCTAGACCCTTCTGCCCCAGATATTCATTTAGGGCATGCCGTAGTTTTACGGAAGATGAAACAGCTGCAAGACTTGGGCCATCATGTTGTCTTAATCATTGGCGATTTCACCGGCCAAATCGGCGACCCGACTGGAAAAGCTCAAGGGCGCCAGCAATTATCAGCCCAGCAGGTTCAAGCAAATGCCGAAACCTACGTTACGCAGCTCACTAAGATTTTAGATCCGCAAAAAACCTCCGTCTGTTTTAACAGTGAGTGGCTGGCTAAAATGAATTTCGCCGAGGTACTGCGTTTGGCTAGCAGCACAACCATTTCCCGCATGTTAGAACGGGATGATTTTCAAACCCGCTACCGCAACCAAGTGTCGATTGGGTTGCATGAATTTTTCTACCCCTTGATGCAGGCTCAAGATTCTGTGGCCATTTCAGCTGATATTGAATTAGGCGGCACCGATCAAACTTTTAATATTTTGATGGGACGGCAATTGCAGCAACAACAAAATTTAGCGAAACAGGTCGCCATTTTTATGCCGCTATTAGAAGGTTTAGATGGTGTTAATAAGATGAGCAAAAGTTTAAATAATTACATCGGCGTCAACGAAGCCCCGCGGATTATGTTCAAAAAAGTCATGGAGGTGCCAGATAATTTAATCATCAAATACTTTGAATTAGCGACAGATCTGCATCCTCAGCAGATAAGTGAACTATCTCAAAGGCTGGCAGCTGGTGAAAATCCTCGGGATATTAAGCTGGAATTGGCTCTTGAAATTACCACCTTATACCACGGCCGCTCTCTAGCAGATGCGGCGGCTCAAGAATTCAAAAAAGTTTTTCAGCAGGGAGCTATGCCAGAAGATATGCCGCTGATTAAGCTTTAGCAGGCGACAACTTTGGAAAATTTACTACCACTATTAATTGAAAAGAAAATTATTGCCAGTAAAAGTGCCTTTCGTCGCCTACTGCAGCAAAAAGGCGTTCATTTGAATCAACGCTTATTAAATCTTGAAGATTTATCTTTGACTATCAAGGCTGGCGATATTTTAAAAATCGGTAAGAAGAATTTTTACCGTTTTGATTGAAATGATTGTAGCAGCTGAGCCAGTATTTTTACTGTCACTAAGCAGCGAGGACCCAGTTTGATAAATAATACATTCTGTTTCAAACCAAAAAACTGCTGCAAATCAGTTTTCACCGACTTGCAGCAGTCTTGTAAGGTAATTATTTTGTTTCGTCGTTTTTCTCGTCTTTTAACATGGCTTTGCGGGAAGCATTAACCCGGCCTTGTCTGTCGATTTCCGTTACTTTCACCAGCACTTCATCGCCAAGTTTCACCACGTCTTCAACTTTGTTAACCCGTTCGTTAGCCAACTGCGAGATATGCACTAATGCATCTTTGCCCTTGATTAAATTCACGAAGGCGCCAAATTTTTCAATGCGGACCACTTTACCTAAGTAAACTTCGCCAACTTGAATTTCTTTGGTTAAGTCTTGGATGATCTTGACGGCTTTTTGGATCATTTCCGCATCCGCAGAAGCGATGCTGACGTTACCTTCTTGATCGATATCAATTTTAACGCCGGTTTCGTCGATGATACCATTAATGGTTTCGCCGCCTTTACCGATGACATCTTTGATTTTGGCTGGTTCAATTTTAATCATTTCAATCTTAGGTGCATACTTGCTTAATTCTTTCCGTGGTTCTGCTAAGGTTGAAGTTAATTCAGCTAAAATTTCCATCCGCGCTTTTTTGGCTTGTGTCAAAGCTTCAGATAGAATTTGTTCAGTGATTCCTTGGATTTTAATATCCATTTGTAAAGCGGTGATACCGTCTTTAGTCCCAGCCACTTTAAAGTCCATGTCGCCTAAGTGGTCTTCTAAGCCTTGAATATCTGTTAAGATGGTGTAATTTTCCCCATCAGATACCAGACCCATCGCAATTCCGGCAACCGGTGCTTTAATCGGCACACCAGCATCCATCAAAGCTAAGGTGCCGGCACAGATACTTGCTTGAGAAGAAGAACCGTTCGATTCTAAAACTTCGGCTACTAAACGAATTGTGTAAGGGAAGTCTTGTTCACTTGGAATCACTTGAGCTAAGGCCCGTTCACCTAGCGCTCCGTGACCAATTTCCCGACGACCTGGTGAACCGGCACGGCCAGTTGAACCAACTGAAAATTGTGGAAAATTATAATGATGGATAAAGCGTTTTGAATCCTCCACGCCTAAGCCGTCAATAATTTGATGTTCCCCAAGGGGTGCTAAAGTTGCCGCTGACAATGCTTGTGTTTGTCCCCGTGTGAATAAACCTGAACCATGGACCCGTGGTAAGATACCGACTTCTGAAGACAATGAACGAATTTCGTCTAATTTACGGCCATCAGGACGGATTTTATCAATGGTAATTAATTCCCGAACGACATCTTTTTCTAAGTCTTCGGCAATTTGTTTGATTTCTTTGGTGATTTGTACTTGGTCAATGTCTTCTAATTCAACATTGGCATATTTTTCACCGTAAACTTCTTTAACTTTTTCTTTGACGGCTTCAATATTGTCTTCCCGAGCCAATTTTTCTTCGGTTAAGACCGCTTCCTTCATGACAGGATAATATTCAGCAAAGATTTCTTTTTTCAAGTCTGGATTGACTTCTAATAAAGTCACAGTCATTTTTTCTTTGCCGACTGCTGCAACGATTTCTTCTTGGAAAGCCACTAATTCTTGGATAGCTGCAAAACCAAAGAGCAAAGCGCCTAGCATATCTTCTTCAGAAACTTCTTTGGCACCAGATTCCACCATGTTGATAGCTTTTTTAGTACCAGCAACCGTTAATGAAATATCGGTTTGTTCGGCTTGTTCAACAGTTGGGTTTAAGACATACTCGCCATTGACCCGACCGACATCCACACCAGCAATTGGACCATCAAAAGGAATATCTGAGATAGCTAAAGCCAATGATGAACCAAACATTGCCGCCATTGAAGGTGAGCAATCTTGTTCGACACTCATGACGATATTGGTTACTTGGACTTCATTTCTGAAACCATCAGCAAACATTGGTCGAATCGGACGGTCGATTAAACGAGCCGTTAAGGTCGCATCGGTGCTTGGACGGCCTTCCCGTTTGATGAAACCGCCGGGGATTTTACCGACAGCATACATTTTTTCTTCGTAATTAATGGTTAATGGGAAGAAATCAGTATCCTTAGCTTCTTTTGAGGCTACAGCTGCACTTAGTACAACTGTGTCGCCATAACGAACCAAAACAGCTCCATTGGCTTGTTTGGCCATTTGTCCGATTTCAACTTCCAGCGGGCGTCCGCCCCAGTTTGTTTTAAAAACTTGTTTTTCTGACATATTCTGCTCCTTTTTTCCAACTTGCCCTGACACGCTACTAAACAAATGAAAATCAAAAAAAATTTCAGACTTTCATTTGGTTAGTAGAAGGTCTCTTGGCGGTTGGAGGGGTTTATTTTTGCGCCTTAAAACAGGCGGTAGATCCTACAGAAAAAAAGTGAGATCCCCTTGGAACCCCACTTTCCTTTGATTAACGACGTAAGCCTAAGCGTTGGATTAATTCGCGGTAACGTTGAACGTCAGTTTTACGTAAGTAAGCTAACAAGTTACGACGGTGACCAACTTTTTTCATTAGTCCACGGTAAGAATGGTGATCTTTTTTGTGAACTCGTGCATGCTCATTCAGGTGATTGATTTCTTCCGTTAATACAGCGATTTGTACTTCTGGTGAACCAGTATCTCCTTCATGGCGAGCGTAATCAGCGATGATTTCGTTTTTGCGTTCTTTTGAAATTGCCATGTTTTCCACCTCTTTCTAAAATATTCTCCCCATGACTGAGTAAGACGTTGGTGATTCGTCAAACCAAGTGATAGGCGGTGCCTTAGCACAGAGTATACTTTACTTGAATTTGTTAAAAAAAGCAATAGTCCGACCTGGGAAAGCCGGCTTTTTTTAGGGAATTTTTAGGGAATCTCAGAAATTGCTTTCAGTTGCTGTCCTCAGACAAAACAGCGAGCTGCCAGTGATAATTTTCTTAAGAAAAGTTTTCGCTGAAAAAGCTATCAATTAACAACTCTATACCATTGCTAAAAATTTGTGTTAAACTTAGTTCACGAGAATCAATTAAAGAACAGCTGACCAGCTTTTTCAGGTCCATCTTTAATTGAAGGAAGGGGATTTAGAATTTTGATTACCATGGAAAATATTATCCGCGAAGGCCATCCAACCCTGCGGGAAGTCGCTAAAGAAGTCAGCTTGCCACTCTCTGATGAGGATGTGCAGT
Source organism: Enterococcus sp. LJL90 (assembly GCF_056924355.1). Taxonomy (NCBI): domain Bacteria; kingdom Bacillati; phylum Bacillota; class Bacilli; order Lactobacillales; family Enterococcaceae; genus Enterococcus; species Enterococcus sp. LJL90. The sequence continues at coordinate 546,083 of NZ_JBXPBQ010000001.1, read as the reverse complement.
TGGGTAAAGATATGCTGGAATTTTTAATCAACAGCCAAGACCCCGTCAAGGCTGAGGAATTGCAACTAAGGGGAGGCGTTGGTCTGGCGGCTCCGCAATTAGATATTTCTAAAAGAATTATCGCCGTCCATGTACCCAGTGACGATCCGGAAAAACCAGAGCCCCAGTTAAGTGCGGTCATGTACAATCCAAAAATTGCCAGCCATTCTGTTCAAGATGCCTGCCTTGGTGAAGGCGAAGGCTGTTTATCAGTTGACCGGGAAGTGCCCGGCTATGTTGTTCGTCACGCACGGGTGACGGTCACTTATACTGACGCAACAGGGCAACAGCAAAAAATTCGCTTGAAAAATTATCAAGCGATTGTCGTTCAGCATGAAATTGATCATTTAAACGGTGTGATGTTCTATGACCACATCGATGCTGAAAATCCATACGCCTTAAAAGATGGCGTCTTAGTTTTAGAATAAACCATAATACCAGTTCCTGACTTAATCGAAGGCCACCAAAACCGAAATTTTTGGCGCTTTCCCTTAGAGTTTAAGTCAAGGAACTGGTATTTTTATTTTTCCTGATATAGAATCTGCTGCTCCTGTAAGGCTTGTTTGATTTTGACTAAATCAGCCTCTGTCTGAAAGCGAATCGTGTGCAGATGAATCCCCTCCGTCAATTCTGACAGCAAAGTGGCTTCAGCTTTTTGATAGTCTGCAATAAAGCGACGAACATCTGCAAAGGTTTTGATTTGCAAATTCCCCTGCAGTTCCCCATATAAAGGATGTTCGACAATCACATCTAAAATTTCGCCGCCATTTGCTACAATTATATTCAGCTCTTCCTCCGTTTGATCCGGACCATGCTGGACGGCAATTTTTGCGGTGATGCCGCTCTCGTCACCGGCTAATAAATAACCTCTGGCGGTGGCCATAATCTGTTGACCGCTAGCTCGCAATAAAGCCACGTCACCAACGATAATTTGGCGGCTCACCCCTAGTTCCTTGGCAAATTTTTGGGCACTGATTGGTTTTTCAGCCTCTTTTAAAGCGGCGATAATCGTTTCTTTTCTTCTTTGTCCATCATTCATTGTCAACCCTGCTTTAATTGTTGATTTTGGTAATTGCGGGAGTGTTTCATCACGTCTTTAAAAGTCTCTTGAATTGTCATTTGATAGTCTTTTTGCTGAACCAGCTCCGCCACCTGCTCCAAAACCACCGCTTCTCTGGCGGGATCGTAGACAACCTGGCTGTCGCCTTTAATGGCGGCGATTTGGCTGACCACTGCCATTCTCTTTTCCAATAAAGCGACAATTTCTTGATCGATAGCATCAATTTTTTGCCGCTGTTCCCGTAGTTCTTCTGCCTTCATTTAGTGATTCCTCTCTTTTTCAGACTTGTTTAAATAATTCTTCGGCTGCTCCTTGATAAAAATAATCAATCAAAGGATGCCCTAAAGGCGTTTGATTAATCGCCAAAACCTTTTGCTGCGTCTTGCCGTTGATTAAATCACAAAATGGATGCACTTGAAAAGTCGTGCCCACAATCACAATTAAATCTGCTGTCGCCACAGCCTGCAAGGCATTTTCAATGACAGCCTCTTGAAAACCTTCTTCATATAAGACAACTTCTGGTCGGATTTGCCCGCCGCAATTTTCATGAACATCGCTAATAAGATACTCTTGCCATGGTACAGGTAAGCGACATTTGCGGCAATGGCAGTGATACAAACTGCCATGAAACTCAACTAATTGTTGGCTGCCAGCTTTACTATGGAGACCGTCAATATTTTGAGTGACAATCCACGTCGGTTTGCGCTTTTCAAAGGCCGCCATTTTTTGGTGAATCACATTAGGCTTGGCATCTGGATGATACAATAATTGAACAAATTCATAAAACTTTTCCGGCTCTTGGAGTAAAGCCGTGTGACTTAATAAATACTCTGGTGCGGCCATTCCCTGATAGACCCCCTGCAGCGAACGATAATCTGGAATTCCCGAAGGTGTGGAAACTCCAGCGCCGGTGAGAAAAGTTATGTTTTCCGCCTGTCGCATCAACTCAATGCTTTCCTTGATTGTCATCGTTTTCATCTCATCACCTCATCTTTCCTTAGTATAGCTTAATTTTTCGGAAAAGTGATATTCTGCTGAGAATTCTTACAAAGTTTTCTCTTTGTTTATTTTTTCACCATGACAATCTCAAGGGAACGTGATAAACTATTTACGGAATATAAAGTGAGGTGAATCAAATGGTAGCATTGGCATACATTATTTATTGGGGTCTAATCCTTGTAAACATGGCTTGGATCGCATTAAGTTTATTCTTCGGTATTTTTTATTTATCCCGCAAAGAAAATGGAAATCTTTGGGTTTTCGCCTTTTTAAATGTTGTTTCCGTTATTGCATTGGGCGTGACGATGTTTGTTTTCCGTACTTGGCGGTCATACTTCGCTATTGTTCAATATTCAAGCTTAATCTGGGTGCTAATCGGTATCCTCTTAGTCATTGCTTTGGCTTACGCAATCTTAGGCCGGGAACCAAAAGAAGCAACAGCTTAATGAAAAAACAAAGACAAGAATTCCTTCATTGGAATTCTTGTTTTTTTGTCTTGAAAATCGTTGACCACAGCAGGATTCTCAGAGAAATTTAAAAAACCATTGACATTTTTCTGAATTCACCATACACTTGCCCATAACAATTAAATATGACACACCTTATTAAGGTAGAGGTCGCGGACTTGATTAATCCTGTCGAGAAATGAGTTTTTCTATGAAGCAGAGCTAGGCAAGGCCGCCGAAATATCATCTTGACTCATCAAGCTGATGTTGGGGCGCAAATGAATAATTTGCGAACTGTCTTAGCAAATTGCTAAGTTGTGCTATGGATGTCGGTTCATGAAGATGTATACAGCCTAGTCAATTTAGCTAGGCTGTTTTTTTGTCGTGAGGAATTAAGGGAAGGAAACTACTTATGAAAAAATTTTATTTACTGCTGACGGCGCTGCTGTGTTTGATAATTTTGCCGCAAGCTGCCAATGCCACCACCTCCACAAGTGAGACTGCAACGACAAACGGTGAGTTTCGGGTGGGCATGGAGGCAGGCTATGCCCCGTTTAACTGGACCCAGCAAACCGATGCCAACGGTGCTGTGCCGATTTCTGGCGACAGCTCTTATGCTGGCGGCTATGACGTCGAAATCGCCAAGAAAATTGCCGCTGGTTTAGGCAAAGAGCTGGTGATTGTCAAAACTGAGTGGGACGGTTTATTGCCATCGTTACAATCTGGTGTGATTGATGCGATTATTGCCGGCATGTCGCCGACTGAAGAACGGCGCCAGGAAATTGATTTCACTGACGCCTATTATGAATCAAATCTAGTTATTGTCACCCGCAACGATACCCGCTACGCCACAGCTACCTCTTTAGCGGATTTTGCCGGCGCTAGAATTACTGCTCAGCTGAGCACTTTTCATTATGATGTGATTGATCAAATTCCAGATGTTGAAAAACTGACGGCCTATGATAATTTTGCCGCGATGCGGGTCGCCTTAGAGTCTGGCACCATTGACGGCTATGTCAGCGAACGACCAGAAGGCGTTACCGCACAAGAAGTTAATCCTGATTTAAAAATGGTGGAGTTTGCGGATGGCGAAGGCTTCAATGTGAATCCAGAAGATGTCCAAGTCTCGGTGGGATTACAAAAAAATTCTCCTTACCTAGCGGAGATTAATCAAATCTTAGCGGGCATCTCAGAAGATGAACGGATTGACATTATGGACAACGCGATTGAAACGCAACCGGCCACCGCTGAAGATAATAGCACAGACGGAACCAGCGAAAATGCTTTTGTGCGGATTATTCGCCAAAACGGCACCCTCTTTTTACAAGGGGCCGGCATGACACTTTTTCTAGCAATTATCGGCACCTTTGTCGGCACCTTTATCGGTCTTTTAGTCGGTGTGTATCGGACAACTCCTTTAGCAGCTAATAAAATTAAACGCGGTCTGCAAAAATTCTTTGGCTGGGTATTGTCGGCTTATATTGAAATTTTCCGGGGAACTCCGATGATTGTACAAGCGGCTGTTTTTTATTATGGAATGGCTTTAGCCTTTAATTTAGATATGAATCGAACTGTTGCTGCTTTAATCATTGTTTCCGTAAACACGGGAGCTTATATGTCGGAAATCGTTCGTGGCGGTATTTTCTCGGTCGACAAAGGCCAATTTGAAGCCGCTCAGGCAATCGGCATGACCCATCGTCAAACGATGCTGAAGGTTGTCTTACCTCAAGTGATGCGCAATATTTTACCGGCTACCGGCAATGAATTTGTTATCAACATTAAAGATACTTCTGTCTTGAGTATTATTTCTGTGACGGAATTATTTTTCCAAGGAAAATCTGCTGCCGGAACAAATTACATGTTCTTCCAAACTTATGCCATTATCTGCGTGATTTATTTTGTCTTGACCTTTACCATTACCCGGATTTTACGAGTGGTGGAAAAACGTATGGATGGCCCCGACAGCTATGAAGCTGCTGAAAACACTGATGTCTTAATTGAAGCAGATAAATAAGGGCTTTGATAACTGCTGATAGATTTTTTTCCTAAGAAGGAGTAAGCTATGGAAAATATTATTGAAATTAATCATTTAAAAAAAGACTTCGGTAAAAATGAAGTCTTAAAGGATATTCACTTAGATATTCAAAAAGGAGAAGTCGTGACAATTATCGGCTCCTCCGGCTCAGGTAAGTCGACGCTTTTACGCTGTATCAATTTGTTAGAAATTCCTACTAGTGGTGAAATTTTATTTCACGGAGAAAATGTTTTAACTCCTGGTTATGACTTGCCGAAATATCGGACCCATTTAGGAATGGTTTTCCAGCAATTTAACTTATTCAACAATATGAATGTCCTGGACAACTGTACTTCTGGTCAAATTTCTGTCTTGAGGCGTCCTAAAGCTGAGGCAGAAAAAATTGCTTTAGAAAATTTAGATAAAGTCGGCATGGCTCGCTTTGTTAAAGCGAAGCCTAGTCAGCTCTCCGGTGGTCAAAAGCAACGGGTAGCCATTGCCCGAGCGCTTTCTATGAATCCTGATGTGCTATTGTTTGACGAACCGACTTCAGCCCTTGACCCAGAGATGGTGGGAGAAGTTCTAAAAACTATGAAGGCTTTGGCCCACACCGGCTTGACAATGGTAATTGTCACCCACGAAATGGCTTTTGCAAAAGATGTTTCCGACCGGGTAATCTTTATGGACCAAGGAATTATCGCAGAAGAAGGCACTCCTGAGGATATTTTTGTCACCCCCCGTCACGAGCGGACGAAGGCTTTCCTACAGCGGATTCTTGAGGATTAAACATTGATAAAAAGATATGTTAAGCCATATCTTTTTATTTTTTTGCTAAAAAATGATATACTTCCAAAGCAATCAAGGTTAAAAGTAACAGTTAATTTCTAATTATATTTTTATTGAATATTTTTGATTGTTTTGTTATTTTTGTCTTTAGTATTTTAAAAATTAAGGAGAATATATGTGGAACACAAGTTATCCTTTAGGGAAAAGCTTTTTATCGGCTCGATGCTCTTTGGTCTTTTCTTCGGTGCTGGTAATCTAATTTTTCCGATTCATTTAGGACAAGAGGCTGGCGCCAATGTTTTTAGTGCCAACCTGGGATTTCTCGTGACAGGAATCGGTCTGCCGTTTCTGGGAATCATCGCTTTGGCAATTAGTGGCAGCGGCAATGTCTATGACTTAGCCAGCAAAGTTAATCAGCGTTATGCAAAAATTTTCACCGTTCTGCTTTATCTAGTTATCGGTCCCTTCTTTGCATTACCCCGTTTAGCAACAACTTCATTTGAAATTGGAATCGCCCCATTTATCAATGCCCAGCAACAACCTTTAGTATTAGCTTTATTTAGCGTCATTTTTTTCTTGATTGCCTGGGGGTTTGCCCGCAAGCCCACCAAAATTTTAGTGTACGTTGGCAAATTTTTAAATCCGATTTTTTTGATTCTGTTAGGTTTTTTACTGCTGTTAGCCTTTATAAATCCTTTCGGCAGCATAAGTGATGCCGCTGTTCAAGGCAGCTATCAAAGCGAAGCCTTCTCAACCGGCTTCACACAGGGCTATAATACTTTAGATGCTTTAGCAGCCTTAGCCTTTGGGATTGTGATTATCTCGACCGTCAAAAATTTAGGCGTTAAAAAGGAAGCAACAATTGCGAAGTACACGATTCAATCAGGGGCCATCAGCATTATTTTGATGGGCGTTATCTACACCCTATTAGCCTACTTGGGAACGATGAGCTTAGGCAGCTTTGCCGTCAGTGAAAATGGCGGAATTGCACTGGCTCAAGTGGCTAATTATTATTTAGGGGGCTTAGGCAGTTTTATTTTAGCGCTGATTGTCATTACAGCCTGTCTTAAAACCGCTATCGGTCTAATCACCTCGTTTTCTGAAACATTTGCCGATTTATTTCCTAAGAGGTCTTACAACTTTTACATTTTAGTTGTCAGCTTCCTGCCCTGTCTTTTCGCAAATGTCGGCCTGACGAAAATTATTGAATTTTCGACACCAGTTTTGATGTTTCTTTATCCTTTGGCAATTGTTTTAATCTTACTGCCATTGCTGGAACCCTTAATTGGTTACCGCCGCTTGGTCTACCAAGTGACCACTTATTTTACGTTGTTCGCTGCTATTATCGACGGCTTAAACGCCGCACCTGCTTGGATTTCAAATTGGTCATTTATAAAAGAAATTATAAATTTTGGTAGTAATTATTTACCTTTCTTTAATATTGGTATGGGTTGGATAATCCCAGCTGTTATTGGATTTATAATTAGTTTTATATTAGACTTAAACTTTAACAAAAGAATAAAAAAAACATAGAAAATACCTGATAACTGACTTTTTTATCAGATTCTATTAAAATGAAAGTGAATTAAAGGAGGAACTGACATGCTATATGAAGAAATAATGTTTGACTCATCTACCTTAATCCGTTACCGAATTTTCCGTTACCTAATGCAAATCAGTCGTGAAAGCTATGCCATTTCCCAATTGGCTGAGGATATGAACTTAAACTATCAACAGGCCGTGATTGACCTAACTGAAATTGACGAAGAATTATTGGAATTGAACCCGCAGCACAAAAGTATTTTACTAGGCGCTGGTAAGGTCAATTGCTTCAATCTTTCTTCAACTGTCGACGAGTATCGCTACTATCTATTGAAAAAAAGTGTTCCCTTCCAGTTCATCATTTACTTTTTGAATGAAGAACATCCAAATGTTGTCGATTTTTGTGATACCTACTCTGTCAGCCGCTCGACTGTTTCCCGTAAAATGGAAAAATTAAAAGCCTATTTGAAACAGTATAATCTGCGTTTAACTTATACTGAAGCGAATTTAGTCGGCGACGAACGCCTTGTGCGGGTGATGCTGTTTAACTTAATCTGGTTAGGCACACGGGGAATTGAAATTCCCTTTAACACGGACTTAGACCGGGTGGAAGAATTAGTGGATGGCGTTTCAGAATTTTTCCCATTGAGCCTTAGCTACTTTGGCCAAATGGAAATTCGCTATTTTGCCGCCTTGTATTTAGCACGTATCCAAAAAGGTAATTTTGTAAAATACGATAAGCGCTATGACTTCTTGATGAAGAAAAATTCTTATTATGATTTCGATCAGATTGACGCTTTATCAGAAGACCTTAATATTAAAATGACGCCAAAACAAAGAAAAGCCGAAACTAGCTTTGTCTTCTTCTTAGCCCATTATGTTCCTTTCTATACAATGGAAAACGAAGCTACTCTGCAACAAACGATTTATGATTTTTCAACTCGGCCAAATCCGATTTACAGCTTGAATCAAGAGTTTTTAAACTTTATCAAGGAAGATTTATTTAAAAATCAGCCAAATGTTTTGGATAGCCCACTAGTTATTGGAAACTTATTAAATATTGGCTTTACCTTCTATGTGACAGAGCAGCCGATTCCAAATATCCAAACTTTGGTCGTACCTGCTAAAGAGCAAGAACATGCTGAATATTTATTGGAACAAAAAATTGATGAATTTTTCACCCATGCAGAAGATAAGGATCAATACGCATTTGTTAAAAAGGTAAAACCTTATATGGTGAAATCTTATAAAAATATTCTTTTACCGTATTACAACTCCTTGGAATTCTCCCACAAAATTAAGATTGGTTTAGCAATGGAGCACAACTTTGTCTTAGTCAAATGGGTTTACCAATTCTTGGATGATTTGCGCTTTGTCGAAACAGAAACTTACCAGTCTGGCAACCGCTATGACTATGATTTGATTTTGAGTTCTTCTTTACTCTTAAAACAAAAACATCCGCAATTACCAGTTTACTTCTGGGATCATTCCGGCGGTGAAGACCAGTTGATGCAGCTTTATCAATATCTGCGTCGCATTTACAATGAGAAGAATTTGCAGATTCATTTTGAAAACGCCGAAGCTTCTAAAGACTAAGCATTACAAAAGAGAACCCACTAGCCATCACGGTTAGTGGGTTCTTTTTAAATACTATGGCTAACAGATTCATCGGCAATTTTGCCTAGCTCGACTTGAATTGTAATATGATTTAAAGGAAATTTTTTTACTAATCGATGATCGAGCTCTGCCAAAAATTGATTGTTCTCTGCCAAGGTCGAACGACAGACATGGACCGTCAGCGCATTTTCTGTTGTCGAAATTGCCCAGACATGTAAATCATGCAAATCGACGACTGTCGGCTGCTGTAAAATAAATTTCTCCACCGCCGCTAAATCAATTTCTTTTGGAACAGCATCAAGGGATAGGTTTAAAGATTCCTTTAGCAAGCCCCAAGTGCCGCTAAAAATTACCAGCGCGATGATTAAACTCATCACTGGATCCAACCAAAACCAATTGGTCAATTTTATTATTAGCGCAGCAATCACTACGCCGACAGAGACTAAAGTATCGGCGGCCATGTGTAAAAAGGCTCCTTTGACATTTAAATCCCGCTGTTGGCCCTTCATAAAGAGCAAGGCTGTCCCGCCATTGATTAAAATTCCGATAAAAGCCACTAGCATGACAGCATTTTCTGCCACAGGTTGTGGATTGCCGAAACGCTGCAGGGCCTCCAAAATAATGCCGCCAACTGCCACTAATAAGATGACAGCATTAAACAATGCCGCCAAAATCGAACTGCGTTTATAACCATAAGTGCGAAATTTATCCCGTTGCCGCTGACTCAGCAGTAAAGCAATCCAAGAAACCAATAGTCCTAAGACATCGCTGAGATTATGACCAGCATCGGCAATCAGCGATAAAGAATTCGCTGTAAAGCCAAAAGCTGCCTCCACTGCTACAAAAATTAAATTAATCACGATTCCAATTTTAAACGCGCGCTTGATTTGCTGCGGTTGTTGTCCATCTGTCATCTAATTTGCCTCTTTTATATGAATTTATTTTCATGTTTAATTGATGATAGCACTTCCCAGTTTTAACTGCAAGTAATTACGGATATCGTCGTAATAGTTTATGAAAAAAACCTTCAACTACTTTTCCATAAAAATAGTTGAAGGTCTTTTAGTTTATTGAACTTTTTTAGCGGCGAGCCAATGATTGATTGGGCCATATTTATGCCCAACAAAAATTTCTTGGCTGATAGCGGCGTTAACGAAATCTTTGGCAATGCGGATAGCTGGTTCAATTTCAGTCCCTTTAGCCAATTCAGCGGCAATACAGGCGGACAAAGAATCCCCTGTGCCGTTAATCCGATCGGTAGCATGGTATTCCGCCGACAGCCAAAAATCACGGCCAGACTCTAATAAAACGTAGTCTAAAACTTCTTCTTGCTGCGGATCATCGTGGCGCCCTTTAATGATGACATTTTTAGCGCCTAATTTTTGAATTTCTTTGGCGGCTAAAACAAAATCTTCAGCAGCTGTTAAGCTGCGGCCTGTTAGTTTTTCGGCTTCATAAAAATTAGGCGTGATGACTGTTGCAAGCGGAATTAATTTTTCTTTTAAAGCGATTAGCGCAGATTCTTCTAATAAAAGATTGCCATGTTTAGTGACAATCACAGGATCGACAACTAAGGGCCCAAAGTCATACTGTTGATAATTTTTTACAACGGTTTCAATCAGTTCACTATTTGCAAGCATGCCAGTCTTGCTGGCCCGAATTTGATAATCCTCTGCTAACAATTCAAATTCTTTGTCGATAAAATCTGATGGCAGATTGATACTGGCGGCAATCCCATATGAATTGCCCGCAACACAGGCGGTTAAGACCGATGCGCCATAAACCTCCCGTGCGAAAAAGGTATGTAAGTCTGCCTGCATGCCTGCACTGCCATCACTATCTGACCCCGCAATGGTCAATGCTTGGGGATATTGGATTTCCATAAATTGCCTCCTAAAGTTTTCTAAATCCCATTATACCGGAATTTGACTAAAAAGCCGGTGAAACGCTCAGCGGGCAATCGTTTTTGTTAGAAAGAGCAGTTATTTATTAATCTTCATTAAGAATCCAGTCAATTTATTTTACATTCTGCAAAATTCACCATATAATTTGCTTGTTTTCAAAAAGTATTTTTAAAAGGGAAAAATTGAAAAAGCGAAAAATAGAAAGAAGCGAAGACGCATGAAAATTACCATGTTAGGTTCTTTAGGAACTATTAATAGTTTAGTCATTCCCCAATTAATTGCCGAAAAGCATGATGTTACTGTCATTACCTCCAACGAAGACCGCCTACCAGCGATTGCTGCGCTGGGAGCTCACGGTTTGGTCGGTGATTTATTAGATGAAAAATTTTTAAGCGGAGCGTTTGTCGGAGCAGACGTAGTCTATTTGATGATTGCCGGGGGTCCTCATGGAGACAACTTCCTTGAGCAGGCAAAGCTGCAAGGAAAAATTTTCCGTGATGCACTTGCCGATAGTGGTGTTAAAAAGGTTGTCAACCTCAGCAGTGTTGGCGCTGATGCCGGTAGCGAAGCTGGGGCTCTGTATGCCTACAACTTAATTGAATCTGAATTACAGCAGTTAACCGATGTTTCGATTGCTTTTGTGCGACCTGTTGGATTTTATCAAAATCTCTACCGCCATCTGCCAAGTATTATTGAACGTCAGGCACTGTTTTCTAACATTCCAGCAGATGTAAAACAAAACTGGGTAGCTCCTCAAGATATTGCAGCTGAAATTTCTCACCTGCTTTTAGAGCTACCTGCAGGAAAAACTGTGCATTATGTTGTCAGTGACAACTTCTCTGGTGCAGAATTTGCCGAAGCTTTGAAAACAGAATTACATTTGCCCCGCCTGCATTACTTGGTTATTTCCGATCAGCAGGTCAAAGAAGGTCTATTGAAAAATGGCTTATCAGAAGAGTTTAGTGAAGCCTTGATTCAAATGAATGACTATCAACGCCAACCAGAAAAAATTTATGCTGACTTAAAAGCCCATCCAGATGAAATCACCGAAGGGCAAGTTAAGCTGGCTGATTTTGTTAAAGAGTTCGCTGAAGAATATCGCTCTGCCACTCGACCAGCGGCATACAGCCACAACTAAATTGGATTTAGTAAAACCCGGAAGAATTTTTCCTGTCAAAATTAGTTTTTTCTGAATTTTGGCCGAGGGAAATACCTCATCCGGGTTTTTCTTCGTGATTTTCAAAGTTTTTTTTAATAAATCGTCAGTCATTTAAAGGGCTTTGTTATACAATAGAAGTATCAAATTAATTGGAGGCGCTGTTATGAGTGAAGTAAAAATTAACCCGTTAGAATTAATTCCTTTAATGAAAGAATCCGATGCTAAGCGTGACGCTGGCTTAGTAGAGCCAGATTCCTTAGTCAAAGTTAAAGATTTATCCTATGGCCCTTATGGTGTTGAGAATACCTTTGATATTTATTATCCAAAGGGCACGACAAATCTGCTGCCGACAATTGTCTCCATTCATGGTGGCGGTTTTGTTTACGGCGACAAAGAATTGTATCGTTTTTATGCGATGTATTTAGCGACACAGGGCTTTACAGTGGTTAATTTTAATTATCGGTTGGCTCCGGCCAGTCAATATCCCGCTCCGATTGAAGATATTAACAACTTAATGAATTGGCTTTTGGTAAATGGTTTAGATTACCATTTGGATATGCAGCAATTATTTATCTTAGGGGACAGTGCTGGTGCACAATTAGTTGAACAATATACGACCTTTGCCACCAATCCAGAGTACGCCAAGCTATTTAATTTTGCAGCAGCAGAAGTTAAGCCTAAAGCTGTTGCCTTAAACTGCGGCGTTTATTTCTTAGGGGGACAAGAACCTTTAACAGCTCAGTTCCCATTTTATTATGGAGATGAACCGACAGCGGCAATTTTACAGCAATTTCCGATAGAACCCTTTATCAATAAAAATTTCCCGCCGGCTTATATTATGTCAGCCTCCCATGATTTCCTAAAAGATTTGGTCCAACCATTAGCGGCTGTTCTTAACGCTCAAGGAGTGACGACGGAAACTAAAATTTATGAAAATCCAGATGGCTCGGAATTAGGTCACGTCTTTCATATTGATCAAAAAAGCGCCATTGCGAAGCTTTGCAATGACGATGAGCTGACCTTCTTTAAAGAATATTTATAGCTAGTGTCAGACAGCGGAGAGCAGCAACTTCCGCTGTCTTTAGCGTGTCCAACCGCTTAGCTCAACTCAAGCGAACCGTTATCCTTTTCCGCTAGATTATTTGGGATTATCCTTAATTGAACAGTATTTTGTCAGTTTTGGCTGATTGCGTGGCTTCTAAACCATTTGCTAGTTTAAGTCACTGACCAGCTCCATCTACTCAGCTACTGGCGACATTTCACAACAACTTTACACAATTTATTTCTCAGAAAGAAGGCCACTTTTTTGTTAAAATCAGTCAAAAGAAAAATCTTTCGTAAACGCCCGCCTTGGTTAAAAAACTTAATTGTTTTATGGTTCGGGACTTTTATGGCGGGAATTGCCTTCAGCTTAGTCATGCCCTTTATGGCTTTATATATTGATACTTTAGGGGATTATTCTGCAGCTCAGTTGAATTTTTGGAGCGGAATTACCTTCTCTGCAACCTTCTTAGTGACAGCGATTGTTTCGCCATTTTGGGGGCGTTTAGCTGACCAAAAAGGCCGTAAGCTAATGCTTTTGCGGACCTCTTTAGGCATGGCTATCGTCATTGGCTTGATGGGCTTAGTGACCAATGTCTATCAGTTGATTGCGCTGCGTTTATTGCAGGGGATTTTTTCCGGTTATATCAGCAATGCGACAGCTTTGATTGCGACGGGAACTCCGCGGGAAAAAAGTGGTCAAGTTTTGGGTACTTTGACTACGGGTCAAGTTTCTGGAACTTTATTGGGTCCTTTAATTGGGGGCGTCATCGCTTCGATTGTCGGCTACCGCTATACTTTTTTCATCACGGGCACAATTTTATTTTTAGTCTTTATTTTAAGCTTGGTCTTTGTCCATGAAAAATTTACTCCTGTCAAAAAAGACAATATGCTGCCGGCAAAACAAATTTTTAAAGAATTAAAATATCCCCATCTAATTATCGGAATGTTTATTACCACGATGATTATCCAGGCCTCCAATAATTCCATCAGTCCGATTATCAGCTTATATATTCGACAGCTGTTGGGCGGCGGCAATGTGACTTTGGTCAGTGGGATTATCGCTTCGATTCCCGGGATTGCCACCTTGATTGCCGCCCCCCGCTTTGGCCGCTTAGGGGATCGCATCGGCAGTGAGAAAATTTTAGGGATTGGTTTAATCTTTGCCATGCTGGTCTACCTGCCGATGGCCATCGTGCAAAATGTTTGGCAATTAGGCTTCCTACGATTTCTCGTAGGTATTTCCGACGCCTGTCTATTGCCAGCAGTTCAGTCTTTGATTACCAAATATTCACCCCATGAAGCTGCCGGCCGGATTTTCAGTTACAATCAATCCTTTCAGGCTAGCGGCAATGTGATTGGTCCGATGCTAGGCTCCAGTGTCTCCTCTGTTTTCGGCTATCGAGGTGTCTTTATTTCAACCTCTCTTTTAGTTTTTGTCAATTATGTTTTAGTGCGGCGCAACACTAAAGAAATTGGCAAGGATGATTCTTTTCATCATGGTTAGATGCAAACGGAAAACTTCGCCTATTTATTTCTAAACAATTTAAATGACCTCACTTCAACTAAAACAACTAGTTGAGGTGAGGTCAATTTTTTAACATATTTTGGTTCCTGTGGGAATTCTATAAATTTTCACCATTCGAGGCAATCACTTCTTTGTACCAATCAAAAGATTTTTTCTTACTTCTTTTTTTAGTGCCGTTGCCTTCATCATCTTGATCGACATAGATATAGCCATAGCGTTTTGACATCTGAGAAGTTGAGGCGCTGACAATATCAATACAGCCCCACGAAGTATAGCCGAATAAATCGACGCCATCATGAATCGCCTCTTGCATCTGCTCAATGTGCTGTCTGAGATAATCAATGCGGTAATCGTCTTGAATACTGCCATCTGCTTGAACTTCATCAATCGCCCCTAAGCCATTTTCAGCAATGAATAAAGGCTTTTGATAGCGATCATATAATTGATTCAAAGCAATCCGCAACCCCTTAGGATCAACCTGCCAGCCCCATTCACTGCTAGGCAGATACGGATTTTTAATTCCGCCGGTAATCAAGTTCCCTTCTGCGTGTTCTAATTTTTCCGGATGGGCGGACACTGCCGAAGACATGTAATAGCTAAAGGAAATAAAATCAACCGGATACTGACATAAAATTTCTTCATCGCCAACTTCGACTGCCAGTTCGACCCCTTTTTCTTCAAACATCCGTTTTGTATAAGCCGGATAATATCCTCGAGCCTGTACATCGGAGAAAAAGAGGGAGGTGCGCTGACTTTCAACAGTTTTTTGCACATCGTCTGGGTCGCAGGAATAAGGCACCAACAATTGAAAACTAATCATACAGCCGACTTTTGAATCAGGAATAATCTCATGGCAGGCTTTAGTTGCTAAGGCACTCGCCACGAATTGATGATGAGCTCCCTGATATTTGGCCTGTTCTAAATTCGGGTGATTTTCTTCAATCACCCCAACGCTGACATAGGGATGATGCTTCACGCAATTGATTTCGTTGAAGGTCAGCCAGTATTTCACTTTGTTTTTATAGCGTTCAAAAACGGCTGTCGCAAAATTTAGATAAAAATCAATTACTTTGCGATTAGGCCAACCGCCATATTCAGTAACTAAATATAGAGGCATTTCATAATGGGACAATGAGACTACCGGTTCAATACCGTGTTTTAATAATTCATCAAACATCTCATCATAAAATTTTAAGCCCGCCTCATTAGGTGCTGTTTCATCCCCATGGGGAAAAATCCGAGTCCAAGCAATTGACGTGCGGTAACATTTGAAGCCCATGTCCGCAAAGAGGGCAATGTCTTCTTTAAAATGATGATAAAAATCATTGCCGTGGCGTTTCGGATAATATTTTTTACTGTGGGGATCTTGTGCTTCAGCAACTTGTTGATGCGTCATCAGATGCCATTGATCTGTCCAGTGCTCTTTAGGTAGTGTGCTGTCAAAGGTGTATACATCAGAAACAGATAAACCTTTACCACCTTCATCAAAGCCACCCTCAACTTGATGGGCGGCGGTAGCGCCGCCCCATAGAAAATCTTTTGGAAATTTTGTCATGTCTTTTGCTCCTTATACTAAAAGTTCGCCAAAATCAGCACCGATTACAACACTTTGATTTTCATCGACAAATTCGATGGTTTCAAAGTCAGCACTATTGGTAACCATCACCATAATTGTTGGGTCATAGCCATTTTCTTTGATTTTTTCTAAATCAAAGGTGACCAATAATTCTCCAGCCCGCACCTGCATATTTTCTGTGACCGCTGTTTCAAAATATTTACCAGCTAAATTCACTGTATCAATTCCGATATGAAGTAAAATTTCAGCCCCTTGGGGAGTCGTGATGCCGATGGCGTGCTTACTTGGAAAAATTGAGGTAATCCTTCCGGCTGCTGGGCTATAGACTTCGCCTCTTGATGGGATAACAGCAAAGCCTTCTCCCATTGCACCGCTTGAAAAGGTTGGATCGTTCACTTCTGATAGAGCAATTGTTTGACCTTGAGCTGGTTTTTCTAAAACTAGTGTTTGTTCACTATCTAAAATCATTTTTTCTTCTTCAACAGCTGCTTCGTCTTTATAACCAAAGAGGAAGGTTAAGACGCAGGCTGCTAGCATTGCTAAGAAATAACTGGCAACTAGCCAGACAAAGCCTTGACCAATATAAATTGGGAAAGACAAAATACTGCGGGTAGCAACTGCTAAAGCGCCAGCACCGGCTGCTCCTGCCACACCACCGAAGATTGCACCGACAATACAAGCGATGTAAAAAGGTTTTTTGTATTTCAAAGTAATTCCGTAAACGGCCGGTTCGGTAATTCCAAAGAGAGCACTGATAAAAGAAGAAAGGGCTAAACTTTTTACTTTTTTATCTTTGGCTTTTAAGAAAACGCCTAGGACAGCTCCGGCTTGTGCTGCGACGGCTGTCATACAGCCAGGTCCCAATGTGTCTCGACCGTAAAAAGCAATATTGTTAGTCATAACTGGCACCATCCCCCAGTGTAAACCAAAAATGACTAAGACTTGCCAAAAGCCACCGATAACAGCTCCAGATAAAATTGGACTAAAATTATAAACGGCTAAGTAACCGTTTGCGATTAACTCGCTGGCAGAATTAGCGATTGGACCCACGACCATCAATGTCAGTGGCACCATGATAATCAAACAAATAAACGGCGTTAATAAATCCCGCACGCTTTCGTGTAATCGCTTGCGGGTGAAGCGTTCTAAATGAGACAAGACATACACGGCTAAAATAGCTGGAATTACGGTGCTGGAATATCTAGCCAGAGAAACCGGTAGACCTAAAAAGCTGATAGCCGCACCATCTGTATAGGCGGCGGTAATTGTTGGATAAACCAAAGCGGCCGCTAAAACCATCGCAATAAAAATATCGGTTTTGAATTTTTTGGCTGCTGTATAGGCTAAGAAAATTGGCAAGAAGTAGAAGAAGGCGTCTGCTGCCGCATTTAATACAACGTAGGTACCGCTATCTGTTGCTAGCCAACCAACACTTGTCAGTAAAGCCAAAACCCCTTTGATTAATCCACTGCCGGCAAGCACGCCTAAAGTTGGTGCAAAGACAGCGGCAATCATATCAATAAATGAGTTCAACAAATTTTTCTTTTCTTTAGGCGCCTCTTCTTCGGTACTGGCTGCTCCTAAATTTGATATCTTAGTAATTGCTTCATAGACATCATTAACTGTATTGCCAATAACAACTTGAAACATCCCGCCGGCTTCAACAACTGTAATCACACCGTCAAGATTTTCAATCGCTTGTTTTTTGGCTTGCTTTTGATCCTTTAAGGTAAAGCGCAATCTCGTTGCACAGTGGTAAAGATTACTAACATTTTCCTCTCCGCCGACATTTTTCAAGATATCATTTGCTAATGCTTCATATCCCATTTTTGTTTCCTCCTCGATAACTTGTATCCGTTTTCTATATTGCTAGTATAAGGAGGAACCGCACTTTCCGCCATTCAAGATAAATCGCCACTAAAAAGGAAATTGCTTGAACGCTAGAGGTCGCTTAGCAATTCACTGATGGCGGAAAATTCCGGCAGCATCAAGGAATTTTTGACATAGGAAACATGGATAATCGTCTGAATCTTCCGCTGCTGATAGACGATTGCCTCCTGCAGTTGGTATTGTCGAATCTGAGTCGTACCGCTATCTTTGATTTCACAGGCAAACAAGACTTTTGCCGTAATTGGCAGGGTAATTAAATCCTTTGTCGCCGGCACTAGCTGCTGTAAATCCGCGACTTTTTTCTTAACGACAATCTGGCTTTCCTGATTATAATACTTCGCTAGAAAATCCTGTTTAAAGGCTTCTTCTTTTTCATTTATTTGCTGATATAACTCATTGCTCAGCTCGTTCAACTCATTTTCCGTCAGAACACTGGGAATAAAATTGAAGCCGGGATAATTAAAGACGATTTCTTGTTCTGTGGTCAGGGCTAAACTAAATTGCTGTTGCTCTTTTAAGCGGGCTTCAAAGAGATATACCGGTTCAATCTGAACTTGGCGAACTTTCCGCTGCAAAGCGTCCTCTAAATTCCGTTTTAACGCATTTAAAATACTAAAGGATTGATTGCTAACCACCAGCAGCGTTTCCCCGCTGCGATAGCTTTCCAAACTCTCTGCTAAATACAAAACTAAATAGGAAAGCTCAGCTAAATTCGGCCGTAAATCAAAATATATCGGGAAAAACCGCCGGACTAAATAGGCTTCTAAAGGATAATTCGCCAATGTCTTTTGGGCGAAATGATTTAAAACATTATGGCCGGCTGTCATTCGTAATTCCATCTGTTGGATATGCATCACCAAGGCATCGCTGCGGACAAATAATTTTTCCGTTGGCAATGCTAAAAAATCAATGATTGCCC
Source organism: Enterococcus sp. LJL90 (assembly GCF_056924355.1). Classification (NCBI taxonomy): domain Bacteria; kingdom Bacillati; phylum Bacillota; class Bacilli; order Lactobacillales; family Enterococcaceae; genus Enterococcus; species Enterococcus sp. LJL90. The sequence continues at coordinate 527,563 of NZ_JBXPBQ010000001.1, read as the reverse complement.
CCTCAAATTTCAATAGTTTTTGGGCAATCACTAAATTTTCTTGATTATCTAAAAAGAGGTAATTGAGTTCCAATAGCCGATTGCCTAAAGCACGGTGTTCATCCACAGTTACTTGATAGCCGCATTCAGTGGCAATCGCTGCTACGATTTTTTCAACAACCGGAACCAACAATGTATTGACTGGAAACACTTCTAAAGAATATTGGCGTCGGCCTCTGGCAATGGTCAACGCAAGATAGCGGGCATACCGCAAAAAATCTTCACCGGAAATAATGTAATTGGCTTCAATCAAAATTTCCTGTAAAAAATTTTGAATGAGAGGAATCAACGCCAACACTTCTTCAATAAAATCTGCGGGCAATCGGCTTTCTAATAACACCGATTGCGTTCCCACCATCGAAGCAAAAATTCGCCGCATATCTTCTGTGACATGAATCTTCAAGCCTTTTTGGTTGGAGACTTCTAGCTCCAGATTAGGATTGCGATTGACCCAGCGCTGAATCGTTTTGACTTCATTAGAAACAGCCGTCTTAGAAAGAAAAAACGTATCTGCCAGCTGCTGCATACTGACATACTCCTCTTGAAAAATTAAATAAATAATCATCGTTGAAGCCCGGAAATTCATACTGGAATACATCTTGTGCTTTTTGACTTCCATAACAATTTGCGTCTGCAATTCTGGTGCTAAATACACCAGATGATAGCCTTTGCGTTTATTACTTTCAATTTGGATTTCTTCAGGATGGCTATCCAACATATCTTTAATTTCTGCTTGAACTGTCTTTTTAGTTGTGTGGATCTGTTCAGCTAGTTTTTCACTAGTCAGCCATAGATTGGTGTTGGCTAAATACACCAACAGCTCCAATTGGCGACGGGTTAAATTCATCGAGACCACTCCTCTCGTTGTCATTTTAGTCAAATTCCGCTGGGAAATAAATAGGCTGCCGCAAAAAGACCTGAACTACCACAGAAAAATTTTCTTTATTGAGCTGATTGATATGAAGTAATCAGCTGCTCAGTAGGAAAATTTAAGGATAGTTCAGGTCCTATATATCATCTTTTTGACAGTTCTCTAAAAATTAATGGTTAAATCCAGTCCGTTGGTATCAATGATTTGTTTGTAATAATCAAAGCTGGCCTTCTTCAAACGGTCAAAGCTACCAGAGCCATCATTGTGACGGTCGACATAGATAAAGCCGTAGCGTTTTTTCATTTCACCGGTGCCAGCCGAAACAATATCAATCGGGCCCCACCATAAATAACCAATCACATCACAGCCGTCTTGAATCGCCTCCGCCATTTCTTCAATATGCATTTTTAGATAGCGGGCTCTTTCCGTGTCTAAAATTTGACCATTTTCATCCGGGCCTTCATCAATGCCCAAGCCATTTTCAACAATAAATAATGGCAGCTCATAGCGGTCAGTTAACTCGTTCATCACATAACGCAAACCTAAAGGATCAATTGGCCAGTTCCATGGTTCAGGCGCTTTTTCCTTTAAGAAGGGATTGTCAAAGCCCTTGGCACCGCCAGTATCCACCCGCATTTCTGCATCGACACTGAAAACCGTACTCCGGTAATAACTAAAGGCAATATAATCCGATGTATAATCCGCTAACAACGCTAAATCGCCATCAGCAATTTCTGGTGCGCAATCTTCCTCACGCCAAATCCGTTTAACGTAACCAGGATAATGACCGCGACACATAACGTCGGAAAATAAATAGGAATTGCGTTTAAATTCTAAGGCACCGAAGACATTGGCAGGATTGCAGTCAATCGGATAGGTTGCCAGTGAAGAAAAACTGCACATCACGCCCATCAACGCATCTGGGTCAGTTGCTTGCATACACTTCGTTGCTAAAGCATTGGCAACAAACAGATGGTGGACAGCTTGATAGATTTCTTTTTTAGTTAAGGTTGTAATTGGCTCATTAGGATCAGTTGCCGGAAATTTAATCACGCCAGCAGCTGCGTAAGGCATTCTAAAGGCATTATTAATTTCGTTAAAGGTCATCCAATATTTCACTTTTCCCTTGTAACGATCAAAAATAATGCTGGCATAGCGATCAAAGAACTCGATTAATTGACGGTTTTGCCAGCCGCCATACTCAGCCAGTAAAGCAAAAGGAGTTTCATAGTGACTAAGGGTAATCACAGGCTCCATCTGATATTTTAATAAGGTGTCAATCAAACGGTCATAAAAATCCAAGCCCGCTTCGTTTGGAGTTTCTTCATCGCCTCGAGGGAAAATTCGTCCCCAAGAAATACTCGTGCGAAAAGCCTTTAAGCCCATCTCGCTCATTAATTTGATATCTGCTTCAAAGCGGTGATAAAAATCAACGGCCTCGTGGGATAAAAAGGCCCGGTCTTTTTCTAAATTTAATTCCCAAATTCCTTGTTCTTCATTCCAAGCAATGCTGGGCTTGGTGTTCATAATACCAATCAAGGTATCCGTGACGTTTGGCAGCTTACCGTCTTCAAGCCAAGCACCCTCCACTTGGTTAGCTGCTACGGCGCCCCCCCATAAAAAATTCTCCGGAAATACATTTGTCGTTGTCATCTTGTTCCTCCTCGATTTAGAAATCGTTTTCTTACTCTTATTTTATTAAGAATAGTGCCTTCTTTCCATACTCTTTTTTTCTTTTGTATAAAAGAAATTTTGTGAACAAGTCGCTGGCCTTCCGAAAATATGGATGCTTGCTAACCGGCTTAATGCAAGCTTAGTCCTTTCTGGTTAGGCCATTTTAAATTATCAGTTTAGCTAATTAAAAGCTAGTCGATAATAAACTTCGCCACTGTCGCCGCTAAAAAATCCCGGTCAAATAATTTCAGCAAAACTATTGACATCGGTTTCAAAAGGGTTTATATTATTTTTATTGTTTTAAAAATAATTCTGGATTGTTACTGATTCGATCAGGCATAACCTAAATGGACTATCAAAGCGCATAGTTTATTTAGGCATTTTTTTTGGGGAGAACTTTATGAGATATCTAAAAAAGATCAATAATAATGTCGCCCTCGTGGAAGATGACAATCATAAAGAGTATATTATCTTAGGCAATGGCATCGGCTTTAATAAAAAAGCCGGCGATGCGGTTGATGAAAGTTTGATTGAGAAAAAATTTATCGCTGATCAAGAACCTGGAGCCAGCTATACAGCAATCGCTCAGGCTGTAAACGAAATTGACCCTAAGATTTTAGCGGTCACGACTAAAATTACCGGTTTAGCGGATCAGGAAATGGGGACAACCTTCCCCACCACTAATTTTTTCGCTTTAGCAGACCATCTGCAATATGCTATTGTTCGAGGTGCTACGGTGGCCGACGCTGAAGATTTCACCAGAATTGAAATCAAGAAATTTTATCCTAAGGAATACCAGTTGGCCAAAGAAACGATTGCCTTAGTCAAGGCCGAGACCGGCGTTCAATTACCGCCGGCCGAAGAAGTCTATCTGACGTATCATTTTTTAAACGCCAGCAGCAACTTTGCCAAAGCCGACGAAGCCGCCAATATGACGGCGATTATTCAGCGGATTTTAGATATTATCAGCTATCATTTGCATCTAGAATTGAAGGAAGATTCGTTGAGCTACTCCCGCTTTATCACCCACCTGCGTTATTTCATTTTGCGAAAGATTAATCATGAGGAAAATGATGTCCTGCAGGCCAGCGGAATTTTAGATGTAGTCAAGGAAAAATATAAAAAATCTTATCAAGCAGCCCTAAAGGTCAGCCAGTATCTGGCGGCTGAAAAGAGCTGGCAGCTTTCTGAAGATGAAATGCTGTATCTGACTCTGCACATTCAAAGAGTCATTCAGGAAAACTAAATATATCTTATTTTATTAAGGATTGTTACTGATTCAATCAGGCATTACCCAAATAAAATTGTTACTGCACAAGCTTAGGCTGTCAGTCTCAATTTATTTGGGTATTTTTTTATTCAAAAACGAGTAATAAGGGCGCGCGCCTTTTACTATATAAAGTCATGTTTAAAGGAGAAAAGATAATGGCAGTAAATTATCAAGATTTAGCAAAAGATGTAATTAAAAATGTCGGCGGCAAAGAAAATGTTGCCACTGCTTGGAACTGCGTTACCCGTTTGCGTTTCAACTTAAACGACAAAGATGCAGTCAAAATTGATGAAATCAAAAAAATCGACGGCGTCATGGGGGCGCAATTTTCCGGCGACCAATTTCAAGTTGTTATTGGCAATCGAGTTGGCGATGCCTTTGAAGAAGTCGATAAAATTGTCGGCGGCGGTTCTGGCGACGGAGCCAAATCCGGTCAAAAACAGGGTATTTTATCTTTAGTGATGGATACCATGTCTGGTATTTTCACACCGATTATTCCAGCTTTAGCGGGTGCTGGTTTATTGAAAGGTTTCACTTCACTGTTTGTCGTTTTAGGTTGGTTGTCTGATACTAGTGAAACCTATTCAGTTTTGTATGCCATTGGCGACGGCGTCTTTTTCTTCCTGCCATTTTTCTTAGCGGTGACAGCTGCCCGCAAACTGAAAACTAGTGAATTTTTGGCTCTTGCGATTGCCGGTGCCATGATGTATCCGACTTTCTTAGATGCTGCACGAGGAATTACTGAAGCGGCTAGCTTTGATTTCTTTGGCATTGCTTTACCGGTCGTTAATTATTCCTCTAGTGTTATCCCAATTATTTTAGCAGTTATTCTATTGAAATATGTCCATCAGGGCGTCAAGAAAATTATGCCTGATACCTTAACTTTTATGTTTACACCGATGATTACGCTATTAATCACGGTTCCTATCACTCTTTGGGTTGTGGGACCATTAGGCACTAACGTTGGTCAAGTCATCGCCAACTTCTTCGTTTGGTTGTTTAACGTGGCTGGTCCGTTAGCTGGTGCTTTACTGGCTGGATTTATGCCGTTAATTATTATGACTGGGATGCATTACGCCTTTACACCAGTTGTCGTTCAAAGTATTTCTTCTTTTGGTTTCGATTCAATGGTGCAACCAGCAATGTTAATCAGTAACGCTGCACAAGGCGGCGCTGCTTTTGCCGTTGGGATTCGCACAAAAAATAAAGCCTTCCGTCAATTAGCTTTTTCTGCTGGTCTTTCCGCAATTTTTGGGATTACTGAACCGGCGATGTACGGGATTAATATGAAGGTTAAAAAACCATTTTATTTTGCGATGATTTCTGCCGCCATTCTAGGCGGTGTTGGCGGCTACTTCACGTTAAGTGCTTTTGGACTTTCTGGAATTATCGGTCTCTTCGCTCTTCCGGTCTTCTCTGATAGCTCAAGCTTAACCAATTTAATTGTTGCCATCAGCTGCTTTGCTTTGGCAATTGTTTTACCATTTGTTTTAACTCTTGTCTTTGGCTTTGAAGATGTCAAAGATGAAGATGGTGTTACAACTGAACCAGCTGCTAAAACAGCGACTGAATTAGCCGATGATTTATTTATCGTTGCGCCTTTAAAAGGCAATATCGTGCCATTAGAAACGGTACCTGATCAAACTTTTTCATCTGGGATTATGGGTAAGGGAATTGCGATTGAACCTAGTGAAGGCAAAGTTGTTGCGCCAGTTGCTGGTGAAATTACCGTGTTACCTGATTCTAAACATGCCATTGGGATTGTTGCTGATGATGGCGCTGAAATTTTAATTCACGTTGGGATTGATACTGTAACCCTTGGCGGCAAATACTTTGAGGCAGCCGTTAAAGTCGGCGACCACGTTGAAGCTGGCGATTTATTAGTGACTTTTGATCAAGATAAAATTTCCGAAAGTGGCTTAAATACTGTTACAATGGTGATAGTCACAAACTCGGCGGATTATTTAGATGTTGTCCAATCTAAAACCACCGGCGATATCGATTTTGGGGACCAATTACTGTTTACAGTAAAATAAATATAAAGAATTGGAGTGTCAATCAATGTCAAAATTTCCAGAGAATTTCCTATGGGGCGGCGCAACGGCTGCCAATCAATTAGAAGGCGCGTTTGACCGCGACGGCAAAGGCTTATCTGTTGCTGACGCAATGCCTGGGGGCAAAGAGCGTTTAGCCATCTTAGCCAGCGACGACTTTGACTGGAGTATCGACGAAAGCAAATATACTTATCCCAACCATCGGGGTATTGACCACTATGATCGTTTTAAAGAAGATATCGCTTTGTTTGCGGAAATGGGCTTCAAATGCTACCGTTTCTCTATCGCTTGGTCACGAATTTTTCCTCAAGGGGATGAGATGGAGCCAAACGAAGCTGGTTTGAAATTTTACGATGAATTAATCGACGAATGTTTGAAATACAACATCGAACCGGTTATCACAATTTCCCATTATGAAATGCCTTTAAACTTAGCGACGACTTACGGCGGCTGGAAAAATCGCCAATTGATTGATTTTTACGGAAGATATGCTAACACTGTTTTAACTCGTTTCCACAGCAAAGTGAAATACTGGATGACCTTCAATGAAATTAATTCTTCTTTCCACGCTCCTGTTTTAAGCCAAGGCTTGATTAATAAAACCGGCGCCAAAGATTTCAAGAGCATCATCCAAGGCTGGCACAATCAATTTGTTGCCAGTGCCAAAGCAGTTAAAATTGGCCATGAATTAAATCCTGATTTGCAAATCGGCTGTATGATTATCTACGCAACTACTTACAGTATGGATTCAAATCCAATTAACCAAATGGCAACGATTAAACAAAATCAAGAATTTAACTTCTACTGTGCGGACGTGCAAGTCCGAGGTAAATATTCAGCCTTCACCAATCGTTTCTTTAAAGAACATGGCATCACTTGGGCTGATTTAGAAGTCGAAGATCAAGACTTTGCTTTGATTAAAGAACATACTGTTGATTATGTTGGCTTTAGCTATTACATGTCAGCTGTTGTCGATATCGTTTCTGAAGACAACGCTCAGGTTGCCGGCAATCTTTTAGGCGGCGTGAAAAATCCTTTCTTGGAAGCCAGCGACTGGGGTTGGCAAATTGACCCTGAAGGCATGCGCATTGCTTTAAATGAAATTTATAATCGCTACCAAGTTCCTTGCTTTATCGTTGAAAATGGCTTGGGCGCTTATGATAAAATCGAAGCAGACGGCTCAATCGTTGACGATTACCGGATTGACTACTTGCAACGTCATATCGCAGCCATGGCTGAAGCGATTGAAGACGGTGTTGATTTAATCGGTTACACTCCTTGGGGCTGTATTGACTTAGTCAGTGCTTCCACAGGGGAAATGAGCAAACGCTATGGCTTTGTCTATGTTGATTTAGATGATGAAGGCCAAGGCACACTGGACCGCTCTAAGAAAAAATCCTTTGACTGGTACCAAAAAGTCATCGCTACAAATGGTGACGATTTAAGTAATAACTAATCAAAAAAATTTCCGCTAAGTCAGGTTGCTAAAGCCATGCTTGGCGGTTTTTTTAGCAGTTTTTTAGAAAATAAAAAGCAAGTTGCCTCAGAAGAATTTATCCATTCTAGGCAAAAAAAGTGTTGCTGAAAGTCTCTTTTAAAGAGCTTCTAGCAACACTTGTTTTTAAACCAAATTACCTATTTCATTTTGACGCTTTATGCCGCTCACCATTCGGGGAGAGCATGCTGATTTTTTTGATATGGGGAATCGGAATCATCCGAATCTGCTGCTGATCGCCAGCAACTTTTAACATCACATGTTCTTTTCCGACAGTTTTGCTGGCCACCCACCCAGAGACCGTTTCAAAAATGTCAGAGTTATCCTCTTGCAAGCGCAGCACCACGGTACTTTTTTGTGAAGCCGCCAATTGTAATTGGCGCACAATGTTTTCCTGGGCTACTTCTTGTTCAGCTTGACTGACTGACTCATCTAAAAAAGCGCTCAGCTTACTTTTAGACAAGAGCATGGCTAATTTCTTTTTCGGTTTTTCTTTATTGGCCATCAAAACAACCTCCTTAAACAAAGGCAACACTCTTATATTTTACCAAAAAAAATGCATATTTTCAATATTCACTATTTATTTTTGGGTTAAAGCCCCATTAAAACGCTTTTTATAATTGTTTTTGGATTTTTTCCAACCACTTTTCACTGGCTTCTTCAATTAACTGGTAAGTCAGTTGGAAATTTCCAGTATAATAAGGATCGGCAATCGCTTGTCTTTCCTTTCCGGGAACAACACTCAGCATCGCAAAGATTTTATCTTGAAACTTTGGCTGACTCAACTCAGCCAAATCCGCCAAATTCATGTCATCCATGCCGATGATAAAATCAGCCTCAGCAAAGTCAGCGGCTGTGATTTTACGAGAGACAATCCCTAAATAATCAATCCCGTGTTTTTGCAATTCCTTTTGCGTGCCAGAATGCGGCCTGTTACCGGCCTCCCAGCTGCTAGTAGCTGCTGAATCAATTTCAATTTTATCTTCTAAGCCCGCTTCTACCACCTTTTGTCGAAAAACAGCCTCGGCCATCGGTGAACGGCAGATATTGCCGAGACAGACAAAAATTACTTTCATATAGACCCCCACTTTTCATCAGATTGTTCTTTGGCATACAGTCGATAGGAGAAAAATTCAGTATCCTTAGCCAAACGAAACAGCTGCACAGAAATTTCTAACGGCGTTTCCTGAAAGCCTTCTAAAATCCAGCTAGTCAAAATACCGGAACAGCCATAGGAGAAAAACCGGGCATAAAACTGCTTGTCTTCAGCAGACAGCTCATGTTCGACATCCATGTTTTCAAAAAGTTTAATAAAGAGCTGATGAATCACGGTGATAAATTCCTGCACCAAAATCTCAGCATTATCTTTGACAGTATGCTGATAAAAATTTTGATTGCTGTTCATCGCTGTCAGCATCTTTAACGCTTGTTCTTCCCAATTATCAATATTCACCTCAGTGGCATCTAAAAAATGCAGCGAGTCCTCTTGATAGACCCAGCGCAGCAGCTGATTCTTATCAGAGAAATGGTAATAAAAGGTTTGCCGGTTAATCCCGGCAGCCTCAGTTAATTTTTGGACACTAATTTTTTTAAAGGGTTCTGCTTGGGCTAATTTTAATAATGCCTTGGCCAAGTCTTGTTTCGTCGCAGTCGCCATAAAGCCTCCTAAGTTTTAAGAATTGGCCTGCAAGCCAAAATGCAGATAAGCAAAATCCGTTACGACTCGACCTCGAGGCGTGCGGCGTAAAAAACCTTTTTGAATCAAGAAGGGCTCATACATATCTTCAACGGTTTCCATTTCCTCGCCGATATTCACCGCCAACGTGCTTAGCCCCACCGGACCACCGCCATATAATTCTATCATGGTTTTTAATAATTTCTGGTCAACATAATCCAAGCCCGCTTGATCCACCTGTAAAAGGGTTAGTGCTTGATCAGCAATATTCCGATGAATAACACCGTCACCTTGCACCTGAGCAAAGTCCCGCACTCGTTTTAGTAAACGGTTGGCAATCCGCGGGGTGCCACGGGAGCGGCGGGCAATTTCATAGGCGCCCTCTTCGACAATTTCTGTTTGAAAAATATCAGCCGAACGCAGGACAATTTCTTTTAGGTCTGCATCTTCATAATATTCCATATGACAAATAATTCCGAAGCGATCCCGCAAAGGTGCTGACAACATGCCAGCCCGTGTGGTCGCACCGATTAAAGTAAACGGTGGCAGCGGAAAATGCACGGGATGAGCCGTCGTACCTTGCCCCACCATAATATCCACGTAAAAATCCTCCATCGCAGAATAAAGCATTTCTTCTGCAACTCGAGGCAGACGATGAATTTCATCGATAAATAAAACATCCCCCGGCTGCAATTCATTTAAAATTGCAATTAAATCTCCAGGGCGTTCAATTGCCGGCCCGCTGGTGGTGCGAATATTCACAGCCATTTCATTGGCAATCACCATGGCCATCGTAGTTTTCCCTAATCCCGGCGGACCATATAGCAACACATGATCTAAGGCCTCTTCGCGATTTTTCGCCGCTTCAATGTAAATCGTCAATTCCTGCTTCACTTTATCTTGGCCGATATACTGGGCTAAAAATTGCGGCCGCAGGGATTTTTCAATGATTTCTTCATTATCATTTGTACTTGGCGAAACAATTCGTTCATCCATCTATGCCGCTCCCTTCCATTTATTTTTTCATAAGTAATTTCAAAGCTTCTCGTAGATAATGGTCAGTGGTTTGTCCGGCAGTCTCTGGCAATAATTTCGCTATTCGTTTAACCTCTTTTTCGCTATAGCCCAATGCCGCCAAAGCCTCTAACGCCTCCGCTAAAGCAGAATCGGCTGCATGAACGGCTGTCGGGACTTTTTCAACCGGAAAATCAGCAACTAACTCTCCAAGCTTGCCCTTCAAATCTAAAATCATTTGCTGAGCAGTCTTCTTACCAACGCCAGGAAACTTCGTCAGATAAGTCACGTCGTCAGCTTCAATCGCTTGAATCAAGCCACTGTGATTATCATTGGCTAAAATAGCCAGCGCACTTTTCGGACCAATACCAGAGACGCTAATCAATTTTAAAAACAGCTGCTTTTCTTCCAGATTTTCAAAGCCATATAATAACTGAGCATCCTCTCTAATCACCTGGTGCAGATAAATCTTCACCTGATTATCCAGCTGACTACTATAACGATAAGGATTACCCATCGCAATCTGATAACCGATTCCTTGATTTTCCACAACTAAATACAGCGGGCTGATATACGTCACCACACCATTTAAATATTCGTACATATTTTTCCCTTCCTGCTGCTAACTAAATTTTCATTTGCTAGTACATACGTTCGCTTTTTATTGTAGCATAAAACGCAGTGAGTTTGGAGTGGGTTATCAAGTCAGGAAAATTACCTATTTTTGCAAAAAAACTGCCAGAGAATGTGTCTCTGACAGTTTAACACCTTATCCAACTAAATCTAAATACTCACCGTAGCCTTCTGCCGCCATTTTGTCAGCAGGAATAAATTTCAAGGCTGCGGAATTGATGCAATAGCGCAAACCGCCTTGATCAACTGGACCATCATTAAAGACGTGACCCAAATGGGAGTCGCCTTCTTGGCTGCGGACTTCTACACGATGCATACCATGGGTGAAGTCAGCCTTTTCTTTGACGCCTTTTTTGACAATCGGCTTGCTGAAGGCTGGCCAGCCGCAACCAGCATCGTATTTATCGGTTGAACTAAATAGGGGTTCACCGCTGACGATGTCGACGTAGATGCCTTTTTCGTAAAAGTCATCATATTGACCAGTGAATGGTCGTTCCGTTGCGTTTTCTTGGGTGACCGCATAAGAAATATCTGATAGTTCTTCTTTAAGTTTCGCTTGGTCTAATTCTTCTTTTTTCATTTTAATCATCTCTTTCTGGAAGCCTTAGATGGGCTTATCATAATGCCAATCAGAAAAAATTGCGAACCATATGCTCAGCCCTTGCGGCGTCTGGCAAATTCGACAAAACGAAACTTATCTAAACGGTGAATCGACTCGGTATATTCAAAACAGCGAGTGTCCTCTAAGAAAACTAAACTGCGGACAATCACCACATGGGTATCCTCACCTAAATCCATCAGCTCCTGCATTTCTTCATTGGCAGGCTCAACGGTGATTTCTTTTTGGGCATAAGCAATGTCCAAATTCAATTCATTTTCAAAATATTCATAAATTGAATCCTGCGCCCGTTCCTTCGGCAATTGTGGGATTGCTTCTTTTAAAAGAAAATCCCGGTCTAAAATAACTGCTTCTCCGCCGATTTTTCTTTGGCGAATTAATTTCCACGCCTCAGCTCCCTTGGGCCAGCCAGTCACATCTGCCAATTTTTGGCGAACTAATACCTCGCCTAACTCCACGACAATCGTTTCATTGGGGATGTGTTGGCTTTCCTGCAGCTCTTTAAAGCTGGTCAGACCGGAAATCGGAAAATCAAAGCGATTCATATCTAAGACAATCGAACCCTTGCCCTGCTTTTTTTGAATATAACCGGCGTTGGTTAACAGGGTCAGCGCCTTACGAATCGTTTCACGGGAGACGCCATAGATTTTAATCAGCTGATTTTCACTAGGGAGCAGGCTTTGTGGGGGATAATCGCCGGCTAAAATCTTTTTTTCCAAGTCTAAAAATATTTCATTGAACTTATTCATCCCCGCAGCTCCTTTCCCTATTTTTTCAGCAAGTCTGGAATTGATAATTCATCTAAACGGTGCACAGTAATATCTGCACCCGCCAAAGGTTCACTAGCCAATACACCGACAGCAAACATGCCGGCTTTTTTAATTCCTTCAATACCAGCCGGAGCATCTTCAAAGCCAATCGCTTCTTCAGGCTGAATATTTAAAATTTCAGCCGCCCGGATAAAGATTTCTGGATCTGGTTTGCCTTTTTTCAAAGTGTTTGGGTCCACGATGCCCACAAAATCAGCGGCAACGCCTAATTTTTCTAAAATAAATGGCGCATTTTTAGAAGCCGAAGCAATCGCACTCGGCACCTTTAATTTTTGAGCCTCCGCTAAAAATTCAGCCACTCCCGGCAGCAAATCTTTTTCGGTTAAGCCTTGTAATAATTCAACGTACTCGGTATTTTTTTCTGCTGCTAGTTCGGCTTTTTCCGCTTCTGTAAACTCATTTTCTTTGCCGCCATGAGCCAAAATCCGATTTAAAGAATCCATGCGGCTGATACCCTTCAATTGTTCATTGAACTCTAAGTCAATGGAAATACCAATTTTATCCGCCAAATTTTTCCAAGCGATGTAATGGTACTTGGCCGTATCAGTAATCACGCCGTCTAAATCAAATACAAAACCTTTTTTCACGAGTATTCCTCCAATATTAATTAGTCATTGCTAGACAATCAAGGGTTGTCGCTTGATTGCCGGTTAAGAAAATTTGTTTCCCGTTGAACTCAATTTCAACGTCCTGGTCAGCTAAAATTGTCGTGGTCTCTTTGCGGATGGCGATACTGAAATGAATCCCCCGCCGTTTAACTTTGAATTGTAGTTCTTGCCAACCCTTTGGTAATTTTGGTTGCAGGATTAATTTATCTTGGCGAATATCCAGTCCCGCAAAGGTGGTTAACGTGATATACAAAGTCGCCGCCATTACACCGGCGTGAATTCCTTCAGCCGTGGTGCCCCCTTGAATATCCCGATAATCCGAATACAAAGCCTCCTGGTATAGCTGCCAAGCTAAATCTTGATTATCAATTATTTCCGCCAGTTGCGCATGGACTACCCGCGACAAGGTCGAGCCGTGGGAGGTGCGGGCTAAATAATAATCCAGATTTTTTTCTAAGTAATCCTCTGGTAAATTATACCCTAAATCCGCTAAGATTTGATCAATTCGTTCCTTACTAAAATTATAAAAGGTCATCAAAGTGTCCGCCTGTTTGGCTACTTGATAATCATCAGCTGATTCCCCTTCAGCCCGCAAAATTCGGTCCATTCGATAAATATTGCCGTATTTCTCCCGGTAATAATCCCAATCGACTTCCTTTAGCTCAAAATAATTCGCAAATTGAGCGATAATCCCGGCTTCGTTAATTTCTAAATTCAAGCCGTGACAAATTTCTTCCATTTGCTTACTGTCTGCAGCTGAAAAATCAGTTTTCTGGCGAATCTCCGCCACTGCTACAGCTGGCATTTCTGCAAAAAGTTTTGCGATTTCTTCAAAAAGCCAGACCACCGTCATGTTGGTGTAAGCATTATTGTTTAGACCACCAGTTTCTTGATTTGGATAAGCCTCATGAAATTCATCTGGCCCCATCACGCCATTAATATTATAGCGGCCATCATAATCTTTTTCGGCAATCTTCAGCCAGAATTTCGCAATTTCCAGCAGCATCTCAAGACCCATTTCTGTCATAAATTCTTGGTCCAGCGTATTTTGATAATACAACCAAAAATTATAGGCCACGGCTAGAGAAACATGCCGCTGCAAGCGACTGTGATCTTCATCCCAATCACCGCTGACTGGATTTAAATGAATTTCCTGTGATTGCTCATCACCGGTTAAACCAGACTGCCACGGGAACATCGCTCCTTGATAGCCGGCCTGTTCCGCCAATTTTTTAGCTTCTGGTAAACGGTCATACCGGTATTGCAGCAATTGTTTTGCAGCATTTGGAAAATGCATAATATAAAACGGCAAAATAAATAATTCATCCCAAAAAATATGGCCGCGATAAGCTTCACCGTGTAAGCCACGAGCAGTCACCGAGGCGTCAATTTCCTTGGCAGAGAGCGGCGAAGCAGAAGCCAGTAGATGGAAGGTGTGCAGCCGCAATAGTTTTTGCGACATATAGTCGCTCGCCACTTTGATATCGGCTTGCTCCCATAATTTTTCCCAAGCTTTTTTTGAAGCTTGGAAGACCTCAGAAAAGTTAGGGAATTCTGTTGGCTGCTGAATTTTTTTTGCGGTCGAAATTTCGACAAAAACTGTTTTCTCAACAGTCACGGTTTCCCCTTGAGCTGCTGTGAATTTGGCAGTCTGCTGGATTTTCTTTTCTGAAATAGCCGTCTCCCATGTTGTCTCAGGATAACTTTGCAATTTACTTTCTTGGTTAATTGCAATATTAGAATCACTAGTGTGAGCAATAATTTTTGCGTTAGTCCCTATCCCGCTAATCTCGTCAATTTCTAAGTGCTGTTGATTCAAACTGCGGTAACGGGCCACATTGTAATTAAAAATAGCGCCATTGCCTTCAGCAAAAATCGTAATTTCGCCAGAAAAATTAAGCGGTGTGACTTGATAGCGCAGGCTATAGAGATTACGCTGCGCCATGCTGACAATTTTTTCAGTGGTGACTAAAGCTTGCTGACCCTTTTGATTTTCATAAATCATGCGGCTGGTGAATAGACCGCTGTTTAATGCCAGCGTGCGCTCCATTTCCAAAATTTGTCCCTGACTAAAATTAAAAACTTCTCCATCAATTGCAAAGGACAAGCCCTGCATGCTTTGGACATTCACCAAATCTTCATTAGTGATTTCTTGACCCTCGACAACTGATTTCGTTTCATTATAAACGCCAGCTAAATAAGTCGCTGGATAAAAATCATCACTGATGGTCATCTCCGGCGTCGTCCCCCGCAGCCCGATAAAACCATTGCCGACAGTCAGCATTGATTCGATTGAGTATTCTTCTTTCCCTTGTTTCAAATCATAATAGTTAAACTGCCAGACATCATCTGTTTCCTCTTGCTGACTGACAAAAACTAACGGAACATTTAAGGTTTCTGATAATTCCTTAGCTAATGATTTAGCTTTGGTTTGGAGTGTCCCCGACTTATTTGTTAAATCAAGATGAATCACTTCTATTGCTGAAGTTATCTGTGAATCTTTTATAGAAGCAAGAATATCGCTTGCTGTACTATCAGTTGAAAAAACATATTTTTCTGTCGCCAGTGTCAAAATAAATTGCTCGTCGATTTCTGTGATGGTTAAGTTTTTCATTTTATCACCTTCCATGTATATACAAGTTAATTCGATTATAAATTGAAATGTAAACTTTTTCAAGGGGAGCAGTTAAATTTTATCAAAAACACTTGTTAGGCTTTTTTTTCTAAAATTTCGTGATTAAAACATTTTTTGAAACCGCTTAACATTTTATTCAATTAACAATTGAATAGCTTTTTTAATATAAGTAACGTTATTTAGAAGTGTCAGTAGCGAATTTTAACCGCAAAAACAATTTTGCAGAAAACGCTTGCTTATTCTCTTTTCGGATGCTATTATAAATCCATCAAGACAACTTGCTTATACAAGCTATTTTTGAAAGGAGCCAAGAACATGGGAAAGTATCAAGTAGATGCTGAGAAGTTGCTAAAGGAAGTCGGAGGGAAAGAAAACATTGCCGCTGTCACCCATTGCGCAACCCGGATGCGTTTTGTTTTAAACGATACTGCCAAGGCAGACAAAGACGCCATTGAAGAAATTGACTCAGTTAAAGGGATGTTCACCAACGCTGGACAATTCCAAGTAATTATCGGAAATGATGTTTCCGTTTTCTACAATGATTTTAAAGAAATTTCTGGTATCGAAGGGGTTTCTAAAGAACAAGGAAAAGTTGCTGCTAAACAAAATTTAAATCCGGTCCAGCGGGCAATTAGTGTGTTGGCAGAAATTTTCACACCAATTATTCCTGCAATTATCGTCGGGGGGCTAATTTTAGGTTTCCGGAATGTTTTAGAAGGAATTTCTTTTGATTCTTTAGGCGGTACGATTGTCGAGCACTCCCAATTTTGGGCGGGTGTCAATGGTTTCTTATGGTTACCAGGGGAAGCCATTTTCCACTTCTTGCCTGTTGGTATCACATGGAGTATCGCTAAGAAGATGGGCACCACGCAAATCTTAGGAATTGTTTTAGGGATTACTTTAGTTTCACCGCAATTATTAAATGCTTATTCTGTTGCCAGCACAGCTGCGGCTGATATTCCTGTTTGGGATTTCGGTTTTGCCCAAATTCAAATGATTGGCTATCAAGCACAAGTTATTCCGGCAATGCTCGCTGGGTTCCTCTTAGCTTATCTGGAAATTTTCTTTAGAAAACATATTCCACAGGCGATTTCGATGATTTTTGTACCGTTGCTTTCATTGCTCCCAACTATTTTGGCGGCCCACGTTATTTTAGGGCCAATCGGTTGGACAATTGGTTCATGGATTTCAAGTATCGTCAACGCTGGCCTGACTTCTTCATTGAATTGGCTTTTCGGAGCAGTCTTTGGTTTCTTATATGCACCGTTAGTTATCACTGGTTTGCATCACATGACCAATGCGATCGATATGCAATTAGTAGCTGATTTTGGCACGACCAATCTCTGGCCAATGATTGCTTTATCAAATATTGCACAAGGTTCTGCGGTCTTAGCGATTATTTTCGCTCACCGGGGCAATAAAAAAGAAGAACAAATTTCAATTCCAGCAACAATTTCTTGTTATCTAGGAGTAACTGAACCAGCAATGTTTGGGATTAACTTGAAATACGTTTATCCATTTGTCGCTGCCATGACAGGTTCTGCTTTAGCGGGAATGTTTGCGACTTTAATGGGCGTCCGGGCCAACTCTATCGGTGTCGGCGGTCTACCAGGAATTTTGGCAATCAATACAACGGAAGGCGGCGGAATGATTGCCTTTGCCATCGCAATGCTGATTGCCGTTGTTGTTCCAATTGCTCTGACACTCTTCTTCCGTCGTCAAGGAATCTTCAATAAACTTGATCCTGTCGATGAAAAAACTGGTGAGCTGTATGTCGATGAATTAGCAACGGCTGGCGCTGGTGCAAACGGCAGCAATCCAAATGCTGCCAACTTTACCGCTAGCATGCCTACCAACGCTGAAACAGCAACGGAAATTCTTTATGCGCCAGCTTCTGGTAAAATTATTCCGATGGCCGAAGTTGCTGACCCTGTCTTTGGACAAAAAATGATGGGGGATGGTTATGCCATTCAACCAACTGATGACGATGTATACGCTCCAGTCAACGGGAAAATTACTTCTATCTTTGGCACAAAACACGCCATTGGTATTTTAACTGAAACCGGCGCCGAAATTTTACTGCACATGGGCTTAGACACCGTTGAATTAAACGGCGAACCCTTTGAAATTTTAGTAGCTGAGGGCGACACTGTCACCCCAACAACAAAAGTCGCAGTTATGAATCGGGCGGCTGTTGAAGCGGCCGGTAAGAAAACTGAAATTGTCGTTGCCTTAACCAATGCTGAAAAAATTGATCGTTTAGTCTTAACCGAAGTCGGTACTGTCACAGCCGGCGAAGAATTAGGCGAAGCAGAAATCAATAGTTAAAGATAAAAATGGCTCGTTGCGCAAATCCCGCAACGAGCCATTTTTTTTAGTTAAATTGATTAAGCATTTTCTGGACAACACCAATTGGAAAACCGACGATGCTGTAATAATCACCATCAATTTTTTGAACAAAAGTTCCCGCTAAGCTTTGAATACCATAGGCACCTGCCTTATCTGCATAGTCACCAGTGTCCAAATAGCGATTGATTTCTTGATCTGTTAATTCATAAAAAGTAACTTTGGCAGTCGCTAATTCATGAAAAATTTTATCGCCTTGGCGCATAGTCACCGCTGTATACACATCGTGAGTCCGACCGCTTAATTGTCTCAGCATAGCAAAGCCAGCCGCCCGGTCAACGGGTTTGCCTAAAATCTGATTGTCGATTACCACAATCGTGTCACTGGCAATCACTAAGGCATCAGAATGTTCTGACGCAATTACCGCAGCTTTATCCGCTGCCATTTTTTTTACATAGTCGACCGGTGCATATTGATCTTTGACTTCTTCATCAATGTCAGCCGGCATCACTGAAAAAGCCGGCACTAGCCAAGCTAATAATTCTCTTCGCCGGGGAGATTGGGATGCTAATATAATATCCATAGTAAAACTCCTTATTAATGGGGATCTTGAATGCGTTTAAACATCCGCTCCATATCTGAATTTGTAAAATGAATTAAAACTGGTCGACCATGGGGACAATTATAAGGATTTTGACATTCTGCTAAATCCCGTAATAAGACCCGTGCTTGGGCCTCGTTTAAATAGTGGTTGGCTTTGATTGATCTTTTACAGCTCATCATAATAGCTGTCGCCTCCCGAAACTTTTTGACACTGACTGACCCTGTTAATAAAAGCATGTCAATCATTTCTCTGATAATGCTTTCTTCTTCACCGGCGGGATACCAAGTCGGATGAGCCCGCACGATAAAACTATTTTGGCCAAACTCTTCCAACTCAATGCCTACATCGGCTAAGACAGCCAGCTTTTCTTTTAGTTTGAGGGCATCACTATTGGGATAATCTAAAACAAAAGGAATCAACAATTCCTGCTGGTCATTAGACACCTCACCAATTTTTTCCCGATAATATTCATATTTAATTCGTTCTTGGGCGGCGTGCTGATCAATGATGTAAAGGCCGGCCTTGCTTTGGGCAAACAGATAGGTACCGTGCATCTGACCAAAATATTCCAGCATCGGAAAGCCGCTTGCCAAGGTTTCTTCTTTTTCCAACCGTTGAATCGTTTGGTCCAACAGACGACTGCTGTCCTGCTGAGCAAAATCAAATTCAGGATGCAGCTTCAAATCCTCTTCATACACTTCTTCATCAACTTGGGCTGCAGATTCATCTGCTGTCAATTTATCATCAGCATTAATGCTAGCTTGTTCTTCTTGCGGCAGCGGTTGTTCAGCAGAATTTTCAAAGTGGCCTTCATCTGAGGTTGGCACTTCCCCACCAGTCTCCTGCGTCACGCCGTTATCGAAAATTTGATAATCTGATGGCGGATAATTTTCAGCAATTTCCGGTGACTGCCGATATGCTTTAGAGCTTTCACTAGAAGCTTCACTAGGATTTTCGCTAGAGCTTTCCGCGAATTCTGCAGGCGCAGGTTGTTTAACATAAAAGCTGCCCGTCGCCGGGTCATAGGCCAAAGAACTTGGTTTACGATTGGGACGGCTGTCGAGGGATGCCGATAGCTCCATCTCAATTTGTTCTGATTTTGGCTGGTCCGTTACTTTTTTCTTGAAGCGCAGATTGTCAGCTGCGCTGGGAATTAAATTAACCTCCTGCAGCGCTTCTCTAATGGCTCCAGAAATTAAATCGGTCAATTCCTTTTCTTTAGACAGCCGCACCTCTTGTTTGGTGGGGTGGACATTGACATCGACTAACAAAGGGTCCATCGTCACTTCGATAACAGCAATCGGAAAACGCCCCACCATTAATTTCGAACCATAACCATTAACGATGGCTTTATTTAGAGCGTAATTGCGAATGTAGCGACCGTTAATAATCGTCGACAAATAATTTCGGCCGGCTCTGGTGACTTCCGGCAGCGAAACAAAGCCCTTCACTTGAAAATCTAAATCTTCCGCTTCGATGGCTAACATTTTACGGGCTGTTGTCATGCCATAAATACCAGCTATCGCTTGTTTTAAATCACCGTTGCCAGTGGTTGCCAGCATTTTATTGCCGTCATGGACTAGGCGAAAGGCAATCTGCGGATGGCTTAAGGCTAGACGATTGACGATGTCGCCGATGTTAGCTAATTCCGTCTGCAGGGATTTAACATATTTTAATCGGGCGGGTGTATTAAAAAATAAATTGCTGACTGAAATTTTGGTCCCCTGCCGCAGAGGTGCTGGCCGGTGTTCTTCAATCCGGCCGCCTTTTAATTTTACAAAACTGCCTTCTGGGCTATCCGAAACGGCCGTTTCAATCGTCAACTCAGAAACAGAGGCGATACTCGGCAATGCCTCGCCGCGAAAACCTAGCGTACGGATGCGAAATAAATCATCACGGCTATGAATTTTACTGGTGGCGTGACGCTTAAAAGCATTCTCCACATCTTCATCGGCAATCCCCTCGCCGTTATCGGTGATTTGAATTAATTTCAAGCCAGCTTCCTCCACCAAAATATCAATTTGGCTGCTGCCGGCGTCAATCGCATTTTCCATCAATTCCTTGACGACTGAAGCCGGTCGTTCCACCACTTCGCCAGCCGCAATTTGATTTGCTAAGCTTTCCGAAAGTTCTTGAATCTTAGCCATCGCAATTCCTCTTTTCTTAATAGGAGAGCCTGTGACAATAGTCTTTTTAACAGATGAAATCTCGAACTATATTTTATTTGCTCCTGCGGTCCAGTAGGTCCGAATCGCAAATTAACAATATTTAGTGGTTTTCACTAGATACCGTTCGAAAAATCCGGCTCTGTTTTAACTAATGTCACAGCCTCCTCTGTAAATTTAAATTCTTTTTTGCAGCTCAAATAATTTATTGAGGGCTTCCATCGGGGTCATTTCCAACAGATTGATTTTTTTCAGACTATCTAGAACACCTAATTCTTCTGTAGAAACTTCACTGAATAAATCCATCTGAACCGGACCGTCCTCTGCCGCCTTAACTGGCGCAATCGTCGGCTTTTCCTCTGACTCCAAAGCCGTCAAAATGGTCGCCGCTCGACTCAATAATTCTTGAGGCATCCCGGCAATTTTAGCCACATGAATCCCGTAACTTTTATCAGCGGGACCGTCCATCATCTTATGCAAGAAGACGACATCGCCATCTTTTTCCACCGCCCCGACATGGACATTTTTCAGTTGCGGTAATTTTTCATCCAAAGCGGTCAACTCATGATAATGGGTTGAAAATAAAGTTTTCGCCCGTACATTTTTATGAATATATTCGATGATGGCTTGGGCCAACGCCATCCCGTCATAGGTCGCCGTTCCCCGTCCCAACTCGTCAAATAAAATTAAACTATTTGGCGTGGCATGGCGCAACGCTTGATTGGCCTCCATCATTTCCACCATAAAGGTACTCTGGCCGGCGATTAAATCATCGCTGGCACCAATCCGGGTGAAAATCCGGTCGAAAATCGGCAGCTCAGCTGATTCCGCCGGCACAAAGCAGCCCATCTGCGCCATGATTACAGTCAATGCTAGTTGTCGCATATAGGTACTTTTACCGGACATATTAGGTCCAGTAATTAATAAAATCATTTCCTCGGGATTCATCAAGACGCTATTTGGAATATATTCTTGATGCCCTAAAACTTTTTCGACCACTGGATGGCGACCATCGACAATCGCAACTTTTTGCGAAGCACTCTTTAAAGTAGGGCGTACATATTGATAGCGCTCTGAGATGGTCGCAAAACTTTGCAGCACATCTACTGAACTAACAGCTTTGGCTAGCTTTTGTAGGCGCTGAATTTCTTTTTTGACTTCTTCTCTGACGGCGGTAAAAATTTGATATTCTAAATCCGTTGATTTTTCTTCGGCTTCTAAAATAATCGTTTCTAACCGTTTCAGTTCCGGCGTGATAAAGCGTTCAGCATTGGCCAAGGTCTGTTTGCGGTCGTATTTGCCCTCTTCTAAATTGGCTAAATTCGACTTGGTAATTTCAATATAATACCCAAAGACCCGATTGAAGCCGATTTTCAAATTTTTAATGCCGGTTTCTTGTCGTTCTTTTGCCTCTAATTCTGCCAGCCAAGTTTTGCCATTAGTCATCGCTTCCCGATATTGATCTAATTGCTCGTTAAAGCCATCTTTAATAATATTTCCTTCGGTAATCTGTAGCGGTGCATCTTCATTGATAGCTTGATCAATCAAGTCCACCAAATCATCCATCGGGGTCAACGAAACTAACAAATCATTCCATTCCCCTTGGTTGATGCCTTCTAGCAGCAGGCGAACTTTAGGAATTTGTTCCAATGAAGTTTTTAGTTGCAATAAATCACGCCCATTCACACTGCCAAAGGCGACTCTGCCGGCTAAGCGCTCTAAATCATAAACCTTTGTCAGAGCTTGTTGCAAATCAGCCCGTTCGAAAAAGGCGCTAATTAACGACTGAACCATTTCTTGGCGGCTGAAAATTTGTTTCTCTTGAATCAAGGGCCGATCCAGCCATTGCTTTAAGAGCCGCCCCCCCATAGCGGTTTTCGTTTCATCCAGCAGCCAGAGTAAGGTCCCTTGTTTTTTGCCGCTGCGAATAGCTTGGCTTAATTCCAAATTAAATTTAGAGTAAAAATCCATTTTTAAATAATGATCCGGCTGATATTCTACTGCTTTTTGTAAATGCCCTAAACTGCGCTTTTGCGTTAAAGACAGATAGGTCAGCAATTTACCCGTCACCTCTTTTTCTAAGGCTTGAGTTAAATCTGCTGTTAAAAAAGATAATTCAGCATTGTCGACAGTCTCTAATTGCTTTGAAAAAATCAGATTCAATCGATTGGTTAAATCCTGCTCTAATTTTTCCGGAATTTCTGAGCCTAGAACAATTTCTTTGGTTTGCAATGCACTGGCTTCATTGATAACACTTTCCTCATCTTTTAGAAAAGCGGTTTTTAATTCTCCTGTAGTTAAATCTGCATAAGCAAAGCCATAACCGCTGGCCGCTTCATAAATGACGGCCGTTAGAAAATTATTTTCTTTGGCATTTAATTCCTTGCTGTCCATGACTGTTCCCGGTGTAATCAGTTGCACGACTTCCCGTTTGACCATGCCTTTAGCTTCTTTAGGGTCCTCCATCTGTTCACAGATGGCAACTTTATAACCTTGAGCCACTAAAGTATCAATATAGCCTTGGGCCGAGTGATAAGGCACACCGCACATGGGGATTGGGTCATCGGCATTGCGATTGCGGCTAGTCAGGGTTAATTCCAAAATCTGGGCACCTTTAACGGCATCTTCGTAAAACATTTCGTAAAAATCTCCTAAACGGTAGAACAAAAAAGCATCCTGGTATTGAGCCTTGATGCTTAAGTATTGTTCCATCATCGGAGTATTTTTCGTTTTTTGAGGCATTCAAAAAACTCCTTCATTTCTATTTTTATTCCGCTGACTCCTCAAGAGCATCATTAACGGATTTTTGAATTTTATGGGTTAAGTGCTGCAATAAATCATTCGCCTCCACCAATTGCTCCCGGTAGGCAATCACCAGGGGATGATTGTCAAACTCCGCTGTTAGCTGATCGGCTAAAGCGAGCGCCTGTCTTTTGGCTTCTGGCTTGTCATAGTGTTCATATTGAACGGCAGCTTTTTGCGCTTCTTTAATCTCTTCCACCAGCTTGGCTAGCTGCTGGTTATCATTGACCCGTTTTTCAATTTGACGAAAGCGAATGATAATTTCGTTTTCCTCAATCAGGGTCGTTAACTTATCTAACTCTACTTGCAGGGCTTTGTCTTCTAACATTTAAACTTCTTTCTCTCCATTATTCTGTAAAAGGATGGTCCTCAGAAATTTGGATTGGGGTAATTTTTTTCGCTTTACCGGTGTTGTCATCTAAATCAATCACACAACAGCCCATTATGCTGCGGCCCTCTTCAACTACTTCAAAACGTTGCGGTAGAGCCGTCAGAAATTTTTCAATAATTGGTTCTTTTTTCATGCCTAAAATGGCATCATAAGGACCGGTCATGCCGACATCACTCAAGAAGGCTGTGCCTTTTGGTAAAATACGGGCATCATTGGTTTGCACATGGGTGTGGGTTCCAACTAACGCAGAAATTTTGCCATCTAAAAACCAGCCCATCGCTTGTTTTTCACTGGTCGTTTCCCCGTGGAAATCAAGAAAAATCAAGGAGGTCCGTTTGCGGGCTTCTGCGACTAATTCCTGAGCCTTTTTAAAAGGGTCATCTAAATCCACCATAAAAGAACGGGCCTGCAAATTCATAACGGCTAATTCCACGCCGTTGACATTGACAAACACCATCCCCATACCGGGCACCGCTTCAGGAAAATTGGCTGGTCGCACCATCTTTTTAGCACTATCAATGAATTCAAAAATATTTTTATTGTCCCAAGTGTGATTACCCAAAGTCACCACATCGACGCCGTCTTGTAAAAATTTTTTATAAATTTTTTCCGTAATGCCCCGACCTGACGCCGCATTTTCTCCATTGGCAATCGTTACCTGCGGATGATATTTTTGTTTTAATTTGGGTAGATAGGTGGTTAACGTCTGACGACCAAGTGCGCCGACGACATCACCAATAAATAAGATTCGCAAAATGCTTCCCCTTCTCCTTCAAACGAAATGCTTCATAAAAAATAGCGAAACTATCCTCATTTGATGATTGAAAAAAGAACTGCTGTCCCTTTTTCACCTTTTCCTATTATAGTAGTTTTTGCGGATAAAAGAAAGATTTTGGTAAAATCTACAGCCACGGTGAAAACTCGCCAACGTCGCAAGAGTCACTTGTTGTATTCCAACAAATCCCCCGGCTGACACTCTAAAACTTCACATAACTTTTCTAAGGTGCTGAAACGAATCGCCTTAGCTTTGCCATTTTTCAAAATAGAAAGATTGGCCATCGTTATTCCCACCGCTTCTGATAATTCCGTGACACTCATTTTTCTCTTCGCCAACATTACATCGAGGTTTACTTGAATTGCCATGTCAGTCACCTCATATCGTGAAGTCTTGCTCTGTCTTCAAGCTCAAAGCCTTTAAAAACAATTCTTCAGCAATGGCAGAAAACAGATAAATGACAAAGGGAATCGCTGCTATGCCAACGCCAATCAGTACAAGGCTTGGTGCATCTTCACTTTGCGCTGCTTGGTAGAAAAAAGGCAGGCTGCCTAAAAACAGGCAGCTGACAGTCAAAATCCCCCGCCGAATTTTTTGAACCAACGGAATAATTTTTTCTGTAAAAGCCGCATCAGCTTGAATCAGCTGCAGGACTTGATGCAGCTTGATTAGAACATAGAGGCCAGCAAAAAAACTGAGATACAGGCTAACTAGCAGTAAGCCGGTTGAAACAGGAGCTTGAATTGCGCCGCCAGTAAATACTTGCACAGACAACAGCCCACAAAAAAGTGCCGCCACTGTTCCTACTAAGACCAAAGCTAAATTTAAAACTAGATATTTGAATTTCATTTACTCACCTCAATTAAATTGTAAAGGCAGTTTATCATGATTTTCAATATTTATTTATCGTTTTTCGATATGTTTAAACTTTTTTAAACAAAAAAATGCCACTTGAGTCAAAATTTCTCAAGTAGCATTTCTATTTTATTGAAAGTTTCTAGCAGTGATGTTTTATAGTAACGCTAAAGTTTTCAACGCTTTAGCAATGCCGTCGTCATCATTTGTTGCCGTCACCAAATCAGCTACCGCCTGTACATCATCATCGGCATTTCCCATCGCCACGCCAACGCCAGCGGCCTTTAACATTTCTTTGTCGTTATTGCCGTCGCCAAAGGCAATCACATCAGCCGGAGCAATCCCTAAACGCTCCGCCATGTAAGCAATCGTTTGCGCCTTCGAGCCAGTCTTCGGCACGATGTCGACACTATAAGGATGCCAACGGACAAAGCGAAATTCTGGAAATAATGCGTCAAATTCGCCGTCCCGAGCCGTTTCATAAAAAGCTAAGGCTTGATATATTTCGCCATTTTTTAAATAATCCGGCGCAAGTTCCGGTGTCGTCGAGCCAAAGGAATTCATCGCAGCTTCCATTTCAGTTGGATTGAAGATTTGGTAGCTGCGGCTTTCGTCCAAGCCGACAAAGGAAGTGCCGATTTCTTTTTCCGACATAAATTGGACTAAACGCTCCAACGCCTCTTGATCCAGCAGATGTTTGTAAATCTGTTGATGATCTAAAAAGGCGCCAGCGCCATTGCAGATAATATAATTCGTGAAGCCTAAATCACGAATCACATTTTGAGCCAAATAGCGGCTGCGGCCAGTGGCAACCAAAACCAAGTGGCCTTGGCGGCGCAGTTCAGCTAAGGCTTCTCTGGTGCTGTCGAGGGGTTGTTTTTGGCTGTTAAGCAAGGTGCCGTCAATATCAAATGCAAAAAGTTTTCGTGTCACGGAAATATGTTCTCCTTTTATGTCTCAAATTTTATTTTAAGTATTTGCTGCCTTCTCGGACAGCCAAGGGACTCAATTGCTGTTCGGTCAAAAAATTGCGGACCCACTGAGGATTGGTCTTACTGAGATCCCGCAAGGACCAGCCAATCGCTTTTTGGATAAAAAATTCATCCGTTGCTTGATCCGCTAGTATCGCCTGCGTTAATAAAGTTAAGTTTGTTTGCTCCTTATACAGCAGCTGTAGGTTAATCCCCACTCGACGATACCAGAAATTTTCATGTTTGTAAAACCAGCTAAAAATCAGCTCTAGCTCAGCAAGATTGGCTTTGCCCCAATCTCCATAGACTTTCCGCCAAGCATCGATGCTGTCCCACCAAGTTTTTTCAGCTAGTAAGGGCAGCAGCGTTTTTAAATCAGCAACTGTCAGTCGCTTCAGATTAGCTAAAGCTAAATCAATGGCATAATACTGATATTCCCGCTCCTCTTGTCGGTATGTTTCAGCAATCAGTATCAGCAATTCTTGATTAGTCAATTTTTTACTGGCTTTTAAAAAAGGCCCTTCCAGCTTTTTTCGTTTCGGCGCAGCCACACCGGCAAAAGGGAATAAATTTTTCATATACTTAGCCATCGGTAAGGCTTGTGCCTCGTCTGTTTCAAAAACAAGTTTTTCCAATAAAATTGCCTCCTTAAGATGTCAAAAAGTCAACAGAGTGAACGAAAAAAAGACTTGGGGCAAGCTCCAAGTCTTAACTAAATTAATCTAAATAATTGGTTTTTGATTTATTCAACCAGGCAAAGCCTAAGCCCATCACCAATCCGCCACCGATATAATTACCGATTAAAGCGAAAATCAGGTTGTGGAGCACATTAACCACTGAAAGGTTTTCTAAAACACCGCCGGAAGTGAAGATAGCCAAGCTAAAGGCCGGGAAATTGGCGATAACGTGCTCATAGCCTAAATAAGCAAAGATGAAGATAATAAAGATGATGGCGCCTAATTTGCCGGCGTCGTCCTTCATCCGCATACTGATTAACACGGCTGTGTTTACGACGATATTCGCAAAAATTCCTTCTACAATAATTTGAATCGTTTCTTTGCCTAATTTAGATGAAATTGAATGGAAGAAATAGCTGTCGCTGGCTAAATGTTGGAAGGGTCCTGTTTGCGCCACTAAAAAGCCGACGATTACACCGCCAATCAGATTAAAGAAAATACAAGTAAAGAGAATTTTCAATGCCAATGAAGCAGAAATCTTTTTACGAAAGACTCCAACTGTCATATACAGCATGTTGGAGGTGCCCAGCTCAGCATTCATATATAAAATCATTACCAACGACCAGCTGAACATAAAGGCATACAGCATTTTGCCAAGTCCTGGGGCGATGGCTTCACCGTTCATTGCAATGTAAAATGCCACAGCAGTTCCTAAACCTAAAAAGAGACAGGCAAAGACTGCACGCAAGCAATAACGGGCAAAATCATTTTGAAATAAATCAACTTTTTTTTCGATGGAAGAATCAATCTTCTCAAAGAGGGGTGATACGGGGTTCATATTTTTTCTCCTTATACAGTTGGCCTTCAGGCACTGCTGAAATCCAATGCTTTTTATGGGTTATCCAAGAGTGACGCTGCAAAAATTCAATTTGAGCTTTCAAAACATCCTTTCACATTTTAATCGGTGACCGCTCGTTTGTAAAGGGTTAATGAAAGGTTTTGAAAATTTCATTCAGTTCCTCTAATAAAATTATCAGATTTGACCTCGTCAGCTTTTTCACCCGCTGACCTCATCTTGAATAAAGCCCCCTGCCTTTAAAAACATACAGGTTAAAATCGGTCCGACAAATTGAAAGCCCCGCCGCTTCATATCTTTGGCAATTTTCGTTGCCAAAGGATGGGTATTGGGAATTTTATCAATTGCCCGATAGCTTTCAATCACTGGCTCACCATCGGTAAAATGCCAAAGATAGTCTTGAAAGCTGGTAAATTCAGACCGCAGCGCCAAAATAGCTCGTGCGTTAGCAATCACGGCGCGAATTTTGCGGGGATTATGAATCATTTCTGAATCACCCATGATTTTTTCAAGATCCTCCGGAAAAAAGCCGGCGACTTTTTGAATATCCATCTGGGCAAAATTCCGCAAAAAAGCCTCCCGCTTCCCCGCCGCTGCCTGCCAAGAAAGGCCCGCTTGAAAGACGCCGACTGTCAGCAATAAAAAAAGTTCCTCATCATCTTTAGCCGGTTGACCGAAGCGCTTTGAATACCATGCGTATTTTTCCATCACGTTTCTCCTTAAAAAACCTGTTTCCTTATTCTAATTCATTTTTTAATGAAAGAAAATCTTTTCCACAAAAGGAAAGCCAAAGCCTGACCAAAAAGAAAAAAGGCGTCCCCTTCAATCAAAAAAAGGTTACCCCTTTAGATAAGGTGCTGAATCTGACTAAAGATAGATCTAAAAAACAATGCTAATCCTTATCTCGTAGCACCTTATACCATGACTAATTATATAAATAGCTGAGGAGTTTACTGGCATCTTCTTTAATCAGGAAGAATATTTAATAAACAGCTGTCATTTGCTGAATTTTTGATTGACTTTAGCGTTGAAATTAAGCTATACTAGACTTTGTGTAAAATAAGCAGCAGAGAATTAGTACCTCGTCCCCAGTTTGTTGCCCCGACAAAAGTCCATGGGTTCAATTGTGTAACCGCGGCTGCAAAAGGCGAAGATTGAAGAACAAACTGCACGAATGCGAAGTCCTCAGATTATTTTACTCCAACACTAAATTTTTGGAGGAATTTATTAATGTCTCGTTATACTGGACCATCTTGGAAATTATCTCGCCGTTTAGGCATCTCTTTATCAGGTTCTGGTAAAGAATTAGCACGTCGCCCGTATGCACCAGGTCAACACGGACCAAACAGCCGTGGCAAAAAATCTGAATACGGCATGCAATTAACTGAAAAACAAAAACTACGTCATATGTATGGCATGAACGAACGCCAATTCCGTACGTTGTTTATCAAAGCTAGCAAAATCAAAGAAGGTAAACATGGGGTTAACTTCATGATCTTACTTGAACAACGTTTAGACAATGTTGTTTTCCGTCTTGGTTTAGCAACTACTCGTCGTCAAGCACGTCAATTAGTCAACCATGGCCACGTTTTAGTTGATGGCAAACGCGTTGATATCCCTTCATACCACGTTGAAGTGGGTCAAGTGATTTCAATCCGTGAAAAATCTCAAAAATTAACAGTTATCGCTGAAGCTGTTGAAGCGACTTTAGGCCGTCCAGCTTTCGTAACTTTCGATGCAGATACTTTAACTGGTTCATTCATGCGTTTACCAGAACGTGACGAATTAACTCCTGAAGTTGACGAATCACTAGTCGTTGAATACTACAACCAAAAATTATAATTTCTGGTTCTATTCAATTCAAGCACAATCATTTCGATGGTTGTGCTTTTTTATTTAACTCGGCTCGCAAATAGGACTCCGATAGAATACTGCTGAACCTAATCTGATTAAAGCTAGTTTCGCGAAGACAATCTAGCACACCTCACAGCTAGCTTCAGCAGCTTTAAACTTGAATCTGCGAGAGCTAACTCCCATAATTTGCTTAAAAAAATAAACCTAAAGGAGCTTCCCATGAAATTAATCGCATATAATCCAGCTTTAGTGCCGACAGAAAAAATTGCCGACTATCACCTGCCCCCTGAACAATTAATTTTCTCAGGTCTACCTTTAGATGCCATTGAAAAAGCGGCTGCTGACGATAGCCGTCTGCCTGTTTTTTTAGAAGATCAAGGAAATTTTCCGACGTTTATGATTTTGCATGGCTGGCCTGGCCCGCAAATTTACACCGATAATCAGCATGCTGTTTTATTGCGAAGCTATTCCACTGACAGCCGTTTTCAAGGACAAGGTTATGCAGATGCTAGCCTAAAACTTTTACCAGCCTTCACCAAAGAACATTTTCCTACAGCTGAAGAACTAATCTTGGGAGTTAATTCTAAAAACAGTAAGGCCATTAAGCTTTATCAAAAACATGGCTTCACTGAAACCCTCCCACCGTTAACCACAGAATACGGTCAGCTTTTATTAATGACATTGCCTTTATAATTTTCAGGCTAAGACAAGTTGCTGTCAAAGCCGGCTCACCCTTTGATACACTAAAAACAGCAACCATAAGGAGGAAAGAGAATGCAAAATTTGACACTTAATCAGCGAACTTTACCGGCAATCGGCATGGGGACGTGGCACATGGGAGATGATTTCAAACGGCGCCAAACTGAACTGGCCGCTTTACGTAGTGGGATAGAAAGTGGCGCCGCAGTGATTGACACGGCTGAAATGTACGGAGAAGGAAATTCGGAACGCTTAGTCGGTGAAGCCCTGCAAAATTTCCCTCGAGAAGAAGTCTACCTAATCTCAAAGGCTTACCCTTGGAACGCCTCACTGACGAATCTACCGAAAAGTTTGGACCAGAGCTTAGACCGCCTAGAGACAGATTATCTAGATTTATACCTGCTCCATTGGCGGGGCACGATTCCTTTAGCCGAAACAGTGGCCGCCATGGAAGCTGCTAAGCAAGCCGGAAAAATTAAGGCTTGGGGCGTTTCCAATTTCGACACGGCGGATATGGAGGAATTATGGCAGGTCCCCGGCGGTCAAAATTGTGCGGCGAATCAAGTTTTGTACAACTTAGGTGAACGAGGCATTGAGTTTGATTTACTACCGTGGATGCGAAAGCAAAACGTGCCATTGATTGCCTACTCTCCAATTGCCCAAGGAGATTCTTTAGGCAACCAGTTTACTCAGCAGCCGCAATTGCAAAAAATTGCGGAGCAGCACCAAGCGTCAATTTTTCAAATTCTATTAGCTTGGGTGATTCGCGATGGCACTTCCTTAGCGATTCCCCAATCCAGCAATGAAATGCATGTCAAAGCCAATCTAGCGGCAAGCGCCGTCAAGTTAGCGGCGGCAGAACTCGCTATCCTGGATGAACTCTTTCCGAAACCGACCCAAAAACAACCTTTAGCTATGCTCTAAAGAAATTTTTTTCAAATTTTCATAACTTTTTTTCATTTACTTTGACCATTTATTTTCTCCGTGTTATAATTTCCCAGAGAAATGAGGAATAACTATGAAACACTATTACTTTAAATTCGTGAGAAAAACAGCTCTTAACAACTGAAAGATGAAGCATTGTTAAGAGCGAAAAGTCCTTCTTCATCGAAGCCTGGCTAGAGGTTTATTTGTTTTGCCAGCCTTTCGATGACGAAATATATACTTTAAAAGCTGTAGACAATGACTGTCTGCAGCTTTTTTGCGAGAAAAAAATGAAAGCAGGAAATAAAAAATGTTAAAACTAGTGGATATTACCCAACAATTCGGGGATAAAGTCTTATATGAAAAAATAAACGGGCAGATTAATCGCGGGGAACACGTCGGTCTAGTGGGCCGTAACGGTGTAGGTAAGAGTACTCTGATCAAAATTATCACCGGCGAACAATTGCCGGATGACGGGCAGGTTGTCCTCCAAAAGAAAGCCCGCCTTGGCTATTTGGACCAATATGTTGAAGTTGATGAGCAGCTGACAATCAAAGAATTTTTACAGCTGGCTTATGCCGAGGATTTTAAAAAAGAAGCTAAGATTGCTGAACTTTACGCTACTTATGCGGAAAGCCTTGAGGATGATTTGCTCAATCAAGCCGGCAAGCTGCAAAACGAATTGGATCAAGGGGAATTTTATCAGATGGATCTCTTGATCGATGAGTTGGCCAATGGCTTAGGCTTGCAGGTATTGGGCATGGATACCCAATTAAAAAATCTCAGTGGCGGTCAGCGTTCTAAATTAATTTTGGCGAAAATGCTTTTGGAAAAACCAGAGATTTTGATTTTAGATGAGCCCACTAACCACTTGGACGATGACCATGTGGCTTGGCTGACAGAATTTTTGAAAAATTTTGACGGCACCTTTCTCGTGGTTTCCCATGATCGACATTTTCTCAATGAAATCACCACGCATATTTTTGATATTGAGTTTGGCAAGCTCTCCAAATATACCGGCAATCTTGAACAAGCGCTAAAACAAAAAGAATTGCAGCAACAAACGTATTTACGACAATATGAAGCCCAACAGGATCATATCAAAAAAACGGAGGCTTACATCCGCAAGTATAAAGCCGGCTCCCGTTCCACGATGGCCAAGAGCCGCGAAAAACAATTGGCCAAAATAGAGCGCTTAACACCACCGAGTGATTCGCCGAAACCTCATATCGAGTTTCCTTATCAGCCGATTGTCACAACATTGGCTTTAGAAACCGATGAGCTGGAAATCGGCTATCAAAAGCCCTTGTTGCCACCGATTAATTTAACGATTCGCTATGGTGAAAAAATTGCTTTAAGGGGCTTTAACGGTATTGGTAAATCAACGCTGATTAAAACTTTACTGGGTCAAATCAAACCCTTAAAGGGGGAATTTCAATTTCCTCAACATACGGAAATTGATTATTTCGCTCAAGATTTAGCGTGGGAAAATCCATTGGAAACCCCGCTGCAATATCTCAGCAACCTCTATCCAAAAGCCACCACCAAAGACTTGCGGCGGCAGTTATCCCGGGCTGGACTAGCCAACGAGTTAGCGATGCAGGGCTTAAAATTTCTCAGCGGCGGCGAGCAGACAAAAGTTAAAATCGCTGAAATGACGATGATTAAAAGTAATTTCTTAATGCTAGATGAGCCCACCAATCACATCGATCAAGAAACTAAGGTCAATCTGATGGAGGCTTTGGAAAAATATGCCGGCACGCTGATTGTCGTCTCCCACGAAAGTCAATTTTATGAAGACTTCGTTGACCGAATTATTGATTTAGGCTAATAGTAGTCTCTTAGATTGTGTCATAAACAGTTCACATTTCTCCGCTAAGATATACGTATCCCAAAAACATGAGCAGCTTGACGCTTCCCAAAATGCTGTATCGTCAAGCTGCCGGTCAGTGAAGCCTAATTGTTCGCTGACTTCCATTCACTCCTTAGCCCATCAGTCCCCGCTGATGGGCTTTTTGTTGCAGTAAAAGCTATTTGGATTTATCAATAAAATAGTTTTTAAAGACAAGCTCTCCTAGCTGCCGCAAAAATATAACTCCTTGACCCCGTCCCGTTAAATCGCGGGTAAAGGCTGAGATAAACACTGGCTGCCCTTGATAGTCAAAGCAGGCGGCGTCATGTTCGATTCTATCTAAACGACCGGTTTTATTGTAAATATTGAGGCCAACAATTTCCTGCTCGTCCAATAATCCCGGCAGCCCTTCTCGAAATTGCTGCTTTAAGAAAGGCTGGAGGTCGCCTGCTTGCTGCGCTTGATCATCAGAGAATTGATAAATTCGCCGCAGCATTTGGCCAGCTGCCGTTGCCGTCATGCGATTTTCTTTTCCGGGAAGTGGCCGCATCAAAAAACGTTGCAATTGGATGCCGGAAAATGCTTGCAGCCAAGTTTGCATTGATTCTAGTCCGGCGCTTTCCAATAAAAGATTCGTTGCCGTATTATCCGAAACAGCAATCATGGCTGTCATTAATTCCTGTAGCTGCCAAATTTTTTTGTTTGGCAGCAGTTGCAGATAGCCGGCACCGCCGACAATTTTTTCTGCCTCAACTAAAATTTCTTTTTCGGGACTCAACTCACCGTCCCGAAAAGCTTCCAGATAACGCAAATAAATAGGTAGCTTAATCATGCTGGCGGCTGAAAAAAATTTCTCTCCTTGAAAATCATAGATTGTCCCAGAAGTATCCCCCAACCAAAGACCAATTTCCAGCTCTGTTTGATATGTTGCAATTAAGTTAGCAATTGCTGTCTGCAACGCTTTTTCCATTGTCATCACCTATTTCAATTGATTTAATTTATTTATCAGTGGGAGTCTGGCTGTTGAAAAATCAGCCTTCTGCAGCTCTTCAATCGCTTCTATTAGATTCCAAACAGGTACACCTTGGCGATCCACCATCGTTTCTCCATGAATTAACGAGCGTAGCACGGCTTCCTCCACCACATCAGCAACTGCTTCAAACACGCTATCCAAATAATTTTCATTAAAAGCGCTTCTTGTTATCAGCGCAGCTTTTTCAAAGTGCTGCAGCCGATGAGCTGTCGAAAAGCTGCAGACCACTTCACCACTGCCATTTCCGATAAACGAGCCGCTGCGGGTAATACCGACTGAGGCTCGCTTACTAATCCTTTTCAGCTGGCGACTGCTTAACGGCAGGTCAGTTGCTAAAATTACAATCACACTGCCCTTTTCTGCCTGCTGTTGTGCTTCAAAAAAAGCTGCCAACTCTTGACCAATTGGATAATGTTCCACCACTAAATTTTTCATCTGGCCAAAATTAGTTAAAACCAGACAGCCAAGAATGAACTCCTGCCCATCAATCATTAACGCTTGGGACGCAGAACCAATGCCCCCCTTCAAGCCATAGCAGGTCATCCCGGTGCCTGCTCCTTTAGCACCTAAACAAAAATCACTGTTCGCTTTTGATAAGGCTTTTGTGACATCCTCTTCTTCAATCACCAAGCCCCGCAAATTATTGAGGACACTGTCATTACATTCAAAAACCAACGGATTAAAACTGCCGGTGCCCTCGCCAATCTCTGGATTTTCTGCTAAAGCTCGGCGAATCAAAGCATTTATACTAGTGCCGACGCCAAAAGTATTTGTCAAAATAAGCGGCGATTCCAAAACGCCCATTTCTGCCACCTGCAACAATCCCGCACTTTTGCCAAAGCCATTGATCACATGAACTGCCGCCGGTAATTTTTCTAAAAAAAGATTGTCTGTATGGGGCAAAATTGCTGTGACGCCCGTTTTGAATTGTGAATTCAAAATCGTTTGATGGCCCACTTTTACCCCCGGCACATCAGTAATTAAATTGTTTAATGGCTTCATATGATTTCCTTCTTTAAAAAAAATTTTAGGCGCAGACTAGCTTAGAATATGATTTTCAAAAAAAATCAGCTCTCACGAATGCAAAGTCGCTGCAAATTTCAAAATTCTTTTCTTCTGACATTTGGTATAATTAGTGTAACCCATTATTTCGGAGGAAATCAATGAAATTACTGACATTAAACACCCACAGCTGGTTGGAGGAAAATCAGCTGGAAAAGCTGACCTATTTAGCAGAGAAAATCGCTACTGAAGCCTATGACCTTATTGCTTTGCAGGAAGTCAATCAGCTGTGGACAAACGATAATGAGACTACAGAGTTGAAGGCCGATAATTTTGGCGGGCTTTTAGTTAAAGCCCTCGCTGAAAAAGAGCTTTTCTATGAGTATCACTGGGTGCCAGTGCATTTAGGTTTTAATAAATATGATGAAGGTCTGGCCATTCTTTCCCGCCAGCCGGTGAATCAAACAAAAGAAATTTTAATTTCCAACAACTATCCCTTTGCTGACCATCGCCGGCGCAAAGCCCTCGGTGTCGAGTTAATAATCAACGGGCGCTCCCATTGGTTTTACTCGTTGCATTTTTCTTGGTGGCAACAAAATCCTAATGAAGGTTTTCTAAAGGAATGGCAGACTTTGACAGCTCATCTGCAGGACTTAAAGCACCAACAAACTGGTGAAGCCCTCATTTTTTTACTGGGGGATTTTAACAATCCCGCCCAAGAAAAGGAACAAGGCTATCAATTAATCCATGCAGATGGTTGGTATGATACTTTTTTCTTAGCTGAAAAAACTTCTGGCAGCGCCACAGTCGAGGCTGAAATCACCGGCTGGGAAAACAATCAGCAGGGAATTCGCATTGATTATATTTTTGTCTCTGAAAAAATCCCTGTCCGCTCCTCAAAGGTCTGCTTTGATGGGCAGAATGCTCCCGTTGTCTCTGATCATTACGGGGTGGAGATTGTTTTTTAAGGCTGCTACAAAGTATTAAATCATAAAAAAAAACGTCATGATTCCATTGGACCATGACGTTTTTTTGAGCAGCAAGTATTTTTTTCAGTGCCGACTCTTATTGATATTTTGAATAATCCAACTCACCTTCGTCTTTGGCAATAATCAAGGCGACGGTTGTATCCGCATCAACATTTAGCAGGGTTCTAAACATACCCGAAAACCAGTCAATGCCGGCTAAAATGGCAATGCTTTCTGTCGGCAGACCTAGCATCGGCATGACCGTAGCCAAGGCGACTAACCCGCCTCCCGGTACAACGACTGTTCCCAAACAAGCGAGAGTCGATAAAATCACCGCTTGAATCAAGTCTGGCAATGCTAATTCAATGCCGTAAAACTGAGCGAAAGTAATGATTGAAATACTTAAAAACAAGGCTAAACCATTGCTGTTTAAGGTCATTCCTAAAGGCATCACCAATTTAGAAATCCGATCACTGATTCCCAACTTTTCTTCGCTGTCTTCAATTTGGATAGGTAAGGTGACCGCCGAAGAAGTGGTGGTGAACGCTACCACCGACATCCGCCACATTTTTTGACACAACTGCTTAAAAGGTACTTTGCAGTAAACCGCCGTCAGCATTAACCAAATCAACATGAACAAAAGGGAACTAGCGCCGAGGGTCAATAAAAATTTAGTTAGCGTCAGTAGGATTTCAATGCCGACGGAGCCAACCATTGGCGCTACTAGACAAAAAATTCCAATAGGTGCCAGCTTCATAACTAAGGTCACCATTTTTAAAATGACATGATTAAAACTTGCGACAAAATCTAAAATCGGCTGGGTCTTTTTGCGATCTGCCAAGCTTAACGTTAAACCAAACAGTAATGCAAAAACAATGACTTGAATCATATTCGCATTCGCCATCGCTTCAACAATATTACTTGGGAAAAATTCTAAAATCATCTCAGACAGCGTTCCGCTACTGGTGGCAATGCTATCTAATTCCACATTAGCAATCGTGACATCTGCACCTGGCTGCACAATTAGTCCAACAACAACGCCAATGGCTGCCGCTAAAATTGTCGAGCCGATAAACCAGAGCATTACCTTTAAGCCAATTTTCCCTAAAACTTTAGCCTCCAGACTACCCACAGCTTCAATCACGGCCCCCATAATTAAGATGACCACTGACATCTGGATTAATCGTAAAAAGACATCACCGATAACTTTGATAAAAGCTATTTTATCATGAAGGATCAGACCGCAGACAATGCCTAAGACTGTCGCGAATAAAATTTGATTGGTTAAACTTTTCAACATCTTGGGCATTAGGCATTGGCCTCCTTAATGACTGGCTTTTTTCTTCATGTTTGCAAAGAGGAAGAGCACTGTGCCGACAACTAGCAAAATGACAGAAATGTAAAAGCCCATCTCCTTTGAACCAGTCGTATCGGAAATTGTTCCTGTCAAAGTTGGAGCAATCACTGATGACATCATCCCGAAGAAGTTAAAGACGCCTAATGTGGTCCCAACACCAACCTGCGGCGCATTTTCACCGAGCCAAGAGATGATAATCGGTTCCACCGCTAACTTACCTAAAAATCCATACAAAATCAATGAAATTAATAAAAAGGTTGAATTCGTTGCCTGTACGGTTAATAGCAGCATAGCCGCCGCCAGCAATTCTAAGACAATGATAAAGCTAACTTTTTTATGCATAAATCTGTCCGCTAATTTACTGAAGAACAATGCTCCTGGAATAGAAGCAAAGGCTACTAAAGATGAGGAAAACCCAATTGCCGCTCCTTCAAAGCCCCGTTCTGTTCCTAAGAAATTCGGCAACCAAGTCACGGTCATATAATAAGCGTAACAAGTGGCAAAGTATAACAGATAAGTAAATAACATTTTCGGTGCGAAAAGCTTTGAAATCGACACTTTGCTGGCAGGTTCAGCTGGTGTGCTTGCAGCTGCTTCCTCTGAAACCGCGGCAGCTTCTTGCTGCTGCAAAGCTGCTACATCATCTTTATTGCTACGAATAATAGCTTGAAACGCAAAAATCATACAAATAATCATCACAACGGAAATATACATCATCGTTTGCCAAGGTAAACCTTGTTGAGCTACTAAAAAACTAGATAAAATCATTCCCAAACCTGAACCGACAGCTGATCCGCTATTAACGATGGCAGTGGAAAAACTTTTTTTATCTTTGGGGATATTTTGTGATGTCAGCGAGTAGGCTGATCCGTAAAAAGAGCCACAACCTAAACCGGCCAATAAACTTCCGGCGTAAATCATACCTAAGCTTTGAGCTTGGGAAATTAATAGCGCCGCTACTGCAAAGACCGCAAAGCCGGGAATCAAGACCTTCTTCTTCCCGATTTTATCAACGAGGAAGCCTGCTGGTATCTGCATGGCCACATAACCTAGAAAATAAAAACTTGAAATTGAACCGAGGGCCGTATCTGAAACATTCCCCCCTAGTGATTCCCTAATCTGTGGATAAACTGGTGAAAGGGCCGAGCGGTAAATCCAGATTGTCACCCAACCAGCACACAGCAGGATAACAATTTTTTTCCAATAGGCAAAACCCACATTACTTTTTGTCTGATTCGCTTCCATTTTAGACCTCCAACTAAAAAATTTTTCTGCTTTGGGATTCTTCCCTGACAACCCAATTGTAACCGTTTCCCAAAACAAAAAAATCAGTGAGTTTTCACAAACTCACAAACTTTTTTGTTTACTCTGCACAACTTTATCCATTCATTTGGTCTTGATATTCCTTCAAGGCATAAATACTACCGGCGCCAGCGGGAAACTCATGTCCAAAAGACCGTAGAACAGTCTCAAAAGCACTTAAAAGCAAGAGCACATTAGCCTTTTGACTGCTATACCCCATATTGCCAACTCGCCAAACTTTCCCCTGCAATGAACCAAATGACGAGGCAATCTCGATTCCATATTGACTGGCCAAAGTTTGACGTAAAGCTTCTCCGTCAATCCCTTCTGGAATCATAATTGGTAAAACCGTAGGCATCATAGTCGCTAAATTCCCAAAAAATTCCAGATTCATTTTAGCCAAGCTATCCCGTAAAATTTCAAAATTTTGTTGGTGACGGTGAAAAACATTCTCCATGCCTTCTGCCAGCAATAAACGCAGACCTTCATGTAAGCCGTAAATCATAACGGTTGCTTCTGTGTGATGGTTGATCGGTTGCGGGCTCCAATATTTTTCCAACTGAGACAGGTCTAAATAATTACTGCTGATAAAATGATCGCTCCGTTGGTCATCCCCTAAGCCGAGCTCTTTTTGATAGCGCTCTGCCAAAACAGCCTCGACCCGTTTGTTATACGTAATCAACGACAGACCAGAAGGGACACTTAAACATTTCTGCGTTCCGGCAATGGCAATGTCCACTTGCCAATCGTCAACTTTTAATTCCACGCCTCCATAAGTTGCCACCATGTCAACCACAAAGAAAATATCCTGCTGACGGCAAAATTCACCAATTTTTGCCAACGGCTGCATTTGACCATTCGCCGTCTCACCGTGAATCATAGCAACAATTTTTGGCTGGACTTTGGCAATCGCTTCGATAACATCCTTCTCTTCAAAGGGTGCTTCCCAATCCTTTTCCAACCAAATGATTTCCGCCTGTGCCCGTTGACAGATTTCCCCCAGCAAATAAGCGAAACGTCCAAAGGCCGGAATTAATACCTTATCCCCTGGTTCAATTAAGGCAATCAAAGCCGCCTCAATGCCTGCACGAGAGGTGCCATCAATGGCGAAAGCCTGCTCATTTTTTGTGCCGAAGGGAACCTTAATCATCTCTTTGACTTCCGCCATGATCTGTAAAAAATCAGGATCAAACTGGCCTAAAATGGTTTGGCTCATTTGCCGTAAAACCGACGGCTGCGCCTCGACGGGTCCGGGGGTCATTATAATTCGTTTGCCAACATTAGTTTGTTGATACATCTTCATCAGTCCTTTACTTTTTTTTCAGCATACGAAAAAAAGCGACAAAATTCATTGACCAAATTACCTAATGAGCCAGTATCTTTGTGCAAAACGGCTAAGAAGATTCTTTGCAAATGTTGTCGCTTTCAACTAAAATAAAGGGAAGAATTGGCACATCTGCCAAAAATTATTTGTTATAAAGGAGGGCGACTGCTTGGCAACTTTAGAAGACCTGCTGCAGATACCCCGTTTTTCTGATTTAATTATTCGTTCGGCCCACAAAAATCATCATCACGAAATCGCCAGTGTCGAAATCACCGAGACTCCCGACATCGCCAATTTTATTCCTGAGCATACCTTTATTTTGACTACAGCGATGGCCTATCAGGATAATCAAGCTGGTCTAAAAAAAATGATTGCCTCCTTGAAGGAGAAAAAAAGTGCCGGCTTAGGAATAAAAGTCGGTCGTTTCCACGAAGAAATTGACCCAGCAATCATCGCTTATGGTACCGAGCTGGACTTGCCGATTGTCGAAATTCCTAGCACACAGCCGTTAGGACAGCTGCTTCATAAAATGCTCAGCTATTTATGGGATTCAAAAACCGAGCAGCTAACCTATGCCTTAGATATTCAAAAGCGATTTACTAACCTGCTAATTCATGATGTCAGCAACGCTCGTTTTATTGCTGATTTAGGGAAGATTATTAATGCTCCAACAATTTTGCTGAATCCCTGGAAGGAGGTCTTCGCCCATTCCAGTCACTTTTCCCAAGGAGATAGTGCCACTAGCTTTTTTACCCAGCAGATTACCACTAGCCATTACCGCCGGATAGATAGTGGAAAAACTTCTTTTCTTGTGAAAAATACCAATGGGCGAATGATTCAAATTGCCGGCTTTCCCATCAAAATCGATACCTATTTCCCTTATTATTTATTGATTTTAAATCCTGAGCAGATTCCCTACCCAATTTCCGAATTTGCCATTGATCAGGCAGTGTTAGTTTTAACCTTTATGCTGTTTAAAAATCAAAAAATTCAGGAGTCGATGGATAGCTTAAAAAGCGATTACCTTAATCAATTAATCACTTCACAAAATTTAGAAAAAAACGAGGGACGGGATTGGTTGGATTTGGGACGGTCTTTTGGCATTGTAGACAGCCGTTTTTATCAAGTAAATATCGCTACCTGTTTTGTAAAACCAGCAGATGCCACCAAGCTGCGCTATCAAGCAGAGGCCTCGCAGATTGCAATGGCTTGGCTGCAGGAACAGCTGCCTAGACGGGTCAAAAACACGCTGGTCTTTCCTATCAAAGGCAGCCATGATATTGCACTGCTTTTTCAAGAACAAAATCCTCAGCTGGAACAAATTTTTCAAGATTTGGCAAAGGAGCTGGCAGAAGTCTTGCCAATTAGTCTGCATTTTACTTTGGGAAATGCCTATGAAGTGATTGAAGAGGTCGCTAGTTCCTACGTTGAAGCCAAGATTTCCATGGAGGAATTAAAGCAACTGGCTGAGCCACCTGTCTTTCAGTATTATCATGCCAAGGGACTCTTTGCTTTATTTGAGCAAACTAACACGGAGGATATTCGCTATTTCTGTACGAAAACCTTAAAGGATTTAGCTTATCCCACGGATCCGGCTTTGATTGAGCTCAGGAAAACCTTAAAGTATTATCTAGATTTTAATTGTGAAATTTCAAAAACGGCCAGCCTTCTCTTTTTGCACCGCAATACGATTAAATATCGGATTAATCAATGTGAAGAACTATTAGGTGAGACCATTCAAAATCCCCAAACTAGCTTAAACCTGCGGATGGCAATTGAATTGTCTGAGTCAGCCAATCAAGTTACAATTGCCAAAAAATAGAAAACGCGGCTGCGACACAAGCTAATCCAGTCTGTTTTTCCGAATCCTATTTTGTAATATCTACTAAATAGAGCAAATTTGCGCCAGCCTTGTTGGACCTTTGAACAAATTTACAATGATTCGGATTTGACAGCTGTAAGAACTTGCGTCAAAGCCACGTTTTTTTATCCGTAAATTCTAGTACCGGCTTTCCCTTGTAAAGCCATATCTGCTTCATCCAAGGCACAGATGATAGCTTGGCGCCCCTCTTTGGCAAAGGCGATTGCCGCTTCCATCTTAGGACCCATGCTGCCATCAGCAAAATGGCCAGCAGCCATATACTCTTCAGCCTCTGCGACAGATAATTTTTCTAATTTTTTTTGATTTGGTTGACCGTAATTAATATAGACGTTTGGAACATCCGTCAGCATCATAAAAATATCGGCATTCACCTGCTCAGCCATTTTCTTACCGGTCCGATCTTTATCAATCACGGCCTCTAAGCCATGCAGCATCCCTTCTTCATCTCGAAACACTGGTATGCCGCCACCACCGCCAGCAATTACAATAATATTTTGCGAAAGCAGATGGGAAATTGCATCCATGCCATGAATCAATAGAGGCATCGGTGAAGGGACAACCCGCCGGTAACCGCGACCAGCGTCCTCCATCATCGACCATTTGTTTTCCCTCATCAAGCGCTGAGCTTCGTTTTCCTCATAAAAAATGCCTATTGGCTTATTGGGATGGGTGAAGGCTGTATCGTTGCGGTCTACCTCTGTTTGTGTATGTAAAGTGACAACATTTGCTGTGGAATTGTTTTTCTTCAAAGCATTTTTTATGCTTTGCTCCATCATATAACCGATAAAACCCTGTGATTCAGCATTACAGACTTGTAGCGGAGCAGGAGGCACGATATCTTTTGCAACTTCATTTTGCCGTAAAATATTGCCCACCTGCGGACCATTTCCATGGGTCAATACCACTTCATAATTTAATTTTTCAATGCGGGCAATTTGCTCGGCACTAGTTTCTAGATTTTTTAATTGAATTTCCACGGTCGCTTCTTGCTTCGGTCTTAAAATAGCATTTCCCCCAAGAGCGATTACAACACGATGAGCCATCTGATTTCCCTCCAAATATTTCTTAGCTAAACACGAATTATCCTCGTAAATAAATTTCAAACACAATCAATTTTTTCTTACCAAAAATACTTTAACAAAAACAAAGACTAGTCAGCTGAGTCAACTACTTCCATAATTCAAAACGCTGGACCAGTCCTTGCACTATTTATTTTTTACTATCCTTCAAAACCTAATTTCTTAGCATAGGCTAAGACTGCTTTTTCAAAGCAGTCAATTGGTGGTGTTACTGTACCTGCACCAATCTGCCCTAGGCCAGCCTTTTTATTGGCAATCCCCGTATTAATCA
Source organism: Enterococcus sp. LJL90 (assembly GCF_056924355.1). Taxonomy (NCBI): domain Bacteria; kingdom Bacillati; phylum Bacillota; class Bacilli; order Lactobacillales; family Enterococcaceae; genus Enterococcus; species Enterococcus sp. LJL90. The sequence continues at coordinate 484,157 of NZ_JBXPBQ010000001.1, read as the reverse complement.
CGGGTAAAATACCAGTTTCGACTACCTTGCGGGCATCGATTCCCGTTGTAATCCCTTGGAAATCCCATGTTGGTACTGAGAAATTAGGGTTGTGGGCCAAGGTAATCTCTGTCATTTCTTCACTAGTGTTCAAGGCATCTTGAAATCCGCCGGAACCGACAAAGCGTGTTACTGCCGGAGCAGCAATCATCGCCATGCCGCCAACGCCGAAGGTTTCTGTAATTGCGCTGTCCCCCATATCAGGAGCCGCATCCGCTTCAGAAAAACCTGAAAAATACAAGCCCTTTGGTGTATTTACTGGGCCAGTAAACCACTGATCTCCCATGCCAGCAATGCGAATACCAAACTCATAGCCATTGCGGCACATAGCGGTGACAACTGTGCCTGCTTGAATTGTGCGGGCACCATCCATCACAGATTTGGCAGAGGCCATCATCACATTTAGGAAAAACTGATCGGTATCTGCTAAAAATTGGATGACCGCTTCTTTATCCTCTTGACTGACATCCTCCAAGGAAACAATTGTCGGTGCAACTTCCTTTAAGAAGGCTAAGGATGCAGCAATATTCCGCTGATGAAATTCATCCCCCATCGCTATCGCTTTGGCAATTAAAACATTGATATTCATCGGACCTTTTTTAGCTAAGGCCTTGCTTAAAGTTGGGCCTAGAACATCCTTCATCCAATGCAGACGAGTGATAACCTCCTCAGAATAGGCCCCAAAGCGCAGAACAGCACCAATACCTTCATTCATTGTGCAGTATGCCCGATTATTTTCATCCCGATTTTCTACAACTAAGACCGCCATATTGCCTGAAGTAATGCCCCCCATCGGTCCCACTGCATCAACATGGTGGCAAGGCATTAAGCTGACTTCGCCACTTTCTAACAACTGGCGGGCAGCGGCCTCATCTTGAGCCCAGCCTTCAAAAAGGACTGCTCCAACACAGGCACCTTGAATGGGATCAACCATTTTATCATAGGTAATTGGCGGGCCGGCATGGAGTAACACTTTGCCTTTTTGTAAAGGCGCAATCACTTCTTTAGCAGGAACCACATCTAATAAGAAGGGGGAACCTGCGATAATTTTGGCAACAACTGCTTGATTTGCTTCATCAATTGTGTGATAAACCATCTTTATACCTCAACTTTCAGGGACGCTTTTTTTAAAAACTGCAGCGCTTTTTGTAATTCGAGATTACCGCCGGCTACGGGTTGCCAATCATATTGAACAACTCGACCGCCATAATCAGTAATTGCTTTAGTGAAGCTGCTAAGGCCAATGTTAATAAATTTCTCCGCCTGTAATAATTTGCTTAATGTCACCGGCACTTTAGGAATGATGGCTGTTGTTTCAGCCTTCTTTTGGACAGCTTTTTTAGTTTCTTTCAAAGGTCGCTTAACAAGCGCTAAAGCCGTTTTAACTGCTTGGGCATTACTTTGGCACAAGATTACGCCGGCATCTGTTAAAATTTCTTGTTGAGCAAAGAAATTTTGCGGATCTTCATCGGTTCCCACAATCGTCGCAATCACTGGCAAATTGCGGCCAGCCGCAGCCGCCTCCTCTTGAATTTTTATAATTGTTGGAGCAAGCTCACTGGCCATGTTGTCATGGGCGCCGTAGCCTAACACAATATCTAAAAGCACAGCTGCCGTAGCAGGATCTTGACCAGCCGCCTCCAGCATTTCTTTGCGTTTTGTCGGATCAATCATAGGATGCGGTTTACCGTTTGTATAGATGTCATCGCCAAGGTCAATAATTTCATGACCATCCGCCTGCAAAATAAAGCCTTCCACTCCATTGTCAGCTTGCAATGCAAAAGCTTCTTTAATCAACATGGCGGCTTCATAAGCTAAGGTTCCGCCAGAATAGAATCCTTTGATTGTTTTTTGCGTATCAGCTAATTTGATTTCTGGCACTAGCGTCATTTTTTCAACAAGAGTTGTAGGGTCTTCACCATTTAAAAGCGCCACTGCAATTTCTGCAGTTTCTTCTAAAGTATGAGCATGATATAAGCCGGCTTCATGATAGGTCGGATTTTCACCTAAAAAAATTGTAACAACTGGTTTTTTACTGGCCCGTAATAAAGCTAAGACCTCATCACGAATGGCTTTTGCCGGTGGTTTAGAGATTGCCACAATCACAGCAACATCAGGATCTTGTTCCAATAAAGCAATGCTGTCTTTAAAAGTAGTCCCGCCGATGGCTTCCTTTAAATCCCGGCCACCTGTTCCTAAAGCATGCGTCACTCCTGCTCCCAGTCGATGAATAATCGTCGTCACTTCTTGAATGCCCGTTCCAGAAGCACCAATGACGCCAATTTTACCTTTACGAACCGCATTGGTGAAGGCAATCGGAACCCCATTGATAATACCGGTCCCACAGTCTGGTCCCATCAGTAACAAGCCCTGCTCATGGGCTTGTAATTTTAAGCGGCGTTCATCTTCAATTGAGACATTGTCACTAAAACAAAATACATGTTTGCCAGCATCCAAGGCTTTCTCAATTTCCAAAGCTGCGTGAGTACCGGGAATGGATAAAATCGCAACGGCTGCATCTTCGCCTAGACTGTAAGCCTTGTCCCAAGTTTTTACACGTTCTTCAGAAGTGTCCCGTTGGTTTTTTCCCGCTTGCTCAGCTAAATAATTCTTGGCTTCGGCTACTAAGTCTTCGATGACCTCACCGTTTTCGACATCTGCCACAATCACCATGTCATTCGGTGTGGCTTCAGCTAGTTCCTCTGTGTAAAGGCCCCCCGTTTTAAAAATATCCTTATTGGCGGGTGTCCCCATCATGACAGAAATACTAGTCACTCCTGTCATCGATTCTAAGTGATTGGTTAAAAGCATCAAGACAATCGAGTCTTGGTAGCTGTTCTTTTCAATAATTGTGTGCAGCATTGCTGGATTCACTCGCTTTCTTTTTTATTCGGCGAAGGCACTTTTTCCGCCATACTGATTAAAATGAACGGTATCGCTAATTAAGTAATCATAAATCGGTGCGGCAATTGGAATCCCGTTTTCCATATAATCATCGTAGCGAGCCTGACTCAGCTCACCAGGATAATAGACTTGGTCGAATCCCGCGGCCGGTTTGATTTCATGCAATTCAGCCACCATCTGATCGATATTTTTTTTGAAGGTTGCCGGATCAGTGAAGCGGGCCGGGTCGATAATTAGATAAAGCTGCCCCAAGTTACGTTTTTCTGTTAAATCAGAATACATCGAAGACACATGTTTGCCATAGGGCAGTCCCAATAATGTGCCAGCTAAAATATCGACCATCATCATCAAGCCATAGCCTTTAGGTCCTGCAATCGGCAAAAGCCCATTAACACTATGGGGATTCGTTGTTGGATTCCCCTCAGCGTCAACAGCCCAAGTATTCGGAATCTCTTTGTTTTTTGAGCGAGCATCCAAAATTTTGCCCCAAGCCTGAACCGTCGTTGCCATATCAAAAACAATTGGCTGATGATTTTCCCGTGGAGCCGAAAAAGCGATGGGATTAGTGCCAAAATAGTTTTCGCTGCCGCCGTAAGGTACGACCATCGGATCTGATTGGCACATCGCTAAAGCCAGATAGCCTTGTTGAGCTGCTTTTTTGACGTAATAGGATAAGGCCCCGCTATGACTAGTGCGGGAAACACCGACTAAAGCCAAGCCTGATTCAGCTGCCAAGTCAATGGCATATTTTAATGCTTCATCACAGACATATTGACCTACACCGTTATCACCGTGGACGATACCGGTTGAAGGGCCAGTTTTTTCAAAAGTAATTTTAGGGTCAATAGTGACGCCGCCCTTAGCAATCCGCTCTGCATAATAATCTACTCGAACGGCTCCGTGGGAATGAATTCCACAGGCATCAGCAAAAACTAAATGCTTGGCAGTTTCCTCCGCCTGCTCGTCTTGAAGTCCGGCAGCCAGCAATTTATTTTTAATCAGCCGATGCAAATCGGCTGCTGCAACCGTCACGATTTCTGTTTCTTTCGTTTCAATCATAATGTTTTCTCCTCATGTGAAGGGTCCTTTGTTTAAAGCTGCGGGTCACGGTTGCAATCTTTTGAATAGACATAGGCTAAAGGTTCACCCCGCCCAACAGCATAAGCCGCTTGCTGTACATAAGCACTCATAAAAATGTAATCCCCTTTTTCCACGGGATACCATTGATTGTCGAGATTATACATCCCTTGTCCGCTGATTAAGTAGGCGCCATGCTCTTGAACATGGGTTTCGATGTATCCATGACTAGCGCCAGGTTCAAAGGATAGAATGTGCATGTTCATATCAAAGCCTAAATCCTTTGGCAGAAAATCCCACAATAAAACATCCTTCATCCCTTCATACTCTGTTGGTTCTTGGTCATGAATACTACCGATAACTTTGTAAGCTTCATGGCCTTCAATTGCTTCGTACCGTTTTTTATATAGGAACACTTCGGTATCCTCATTGTGGCCGTTCTCCATAAACATTTTGACGCCTGCTGGAAAATAAGCATAGCCCCCAGCTGCTAAACTGTGTTCTTCCGTGCCATCGGTCACTTTTAATTTACCGGAAATAACATAGACTAAGGTCTGGATGCCTTCGCCACCAAAACCAGTTTCATGGCCGCCATTTTCATGAAAAGTAATAATATAATCTACAAAGCCAGCTCCTAATTTTGGCGAGCCAAGAATAGATAAATCACAGTTTTTAAACCCGGGTATCGTATTTTTAACCAAGCCGTCATGGGGAATCAAAGCAAAATTGTCTTTTTTGATAACGCCCCTTGATTGCAATAAATTATCTGAATAGCCCATTCGTTCATTTTTATAACCCATTTTTTCTTCCTCGATTCCTTTGCTTTATCAGTTAATATGCTAGTTCATGCAACGTGTCGGCTAAAAGCTTAACGCCCTCCACTAAATCAGCGAATTCAGTGGCCTCTGCAGGATTATGACTAATTCCTGCAATGCTCGGCACAAAAATCATTGCGGTTGGAAAATGTGGAGCGATTACCTGCGAGTCGTGCCCCGCTCCGCTATGCATCATCCGATAGCGATAGCCGCCTTTTTTAGCCTGCTCTTCAATTGTTGCAACAATTTTTTCATCCATCGGTACTGGCGCTTCATCCATCCATAAATCGATGTCAGCTGTTAACCCCAACTCTGCTGAAATTTCTGCAATCCTTTTTTCTAAGTTTGTCGTGAACTCAATTAGTTCGTTGGCGTCTGTGTGGCGGCAATCAATTGTAAATAAAACTTCCGCAGGGACAACATTCACCGTATTGGGTTTTGGTTCCACTTTTCCGAAAGTTAATACTAATGGGTCACCGACAGCCTTGGCTTTTTCAATTGCTTCGTTGCAGATTTTAGCGAAGCCATAGACCGCATCATGGCGATAGCCCATCGGAGTCGTTCCGGCATGATTCGCCTGTCCTTTTAAAATGACCGTATAGCGTCTTTGTCCAGCAATATTATTAACAACGCCGATTTGTAATTCTTCATTTTCTAAAACATTGCCTTGTTCAATGTGAATCTCAACAAAAGCATCGATATCTTCACGACGTGTCTGTGCCTTTTTAAAATCAAAGCCTTGTCGCTGCATTTCAGCTACAAAACTAGCTCCACTTGAGTCTGCAATTGCTTCAACATCTGTTCTAACTGCCTCACCAACAAAATTTTTGCTGCCCCAAAAAACCGTCGGGAAGCGGCTGCCTTCTTCTTCCGCCATAGAAATCACTTCGAAAGCTTTTTTAGGCTGTCCATATTTATCTAACAGATATTCCATTGCAGTCATGGCAGCAATTACCCCGTACTGACCATCTAAAGTCCCACCGTTAACGACTGTATCAATATGAGAACCTGACATCACCGTCCGCTGCGTTTCAGAACCGACTGTCCGTCCGAATAAATTGCCGACTTCATCGAATTCAGTGGTCATGCCAAAAGATTCCAGTTCATCCACTACCCAGTTTTGTGCATCTTTCCATGAATCAGTGTAAAGCAAGCGGGTCATCCCACCAGTCGGGTCGCTGCCGATTGCTGAAAGTTCTTTAATTCTTCTTTGTAAGGTTGCTGCTAAATCCATCTGATATCCTCCGTTCTTAATCACATTTACATTGTAAGCGTTTGCCGCTATTTTTATCATTGTTCACGATTAACAAAAATCATGTCTTCATTGTAAGTTTGTGACATAAATCAGTGATAAACGATGGGAAATATTGCTAAGAGGCTTGTAATAGCGGGCTTCTTTACATATTAGCAAAATTCCATTTCACAAATTTTTATCTTTGTAATGATCCTTTTCATTATAAATTTTCTCTTCCTTAGCAACAATCACAGAAGGATAATTAACAGGCAAGAGCCTAGCTAGATTAAACACTGACTTGAAAATCTCCAAGGCACAAAAAAAGAGTGGATTGCTCCACTCAAAAAATTTGTCTTTTATTGAATTCATTCTTTTGCTTTTTTCAACTCACATTAAACCTGAAGCTCAAGCAGGTTCCAATTCTAAAAATTTCTCAGTAAATACTTTTTGTTTTAGTTCGTAGACTTGATCGCAGGCTTTGGCTACTTCAATCTCATGGGTTACGATGATGATGCATTTCCGCTCCTCATGGGCAATTTGTTTGAAAAGCTGGACAATTCCTCGAGAGGTCTCTTCATCTAGATTACCAGTGGGCTCATCGGCCACGATTAAGTTATGGTCACAGCAGATGGCGCGGATAATAGCCACCCGTTGCTGCTGGCCGCCGGAAAGTAACGGTACTTTTTTCTTGGCTAACTCTTCATCAATGCCAACTCTAGCCAAACTATCCAACGCATATTGCTTCTTGTTTTCTCTTTTAGAACCAGAGATCTCCATAGCTGTTAAGACATTATCCAAAGCCGACAAGTACGGCAGCAAATTATAGGCCTGAAAGACAATTGAGACATCTTTTTTGCGATAATTTCGCAAACCGATTTTTTGAATCGGTTCTTCATTGTACAAAATGGAACCAGTCTTGGGTGTATCTAATCCGGAAATTAAAGAAAGAAATGTCGTTTTGCCAGAGCCGCTTGTGCCTAAAATGGCGTAGACCTGCCCGTCATTGAATTCAAGGTCAACCTCTTTAAATAAATAATCTGCTTCATTTTGGTACCAAAAGCCTAAATCCTTGGTTTTTAACATGGTACGCCCTCCTTTTGCTAACTTAACTAATCAGTATTTTTTTCGGATTCAATCGTAAAATGCCGATTGAGGACAGCATAATCGATAAGAAACTAATCGCTAAACCAAGACCAGCCAAAGCGGCAATCGTGGTTGGTTCGACTGTAACATTTAATTCTGAAACAGCTTCTGAACCAGAAATAGCGTTAGAAATATCGCCAAAGGCTCCGCTTGGACCACCGCCACCCATCTCGCCGCCAGGACCATTCTGATTATTGTTGACTTCTTCGGTTGTCGTTTCAGATTGTTGCGACAACAGTTGGTTGCCGACGACATTGCCAACAATATTGCCACTAAAAGTCGCAATCACTAACGCTACCACCATCGCAATAAAAATTTCACTGAAAAATTGTAGTATCACTTTGAAGCGAGATTCTCCCATTGATAAGAGGACGCCGATTTCATAACGGCGTTCGCGAATCGTCAGCATGACAATCAACGTCAAAATAATAATTCCAGCCACCGCCACTAAGATGACAATGTTTTTCGCAAAGCTCGCAACATTGTTTAATGGTTCTAGCATTTGTTGATACAATTGGTCATTGGTGGTCAAAGCATAAGAATCTGTGTCAATCAACGCTTCTGCTTCACTGACAAACTCATCCATTGCCGCCGGGTCAGCCAAAGTATAAACAGCTTCATCCACTGTCGCTGAATCTGCATCTCCGTTTAAAGCATTGGCAAACGTATAATAGCTGTAAATTGTATTAACGGGATTCAACATGCTAATTTGTGCTGAAATCCCAGAAGCCGTTGCTGAGGTTTCATAAATGCCTTTGACTGTGACGGTATAGCTAGTGTCTTCATCACTATTTTGCAATGTAAAAGTATCGCCAACCGCTAAGCCATTAGCTTCAGCTAGCGTCGTTTCAATCACAACATTATTCGTGTCGGCATCGGCAGCAGTAATTCCTTCACCGTCAATAATTTCGGCGGTCCCATCGCTAAAATCGCTAGCAAGGGCGGTTTCAGAAACCCCCGATACTTGGAAGTCGCCGGACATGCCGCCGCCTTGACCACCTGCCATCATGCCGCCACCCATACCACCGCCCATATCGCCAGCTGCTGCGGTATCTGTTTCTGTCGAGCTCTCTGTACTGCTAGAATCAGAGCTAGTAATAGCGGAGACATCGTCGCCGGCCACCGCCGTTGAAGAAGACTCCAATGAATAGGACGCCACATTGTCTAATTCAGCAATCGCTTCAGCATCGCTAACATTAACCGGCGTTGCTGTAAAACCGCCGGGATCAATTTGTCCCGCTGTCTCACTGTCGCTACTGTCTGTGGCATCCCCACTAGGGGCACCGCCGCCAAATTGAGCTTCCCGGCTAGCTGCAAGTGTCACCGTGGCACCGGTATCATTCTGGGCATTAGTAATTGCCTGATTTGCCGCACTTTGAATCGTCAGACCAGCTAAGACGAATACTAAAATTGCCGAAAAAACAGCGCACAGCAAAATCGTGCGCCCTTTTTTTGACCAGCTGCTGGCCAGAGCACGTTTTAAAAAATTCATTTCAAACCTCCTAAATATGATTGTGACTTAAGAGTAGAGAGCACAGCTTAAAGGAAACTTAAAAAAATTCGAAGAACTTATGACTTTTTTAGGCATTTTTTTACCGTTGAACATTGCGGCATTTACACACAAAAAAAAGAGCTACCCCGTAAGAGAGAACTGAATTGACACCTATCAGTTTTCTCTATTGAGGCAGCTCCGCTATAAGATTTGAGCTAAGACCAGTTGGCTTTCAAAAAATGAAAGCTATGTTCCACAATTCAAATTTTTTTCTTGATGTTTAATCCTTTAAAATCAGACCATCCAGTTGCATATGTTTTGCTAGTTCCAAATTACCTGCTAAATCAGCTTTTCGTTTTTGGCGACGGGCATCATAGCCGCCGCAGATAAATATTTCCTCCTGCGTTTCCGGTTGGATTTGCGGCAGCACTATCTCTTTGTCCAAAACAACAAAGGTCATAAAGCAAGTATTCGCTAAATAGCGCTCACCAGTCAGCAAATTTTCACCGATGGCTTTACAAAAAACCTCTAATGAACGTTTGCCGGCACCAGAAACGTAGCTTTCGATGCAGACCATTTCACTATGGGCTAAAGAATGCAAAAAATCTAAATGGTCTAACGAAGCCGTTACCAACGGTCTTCGTGCCAGACGAACTGCTGAAATCCCCCCAGATTCATCGAGCCAAGACATCAATTGTCCGCCAAATAGGGTTTTGTGTTCATTCAAGTAGGGATATGTAATCAAATGGGCCTGCGTTGCTTTCGTTTGTTGACATGTAAGAATCATAACTAAAACTCCCTTTTTAAGTGTTGGTGGCATTACGCCAATTATCCCACAGCTTTTGAATGCCGCCAATTAGAAACTAGAAAATTTAGTTTTTTATAATGAAACTGAATCCTAGTTTTCTTCCATTACTAAAGGAAGCTTGCTCAAACCATCAGCACAGCTACAGTAACTAGGGCCCTCACTCTGGAAAATCACCTTGTAAAATTACCTCGCACAATTTCACTCAGAAAAATTGACCCGTAAAATTATATTCTTACATTATATAACTTTATAACTCTCGCATTAAACAGTTAAATCTTGTTTTTCAACAAAATCATGGGTCAACGCATAGCCTTCTCGCCAATGGCTACGCAATGACTCGCCATCCAACTGATGACTAATCATCTTTTTACGAATCCGAAATAACAGCTGAGACAATTGAGCTAAACTGGAATTTGAAGCCTCTTTTTGCCAAAGCAGCTCGCTTAAGTCGGCCCGTTTAATATACTGGCCATCTGCCGCATAGAGAATATCAAATAATTTTTTCTCATTTACAGAAAGACTGTGGATAAAATTCATGAAGTTGGAATCCAAATAATTCGCACCAGCGTGGGGCTCCTCTTGATACTCCACCGGCATGCTCTCAAACACCTGAGCCAATTTTTCCCGCAAATCATTTAAGTTAGTATCGTTCCTCAGATAAAATGGCGTATTTTGGGCCATTGCTTCATCAATACTACTTTCCTTAGTGCTGTCCATTCTGAACATTCTGACCGGTTCCTTGACTAATTGCTCAACAACTCTTTCAATCTCAAAATCGCTAATCGTTTCGCTGAAAATAACAGTTTTAAATACTTGAAAAAGTGACTTGCCTTCACCGGCCATCAACATTTCTAATAAATGATTGGAAACAAATACTTCGTATCCTAGAAGCTGTAATTTTTTTTGCAGGTCTTCCTCCGCCATAATTGTTTTTGTTAAAATACAAATTTTTTCCATTTTCAATTCCTCACTTTACTAAACCAACCTGACAATCCTTTCATTTAATAAGTACGTCGTATTTATAAATATTTTTATTATTTTATTAATTTTTCTCATTTAGTTTATCCTAATAATGACTGCAAAAAGTATCAGATTTTGTAAAGCAGATTGCCTTTTTTAGTTTTTTCCCCTAAAATAAAGCTAGTTGGGCAATCTATTTTATTTGTTATTTTTAGAATTGCGATAATTAGGAGTTGAGAACAAAAAAATGCTGGAAATAGAAAGTATTTTAGGCTCAAATGAGCAAGATGTCCTGAAGCTATTAAAATTTTTTGAACTAAGGGGTGGTCAGGCTACAAAAGGTGATATTTGTGACCAATTGGGAATTTCTTTGAAAAGTTTACGCTCGCAGATTCAATTACTGCAAAATAACTATACAGATTTTCTCGACTGCTTGAATCTTCCTAGAGAAATTATTGTCACTTATCGCAGCGGCAATTCCTATTTGATATTTAAAAACTATCTCTACCGCCAATCGACTGCCCATAAAATTATTCTTAGCCTTTTGATGGAGAAGGAACTAACCTATACAAAATTACAAAAACAATTATTTTTAAGCACTGCTACTGTCAATCGCAACATTCGGAAAATCAAAGAGCTTTTCCAAAAAAATGGCTTGGACCTAAAAAAATTGACGATTCAAGGTCCTGAAGAAGATATCCGCTTCTTCTTTCAAGTCTATCTGGAAACAACCTATAACCTCACTGAAAATCCCTTCCCTTTAAATTCTCAAGTTGAGCGCTATTTCAGCTTACTGGTCAGTGCCATTCAGAAAAATGATTCCCTTGGTATTTCGACCTTTAATCGCCATCGATTACAGCGAGTTTTATATATTGCCTACTATCGATCTCTCAAACCAAACGTTACAGAGGCTTATTATAAAAAAGCCGTCCAATTACCCGACAGCAGCGAATTTATCCTTTTTAAAGAAGTGATGGCTGACAAATCCAGCTTACCGACTTCCTTATTAACTCCAAGGGAATTAGATTTACTTTTACATTTTCTATTGGACTTACCACTTATTATGTATGATGGACAATTATATGAATCCTTTTTTTTACTGCAAAAACAGCACCACACATTAGCCTATAAATTATTTGAGTTTTCCCGGGAGCTGCTAAAGCCGGCCTTTTTGTTTATTGACACGCCGGAAAGCATAAAAAAACTGGAGTATCTCCTGTTCAGCATCAATGTCAATGGGCTTTTTTTCTCCACCCAAAAAAATATTTCCGAAATTATCGGCAATCTGGTCAATGACAGTAACCACAACTTAAGTGAACCGTCAATTAATTACGCAATTGACGTTGTCGAAAAGATTAATATTTTTTTGACAGAGCATGGTCTGCAACCAATTGAGCGAAATTATCTCGTCGATCATTACGGATTTTTGATTATTGAGAGCTCCCTACACTCAATCAGACGTATAAAAATCGGTCTCTTTTTGGCCAATGATCCTTTTCAAACGAGAATCTCCTTTGACTATTTAAAAAATAGTCTGCAATTTCATCCCAGCTTTTCTTTTTTCAACCTGCTGGATGAAACCCAGGATTGCGACTACCTGATTACCAATGATTTATATTTCGCTGAAACCAACAAACACAAATTCAACGACATTTTAATTGTCGCCCTGCAAAAAATTACATTGGATACTCAAAAAATCAGCTATTGGCTGTTCGATAAGCTTATGGATACTTTGAATCAGCCTTATGAGGTGTGAGGAACTTAGAATTTTAGCTTTGAAGGACAGACATCCTTTTCAAAAAAAGAATACAATAATTTAAAGATTAAATTAGCTTATTACCAACCTTAATTTAAATAATATAGCATCAAGCTCAGTACTGATATCCGAATATTTTATCTAACTTAAGTCAAAAAAAAGAAGCTATCTAAATTAATGAACATAGTTTAGGTAGCTTCATAATTTTTACCAAAAATTCACGTTTTCTCTTAACATACTGAACAGAAAGCAACTAAGTCTTTTCGATTTCTTCTGAGAATCAAGCTAATATTTGTAGTGCCAGTTACTTAACGTAGACTGGTAGCTGACTAGAAGCTACCTCGGCTTGTCTATATGCTGCAAAATTGATAAAACCAGACAAGAAATGCTCTGCATCGTCAATTCGGCTGCGGAAACGATCATGACGACAGTAAAAGCCACCTTCCATGATATCCGGTCGTTTGAAATACATAGCAACTTCTGGGAAAAATGTGCCCCTTTCTAGTTGCCGCTGACAGCGTTTCTCCATCACATCTGCAATCTTATAAGCCTTTGGGTATTCATTTAGTAAATAGGCATACTGACTAGTAGCTATTTTATCTACCATTTTCTGCGCCGCTACTAATAACTCTAACATAGTAGGATATGCAGTATCTCTTTTTTCAATAAAATTTAGATGCTCGACAACATTTCGCAAGCCGAATCGATAAAGTTCTTCACTCGGCCAAAAAAGTGAAATTTCATTTACAGCATAAGCCAGCCAATGATCATGATATTTATAATAATTTTTTTCAATCAAACGATTAGCAATACTATGAATCAATTTTTCGACATGTTCATCCTGCGTTAACGAGTAAAAACGCGCTAGTGCAAAAAGAATTTCTCCATCATAATAAACAATTCTAAATTTTTCTAATGTTTCCAAGTTTTCATCAAGAACATGAATCGTAGAAAGATCATCTTCCACCATATGATGACGCACACCATTAATTATTTTCGTCAACAATTCACGGTATTGCGAACTGCCGGTGACTTCCTCATATTTTGATAAAGCTAAAATAATCATAGCATTGGCGCCTAGACGTATTTCTGCTCGTCCAGTATAACGATCCACTACAAAAGCATCCTCGCCCTTTTCAACTACTAAATTTGCAATCCCCCAATCAATTGCTGCGTTAATCTGATTAAAATTCTCATTATGCAAGTATTCAAATCCTTCTAGCAACGCATAAATCGAGGAAAAATGACGAATAACATTGTAGCTGGTTAACTGATGATTAAAAGCCGGAAAATAACCGTAGATATATTTGCCATCTTTTTGAATCTGCTCTTCTAAATAAGGTACACCTTTTTCGATGGCAGTATTACAAGTAGAAAGTAGCGTTTTATCTGTAATTTTACGCACACCATTTTCTAGATCAAAATATTCTCCGCTATCAAAGAAGAAACTTTTAGTAGTGAATAGACATACATGACTGTCTTTGCTTAAGTCAATTCTTAAACTAGTTGTATAACGTTGCTTCATATAAGCATTAACATTTTGAAAGTCAAAATTTAGATGCGGCCTATTTTGTCCTACAACGTGATCTTTATCGGGTTTTAAAAATGCATTCCCATTAATTTCTTCCTCCAAAAAAGCAGCCTTAAAAGTCGGATCAAAGGCAATTCCCTTTCGAAAATAATTATTACGCTCTACTAAATCGATTTCAGCAAGTAACTGCTGAAAAGTCATATCTTGATTAGAGTCTAAAACGTCAATCTTCAACCACTTAGGCATCATTTTGTTTTTTGATAAATATTTGTCAATACTTGGCCACAGATCAGCTAGTGTACCAATCTTAGTGTTCCAAACTTTCGCACGACCAACTCCATTTGACATTGATAAAAAAATGACCGTCTGATCCTGTTCATTAGCTAGTCGACTTGTTATCTCATATTTAACTTTCTCTAAAAAATTCGGAGTTATCCGCATAACTTTCCCTCCATCTCACCATCTGCCTCTTCTTGGCTTATCAATTTTTACCGGTCGAGCATCTGAAGCTACCCTTTTCGGACTATCATCTTGATCAACTTCCCACGGATATAGTCCATCCTGATTTTTAGAATAATTGGCTAAGTCTTCATCGCTTTCATCAATTTTTTTCTGTTTTTTTCGATTTGCAAAATATAGGATGGCCATCAAACCAAGCACAATTAAAATGGTAATTTTACGAAATCCAATCTCATTTAAAACTGACAACAACTTATCCAAATGATTCAACCTCCTTTGGTAGAACAATTACTGTCGAATCCTCTTGAGTATTCAAAGCTGGTAGCCAAAAATACAAACAATCCTCCTGTAAATAGTCCTCAACTTCAGACTCGTTTACCTCCTCACAAATTCCTAACCATAATCTTTCATTAGTTGTTGCCATTCTAGCCTGATTTTCCCTTCTAACAATAAAAATGAAATTGCTACATAAGATAGGATTGTCAAGCAAATAATCTGTAATCCAATTCCCTAAATCAACTACAAAAATACTTTCAGTATGAAGTGCCATTTGATAGATTTTTTGAACTACTTTGAGATTCTCTGTAAGACCATCTTTAATTGCATCAGAATCATTCTTGATAATTTCTGCTACTTCTGACAATAAGATTTGGCTCACGTTGATATTTTTTAAAAGAAAATACTTGCTTAAGCGTTGAAAAATAGTCTGATCAACTTCCGTTCCAGAACTGATGAACTCATATTTTTTCCCAAGAACCGGAGCTTGGTAAATCATTTGCGGTTGACTTACCCCGATCTGACTACCGTATTCTTTAAGCTCCATTAATTTATGTTCAATCTCAGTTACTTGTTCAACGAAAGGTGTTTGTATTTTTTGGTTAACTTCAGCAATATGTTCCAGATTAGCTTGATACTTCGCAATTTCTTGACTAAAAAAAAGTTCTACTGCAGCTGCTGATGCGGCCTTTTCTTCTTCCAATTCAATCAATTGCTGACTTTTTGCTATTTCAGTTTTTAGATAAGGAGCATTTTCATTTTCTCGTCTAATTTTTCTTCTAAGTAACATCAAATAAGTCTCTAATTTTTTAATTTCAATCTTTATAAGATTTTTTTCAATTCTCTTTAGTTGAGCATTCTTTTTAAATTCGGTAATGCTTTCTGATACTTCTGTCACAAGTTCTCTTTCTCGAAGTCGATAAGTAATTTCGACAAACTCATCTACAGTTGTTACACTCCTATGTAAATTCAAAATACTCTGATAAATTCCTGTCTTCTGTTCCTTAAACTCTTCTTGAAGAACTCTTTCTGCCTCTTGGATTTGCTTTTGCAAGTCCAAATATTTTTCAAAAAGCGTTTTTTCTTCTTCAATAATTTTCGGTTCTTTTTTTAAAAAATTCAGCACCGAACTCATCCCTTTCCGAAAAATTCCCTAATTCTATCCTAGCTTAGAATCTTATTCTGTTTATGTTGAAAATTGTCATTCAATGGCTATTTTATGATGATAAAAAAGCGGATGTCCTTTCAAAGAACATCCGCTCAAAGTTATTTTTGATTATCTATTTTCCTTCTTCTGTTTCCTCTTCCTCATCCTTTCTGCGTTTCTTACCTACTACAAATGCACCGAATGCTGCTAGTGCTCCTAACCCTACAATCATATCGTTTGTATTCACTTCTTCACCTGTTTTCGGTAATGTCTTGCCAGAGTTACTAGATTCACCAGAATTACTACCGGTATTGTTACCTCCAGTGTTTGGTAAGACTGTTTGGTCATTTGTTTTTTCTGTATCATCAGTATCTCTTGCTTTCACTACCGTACTAATCACGTCAGAAGCTTTAGACTCACGTCCTTCTTGATGACCATAGATGATGATTGAGATAATATCTCCCTCTTCCAAAGTACGACCAGTCATTCTGAACAACATTCTTGATAGAGTATCCATGTCATAGACAAAGTCTTCCCCAGGAGTGACTGGAATATCAACCGCTATAAGCTCACCGTTAACCCAAATGTTCATTGTGTAAGTTCTATTATAGTCCTTACTTTGCCCATTAGCATTACCAGTAATCGTTGAGTCGCCAACATAAGCTGGATTCAAAATTGGATTGTAGATTTCCCAGTTATCATAATCGATATCTGCATCACTGTCGCTATCTGAGTCACTGTCGGAATCGGAGTCACTGTCGCTATCGGAATCACTGTCGGAGTCTGAGTCGCTGTCGGAATCACTATCGCTATCTGAGTCGCTGTCGGAATCACTATCGCTATCTGAGTCGCTGTCGGAATCGCTATCGCTATCGGAGTCACTGTCGCTATCGGAATCACTGTCGGAATCTGAGTCACTATCGCTATCTGAATCACTGTCGGAATCGGAGTCACTGTCGCTATCTGAGTCACTGTCGGAGTCTGAGTCGCTATCGCTATCTGAATCACTGTCGGAATCTGAGTCACTATCGCTATCGGAATCACTGTCGGAATCTGAGTCACTATCGCTATCGGAATCGGAATCGGAATCGCTATCGCTATCGGAGTCGCTGTCGGAATCGGAATCACTATCGCTATCTGAGTCACTATCGGAATCGGAGTCGCTATCGCTATCTGAGTCACTGTCGGAGTCTGAGTCGCTATCGCTATCTGAATCACTGTCGGAATCGGAATCGCTATCTGAGTCACTGTCGCTATCGGAATCACTGTCGGAATCTGAGTCGCTATCGCTATCAGAATCACTATCGGAGTCTGAGTCGCTATCGCTATCGGAATCACTGTCGCTATCTGAGTCACTGTCGGAATCGGAATCGCTGTCGGAGTCGGAATCACTATCGCTATCGGAATCGCTGTCGGAATCTGAATCACTATCGCTATCGGAATCTGAATCACTGTCGCTATCTGAATCGCTGTCGGAGTCGGAATCGCTATCGCTATCGGAATCACTGTCGCTATCGGAATCTGAGTCACTATCGCTATCTGAATCACTGTCGGAGTCTGAGTCGCTATCGCTATCTGAGTCACTGTCGGAGTCTGAGTCGCTATCTGAATCACTGTCGGAATCGGAGTCGCTATCGCTATCAGAATCGCTGTCGGAGTCGGAATCACTGTCGCTATCTGAGTCACTGTCGGAATCGGAGTCACTATCGCTATCAGAATCGCTGTCGGAATCGGAGTCACTATCGCTATCGGAGTCACTGTCGGAGTCTGAGTCGCTATCGCTATCTGAATCACTATCAGAATCGGAATCACTGTCGGAATCGGAGTCACTATCGCTATCGGAGTCACTGTCGGAGTCGGAATCACTGTCGCTATCGGAATCACTGTCGGAATCACTATCGCTATCTGAGTCGCTGTCGGAGTCGCTGTCGCTGTCGGAATCGGAGTCGCTATCGGAATCACTGTCGCTATCTGAGTCACTGTCGGAGTCGGAGTCACTGTCGCTATCTGAGTCACTGTCGGAATCGGAGTCGCTATCGGAATCGGAATCACTGTCGCTATCTGAGTCGCTATCGCTATCTGAATCACTGTCGGAGTCTGAGTCGCTGTCGCTATCGGAATCACTATCGGAGTCGGAATCACTGTCGCTATCTGAGTCGCTGTCGGAATCTGAATCGCTGTCGCTATCTGAATCACTGTCGGAGTCGGAGTCGCTGTCGCTATCTGAATCGGAATCGCTGTCGGAGTCGGAATCACTATCGCTATCTGAATCACTGTCTGAGTCTGAGTCGCTATCGCTATCGGAATCGCTGTCGGAATCTGAGTCACTATCGGAGTCTGAGTCACTGTCGGAATCTGAATCACTATCAGAGTCTGAGTCGCTATCGCTATCGGAATCACTGTCGGAATCTGAGTCGCTATCGCTGTCTGAGTCTGAGTCACTATCACTATCTGAATCACTGTCGGAGTCAGTTTCTGGATCATCCACTTCAACTAATTTCGAAATTATATCATTTAAAGAAGCGGTTAGGTCGTCAGCTTTTTCTTGAGTCAAGCTTCCTTCATTGGCTAAATCAGCCACAGCTTTATCATAGATTTCTATAAAGTCTTGGTAAGAATCTTCAGTATACTTAATTCCACTTTCTGGATCCTCTTGGTTATCAATTCGAACATTACCATTAGCGATTGCCTCATTTAGTGGGCGAATATCTACCAATCCATAGATACCAGCATATAAATTATCATAGTACTCATTAATTAGAGATTGAACAGTCGCCTTATCTTCACCATCAATTAAAGTTAAGCGGTTGTTTTCATCAATCCTACCCGCATCTCTCATTTGTTGGATATAGTCAGCTACTTCATCCGAGATTCCCTGATAAGCAGAAACACTAGAATTTGTAAATGAACCATCAAGAAGGACATCATCTAATGTTAAGCCTTCTGGAATTGTTAACCCATAGTGTGTAAGAATCATTGACTCTTGATTATCATTTAGTTCTACCAGTCTAGAAATATCGACTTGTGTTGCACTAACACGGACTAAGGCGTTAATCGCATCTCGCAGCTCGTTAAATGCATTATTTACATCCTCTTGGGTCGCTTCTGGATCATCGTAAACTGCCTGAGCTTTTGCTACTTCAGCCGGGAATGGTAACCATGAGTTATAGGTGTAATCAGACTCGTTCAACCCATTTGCTGTTTCTAATAACAATCTAAGAGGTTCTTTATCTACTCCTTCAGAAGCAATAACATGCATTTCGACTGTCTGACTTTGTTTATCAGGATAGCCATCGTATGAACCATAAATTGTCACGGCAACCTTATCACCTACAGATAGAACACTCGTGTCAAAATTGAAGCTCCCATCTGAATTTAATGGAACCGTTATAGTCGTTGAAGAATCATTGATACTCAATTCAGCTCGATAACTGGTGTTTCCACTAGCACTAGGAATGTTATTACTTGTTCCAGAAACTTCCATTTGACCAGCATAAGCCTGATTCAAGACAGGGTTGTTCACATTAAAGTCGACATATCCTCTTTCATCATTTACGATAACAGTCGTGTAATCTGAGTATTTAGCTTCAGAAATTTGGTCTTGATATCCGACTACCCGCACTTCAACTTCTTGATCTTTAGTCAATGGTGTATCTAGCGAAATACTAAAGCTACCATCTCCTGAAAGTTTAGCCTGTTCTTCAGTCAAGGCTAATGGTTGTCCATCAACTAAGACTTCAAGACTGTAAGATCGACCATACGCAGTATCCAATGCAGCTCGTCCAGAAATCATTTGATCTCCAGCAAATAAATCTCCTACAGCCGGTGCTTCAATTTTCCAAAGATCCCAAGCTTCATTTGCAGCAGCCACCACTTGATAAGCAATATTGGAGTATGCCAAAAGCTCATGATTTTCTGTAACTAATGGTTGATAATTTTCATTGGTAGCTATCACCTGAGCGGTAATTTGGTCTCCTACAGCAAAGGCAGGATCGATATTATCAATATAGAAGCTGCCATCTGCATTCAATGGTACATCCCAACTATTTATGCCACCTGTTGCAGTCATTACTCCAACACGAACAATATAGTAGGTTCCCGGAATGTTTTCTTGAACAGCATACCCACTTACAGAGGTATCATCGACAGCTACAGTATTCATAACTGGATCATTAATCTTCCAGCCGACTGTTGCTACCGCTACATCAGATTCAATTGCCGTTAATTGCATTGTATCTTGCTGTAGTTCACCATCTTCAGTTCGCATCCCTCTATAAACAAAGGCTTGAACTTCGACCTTGTCTTGATATTCTAAAAGACCATTTAAAGTGTAAGAATAGGTTCCGGTTGCAGGATCCACAGGAATTTCAATAGTTTCTTTCGTTTTACCATTGCGGTCATACCAGAAAATCTTAACCGTGTAATAATTCAGATCATTTGGATCATATGCCGTGGAATTACCATTAGCATCTTGTAAAGATGAAATCGAACCCGTTACCACCTGTCCATTTAAAATTAATGGATCAATTGTAACAGTTGGCGCAGTCGCTTCTTCAACAGTTCGAGTCATTTCTTCAGAAACTGTTTCATAGCCATAAATATCATTTAAACGATATGTTTTACCAGTAATCTTATCGCCAGCTTCAAGCCATTGCCCCAAAGTATTTCCGGTAGCAGTTGTTTCTTGGTAGTTCATCTGGTAAGAGCCATCTTCATTCACTGGCACACGACCAATTAAAACTGGTATTTCTGTATCTTTTTTCGTCACATATAACTCAACTTCATAGCGGTCACCAGCAATATCTAAGCTCTTATCTTGTGGAATATGTCCATTTATGGAGTTAACACCCTTAACAAGAACTGTGTCAATCACCGGTTCTGCGACGGTTCGTTCAGCATAAGCCTTTTCTTGGACCGTACCAGTTGCCGAACCTGTACCTTGTTCAATAGTCCCTTCACCAAACAACCCATTTTGCGTCATATTTGTCGAGACAGCAAAATTATTTTGTTCTTGGTAAGGAATACCGATGCTTGTATCTTGACTCCAACTAGCAAAATCAAAGTTGAATGTGTAGTTTAATCTAAAGTTATTCGCAGGTGCAAGATCTCCAACAAAACCAAGGAAGTCAAAATTCATCGGTCTAGATTTCACTACAAGCTGATAGGAGCCGTTATTGTTTTCAAGGGTTACACTAACATCATCAGATGAATTAGCTAAATTAGTCGTCCCATTGAAACTATCAAGGTTAAAGATTGTCAATCTAATTCTTCCATCATAGTTCAACGTGACATATTGTTGCCAATTCTCTGTTTCGAAGAAAGGTTTCATTGAATCAGGTATATCAATTGTTGTGACAAACGTTGGATTCCAAGCTAGCCAAGATCTCGTAGGGAATGCCAAATTATTCCAGTCCTGCGAATTTGTAGCTAATGTAAAACCAGTATCAGTAAATTCAGCTGTGTTGACACTTGAACGTGTGTCCGTTGCAGCCAAATCAATACCTGACGGCGCTTCTATTAACAATCCCCGCAGCCTTGCTTCTTCGGCAGTTAACTCTTCTAACTCTTGAAGTGTAAGGCCTTTATTAGAAGAAATCGTATTGTCTAGTGCTTCCATAAAGATACTGTAATCGGTATAACCAGCATCATAAGATAATGGATCCATTGTTCGATAAGTATCTAATCTATCTTTCAACGCAGCTAATAGTTGATTAGACTCATCGCTAGAATAGGTCAAATCATTTAAACTAGTAAGCAAACTTTCTCGTAGAGCATTCAAAGCACTGGCATCTTTGCTGATATCATTCAAAGCAGATTCAGCACTTCTGAGTCCTCTTTGCACATCAGCGGCCTGAGTCTCATTGTAAACGCCTGTCGGAATGCTAGAAGCAGTGATACCTGTTGTCTTCGCTAAAGCAATCGCCTCTCGTAATGCTTGTGCCGCTTCTGCTCGTGATGAAACTAAATTATCCAGAGCGTTTTGCAGATTAGTAGCAGCCGTGTTCACATCATCGACTGATGGACTAGCGGTTGCTCTGATTTCCTTGGCAGCATTGAGTGCGACTACCATTTCATTGTATGATTGATTGGTTATTCCATTAAGAGTATAGTCTTCTAAATAAACATTATCCCCTTGTTCAATAAGAACATCTAACATACCAAACAAATCTTCCAGTTTCACCAAACCATTCAAGGCATCATTCAACCGGTCATAACTATTGGAAATATTCTCTGGTGTTGCTGCCGCATTGTTCAACAAGTTTTTACTATCGGTCAGCTTATTCTGCAACTCTGTCCAAGTACCACTAGTAAAGTAACTTTCTTCTATGGCTCCAGATTTAATATCACTTTCAATTTGATTAATCAAAGCCAGCAAAGCAGAAGCAGAACTAGAGGCCACTAGATTATTCAAAGCCGTTTCAACTGCTTGATTCGCTGCTAAAATTTGATCTGCCGTTGAGTTTCCATCTGCTAGAATACTATTTAAAGAATTACGTGCGCTATCTAGAGTTTTGTAACTGCTGGCAGTATATGTCCCTACCAACTGTTCTTGATCAATCTGTGAAACCTGAGAAAGCAATAGATTAGCATCATTTCTCAATGATGGTCGATCAACTAACTGAGCAAAGGCATCATCTAGATTTTTCTTCGCTACTGACAAATCATCTGTCGACGAACTATTATCATTGGCAACCGCTTTTGCTTCTGCTAATGCTGTTTCAAAAATAGTAAAGGTTGGCGAAGTGTACTCATCTGGATTAAGATTATCTAGCTCTGCAATCCGGTCATTTAAAGCAGTCAAGCCTTCTTGTCCGATTGGTAATTTCGGAACCAAATTATTCATTTGGTCTCGTAAATAATTATAGGCAGATCGAATTGCTGATGATGGAGCACCTGTGCTCAACGTGATTACGCGGTCTGCTCTTTGCATACCATAGACTAAATTTGCATAGCTTTCGTCGGTATAATCAGAAGCAACAATTGCGGCTGCTTCAGCTCTAAGGGCAACCAGCATTTCCATAGAAACTGCAGTCGGATCAGAAGTAGTCGGAACGCCTAAATTTTTAATAGCCGTTTGTAAATCAATAATATCTGCGATAACCTCGTCATTGGTTTTATTATCAATCTCTGCCAAGGTTGCCTTCGCAAGTGTTAATTCATCTTGTAGTTTGTTCCAAGTAGACGTACTAACATCTGCTGGATTAATTGCTTCCGCCTCAGCAATGGTTGCTTCTAACAACGCAATCGTTTCAGCGGTAGGTTTTGTACTTTCGACTGTGACTAAACCGTTAATCGCTGCCACAATTGAGTTAACTGCACCATTGACTTCGATTTGGGTAGCATCAGGGTTATCATAAACATAGCTGGCCTGGCTCAGAGCTAATTCTAATGCAGCAAAAGAATCTTCAGTATAATCACCATATTCATTGGTATAAAGCTGACCCAACTGAATAGTTCTTTCCAATGTGGATTTATCAACTTCTTCTGTCGAACTAGCCACAACAACAGTCGTTGCTGAATTAGTTTTTTCCACCATTCCATCAGAACCAACGATAATAACTTCAACTACTTCGCCAGTCGTAAAGGCATCAGTAAATTCTGTCGAAAATTTCCCATTTGTTACCGGCACGATGATTTCTACTGGGCTTGCTCCACTAGGATTTCTGACAATTTTAGCTGTATAGGTACGATTATTCGTCGTATCGTTATACGCTGTACCAGAAACCACCTTCGTACCAGCTTCAATTGTTTCAATCACAGGTGCGTTAACTACCCAATCTTCTACCGACCCTTCAGAAATATCAACAGTCACTGGACTAGAAGACTTACTTTCATCTGGATGGTCAGGTTGAGTACCAACAATAGTCACAGTTAAGGTATCTGTTGCTGCTAAGGTTGTGCCTTCTGGCAGTTCAAAGTAAATTTCACCAGTATCAGGTAAATCAATTGTTGTCTCAGTTCCATTGATATCAATTTTTGCTTGATATTTACGACCTAAACTTAAGTCTAAGTTAGCTGTTCCTGATAGGTAACCATCTCCAACATAGGCTTGATTCATCACTGGTGAAGCGATTTCCCACTCATCCCATGCTTGATCTGAGCCAACAACAGTTGCTGTCGTTGCATCAGAAGATAATGCGATTGTCTGGCCATCAGCCAAATAACCATCAATAGACAATGAAATTTCTTGATCTGTAATCAATTCACCCACTGGAACACTAAACGTCCCATCGTTATTGACATAACCATTATAAGTTTGTCCGTTAGTTTCAACGACAACACGATAATCAGCATTTCCAGCCGGTACTGAAACGGAACCTAATGAACCAGAAACAGTTTTGTCTCCAGTGATAGCTTGATTGACAAAAGGTGCCTCAATCGACCAATTAATTGGAATTTGGTCAACTGTCGTATTGATTGACGTAAGTTGTTGTCCGCTATTGGTGATTTCACCATTTGGATGTAAAATCCCTTGGTACACAAATACTTGCGCTTCTACTCGACCACCATATTCTAATGGTACAACCGTATTAGTTGTAAAGTTCCCGCTATTGTCTACGTTAACTTCTCCCAGTGAAACAGGTATTGAATTGTTTGGCGGGAAATAAGTCAACTTAACTGTATAGCGATTTAAATCGGCATCATTGAAGCCAACATTTTCTCCTGTAATTCCTTGTAATGTTGTAATGCTTCCAGAAATGGAACGCGTATTATGCTGCAATTCATTAACAGTTAACTGCGGTGGCAATGATTCAGCTACCGTTGTGGAATAAACAATATCGGTAGTCGTGGTAATATTGAAGCGATCATTTTTACGGTAGATAGTCACTTCAACTTTATCACCTGAAGTAAAATTGCGTCCTTCTTCTACACCCAAATCTTCATTCGCTACAGTATAACGGAAATTAAAAGTATCATCATCGTTGACTGGAGTCTCACCGATAACAGACCCATTTAGTTTTACTTCCGCAACATAATAATCGTCCGCAAGATCCCGTGAACGATCTTGTTTAGCTGTACCACTAATCATATTCATCCCATCAACGATACCATTTGGAACGCTGGCGCCGCCAACTGTAGTTTGGACGTAGGATTTATCCGGAGTTAAACCATCAAACCCAGTAATATTACCGCTGCCTTGTCCGATTGATCCAAAAATGCCCTCCTGAGTTACTCTAGTTGCTGATGTTACGTTTGCACTATCATCAGCTTCTTGAATTGGTAGATAGTTGCCCTCTGTGGCGGCCCAATTACCTAGCTCAAATTCAAAATAGTACTGTGCATCAAAATTAGTAACAATCCAACCTCCCAAAAGATTGGGTACAAAATTTTGAGTTATCATTTGTAAATAGAGGGTTCCCTCCGGCAAGATACTATTTCCATCTGAAACTGTTCCATCTGAAACATGCACGGATAGACTAACACCATTGCTGGCAGTCATTTCACTAACATTTTTTAGATTAAGCCAAGGTTGCCATGTAGGTGGAAACCAACCTTCAGTGGCATCTCCAGATTGAACTGTTCCGATATTTTGTCCACCCAAAGCTCCTTGATATGCCTGAATCCGATAACCAACTTGACTATGCTGCATCCAATTATCAGAAGCAAAAAACGGCTTCAAATTTTCTGGAATAGCCACAATGGTATCAAAACCAGTTTGACCAGTAGCAAAGACAAGCCCAGATTTCTGAGATTTTGTATTTAATACCAGCTTGTCTCCTTCTAAACGGGTGTTTGATTCAACCGAACTTGAGGTATCTGCGATAAGTGAGGTCCCATCATCTGGTTTAGGAGCTAAATAACCTGTTAATTCAGCCAATCTATCAATATGTCCTTGTAATGTCTCTGCACTGACATTCAAGTTTGAATCTAAAAGCGACTGGGCCTCCTGAGCCGCAGCTTGTAACTCATCTAGTCCAGAAATATAGTCGTCTGGACTAAGACCCATTGCGGTATTGATTGCCGTTTGCAACTGGTCTTTTAAGGTTTGGCGACCATCGGCATCAGCAAATTTCAACTCATTTATTTTATTTTGAAGGTCCCTACGATAACTATCTAATAACGAAGGTTGTAATACTTCTGAGCCATTTACATATGCTTCAGCGTTATTAAGTGAGGTGCTAAAAGCATTCCAGGTTGCTGCTGTATACATGTTGGAATCGCCGACTGTGTACGCGATAGCAAGCACTTCATTCATTAAGCGCATCTGCTCATCGTAACGCAATTCTAAATTATCCATCGCAACTACTAGCTGATCAACAACGGCTTGGATATCATCTAAAGGTGCTGTTGAAATATTGTTGGCAATATTTTGAGCTGCCAATAAAGCAGCATCGTAGGCAGCTTTAGTTGTTTCGGTATAAAGTTCTGCTCCAGATGCGTCAGTAAAACTATAGCCCTCAGCTCTAATAAGAGCTGCTTGCAGACTACGGCTTAAAGTATCACGACTGACAATAGATTCAATGGCGTCTTTCAAGCCATTTGTAGCATTTGCTATTTGATCAGAGCTAGATTTAGCTGCACCTAGAACAGCATCGCCAACTTTGATAGCTGCTTGTAAAGCATTCCAGGAATCCGTAGAGAAATAATCCTGTCCTTGACCAACTAGGCGTTTTGCTTCCGTTAAGTAATTTTTTAATTCAGCATTGCTAGATCCGGGAATTAGTCCATCCAGAGCAGCTTGAATTGCTGAAATGGCCGTTTCAATATCTGCAGGGACACTGTCACTTGCTAGACCTCCATAGTTATCTAAAGCAGTTTGAACGGCTAAAATTGTTACATTCGTATAGCTGTCATTTACATTGTAATCTGTAACAGCTTGGTTGGCTTTTGAAACAAGCTCTTGATAATTCTCGAATAAAACCTCACGACTAACTAAGCTGTTCATTGCGTCATCTAATTTTTTATAAGCAGCGGAAATTAAATTAATTCCTGTGTTGTTATTTGATTCTACCGTCTTAGCGTTTTCCAATTGAGTGCTAAATTCTGCATAGCTTTCAGTAGAATAGTCAGTTGCTTCAAGCTTACTAGCAGACTCAATTAGTGCTGTTAACTCAGCACGATTGACCAGCTTTTCTAAGTTGCCGATTCGCATCACAATTTCTTGATAAGCATATGAAATTTGCCCAGCAGTCGCATCCGGATTTGCCAGCACTGCATTTCCGTTAGTCACCGCATTTTGCAAGTAGTTAAAGCTTTGGGTTGAATAGTCAGACTGACGATACTCAGGAAAGGAAGCAATAATTTCTTGCAGGTCTTCTCTGGTCACTGCAGCCGAATCCATTGCATTGCGTAAAGCACTGTCGGCCGTATTAATTTGAGATTGTGTTGCTGCCACATTGTCATAAACAGTTTGCGCGTTTGTCAAAGCTTCAGCAATCATCTCATAACGTTCTGGAAGATAGTCCTCAGGGAATAATTGGAGTGCTTCCAAAATTGTTGCTGCTAATGAGTTTTTATCAATTGTAAAGTTATTCAAAGCAGTAGTTATGGCCGCTGTTGCATCGTCTATTTCAATTTGAGTCGCATTTAGATTGTTATAAGTAGCTTCACCAGCTTCTTTCGCAGCTGTCAAAGCCGTTACTTTTTCTGAATCATAACTACCCTGATTAATCAAAGCAATTCTGGCATTGTTAATTGCAATAATCAAAGCAGACTTGCTAATAGTTAATGCTTGATTTTGCTCTTGAACTAGATTCAAATCGTTTAAGATTTCAAGCTCATCAGTATATAATGAGCCTTCCAATTTGGCAAAGACAGTATTATAAACTCCCTGTGCTACTGTCACTTTGTCTTCTGAGTAAAGTCCACTATTAATTTTTTCAAGTAGCGTACCCAGCGCATTTTCCAAATTTGTTGTGTCTAACTGACTACGTATAGCTTGTCCAAGAAAAGCTTTTGCTTCAGAACGGTCATAATCGTCTTCTTCGACAACATTGATTCCAATGTAGGGAAGTGTTGTCGTAGCGTTCGTTTTTTGGGATCCTTTTTTCTGACTATCATCTGAATCATCAGGTGTTGCAGCATCAGCTGTGACATTGAGTCCAACCATGGAAATCCCAGTTGCCGACATTGTCGTTAAAACAAACTTGAAGGCTTTTCTACGAGCATCATTCTTGTTCTTGAGGCTTTTCTTGTAGTTAAACCTCTTTTTCATGTTTTTCCCCCTTTATAAATAAGAATTTTAAAAAAATACGTTATTCCCCATACATAATCATAAAAAAAATATCTATTCATTTTTCTTCTTTTATTTTTACTCAAATGATGTATTTTGATTCTTTTAAGAGTTCTGTATATAAAAACCCATCTATTTAAAATAGATGGGCCGGCCTTTTCATATTTCCACAGCAAGAACTGCTTGCTGCTGAAAATGGTTGATTAAATTTTTAATCTCATTGAAATCAAACTTATTAGGATAATCACTGATTACATAAATGTATTTACCCAATCGATTCAATTGATTATTACTAATTTTCACATTGGAAACAATCACATCGTAGCTTTCACCTAACTGCAATTCCTCACAAGTTACATTTCTTAAGGAGCTAAGACTTCTTTTTAAGCTATTCATCATTTTCTTTCTTATTAATGTTTCCTCTTCTATATAAAGTCCGACTTGAATTTGACTTGGACCAAAAGTCAGTAGGCTGATGAACAAATAATTATAATTACAATCCAGATACTGCCAGTCGCGGACTTCGATTAATCTTTTACTCAATTCTTCCCTCATTTTTTGGGGAACTAAAAAAAGCTGCGCTGGATATTCCTCTAACTCGATAAGCTTCCTTGATTGACAAGTGTCCTCCAAAAAACCAGCATAATAGAGACTGTGGAGGTGAATCTGTTGCAGATAGAGCTCCAAATCACAAGGCATCTCCTGATCTGAATTAAGTTCAGAAAAGCTATCTATAAAGATTTGATTCATCTGAAAAATAAGATTTTCTTCTTTTAAATTAAGATCACGTACTTCTTGATTGAAGTATGAAGTCACCGGAACAATTTGATTTGCAACTAAAAAAACAAATACTCCGTAAGCCTCGTTTTGATTGATAGTAAAATTGGCAATTCTCAATTGTCGTTCTAAAATATCCTCTAAGTCGTTTAAAATTCGCTTTGGAGCAAAATTAACTTCAGAAAAGCTCACTTGATTGTTACGGTCTAGACTCAGTCGCTTAAAACAGATATCGAAAAACAAAAGGAGTTTTTTTTTATTGTAGTCTGTCAAAGTTAAATTAAAAGTCGCTTCAATATCCTGTAAAATCCGCCGATTGACATCAAAAAAACTTTCATATTGAAAACTCTTATTTTGGAATTCAAAAAAGAGAAAAAACTGATAATAAAAATTTCGTCTGTCAATCTCACTACCTTCAAGACAACCATTTTTAATTTGGAGGTTGAATTTCATCAGGACTTCATTAATGTCCTTAATCTTTCTGAATAATGATGAATCACTGATGCTGAACTTTAAGGCTAAATCTACAGGATAAAATAAGCCATGTTCATATAACTCCATGATTATTTTTGTCTTGATAGACTGTTTACTATATAGTTTATAGATTGTATTCAAAGACTCTGTATTTTTTAATGTCAAGGCCACGTGATTGCGAGACTTTTGAATCTCAAAACTTTTATTGGTCTTTTCAGAAAAGTGAATCAGTTCTTCCACGCGGTTGCGTAAGGTCTGTCGGGATAAATCAAAGTGATCAATTATCGCTTTTTTAGTTACACGTCCGCCATTATAAAATATATAGCCAAGAATTTTATATTGAATAGCATCATATTTCTCTAAAAAATTATCCATTACGACTCCCCCTCTTGACAAGTTGCCTCTGAAATCCTTACATTGCTATATCTTCTTTAAAAAAATCTTTTGACAGAGCATATCCTTCACGCCAATTGGTTTGCAGTGAATTTCCCTCTAACCCGACTTTTAGCATTTTTTTTCGAATACGATAAATCAGTTGAGATAGTTGAGTCAGAGTAGAGTTAGATACCCCTTTGCCCCATACTTGTTCACTCAAATCTTTTCGCTGCACATAATTACCATTGGCCTCAAGTAAAATATCAAAGAGTTTCTTTTCATTGTGGGAAAGACTATTGATAAATCCCATAAACCGATAATCTTGGTAAGAAAAATCATGGGACTTCTCGGAATCTTCTATCACATCCGGCATGGTCTCTCTAATCTGAGGACGAGACAACTCTTCCCTCAAAGCATTTAGACTAATTTTAGCGGGTAGTCTTACAGGCATCTCATTTTCGATAATTGTTGTGTCTAAATATTCTGCTTCATTTCCATCCATTCTAAAAACTCGGATGCGATAACGTGAAATAGTTTGAAAAATTTTTTGTACCTCTTGATCACAAACAGTTTCGCTGAAAATAATTGTTTTAAATATTTTCAAGCTTTCGATACCAATATCGTCTAAAAACAATTCCAATAATTGACTAGATACAAAAACCTCATATCCCAAAACCTGTAACTTGTTTTGTAATTCTGCTTCAGCCATGATTGTTTTTGTTAAGATGCAAACTCTCTCCATTCTCACTACTCCTCTCAATTCGTTTTATTCGATTTTCAAAAATATTTTTTTAAAAATAATTTTCGAAATACCTTTTTTAAAATCATCATTTATAATATAGTTACTAAGGTTTATATTCTTTCCCAAATACCCGTATTTTTTTCTGGTAACTACTTATTACCAGAAAGACCTAAAGAAGCCTGTCCCTAAGCTGTTCAAAGTGGCCTTGACGGCTTTGTTGACGACTTATTCATTTTTTATACAAAAAATCTCCAACAATAAGCATCTGGGATTATTACTTTTTTAAAACACCAAGTAATAATTCTTAATTGCTAATTGTTGGAGATTTATTTTTCTATTTGGAAATTTCTAATTGATAAATATGGTCTATTTTTTTAATTTCTTTCATTCTTTGTTCCATCAACGAATCACTATAAGTATCCAAAGTGAGCTTGGTGGATTGGTGTCCCATCATTTTACTCAAGCTAACAATATCTACCCCCTGTTCCAAGCATCGTGTAGCAAAAGTATGTCGCAATATATGAAAATGAATAGTAGCAAAGTCTGTTTCACGAATTAATTTCTTAAACCGGTAATTGATAACTCTAGGCTCGGATAAGCCACCTCGAGACGCAACAACATAAGCTGACTCACTTTTATTTCTGGCAATTTGTAGATATTCCTTCAGCTTATCTGAAATAGGAACGAACCGATTGGAGACTGCTGATTTCGGTGAATCTACAACGATTTGTGTTTTCTTTTCCCCCTCATAGATGTTGGTTAGTCGTGAGACTGTTTTGTTAACACAAATTAAATTCTGTTTAAAATCAATATCTTCCCACATTAAGCCAGAAATTTCACCAATTCTTAACCCTGAATACAATGAAATCAAAATTGGTAGCCCGTTATCATCTTGTACTGCTAGCTTTTCGAGTAAATATTGTTGACTGACAGATAAGGCTTGGACTTTTTGTTTAAATTCTCTAGGAAATTTCAAACTTACGGTAGGATTTTTCTGTATCAAATTTAGTCTTAAAGCTTCTTTCATGGACTGCTTTATTAGACTGAAAACTAAACGGATACTACTGGGGCTTAAGCCTTTTTTTGTTAAATCTGATATAAAATCTTGAAATAGACCCTCATTAAGTTCCGAAAAAGATTTATTGCCTAAGTGAGGTAAAATATAATTTTTCTGCAACTTTAAATAATTGGAGTAGGTCGAAAATTTAATCCTTTGCTCGATTAAAGGTAAGAAATAATTATTTAGCCACTCACCATAGCTGTCTTTTATGTAAAATCCCTGACTAATATTTTGTGCTTTATAAACTGTCAATTTGTCTTTTACTTCGGAATATTTTTTACCGTATACATAGCCATAAATAATTTTATTCTCTGAAGTCCTATTCTTTATGTAACGACCTTCCCAGCGTCCATCTTTTCTACGATAAATATTTTCACCCTTTTTTGCCATCGAATTCCTTCTTTCTTTTGACGATTTTTTTGACGGCTTATTATAATTCCCTATACAACAGCATAATATTTGAATATTAGTCACTAAATCATTTCGCTCTAAAATTCCATTTAAAAAAATAAGTCTTAGAATAGAAAAACAGAAAAAAATGCATTTTAAAAATTTAATTTCTGGAAAAATCGAAAAAAATAATAATTTTTTTATTGACATATAAAAAAAAAGAATCTAAAATTTATATATATCTAATTATCTAAATTTTTCTAATAATAAGTAGTTACCAGAAAAAAATATATCATTCTTCTCTAAAACTCACTGTCTAAAGTGAGTTTTTTTGTTATTTTACAGCTAACTTCCCTTAAAAAATTTTATCTACTCTAAAGCGATATACGCAAAAGATTTCTGTACTAACTTGCCTTACTAAGTTTATCGCAAATTTATTTGAAAAAAGGTCCATCATCTGTCACCTAACTTGCCTTTAAAAAGACTTTTATTTAAAATGATATATAATTTGATAATTTATATAAAATGCCAAATGTTATTTAATATAAAAGTTTGCTTTTAGGAGGCTTCCCATGAACTTAGAAATTCTTCTTGCTGCAAACGAGCAAGAACTATTAAAACTCTTGACCTACATGGAAAACCATGGTGGTCATGCTAGTAAACAAGAATTGTGTGCCAATCTTGATATATCGCTAAAAAGTTTGCGTTCACAAATTAAATATATTCAGCAAATATATATAACAGAGATTACTTGTGTAAACCAGACTAGAAAAATAATTCTTACTTACGAGCCTCATAGCTCTTTTTTATTATTGAAAAAAAAGCTATTTCAAGAATCACCAGCCCATAAAATTTTATTAACACTACTAACAGAAGGAAAATTAACTTATCCTAAGCTGCAAAAACAACTTTTTTTGAGCCCTTCCACAGTTAAGCGCTATACATATAAACTAAGAGAGCTCTTGAAACTTGATGGATTGGACTTGAAAAATTTAAAAATTATTGGACCCGAAGAGAAAATTCGGACTTTTTATTTAGCTTATATTTATGAAACTTATATGATGACTGAAGACCCCTTTTCCCGCTGCCCTCTAATAGAAAATTATCTCAACTTGATTGTGGATTACATTGCAAAAGAGGACTCTTACAAAATCTCACGATTCAATGTATATCGACTGCGGCGAGTCTTATACATTTCTTATTTCCGCTCTTTAATTAAAAATGATGTACCGAACACATTTGATGATTGTCTAGTGCTGCCACCTATTAAAGATTCTTTACTCTTTAAAAAAATCTTGCAAAACAAGCAATCTTTCCCCATTTCGTTGATTACTGAAAAAGAGTTTAAACTATTGCAACATTTCCTTTTTAACTTACCCATTCTCATGTATGATGGAGATTTTTATGGTCATTTTATTCAACTTCAAAAGGAATCAAACACCCTTGTTTATCAACTTTATAAGTTATCTGAACAAATCTTTAAACC
The DNA here is from genome assembly GCF_056924355.1 of Enterococcus sp. LJL90. Taxonomy (NCBI): domain Bacteria; kingdom Bacillati; phylum Bacillota; class Bacilli; order Lactobacillales; family Enterococcaceae; genus Enterococcus; species Enterococcus sp. LJL90. The sequence continues at coordinate 451,037 of NZ_JBXPBQ010000001.1, read as the reverse complement.
AGTATTCTTACACATCGATAGTCCTGAAAATCTAAAAAAATTAAGACATTTGCTCTTTAGCATCAATGTAAATGGTCTGTTTTTTTCAATTAATCAAGACTCCTCTGAGATTATTGGTAATCGAGTCTCTAATGATCAATCTCCCTACAATCTTAATGAGCCTTCAATTGAATATCTCACCAAAATTTCCGAAAAAATAAACGATTTCTTAAAGGAACGCACACCGCTGACGATAAAAAATAACTATCTAATCAATAATTATGGCTTCGTCATCATTCAAAGTTCACTTTATTCCACTCAAAAAATTAAAATTGGGCTTTTCTTAGTTCATGGTCCTTTCCAGATGCGTATTGCCTTCGATTACCTAAAAAGCAGCCTCCAGCTACATCCAATCTTGGTTTTCTATAATTTATTGGAAGAAGATATAGATTGTGATTTTTTAATTACAAATGATGTTTGCTATTTTGAGAAGACCTCCCAAAACTATGAAGATCGTCTATTAGTCACTTTACAAAATATTGCTATGGATACCCAAAAAGTCAACAATTGGCTTTTAACTATCTTAATGGAAAAATTTAATAGTCCATATCAAAAAGCTCTAGATACTTTTTAACTCTTCAATAAAAGACTTTGATCAAACCAGTGGATGATTCAAAGTCTTTTGATATCTTTTCAAATAATCCAACAAATTAACTCACAATCGATAAATCAGAATACTCCAACAAGCGGTACAGCAGAGAGGCTTCTATTTCCTTCTTATCAATATAACTAAACCTTTCAATATATGCTTTCGTAGCTTCCTTCTGAAGTTCTGACAATAATTCTGGAAATTCTTTTTCATCAAATAATTCATCAACCGTTAAGTACATGTAAATGCTCTGAAATAAGGCATCTATATAGAACAACTGAGCTACGTTATCAATAAACTGTTTTGAGCTGCTATTATCAATTTTATTTACCAATTGACTTAACTTTTCTTGACCAAAAATAATAACCTCATTCTTCCAGATTTTATCTAAGGGTTTCGTCTGAAATTTATGACACCTCTCTTTTAGGTATTCTTCCAAAGAAGTACAGTCATCCAATATAAGTTGGTAAGTGTTCACAATTTTTCCCCCTTGCTCCTTGCACCTAAATGCTCTCCGAAAGGCAGTCGGACTTTTACTCCTACAAAAAATTATAATAGTTCTCCATTGTTGTTGTTATCATCTTTGTTCACTTGAACATAGGAATTTGACACTTCTCTAATTTAATTGTTTTTGAAGTCGTGTAATTCCATTTTTTTTACGAATTTTTTATACTCATTTCATACATTTATACAACTATGAAAAAATACAACACTGATTATTTGGCTTTCTATTAACTTTTTCCTAACAAAATTCAAGTTAAAAACCAAGAACATAGTTCCATTTTTCTTATAAAGGAGAATTCCAACCATGATTTGCTTAAAAAATAAACACGTTTCATTATTAAAAATTTCTTAATATATATTGAATTTTACTCAGTATTGGTTTGGGGAGTTATTATGTGCTTTAAGTAAGTCTATTAAAGAAAAATTAACTTTACTGTTTATTTTAAAAATAGGACAGCCTTTTGTGATAATACTGTATTTTTTTTATCACCGATGTCCGAATACTTCATAAGCAACAAATTCAAATTCTCTTCTGTTAAATCAAATTCTGTTGCCAATTCTAAGAGTCTTAAAGATCGATTTAATCTACCTATTCGTTCATAGAAACCAGACAAATCTTTTAAGTATGCCACCAGTTTTGATAATGAAAGTTTATTCTCAGTTACATAAAGAAATTCTTTTTTTTCAAGATAACGATCCAGAATTATTCTAACCTGGGTGTTACTATATAAATCTGCAATGTTTTTATTTTTTAGATTTACGATTATTAAATTAATCATTAATTGGCAAGATTTAATATTAAATGTATTTCTTTGTCGTTGTGCTTCGAAAGTCCCTTCAATAATTCGTATAATACTCGTTTGATCAAGAGTGCTTTTTATTTTATTTAGTCTTAAAAGTCTAGATAATATCAAAATGGGTTCTTGTACACGAGTTCTAGCTAATGGAAATACCATTTGCATTGCTGATTCTGCGCCTAAATAAGATCGATTAAACCAATATTGGTAAAGATAACGATCTACACTCTCTTGATTTTTCAATTCAATCAAAAGCTCAGCATTTTCTTGATCAGATAATTCAGCAAATTTGTAGCTTAAAAAAATTCCACTGTATTCTCTTTTTTGTTTTTTTGGCACATCTCGCCAGTTCCTAGCTCTCAACCATTTTCTTACGCTTAACCAATCTCTACTATCTCTAAATTGAACTAATTCTGCAAATTCAACGTCTGTTAACTTATCATATAGACTTTCTGAGTTTAGGTGTTCAACAAATAACTTATCCATTTCATTTTCTGATTTTCCATCTATTTCTAAAAAATTTTTAACAACCTGATCATTAAGTAGAATAGTTCCCAGCGGAGTATGCACTAACCCTTTATCCTTCGCATCTGCAAATAAATCTACAAAATGTGTCGTTCCTACCGGTTCTTTATGCAACATATCTACTATTCGGAAATAATGATTCAAAATAATCAAGTAGCAACCATATACTCGATAAAAAAAGTGCGGTAACGGTACTGGCTTATCCACTCTTTCTAGATATTGCCGCATTCCAGGTATTAAAGGTCGAAAATTAATTGTACAAAAATATTCCCTTAGAACAGGAAATTCTCTTAGAAAAGGATAGATAAACCATTGTGTATTTGCAACTAAATCACGGCCAAAGTAAAATTCAGAAATATCAAAATTCATTAGTTTTCGAACATCATTGGCATAGGCAAGGAAGACAAAATCACTAAAGTTAAAAATTCTTTGAGTTTTGGCATTTAGAACGACCATCTGATACTCAAAAATTTTTGGCAACTTTTTATTAAAGTAAGTCTTTTCCTCTATTCTAGCTGTCCCTTCAAAGTCTTTTAAATAAGGCTTAATTAAGTTTAAGTGATGAATAGCTCTATCTGTTCGAGCTTTTAGGATTACACAGTCTTTTGGTAATTTATCAAGTGCTGCCTGCATTTGCAATGATTGCCGAAAATAATTTAGTGAATTTGTATTATCAACCACTACTCCTCTCTTTTCCAATGGCATTATTTCAATAATGTCAACATCGTTTTGTAATAACTCTTCTTTTAAATTCTTAAAATTATCGAATTCATTTTCCCATGTACTTATAATTATACCTTGAATAAGGTTCTCTTTACGCATAACTAAAAGTTCATCCATTGTTAACCTTAGTTCTAGTTCATCTCGAACAGCACCACATACTATCGCCCAAGTCTCCATCTATAAGTCTCCTCAATTACCAAATTTCTTTTTCTATCGTCAACTTTTTTGAATCTATAGACCAATTACTTTCTTCTATTTTTGATTTGTTCCATTTATTGATTATTTCTGTAAAAGCTATTTCATCAATCTTTTTTGGTTGCCATAAGGTTTTTTTGTTTTCAGCTTCAATAAACTGTAACTTCAATGTTGCATGTTCATCACGAAGTAAAAGATGACTAACTATTCCGTATGGGAGTGCTTTAGGAAAAGCAGCGAATTCACCATTACTATTAAAAATAAAGTTTCCCAAGCTATATAAAATATTTTCATTTTTGTTGAAGCTCATCGGCTGGATAGTGTGCGGTCCGTGTCCTATTATTAGATCAACACCTGCTTCTAAAAGATGAGTGGCGACAGTTTGTTGATAATTGTCAATCTCTTGAAAATCAACACCCCAATGACAAATAACAAAAATTTTCATTTTAGGATATTCCTTTTTAGCTGTAACAATTCGCTTTATGAAATCACTGTTTATTGCAGCGCCTCCTAGATGGTTACCATATGCATATAAATCATTATTAAGAAATTGATTTTTTCGATACCAATAACCATTAAAAATAAGAATTTCCTGTTTTGTTGTAGTTAATTTGAAAGGTGATGTCGCCTTCTGGAAGTCGCCACCTCCAAGGGTAAAAATACCATTTTTTTCAAATTCTTTGATTGTTTTTTCCATACCAGATTGTCCGTAATCGCCACAATGATTTGTAGCTAATGTAACTAAATCCATATTTTCTGACTTTAAAATATTAATAGTAGGTTGTGTTAGTGCTCCTAAAATATAATTTTTCTTTCTCTTGAGAGGTGAAATAGCTAAATCATCTGTTAAGACAGCCTCGAAATTGATTATTCTAAAATCAGATTTTTCGTATAACTCTCTAAGTTTTTCAAATGAATACTTATATCCTTTCTCATTTAAAGGATCCCATTGCTTCTTTCTCACACGTTTTTTTGAATACCATTCTCCAAGGTAAGTATCTCCTGCAATAAACACATCAACATCCGCTTTTGCAAATTTTTTTGATTGAAGTTCCAACAGATTTCCCTTGTAAAAAAATATTTGGCTATCTTCTGTTAGCCGCTGATCTCTAATCAATTCGCTTTCAGCGTTTGCAATAATTTTAATGGTCTCATCATCAAAACAAATAACATGATTTCTCCAATATAGAATATACTCTTGTGAGGTTTTTCCATAATTACTAAAGATTTGATATATTTTTTTTTGGAAGGAATATTCTCTAATTAGTAAATAATGTTTTACTTCTTTCTTCAGACAAGAAAAAGCTAGTCCAATTTTTTGTAAATCATTTATTGTAAAATTTTGTTCATCATTTCTTTTCTTTCGACCTGAAATATTTTTACAACAATTTGCAGTTAGATTGTTGCTCTCAACAAAAAAATCCATCGCAGCTTGAGCACTTTTCCGAGTTTTTTCACGAAATAGTTTTGCTAACAATAATGAAACATCTGCAACAGGATTAACAATTTGTAAAGGTAATAATTCTGCTAAACTATATTCTGTACATTCAGAAAATCCAATTGATCCTTGTTCATTGGATTCTTTAGCAATAGTACTATCAACTTTAACGGTGTCTGCTAACAACAGATCTCCAGACTCAATATTTTGTAAAATTATTAGTAATATCAGAATATTCCCCAATCCATAATCTCCATAGAGAATAGGATTATCATAATCCTTTATATTGCTAAACTGATTCATTAAGAATTCCAATTACTCAGTCCCCCCAAAGCTGTCCAATTTTTCTTTAGTAAAAAAGTTTAGTTCCTTTGGAGTTCCGAGGGCAGCAAAGCTCTCATTCGGTAAAAAGACAGGAACTATTTTTTTACCAGATTGAATTAAGTAGTTATACATAGGTGCAATATAGAACTCCCCATAATACTGGATTATTTCATCCTCTGTTACTTCAAAAGCATCAAAAAAATCCTTTACCTGATTAAAATAATACAACCCGACCGAACCCCACTGAGAAATTCTTTCTTTCTCTGCTACCTTCACGATTTCCGTTCTGTCTGGTGAAAGTTGCGCAAAGGACCAATGCTCTCCCTCTGCTGCAAAAAGAGGAATGCTACCATCTTTAACAGCAATCGCTTCTCTCTTTAAAGATTTGGGCTTTATGGCGGTGTCAATATTATAAATTAACAGTTGATCATCAAGCTGTAGAAAGTCCTTCGCCTGCATCACTGTATCCGCCTGCCCTTTGGTTAAATCTTGGATTACCTTTATCCGATATTTTTTTATTCCAAGTTGTTGAATGTCTTTTATTAATGCTTCGTTGCTAAAATTACCAACTCTGACAATAAAAATGAATTCTTCATCATAGAAATTCTGAAGCGAGCCAATGGCCCATTGAAACAGATTTTTTTTTCCAGCCATTATTTCATGTTTAGGTACTGTATAACCTGCTTTTTTGAAACGGCTTCCGCAGCCCGCCATTGTGATGACAACTTTCATACCTCACCTCCAAAATATGGCATTAATAATCTCATCGCTTGGGCGAACATTACTTTTTGCCGCTGTGGGAAATCGGCATGTAAAGGAATCATGCTAAAAAATAGTAGACCTTCTATTAAACGGACTTTTTTCAAGTTGGCTATTTGAGCGATTTGATTGTTAGCTAATTCAGTAATTTTTTCTTGCAAAAATGTTTTGTTTATTTCGACAGTGTAACTGTTTGAGTCAATATCAGTAAGCGTAAAATTATCTGTAATAATATGATCATAACTTCCATCAAAACTATGCATGATTTTTGCTAAATCATAAAGCTCATCTCCATAAATATCATAGCTACCAAATTTACCGCGTGGATCAATCAACTTGATTAACTTGCTATCTACATCCATTAAAATATTACTTAAGCACAAATCACCATGAATAAGCCGAGCATTTTTTTCTTGAAGAACACCTTCTCTATTTAAAACATCAGGTAAATCTTTGAGGATTTCTGAAACTGAAAGATATTCTTGACCATTAATTACAGCACCTTTTTTATAAAAAACCTCAAACTCTGAATCCTGCATTAATTTTTCAACTCTATCAATCGTTTTTATTAGGTACATGTCTTTCAGATCAACTTCAGTCAGCCTTTGCTCTTCTTTGAGTTTAAAACTACTCATTTCTTGTCGGACAAATAGCAGTTTAGTAATATTTTTTTCCCATTCATAAAGATCTAAATTTCCATAAATGTACAAGTTGTGTAAAGTTTCATATGGGTAATACTCCATTGCTACATAAGGCATATCTAGTTGAAGATTATAATCATATATCCTCGGAATAAAATATTGTAAGCTTTTTGGCATTTTTAGATACCACTCTACTTCGCCGATAAACTTATCTTTATTTTCACTTTTTTTTGTTAAGATACCACGTTGATTATCAATTGAGATAGAATTAAAAAATCTTGCCTGAACAATCTTTTTGGTCTCTAGGTATTCCTCTTCATGCCCCAAATCTAACCATTGATCGCCATGGATTAAAGCAATGGTGTTCATTTTTTTATCGTAGTCTGCAATAGCCTCATAAAAAGAATTTCCCCCATCTGGTAAAAAGGGTTTTTTGTTTATAGTAGACTGCTCCGTAATTCTTTGACATGACTCAAAAAAACCTTGCGCTGTAGAAAAACCGAATACTCCAGCAACAAGCTCATCAGTTTTTGCACAGGTATCGCTAGTATCACGATTGATAAATTTTAAGCCTTCTTTTTCTCGAATTACACTTGTAAAGGCTACTTTTCGGCCCCTCAGACCTGTCACCAAGTAATCTTTATTATCAGCTAAATTTAAATCTTTAATAACTGTATCACTAAAATTAATTGTTAGGTTGAAGTCATGGGCTAGCTCGTTAAAAATTTGACTAAGTGAATGCCAGATTACTTGAAGAAGAGTCTGACTATTCTCAGGGCTCAATTCTATTTCTTTAACTCTCTCCCCAGCTTCGTGTATTTTTTTTAAAGGGTTTCCTGTCTCATTTATTATGTAAATGAAATCTTGGGTCTGATATTTTTGAAGTAGGTAATCACCGACAGTTCCATTCTCAAAAGGCATATCCAAAGGGTAAATTCCGCCAAAGCGATTTTGTAAATCCATAGCAATTTTCTTCGTATTTAAAATTAGTGTTATTTCCATGGTTCCCCCTCAATTCTTTCTAAAATTTCCGATTCTGATAATTTCAAAAATTCACTAGGTCGAATCGCCCGATCGTCAATATAAAAACCGTTTTTGCCACACCACGGTTTTCCAACATGAATTTCGTCATAAGGGATTTTCCATTTGTCTAACCATTTTATTAAAGTCGGTAATGTGTGTTTATTAATTTCACCAATGTTTTTGTTATAAGTACGCATCTGCCGTGCTGTACTCAAGATAATTCGATAGCCTTTTTCCTGATAAGTGTGCATCATTTTCACTACTTCTGGATAAGGTTTAAGATCCTGATACTCTTTATCACCTTTCTTTTCACAAATTGTGTTATCAACATCCATTACAATTGCTCTCATTTTCAACCACCCCTCCATCATAAATAGCTTAATAAATAAATTTCCCCACTTTTAATGGTAAAACTAAAATTCACCTAATTAACATCAAAAACAGTTAATAAAGCGTAAAAAAAAGACTATAAAAAATTCAAAAGTTATGAATCTTTTATAGATAATTTTTATTTTGTGGAAATTTTTTATTTTTGAGGGTATTTAAATAAAATCAAATCACAAATTTTACAGCTAATACTACATAAACTTCCTGACAATATTTATCTTCACGATTACAATTTAACAGCTAGCAAAATGACAGTTCAATATAAAAATCTGACAATTAAAGTCTAGTACGTTCTTTATAATAAAGTTAACCTGATTAAAATTATTTAACAAACATATATATAAAAGTTACTTATAAAATCTTTCAATTCAGAAAAATATAAGGAGAAATTAAATGGAAACAAAAATACAAGGTATCTCATTTTTCCAAGAAGGCATTTATTTGCAAAAAAGCCATCAAAGGAAAAAAGTGCTTTATAATAAAAAAATTAATGAACTTCTTGAAAAAAAACGGGTATATAGTTACATTACAATTAAAGGGAGTCGTTTCAAAATAGACAAAGATTATATTGAAGTTAGTGAGAATGCACATATTGAACCGTATACAGCATTCAGAGTCGGCAACAGATTTCACACTATGGGAGCTTTTAGTTATTCAAGAAGTAATTTACCCACAAATACAATCGTTGGAAGATATTCTTCAATTGCCACTAATGTAAGTAGAATACAAGAGAGTCACCCATTAACTCATTTTACTACTTCAAATATAACTTATGAAAAAAACGATGTGGCTATTAATCAGTTTTTAGCTGATTACAACGCAACATATCCTATTGCGCCAAAAAAAGAGGCAGATAATCTTCCAGTAATTATTGGTAATGATGTTTGGATTGGACAAGATGTTCGTTTCGGATCCCGAGGAATTGCCGTAGGAGATGGAGCCGTAGTTGCTGCAGGAGCTCTTGTTACGAGAGACGTTCCTCCCTATGCTATAGTTGCTGGTATTCCAGCAAAGATAATCAAGTTTCGATTTGATAGTCATATCATACAAAGATTACTAAATTTGAAATGGTGGCAATATAGCTATCTTGATTTTAAACAAACAAGCGTGGATGAAGAAATCGAAGTCTTTTTAGATCGGATTGAGTCATTAGTAGCAGACAATCAAATAACACCTTTTCAATTAAACCCTGTAACAATAAAAGACTTTATTGATTAAAGCCAGTTTAATAAGAGTTGTTCAGCAGCATCTAATGAAAACCCTTTTCTGGAATAAAGACATTTTTTGCAAAGAATTTAATTTTTCATGAGTTAAATAGAAATATAAAAAATGCGTGACATACAAAATGGAACGCATTTTTCTATTTTCAAAAATAAAAAATTTCAGACAAGAAATTCGCTTCCTGTTAGAAAACCTATAATTACTTAAGACTTTCGGACAATTCTTGAAATCAACAAAAAAACTGTTTTCTACTCTTAAAAGAGAGTAATGATGCGTTTGCAATACTCTAGCTCATCAAACATACCCCACATCAAAAATTGGTGGGGATTTGTCAAATTCAATTAGAGATATTTACTTATGTTGAAACTCATTATAAGTTAAAACTGCTTTAGATTAACAACCATCAAAACAACTTTATGAGCTATACTTTTAGTTTCTTATAATTTAAATTCTAATTTTGATTGACGTTTCTATCTAGTGCTATTATTTCAGTCAATCCCTATAGTCAACTATCTTTTCCTCACACTCCCCACCGACTCTTCACTTCCAAGCCCTCCCCAAACTCATACCAAATCGCATCGCCAGTTGCCACACTGATTTTTTCTATCGCTTCATCTGAAATACTTTCGATATATTTCACCAAGGCTCGCATCGTATTGCCATGAGTGACAATCAGGACATTTTTGTCAGCTAAAAGCAGCGGTGCAATCTGATCTTGCCATAGAGGCAGCACACGAACAAGCGTGTCTGCCAGACTTTCCGTCAGCGGAACGATGTCTTGGCCTGCGTTTTGATAACGCCGGTCACTTAACTTAGTTGTAGCGGCTGGTGGTGCAATTTTGAAACTGCGGCGGCGCTTTTCTAATTCTTCTACGCCATAGATGGCTGCCAGCTCAGCTTTGTTTAGCCCTTGCCAAGCTCCGTAATGGCGCTCATTTAAACGCCAACTTTTTGTAACCGGGATAGCCAGTTGATGCAATTCTTCTAAAACAATAGTTGTCGAAAGAATCCCGCGACTTAAAACAGAGGTAAAGGCCGCATCAAAGTGAATATTCTCCTGTAGAAGTAGCTTGCCGACACGGTGAGCCTGTTTGACGCCGACTTTTGTCAGTGGAAAATCAAGCCAGCCAGTAAAAATATTTTGATAATTGGCTTCACTTTGGCCATGTCTCATTAGAATTAAGGTCACGGGAATTCCTCCAGAATCTCTTTATTTTTTAGGGAAACGGGCTAAGCCGACATTTTCACCTAGTTCTTCTTCAATGCGTAAAAATTGATTGTATTTTTCCACTCGTTCACTGCGGGCCATCGAACCGGTTTTGATTTGACCGGCATTTAAAGCGACCGCAAAATCGGCGATGAAGGTATCGCCAGTTTCACCGGAACGGTGAGAAATCATCGTATTATAGCCATTGGCTCGGGCAATCTTGATAGCTTCAATCGATTCGGAAACGGTACCGATTTGATTTAGTTTAATCAAAATCGCATTTGCGACACCCTTGGTGATACCTTCTTTGAAAATCTTCGGATTGGTGACAAAAATATCATCCCCTACCAATTGGATTTCTTGACCCATCACATCCGTTTGCCGCTTGAAGCCGTCCCAATCATGTTCAGAAAAGCCATCTTCAATTGAGATTAAAGCTGGATATTTTTTCACTAATTCTTGGTAGTAGGCTAGCAATTCAGCTGAGGTTAATTCTTTGCCTTCAAAATGATATTTGTGGGTTTCATCTGAATAAAATTCGCTAGAGGCAGGGTCAATGGCGATAGCAATTTCAGCTCCTGGTGTATAGCCCGCTTCAGTGATAGCTTGATATAGCATTTCTATTGCTGCTTCTGTGTTCGCTAATTTTGGTGCGAAGCCGCCTTCGTCTCCTACTGCTGTTTCATAGCCATCTTTGGCTAAAACAGATTTTAGTGTATGATAGATGTTGGCCACTTTTTCGACGCCATCGCGAAAGCTAGTCCGTTTGACTGGAGTAAGCAAAAATTCCTGCACATCAATTCCAGAATCTGCGTGGACCCCACCGTTGATGACATTGAAAAAAGGTTGCGGTAATTCTAGGTCAACACCGCCTAAATAACGATATAAAGGAATTTTTTTGCTGGCAGCAGCGGCCCGGGCAACAGCCATTGAGACCCCTAAGATGGCATTGGCGCCAAGTCGACTTTTATTGGGTGTCCCATCCAAATCAATCATAATTTTATCTAAACCCGCTTGATCAAAGGGTGACTTGCCAATCAAGGCGGCTTTGATTTCTGTGTTGACATTTTCAACAGCTTGTAAAACGCCTTTCCCCTGCAAACGAGTTCCACCATCTCTCAATTCTACCGCTTCTCGATCGCCAGTGGAAGCCCCAGACGGCACTTCTGCTCGCCCCATTGTTCCATCAGACAAAATGACGTCGGCCTCCACCGTTGGATTTCCTCTTGAATCAAAAATTTCTCTCGCCTTAATGTTTTCGATTGTTACTGTCATGATTGTTTCCTCCTTAAGATAAAAAATGTAAAACAAAAAACGCCTGTCTATAATTACTTTACTCAATGCTTGCGCACTCAAATAAACTAACTATAGACAGGCGTCATCAGCCATTTTCATGGCACTTATAGGGAACACCATCCCTGATTGACCAAAGTATAATCCTAAAAAAAAATTTTAGCAATTAATTTGAACCAATCATTCTTTTTTTATTCTTAAGCAAATTTTTTTATAGTTTCTCGCTACGAATTATAAAAGAATCTATTTTAAACTTCGACCTAACTATGCCATCAAAACTAACAAAAAAACAATTAAATAACTATGATTATTAAATTAATTTTGCGATATCAGAAAAACCACATATTCGTTATCTTTAAAACCAAATTCCATTATCCTGCCAATTTTCCCAAAAAAATTATTTATCTTTATAACGGTTGTTTTTTATCAAAAAAGATGATAATGTCCAATTGTAATTAATATTTTTAGTTAAAATAAATTAAAAATTAGTTTATTCGTCAGAATTATTCGTTTTTAACAAAAAGGTAGACAATAAAAACAAAAGGAAGGAGGATTCTTTTTGAAAAGGAAATTTGTTTTTTTATGGGCGGTCATTTTGCTTGTCCTTCAAGGTGTTTTCTTGTTTGCCAAAAGCTCTCAAACAGATGCATTTGAAAAAAATCCAGCAGTCCATCCTCAAGAGGAAAGAGTCGCTTTACAGCAGCTGAAAAAGCAGCCCAGCTCTTTGGCCGAGACAGCTACAGGCTCGTAAAAAACGATTCACCCGAGTACAAATTCTGAAACTGAAGTTAGTCCAACTGCCAGTGAATCTATTCGTTCTACTAATAATCTGACTTTTCCAATGCTAGATGTTGAAAGCGGCTTGGCTGCAACGGGAACTCAAAAAAGTTACCCGACAAATTACACCAGTAACTACCTGACAGGTCAGGGGGCTGCCTCAAAAACAGTCGCTCCTTTAGGAAATCTGGATAGTCTGGTGCCGGAACTAAGTGGCTTTTATCCCCATGAGCAGTTTGACAAGCAAATTACTACTACAAAAAGCCATATTTTGAACAATGATTTCACCCAAGGTACTCAAGTTTTCACTAACAATCAACCTGATGATGTCGCTAATATCAGCAATTACTTCTATGATTATGGCGACTTTTATCTGCGGAAATGGGCTGCCCCTTCGGTAATGGCAGCTGCCTCAGCCAATAACTACGAGGTTTACATTGATATTATCAATAAACTGCAGGAGGAGTCTCCTTCAAAACTAGTAGACTTGGTGATTATTAGAAATAATTTCAATCCATTTCCAACTGGTAATTTTGAACCAACTGGAAAAAATGAAAGTATGCTGGCTCATAATAATCTGATGTTTCAAGCTCAATCTGAAATATTGAGCACTTATCGCAACGACAAGAATGTTCGAATCGGCTATGTCCGCAATGATAATTGGCAGCCGACTGAATGTATCTGGCTGGACCAAAACAATCAAAATGCTGATACAACCAATGTCGGTGGCTATTGGAGTCTCGTCAAAGAATTGCAGGCCGCCGTCAAAGGACTGGAGAGCGCTCGTCCCAATGCTCGAAAGGCGATTTTGTATATCGATAATCTCTATGGACCGTTGACGATTACTGGTAGCTCGAGTACCAATGACCTTAGCTACACGGGCGGAGCTGCCGTTGATTTTTACCAGCGGCAAAATAATTTCTATTTTAAACAAATGCTGCCGGAAATCAAAAAAATCGCTCTCGAAGATATCCATATCTCAACTGCTGTTTATGGAATTAACGCTGATGAGGCTGTCAATAATCCTTACTTTACAAATTTAGTCTCCCTGATGGACACAGTTAGCAGCGATAATTGGACTCAATTAATTCCCTTCGGCAGTGACCAAGCCACTATCAATCAATTGCTTGAAGAAGTGGTGGGTAACATTTTCGTACCACAGCCAAAGACCTTTGCCATTGAAGAGGAAACCGGTGAGTATCTTTCTAGCGTCGGTCATTTAGGCGGCTTAGGGAACACGACGAATGCTACATATAATAATATTTCGACCTATCCAATTGATACAGCTGCCAACACTGTTGATTGGACCAAGCCGACAGCCCTACCAGTCGAGCACGCCGAGATCACCGGACATTTGTCTGCTACCGGCAATCAAACGTTTTCGATTAAAAATTTGAATGTTTCACCCAAGCAATTGGTCCGACTGCACTACACGTTGCAACTAAATCAAGGAACTCGCAATGGTCTTTTCCGTCAAGTCAGCGGAAATGATTCTGAAATCAGTTTTAATGAAAAAACTTATCAAAATTTACCGAATGCTTCTGTCCGCAATTTCGGTGGTGGTCATACGATTCAAGTTACAAAAACTGATGAATTAGGCAATCCAGTACCAAACGTGCCCTATGCTTTATATGAAAAACAAATTGATCAAAATGGCGTAGAAAAAGAGGTGCTTCTTTACACCGCTCCAACTATTCTACAAACCATTAATCCGGGAACCGCTAATGAGCGGCAGGTAGCGATAGCAGAATTTCCCGAAAATATTTTACACATTTCTCATAATTATTCTGGACTTGAAGGTAATCCGCCAGACTTTTGGGAAGCAAATATGATTGGTTGGAGCAATCAATATATCGTTAGGGAAGTGACCGACAGCAGCCTGTATCCTTTTCCGGAAAGTATTTTGCCTTATGAGAACGATATAGTTTTCAGAGGTGGTTCTTATCAAGTTGGCAATGAGGCACCTAAAGTTCGGCTTATCGAAAAAAATGGTCAGACTTCAGCCAATATTAGTAATCGACTCACAATGAAGCTCACTTCTGAAAATGATTTTTACCTAGTAAATATTGATTTGATTAACGACCTCTCGCCTCTCTCGCTTGAGCTAAAGAAATTTGTTGGTTATTCCGACACAAATCTTGTCAATAAAGATACTGCATTGGCTGGCGCTGAGTTCCGCTTTTTTAAAGTCGATGGTACGCAGGAAGTTGAGCAGGCATCAGGCACTTCTCAAAGTGATGGCACCGTTGCTTTTTCCAACAACCAGCAACCTTTTGAAATAACAGAGCCTGGTACTTACCGGATTCGCGAAACTACTACACCGAAGGGTTACCGAGACAGCTTTTTGATGCTACTGGTAGCGGTTCTGCCTATTGGGAATTTTCTTATACTGGGCAACGGACAGGTACCATTCAGCTGGATTATCACTTGGAAAATTCTGTCAAAAGTATTTGCCTCACTTCTAGATTCCATAGTGATTCTAGCGATGGCAAGCAAACCCAATACTTAACCTTTGCTCTTCCAAATATTGCGTTGCAGCCGCCATTGACCATCGCTAAAACCAATGACGATGGTTCGGTTCCAATTGATGGCGTCTGGTTTTCGCTTCAACCAATTGAAGCGGACGGCAAATACGGCAGACTGCGGTATATTTCCTACACCGGCTTTGATCAAGTTTCAGGAATTGATGACCAAGGTTCCGGAAGAGGGCAATTTTATCGTTTAGACATCCGCTATTCCCTTGGCTTGCAAATTGGCCAGGCTGATCCTTGGATTATGCAAGACGGCCTTTATGTCGTCAAAGAGTTAACCAATCATGAGAAATCACTGACTAACCTCTATGATATTTTTTCTCCCTACCGACCACGAGGCTATTTAGAAAATAAGCAGGAATACAAAGTGGAAATCATCAACGGTCAAGCCTATCAGTTGTTGCCCGATAACACTAAAAACTCGCTGGAAAATAATCAGCTGACAATTACTAACGAACTACAAAGTTTTTCCTTAGATATGCTGGCGTTTAATACAGTCACTGGCCCGTCTAGCGTCATTGATGGTGCAAGCTTTACAGTCTTTAATGAAGATCGCAGCATTTATCAAGAAAATGTGACTTCTCTTGTGAATTTACCTACAAATAAGACTTATTATTTACAACAAACATCTACAAAAACTATGGAAGATTACTATACTTTGCCGGGAGAATACAAATTAGAAATTCGACCTTTTACAACAGAAGATGCCAACTCTTCCACCGTTTTTTCCAGCACCTCCAGCCGCGGACAAATGCTGGTGAGCTTAACCTATTATCCGACAAAAGGCAGTAGCAGCGATGCTGTGATTATCGCTGAAACAGCGGAAGCCAATGTGACGGAGTTTTCCGTCGATTGGGATGATCAAGCAGGCCAAACTGCCAAAATCACTGTCGGCTTTCCCAATGAACCTTGGGGAAGTTTACCTGAAACAGGTGGGAATCATTGGCAGCTTTTAGGAAAAGTTGGCATGATTTTACTGACAGCTGCAGCCGTTCTTTTTCTTTCCCTTAAGTGGCGCACCAGAAAGCGGGTGATGTGATGAAGCTGAAAAAATGCCTGCCCTTACTCGTCTTTTTCCTATTTTTTCCGGTAGCTACTCAGGCCCAATCTAAAACTGAAATAATTTTACACCCACGGCTCTTTGAAACATCCGATATGAATGCTCAGTTAACAAATGATGGTCTTGAGTTAGCTGCTGGCGACGAACTGTTAACCAGCTCAAAGCCATTGATTGGAGCGACCTTTACCGTTTATGACGCTACTACGAATTATCACGAGTTGCTTCAGGGGCAATCGCCGCAGGAGGTACCCGAGATTTTAGCCCAGACAGCCGTCTCGGAATTTGAAAAAGTTATCGAGTTGACTTCTGATGCTAATGGAGAGGCCCGCACAATGGTCAATACAGGAAGTCCAGCCCAACCCAAAGTCTACGTGATTGTCTTAACCAGTTTACCTGATGGCATCAGTCAGCAGATGGCACCCTTAGTTCTTGGGCTGCCGATTCGTTCACCAACCAGCGACGAATGGCTGTCAGAGCTGCATCTGTATCCCAAATTTTCCCATTTGGGAACAATCGATTTTACTGTTGCTCTTGATTTATCAGCAGAGGCCACTCGTTCCTTTTCAATTGGTGCTTGGGTGCCGTATCTGTATCAGATAAATTTTCCAGCCGAGTTCAAGCTAACTGACAATCAAGAAATCAAAATTCTACAGATTTTTGATGAAAACTTATTGGCAAGGTACGACACATTGAAGGTGGAACTGGCAAATCGTGAAAATGCTACCGAGGACTTAATCGCAGAATGCTATCCGGCAACTACCGAAGAAATGGCGGCTTTTACTCAAGGCGAAGCCACCAGCAAACAAGGACTTTGGCTCGTCTTTAACCGCCAAAAATTATTGGCATTCTTAGCTGTTGCACCAGATTCAGTCTTAGCTCTGCGGCAGTCAATGATTTTAAATGCTGCCTTACCAGATACGGCTTTGACCAATGAAGCCTACTTAATTATTGAAGAAAGTAGCCCGGCAAAAATAGTCGCAGCCTCCAATCAAGTCCTCTATGCTGCAGCGGAAGACGTCTATACATATGGACATCAATTTAAAAAGCTTGACTTGGCTACTCAGCACCCCTTAGCAGATGCCCAATTTTTATTGGGCAATCAACAGGGAACTAATTTTTTTGCCGGCTATCTGCTGGTAACTGAAAAACTTGCTGAGCAGACCCTGACCTATCCTTATCCAGTCTGGCTGTCAGCGTCGGAAAAGAATCAGCTCACTGCTGAGTCGCAAACGGCAGCAGAGACAAATACCCGCTTAGAAGCTTTTGTCAGAAAAAAAGCGCAAACTGCTGGTTTAACTGCTCAAGGCGCTTTTACCTCCGGACTGCGAGTTAGTCAAGGAGACGGCCTGTTTCATTTTAACGGCTTCGCTGCGGGAACCTATCAACTGCAGGAAATTGCACCGCCGCCAAATTATCTTGGCAATCAAACAGGAATCAAGGTTGTTTATGGCAAAAACACTGCCGAGACAATTTTGGATATTTTTAATAAAAAACAATCGGTATCTTCAAATGAAGCGCTGCCCAAAGCCGGCGAAAATACGCAACCTAAGATAATTTTTTTCGGCCTGCTGCTGATTGCTTTTGCACTTCTTTGGGCATACCATACTAGGAGGAAAACACATGAATAAGATTGGGAAAATTGTTTTAAGTTTATTATTAATCTTCGGGAGTTTCTTCGGCTGCGGACAGCTAGCACAAGCCGCTGAACCTGATGATTCGACATTGGTGAATATCACAGTCCATAAACGGCTCTTTGATAGAACTCAGCTGGGAAATACTCTTTACGAAAATACTGGTATGCTGACAGACAATTTTGGCGGGGCGCCACAGGGGGGGGCCGAATTTACCCTCTTTGATGTCAGTGCAGAATATTATGCAAATTTGGCAGATCAACAAGTTTCCGATGCAACTGATGTTAAGCTCTACGTTAACACTAGTGGAGACGGCATTGCAAAAATCACTACTGAAGCTGTTAACGGAACCGGCGTTTTTAACAACATCCCTAGCCGTTCAAGACAGGACCACAACAAATACGCTGCCTATCTGATTCGGGAAACAGGTGTTCCTAGCAGCTCACAGGCTGTTTCACAAGATATTTTACTCGTGTTGCCAGTACCAACTTACTCTGAAGTCGCAGGTCAGCAAGAACCTGATTTTGAAACCGTCAATCGTGATATCCACCTCTACCCAAAAAATACTGCTGTCTACGACCAGGTTATTTCCAAAAAACTTGTGGATGCAACAGGCGCCGAAATCACTGACACGAATAAAGCCAATCAATATTTCGGCATTGGTGAAACCATCACTTATCAAGTGACCATGGGCTTAGATTATTTAAAATCCGTGAATGCGGATCAAATGAAAATTTTTGGCTTCACCGATACACCAGATGCTGCGATTACCTTAGACACTGTCACTGCCAACCTCACGTATAATAATGGCACAGCTGATTTAGATTTGAGCAGCTATTTTACTCTGCCAACTGCCAACAATGGCTCTTACACAATTACTTCGAGTGAGTCAGGTTTAATGAACTCATTAGTTGCAACAGGTGCTGAACAAGTCGTCTTTACCCTAACTGGTCATTTAGCTGCCAGTGCTGATTTATTGGCTGACTTCCGTTATTATAATACGGCCAAGTCCTTTGTAGAGTATAACGAAAAGGACTCCGTTAAAGTTGAAGCCCTGCAAAAACCAGCTGTTTATACCGGCGGAAAGGTCTTCAGTAAAGCCGATGCAGACGATTATAAGTTATTTCTAGGCGGTGCGCAATTCTATTTATATCGTTTAGATAAAGATGGTAACAAAGAATACTTTGTAACGCAGCCGGTCAATGGCTCTTATTGGACCGCTGGCACAAAAGGCTCTGACGTTGCAAATGCTTGGACCGCCACCTCTAGTTCTGACCAAAGTACCCGCGGTGAGTTTGAAGTTATCGGCTTACCGATTAGTTCGAACAACTATTATCTAGAAGAATTTGCTAATCCGGCTAACTATGTTAAACCTGCTTCTGATTTTAGTTTTACGGTAGCTTTAGACACTTACGCAAAAGAATACACTGAAACCACTGATGGAGAAGGCCAACCTTCCTTGACGACAGTTTACGCCGACCGTGATACCGTTCCGAATATTAAAGAGGACCAAGGAAAACTGATTGGTTTCTTACCTTCCACGGGGGGAACAGGTTTTTACCTGATTTTATTGGCAGGTCTGGCAGTTTTAGCAACAGCTTTACTTACTTTGAAAAAATTACGAAACCATAAGCAGGAAGTTTAAGATTTATCTTTAAGAAAAGAGGAGCAGCAATGAAAAAAAGTTCAGTTAGCTATATTCTGATCTATCTTTTTCTGCTGTTCCTTATTTTAATTGGCGGACTTTTAGTTAGCTACCCGTTATACCGGGAAGCGCTGGGCCAGTTTTTCGACCAGCAGATACTGCAGGAATATCAAGACCAGGCTTATCAGCAGAACCAGCAAAAGGTAGCAACGCTTCAGGAAAAAGAAAAGGAAAACCGTGAGCTAGCGTTAAATGGCAATTTGCCGGGATTTTCAGGTGACCCCTTCTCCGAAGAGCGGAGCGGCCCAAATCCAGTTGAGCGCAGTTATTTGCTGGAGCACTTAATTGGGCGGGTCTATCTGCCTAGTATTCAAGCTGAAACGCTTTTGTTTGATACGACAAATGATACCCTCTTAGATCGAGGAGCCACTCTTTTAGAAGGAACTTCCTTTCCGATTGGCGGAAAAAGTACCCATACAGCAATCTCAGCCCATCGTGGTTTAGCAGAAAAGAAATTATTTACCGACCTGCCGGATTTAACGATTGGCGATCAATTTATTATTGAAGTCTATGGTGAAAAGCGGGCGTATCAAGTCGACCAGATAAAAACCGTTTTACCAGATGACATCAAAGACTTGCTCATCTCACCGGTCGAGGATTTGGCAACACTGATTACCTGTACGCCTTATCTAATTAACTCCCATCGCTTACTGGTGCGGGGCCATCGAATTCCTTATTCCGAGGCATTGGCAAAATCTATTTCAGACAGTAGCCGCATGGTTGCACAGAAAAGCTGGTTAATCTTAGGTGGTCTCATCGGATTTCTGTTGCTGCTCCTTTATTTAATCTGGCGCAGCCTTCGAATTTTTCTATTGCGGCGGCAACAGTGTCGGATTGAATTTTGTTTATTAACTGGAAATAAACGACCTCGGCAAAAAATTGTTTTTGAGGTCTTGGACACCAAGCAGCGGCCCTTTTATCGTAAGGGTCATGTTCTAAAAATTAGAACGGACCAAAAAGGGTTAGCTTCTATAATAATACCAAAGGATAAATATATTTTGCGGGAAGTTAAAAGCGGCAAACTGTTTCGCGTCAACAGCCGTAAAAAAGCTGCTGCGAAACACTATTTGCAGACAAAGGATTATCAGCTTCAACTGCGAAAAATTCCCTGCCTGCTCTCACTAAAGAAAGACCAGGTCTAAATACCTATCCTCAAAAATTGAATTTTCTTATTAAAAATGGACTACATCACGACGGCCTTCACCCCCGACTGATGTAGTCCATTTGTCTTTAATTTTTGGAAAAAGGCTGCCTATGAAGGCCGATAGTTGGGGCTTAGCTTTTTTCTTGTTATAATCAGATGAATAGATTACAGGTGACTATCAAAGTCCCCTAATCAATGCTGAAACTAATTAACGAGGAGAATTCCCATGAAAAAGAAACTCATCACTAGTTTATCTGTCATCGGCGGAGTATCGGCCGGTCTTTATGCCTATAGCCATCTGATTGAAAAGCGCTCCCTTGCAAGCTTTTCTTTGGAGAAAAGCCTGGGTCTGCTTAATTTCCCAAGAAAACGCAAAAATCAAGCCAGCTTCATGACTCATCTGCTAGATCACGCAGCTGAAGTCAATCAGCTGCCAGTTAAAAATCCGAAAAAGTATTTATCTGGTCCTGTTACTGAATTTTATTTTAAGGGGATGCAGGTTTTTTCTTGGAATGATTTAGCCAACCCTCGGCAAAAGGTCATTTTCTATTTGCATGGCGGAGCTTATGTCGCTCAGCCCTCCGCTTTTCATTTTAAGGCAGTGGACCGCATCGCCAAAGAAACCGGTGCACGCGTTATTTTCCCAATTTATCCCAAGCTGCCGGCTGCTGATTTCCAGGTGGCTT
This sequence comes from Enterococcus sp. LJL90, assembly GCF_056924355.1. NCBI lineage: Bacteria > Bacillati > Bacillota > Bacilli > Lactobacillales > Enterococcaceae > Enterococcus > Enterococcus sp. LJL90. The sequence goes on along the minus strand of NZ_JBXPBQ010000001.1, from coordinate 429,838 downwards.
ATCCAAAAATTGAAGCCTTGTATCAAGAGGTTTTACTATCAGTTTTTTCAGCTCGACAAATCACATTGATGGGGGATTCGGCTGGCGGTGGTCTAGCTTTAGGCTTAGCGCTTTTACTAAAGCAAAACGAACTGCCGCAACCAAAAAATATTATTTTGCTCTCCCCTTGGCTTGATATTGATACCAGCAACCCGGTGACGCAAAAGTTTGCGGCGACTGACCCGCTGCTTTCAGTTGAGCAGCTGAGTATTTTAGGAAAACTTTGGGGGACTGGACAATTAAAGAATCCATTAGTCAGCCCTTTATATGGTGACTTCACAGGCTTAGGACAGATTTCCCTTTTCATTGGCACCCATGAATTATTTTATCCGTCGGCGCTGGTCTTGCGGCAAAAGCTGCAGGAGCTAGAGCTGCCCCATCATTTTGTGATTGGCGAAAAAATGAATCATGTCTATCCGATTTTGCCGATTCCAGAAGCTAAAAAAGCCCAGCAAAAAATTGCTGAGCTGATCTTAGCCAATTAAATCACGCTTGATCGTCGTAGGAAGAGTTGCTAAAACAGCAAAGCTTCCTGCGATAATTTTTTTAGTTTATTTTTGCAGTGAAAGAATTTTTTCGATAGTATTTAGAACGCCATTTTCATCATTTGATTTTGTGATGAAGGCCGCTGCTTCTTTGGTTTGATCGAAGCCATTGCTCATGGCAAAGCTATACTCGCCTCTTGCCATCAATTCGATATCATTCAGACCATCGCCGAAAACCATTGTTTCCGCTGGGGTGACGTTGAGAATTTTTTGTAATTCAGCCACTGTTGTACCTTTGTGCACGCCGTGATTGGAAATATCAATCCAGGCTGCTTCAGAGGCAACAATATAGGCTTGCTCTTCAAAATCAGTCAATTCTTTGACCGTTTCAAAGCACCGTAGCTGATTGTCATAAACGGTAATTTTAACGAAATCTTCTGTCAGATTATCAAAGCTTGGGACAACCTCCACGACTTCATAAGAACCCCGCACCATTCTAACATCGTTAACAGGCAGCGTATCTAAAACAAAGGCTGCCGTCGGTGTGCAGGCGATAATCACATAATCGTTATGAATTTCCATTAATTTTTTGATTAACGCCATGCCGATTTTATTTGGCAACAGCGATTCAAAGACATACTCACCTTGGTGTTTAATTCTGGTAGCACTGTCGCCGAGAATCCATAAGTCATTGGCAAATTCTTCGCCAAATAATTTCTCGACACGTTCACACTGTTTGCCGGTACAAGCGGAAAAGGCAATCCCCTGTTCCTTCATCATGTTGTTCACCCGACGAAAATAATCCTTGTCAAATAAGCTCTGACTATTCAAAAAAGTTCCGTCTAAATCACTAATCACTAATTTAATCATTTTAGTAGCCAACTTTCTATTTAATTAAACTTCTTAATTAAGTTTATTTATTTTTATAGCGCTTGTCAAGCAGTTTTTGATTTACAAGTTGGCTTTTTTCTCTTATAGTTAATTAAGCTAGTTAATTAAGGAGACCTTATGAGTTCAAATAAAAATCTAATTCGCGATAAAAATCTGCAAACCCTCAAAGTTTATCTGTTTCAAAAGGGCCAGGCCTTGAAGGCAGAGATGGCCAAAGATACCGGCCTGAGCGTGGTGACAATTAATGCGTTGGTTAAAGAATTGCTGGCGCAAAATATTTTTTCAGAAGGCGAGCTGGTGCAGCCGCCGTTGGGCCGGCCGGCGATTAATTATTATTTCAATTACGATCAAAGCCATTTTCTTTTGCTGAGCATTCAACAGGAACAGGTTGCTGGGCAGCGAAAGTTAATTTTTGACGGCCGTGTAGTCAACTTAAAGGGCACCCAAAAAATGCAGAAACGGCTGGACTTCACGCCGATTTCTTTAGAAAATTTTACCAGTGTAATTCAACAATACTTACAAGCAGCGGAAGAATTTACAATTGAAAAAATTGGCCTTTCGCTACCGGGAAAAATTTATCAGGGAAAAATTCTTTCCAGCTGGGAGACGCTCTTTGATGGCTGGGAACCGGCCGCTGCCTTAGAAAAAATCACGGATATTCCGCTAGTGATGCAAAATGATGCCCACTTGTTAACGGTGGGCTATGCCAAAAAGCATCAGTTGCCGACTGTTGAAAGTATTGTCGGCATCTATTATCCCGAAAACAGTATGCCGGGCATTACTATTTATGATAAGGGCGCACTGATTGAAGGGGGCCATAATCTGGCTGGTGAAGCCAAGTACCTGCCCCATTTGATTGATGGGAGCATTCCGACATCACCGGCGGAATTATTGACGAATTTAACGCAAATTTTAGCGATTTACAACGCTGTGATTGCCCCGGATACGTTTATTATTTCTGCTGAATCTGTTCAGGCGCAGGCCGTTCAAGAGACGATTGCCGCTTCCGATATTTTAAGCAAACAGATGAATCAGCCGGCTTATTTATTTGATGAAAACTTTCAACAATCCTTAACAGTCGGCCTTTTATGGCTGGTTACTTTAGAGACAATTTATCATTTTTAAAAAGTGAACCATTTTTCTGAGGGAAAAGTGTTTCACTTTTTTCTTTACAAATCTCCTTTTTGTTAATATACTTAATTAAAGATATTAATTAAGTTGAAGGAAGGACTTAAAATGGAAAATAAAAAAATCGAACGGATAATTTTTATCGATGATTCTGGTCTGCCAGCTGCCCTAGTCAAAATTATGGTTAAAAATTTACTATTGATGGCAGGTAGAGAGTGTAGTTTAAAAGTAATTAAATTGGCAAATATTCTGAGTTACCCTTTGCAAAACGGTCAGACAATTTTAGTTGGTCCGCATATTTCTTTGGCGGACCGCAACTTGAAACAAGCTTTGCCGCAGCGCACTCGTTTAGAAAAATTTACGCCGACAAATTTTGCCATTTAATTCTCTTTCAAACTGTGGTATTTTTACTAAAGTAGCGAAATTTTAAAAAATAAATGATTTTATTGGAGAAAAATTATGTATTCCTTGTTACTTGTAATTATTTATGTGGCGTTTATCAGTTTGGGGCTGCCGGATTCTTTGATTGGCTCGGCTTGGCCGGTGATGCAGCAGGACTTGAATGTACCGGTGTCTTATGCTGGCTTTATCACCATGACAATTGCTGCGGGTACGATTGTTTCTAGTGTTTTTTCAGACAAGCTGACTAAAAAATTGGGCACGAGTTTGGTGACCCTCTTCAGTGTCTTGACGACGGCGATTGCACTTTTTGGTTTCTCCTTTTCCCATAGTTTTTGGGCGCTGATTCTCTGGGCGATTCCTTACGGTTTGGGGGCTGGTGCGGTCGATGCGGCGTTGAATAACTACGTGGCCCTTCATTATAATTCTCGTCATATGAACTGGCTTCATTGCTTTTGGGGTGTTGGAGCGGCGATTAGTCCCTACATCATGAGTTACTATTTAACGGCCGGTGAAGCTTGGAATAACGGCTATCGCACTGTGGGGATTTTGCAGCTGATTTTAACAGTTATTTTGTTTATCAGCCTGCCTCTGTGGAAGCAGCATCGAACGGTCGTTGAAACTTCTGAAACATCGACAAAAGGGCTCTCTTTAAAGGAAGTATTCGGGTTAAGAGGGATTTGGTTTATCTTGATTGCCTTTTTAGGCTATTCGGCAGTTGAACAGACAACTGGTCTGTGGGCTAGTACTTTCTTAGTGGAAACCCGCAATGTCGCGCCAGATGTGGCCGCCCAGTTTGCCTCTTATTTCTTTTTGGGCATCACCTTTGGCCGCTTTTTATCAGGAATTATCGCAAACCACTTTGGCGATCGCCAGTTAATTTGCATGGGCATCGGCATTTTGACAGTCGGCGCTCTGCTGATTTTAATCCCAGCTGAGACAACCATCTTTGCGCTAGCCGGATTAATCATCGTCGGTTTAGGCTGTGCCCCGATTTATCCGTCGATTATTCATTCGACGCCGGCCAATTTTGGTAAGGAAAATTCTCAATCAGTGATTGGGATTCAAATGGCAGCAGCCTATGTTGGCACAACTTTTATGCCGCCTTTATTCGGCTTTTTAGCTTCGGCGATTTCGATTCAGCTCTACCCGGTTTATTTATTACTCTTCGCCTTTTTATTGTTCTTCTGTACCGAAAAATTAAACCGCACTTTAAAAAAAGCGGCCTAACTAAAAACAACATTTCACCACTTGCCTTCATGTGAAGACTAGTGGGAAATGTTGTTTTTTTTCTTTATTTACTTAATTCTTGAGCGGCCTCTTGATCAAGAATCACCGTCAAATTAGGATGTGTGGTTAAAATGCTGGCGGGAATTTCTTCGGTAACTGGTCCCTCCAAAACAGCTTTAACAATTTGGGCTTTGGCTGTGCCGTTGACAATCAGCAGCAGTTGCTTGGCCGCCATAATCGTTTTCGGACCAAAGGTGACCGCCTTAGCGCCCGGCTCCTTGCCAAGAGCGGCTTTTAATTGCTCCCACATGTCATCGCCGGGACCCATTTCAATCGGGTAAATGCCTCGATTAAACTTTGTTAAGCCGGGCATATTGGCACAAAAATGCCCATCATTGCCTAGTCCCATCACCACCAAATCAAGACCGCCATCCATCAACAGTTTTTCTTCAAATTCTTGGTAATTTTTCTCATTGAATTCTTGAATATTTTCCGGGGCAATCTGGGCCGGCTGATAAAAAGTTTCATTCAAGGCCGCCATCGTCAAGCCGTAGCGTTCCCCCACAATCGGCACTTCATCAAAATTATAATAATAAACTTGCTCTGACTGATAATGCATTTTTGCTAAACGCTCCAACAAAATTTCGTACATGCGTGTTGGCGAATTGCCGGTAGTCAGCGACAGATTTACCCGTCCCTCCTCGGCAATTTTACTTAACACCATGCCGGCAGCCAGTTCACTTAAGGTTTCATAATCTTCTGTGATAATTAAATTCATTGGGCAACACTCCTTCATTTATCCGCTTTCATTTTAGTGTAACGAAAAACGGCGTCTTTGTCATCAAGAGAAATGCTTTAGCGCAGAAATTTTGTGAAAAACTTATTTTGCGGGAGTTTTAAAACAACGGATTAAATTTTGAACTCAAGGGTGAGCATTTTTCCAACAGCCAAAAAGCCCCTGCCAGCTCAAAAGAAGCTGAGTCAAGGGCTAAACTGTTTTAATTTTTAATGATAAGTTGGCAGATAATCGCCGTGGGCTTCAATTAATTCATCCACCATCCCGCGAATTTGATCGATACTCAGTTCAGAATTGGTATGGGGATCTAACAGAGCAGCTTGGTAAATTTTATCTTTTTCTAAGGTCATCGCCGCTTCAACGGTCAATTCCTGCACATTGATATTGGTCCGGTTCAAGGCAGCTAATTGTGTTGGCAAGTCTCCGACAACTGTTGGCTGGACACCATTTTTATCAACTAAACAAGGCACTTCCACGCAGCTGTCTGCTGGTAAATTGGTAATCAACCCTTTGTTCATCACATTACCGGCAATCACGGTTGGATTGCCAGTGGTGATAGCGTCCATGATATAAGAAGCGTATTCACGACTGCGGACATGCTCTAAGCTACCGTTGTGGACAATTTCATCCCGCTGACTTTCCCAATCTTCAATCTGCTGGATGCAGCGTCTGATATATTCATCAATCGGAATTTGGAATTGGTCGATCAGCTCTGGATAGCGTTCTTTGATAAAATACGGATGGTATTCTGCATTGTGCTCGCTAGATTCTGTTACGTAATAGCCGAAGTTCCGCATTAATTCAAAGCGGACGGAATCCTTATGAGGGTTAGGAATCTGACTAGCCAGCCGTTTGATTTCTGGATAGAAATCTTCACCATTTTTTTCAATCTCCAAAAGCCACGCCATGTGATTGATGCCGGCGATTTTCCATTTGAAATCATTTAAATCGTACTTATCTTGAATGCCCAGATAGCCGAATAATTCCGGAACACAGACCTGCACGCTGTGGCAGAGGCCGACTGTTTTAACATTCGTCGCTTTTAGCATGCCCATTGTCAAAATTGCCATCGGATTCGTGTAATTTAAGAGCCACGCATCCGGACAAACTTCTTCCATTTCTTTAGCAAAATCAAACATCACCGGCAAGGTTCGCAAGCCCCGGAAAATCCCGCCGATTCCCAATGTATCGGCAATCGTTTGTTTGAGACCGTATTTTTTAGGAATTTCAAAATCGATGACGGTACTTGGTTTATAACCGCCGACTTGAATGGCATTGACAACAAAATCTGCCCCCCGTAAAGCTTCTTTGCGGTCAGTAAAGGCGGTGATGGTTGCCCGTGATTGATTGGAATTTTTGTTGATGGTGTTGAGCATCAGCTCAGATTCCTTCAACCGCTTAGCATCAATATCAAATAAATTAATTTGCGCCTCCTGCAGACTTGGCGTCAGCATCGCATCTCCTAAAACATTCTTGGCAAAAATGGTACTGCCGGCACCGATAAACGTAATCTTAACCATTAAACTTCCTCCTAATGTGTTTAAAATCAATTTTTATATGAGGTTTTATTCAGAAGAGACAACTGCTTTTTGTCGCTGTCCTTTAGCAAGCAAAAATCTAAGCCTTTGCTGCCAAAAAATTGCATCAACTTATTTCACAGCAATTTCTGAATTTTACAGCTAAACTTTTAATCGTTACTGATAGCAAAGTTATTAGCTTGTCTCAAGTATAGAAAATTTAATGGCGGTTGACTATTTCACCAGTATATTTAAAGGGTACATAATTTAAGATTATGTTAACGCTTTAAATTCCGAAGGCGAAGTCCCATGATAGGTCTTAAAGGCCCTTGAAAAAGAGTGACGATTATCATAGCCTATCAGCTCAGCAATTTCATCAATCGAACTATCAGAAGTCTTTAATAAAAAGCGTGCCTGCTCCATTCGATAGGAAATCAAGTATTGCTGCGGAGTCACCCCCAATTCCGCTTTAATCACCTGGCTGAAATAAGCCGGATGAAGGTACATGGATTTGGCAATTTCCTGCACACTCAACTCACTGCGGTAGTAATTACTCTGGATATACAATAAAAATGAATCCCGATAGCGGCTTTGCTTGGCAATTTTTTCAGGAAAAAGCGGCAGCCGGTTCAGCTTAAATTGGCTCAACAACTCTAAAAATAAAGCCTGTGTCCGCAGTCGTTGACCATTATCAAATAAATCCAAGTCCAACAGCTCCTGAAATTTAGCCGTCGTCCCTGCCAAATCAAGAACCTTGCCTAAATAATCCAGTTCGCCAAAACCGTTAAGCCGCAGTAAGTTAGCAACCTCTGTCCCTACGAAGCCAATCCAATAATATTCCCAAGGATTTGTGGCACCCGCTTGATACTTGGTCAGCTCTTGAGGCTTGATGATAAAAAAATCCCCCGCCTGCAATTGGTAGGTGATACGTTCATTTTGATAGGTTCCCTGTCCCTTAACCACCAGATGAATTAAATAATAAGCTCTAGCTGCCGGACCAAACCGATGGCTCGGACTGCAGATTTCATGGCCGATATTAAAAAAATTGATATCTTTAAAATAATCATCTCGAAAAAAAACATCTTGAAAGCTTTTATTTGCCATTGAGTCAGCCTCCTTTTACAGCTTAAGAGTAGCATGTTTTTTACAGAATGCCAAAAATAGCCGCAGAATGTACCACCCCCCAAAGTTAGACCAAAAATCTAACGTTTTGGGGGCCACTACAAGATAAGAGAAAGCCAGTGTAAAATTTTTAACTGGCTCAGCTTAATCTGCGGCTGCAAGTTGCTTATTTTTTAAGCAAAAATTTTTTCAAATTTATTTGTTAGCTTAAAGCACAGACGGACCAACTTGGCTTAGAAAAATTTCCTCCGCCAAACTTTTATCCGACAAAGGTGTAAAAGCGCAAAAATTCAAAATACTCGCCTGTTTCAAATTGGACAGTATAGGGATCAATTAGCTTGGCTCCTGGGAACAAAGCCGCTTTGCGGGCCCGATTTTGTTCCTGATAGGTAATTTTCACATCGAAGTATTCAGGTAATTCAGGAACATAGTATTTATTTAAGGTGACGGCTTGACGCACCCCTTCTTTGATTTTTTCATAGGCAACCTCAGGGTGAACGCTAGTAGTCGAGCCGCCTCGCCCCTGCAACGTGGCAAAGGTCGAAATTCCCGGGTCTGTGGCCCGCACCTCGTCCACAATGCCTTGGTCACCGCTGAGAAAAATCACCGGCACCTGATGAAGCGCCGCAATGTAACGATTAATCATAAACTCGCTAGCAAGCTGACCATTGATTTCAAATTTGCGAATATAGTTTTCGCTGGTGTGGGACAAGGGATTGGCGTCTGAATAGGAAGCAGCATGATAACCAATCATCACCACAAAATCGACATCATCCTGGACACCGGACATCATGCCGTATCCGTCTCCGCTCCAGCCGCGATTTAAAACGGCTTCTTTTGGCAGCATATCAGGATAGATATTACAAGCCGTGTGGTGGCCGTCCTTCACATAAATTTCGGTAGCGCCGGCAGCCAAGGCGCCTTCACAGGCAGCCGCTACTTCCCGACTCATTTCTTTAGAAAAATAATCGTACCAAGGACCGCTTTCTGTTTCGTTCCACTGGCCGATACCGGCGACCCCTTCAATATCTGCGGAAATAAAAATTTTCATCTAGGTTAGCGCCCTTCTCTATTTATTTTTTTCATCCATCCAATAGCGGGCGACAACTGTTAATTCTGGTTCATATTTAGAGCCGGCAATTTTTGTTTTCATCACCTTTGAACCAGGAGTTTGGGAATGAATCATTTCGTCATTGCCGAGATACATGCCAACATGATGGACTTCGCCTTTGCCTTCTTCATAAGCAAAAAGTAATAAATCCCCCGGCAGAGCATCTTTATAGGCAACGTGCTGACCACCTTCAGCTTGTTCTGGTGTATCACGAGGGATTAAAACGCCATTGGCCCGATGCAGACTGTAGACAAAGCCTGAGCAGTCAAAGCCGCTACCGCTAGTGCCGGCCCAAATATAAGGCAAATCAAGAAATTGTTCGGCTAATTGAATCATCCGTTGCGTCAGTGAGTCTTGATAAGCGGTAATTTTTTGACTGTCTGCCTTTGAAATTGTTCCCGGACCTTCCGGCGTATTCACTAGATAATCGGTCGCCGTTTCTGACGATAAATCTAAAACCGCACCAAAAGGAATTGGGCGAGTATGGTCCTTAAGCTTCAAATCCGCTTGCGGAACAATCACGGAAATTTTTTCCGCAGCTTTTCCATAATCTGCGGAAACTTTGGTTAAATCCGCAGTTGGGATAAAACCGGGATAGCCCTTTTCATTTTGATGGCTGGCTTGGTCCAGCACAATAACCTCTGACCAGCCGTCTTTTTCAGCAACGACTTCAACGAGGGTTCCGTAAATTACCTCTGAATCAACTAAGCGGTCATTGAATAATTCCATCGTATCGGCGCCCGTTAAAAAGGTGTGGAGTACTTCTTTTGGTGCTGCGTGAATTTTTGTTAACACCGGATTGTTCTCCGGTTTTTTCCATAAAAAACTTGAACTGCGACTAACCGCTTTTAACATATTTAGTTGGCCTCCTGCATCTAATCTGTAATCCCCAAGCCTGGGGTCCTTTGCAATTTTAATTTACCGGCAGAAATTGTCATGCCGCTCGTTTGAACATCTAAATTTTTCGTCTCCCACATAAAGGGCACGTCTAAATCGTAAAAACGAATGCCCGGCTGGCTGGCAGCAAAATGAGCGGCAGCAGCCATACCGGCATAGCCTTCAATCATTGAACCCACCATGCAGTCGATGCCGTGAGCTGCCGCTAAGCGATAAATTTTCAAGCCTTCTTTAATGCCGCCGCTCTTCATCAATTTGATATTCAGTAAGTCACAACATTGATTGGTGATTAATCTTTCAGCATCCGCCAAACCAAATAGGCTTTCATCCGCCATAATTGGAATTTTGGTGTGTTCGGTGACATATTTCAAGCCCTCAAAATCAGCCGCTGGCACCGGCTGTTCGACAAAATCAATCGGGATGTCCTGCCATTCATTTAAAATCGCCACCGCTTCTTCTTTGCTCCAGCCTTGATTGGCATCAATCCGAAAAGGAATTTTTCCTGCCAAGGCTTGATTAATGCTGCGGATTTTGGCAACTTCTTCGGCGACATCGTCTAAGCCTAATTTGATTTTTAGCGATTGGAAACCGTTGGCGACCTTGGCCTTGGCATCAGCCACCATTTTTTCCCGGGGACCGACACTGATGGTAAAATCAGTCTCCAGCTCAGACTTGCTACCGCCTAAAAACTGAAACAACGGCTGCTGATGGGCCTTAGCCAAGGCATCATGCAGCGCAATATCAATGGCCGCCTTCGGACTGGTGTTATGGGGTAATAAATTTTGCAGATCGTCTAAGAGACTCAATTCTTCATCCACTTCCCGCTGCAATAAAAACGGCGTAAACGTTTCATTAATCGCCTGCAAAATACTATCCTCAGTATCACCGGTGATTACTTTAGTGGGGGCTGCTTCGCCGATGCCCACCAAGCCGTTATCAAAATGAAGCAATACCCGCACCACATCCACCGACTGCACTTCCCGCAAAGCTGTCTTAAAGGGGGCGTTTAACTGAATCGGAATAATTTTAGTTTGAACCTGCACGATTTTCATAGCTCACCTGCTTATTTTCAAAATAATCTTACGCCTATTATATACCGGAAAAATAAAAAGAAAAGAGGCGTAGCTTGTTGCCGCTAAAAAAGAAAAAATTTGCGCCGCCAAACTTAGCGGTCAGCGGCGCAAATCTATTTGTTGTCAAAATTTTTCTATTATTTTTAGCAATTTGTTGCGTTATTCAACAATATAAACATCTTTATAATCGTATTGGGCTCCCACGCTGTGAACGACTAAACCTTTGATTTTGTCAGAGCGCAGATGCGCTTCCGCATTTTGGAATAGCGGTACGATACCTAAACTATCGGTAATCACCTGCTCTGCTTCCACCATGTCATTCCAACGGGCTTCTGGATCATTGACATCTGTCGTGCTGGCAGCCTCCACCAGACTGTCATAGTCATCATTCAACCATTTGCCTCGGTTGTAAGAACTATCTGTTGTAAATAATTCTAAGAAGTTAATTGGGTCAGCGTAATCGCCAATCCAGTTGTTCATAACCATTTCAAAGTCGCCATTGTTTGAGCGTTCTAAACGGACAGAGAAAGGTACAGTTTGCAAGGTTACAGTGACACCTTCTAAGGTCTGCTGCAACGCACCTTGAACATATTCCCCTAATTTTTTCGACTGATCGGTATCAGAAGTCATTAAAGAGAAGGAAATCGTATCAACACCCAGCTCAGACTTAGCCGTTTCCCAATACTCTTTGGCTTGGGCCTCATCATATTCTAAAGTCCGGTCTGCGTCTTCAACAAAATCGACGTTGGTTTCTGGATTATATGCCAAATCCTGCGGCACTAAGCCGTTAGCCACTAAAGAGCCATTACCTAAAATACTATCGACAATCTGCTGGCGATCCATTGCATAGCTAATCGCTTTTCTAAAGTTTTCATTTCTAAAAGGTGAATCTTCTGGTGCTTGATTCATTTCTAAATATTGTGTCGTCGCTCCCGGTTGGGTAACATAATTTTCGTGGTTGGCATTTTGAATCGCCAACTCGCCGGACAAGACGACGTCATCTGCTTCGCCGGTATCAAATAAATTCAAACCTGTTGAAGATTCTTTAACCACACTGATATTTACTGCTTCAATCGTGACTGCATCTGCATCCCAGTAGTCATTATTTTTGGCAAAGGTCCACGCATCATCCACCCCTGGTCCATCAAAGCCTTCTAAAACAAAAGGTCCATTGTAGACTGCGGCTTCACTGGTCAAGGCATAATCACTGCCATATTCCTCGACAACCGCTTGATTTTGTGGGAAGAAGGTTGGAAAAGCTAATAAAGATTCAAAATAAGGTGTGGCCTGTTCTAAAGTAATTGTAACTTCGTATTCGCCAGTCGCTTCGATGCCAAGAGTCGCCACATCGGCTTCGCCTTCACTAATGGCGGTGGCATTTTTGACCGGCGCCATCATGTAAGCATAGCCGGAAGCCGTCTCTGGATCAACGGTCCGCTGCCAAGAATAAACATAATCAGCCGCTGTCACGGAATCGCCGTTTGACCAAGTCGCATCTTCCCGCAGTTTGACTGTATAAGTCAGACCGTCATCACTGACTACCGCATCTTCAGCGGCGCCGGCAATCACCGGCATATTGGTTTCATCTAAACGATACATGCCTTCATAAACATTGTTTAAAGCTGTGAAGCTGTAAGAATCTGTTGCCAGGGAAATATCTGCACTACCCATTTCTGCCGGCACAACCACTTCCATCGTCTGGTCGGCAGCTAAAGTTTCGCCGCTGCTGTTTGTCCCCTGGGAACTTTGCGTATCCGTTGTTGAATCGTTTGAATTGGAACAACCTGCGAGGACCAGTCCGCTCACTGCCACTAAGCCCAATAAACTTTTTTTCGTAACACTTTTCATAAAAATCTCCTTCCCTAAGACACTCTCTTAACAAACTATAGTCAAAGTTTAGATAACAAATGTCTCCTTGTCAATTTCTCTTCAAAATTCATAACAAAATTATAAAGAAAGGGCTTTCAAATTTATTAAAAAAAGAAACGCCAGCATTCCTCAATAAAAGCCACACATCGATGAAAAAAAGGCGCAACCTCTAGCAGTTTGCGCCCTCCCATTCTCCATCTAATGTCCAAAGCTGTCAATTGGATTTAACCTTTCAAGCCGGAGAAAAATTCACTTTACTTTCATGTAGCTAACATCAATCAATGATTGTCGTAGTTTTAAAAAAATTATTGATTATAATAACGAATCCCTTGAGCCAATTTGCCAATCGCATAGGGTGTTGGATCAGAAAAATCAGTTTCTACATCGTCTGCCGGCAGGCTTTCAGCAAACATCGCTTCGTATTCTGCTACATTCAGCTGCTGCCGTTCGGCTAAGGCTGCTTCATCTTTTGCCGGTTGCAATTGTTCTTTGAAGCCCTCGACTAAGCGACCTGAGAAAAATTCGCTGATAGCCCCTGAACCATAGCTGAACAAGCCGATGCGGTCGCCAGCTTTTAAACTAGTTGAATTTTCCAATAATGAAATCAGCCCTAAGTATAAAGAACCGGTATACAGATTGCCAACTTGGCGACTGTAAAGAATACTTTCTTCATAACGCTCCATTAGGCGACTTTGTTCTCCTTCAGAGATTTCAGGAAAAATACTCTGTAATGCTTTGCGGCCCATTTTGGTATAAGGCAGATGAAAGGTTAGCGCTGCATAATCTTTTTCGCTGCGTTGATGCCGCTGATTGCTTTCATGCCAGACCCGCTTAAAGCCCTCGATATAAATATCATTGGATAAATGACCGTCCACCAATGGATAATCATGCCCATTTGGCCGCCAGAAATCATAGACGTTTTCTGAATAAAAAACATTGTCATCGCTTAATTCTAAAATCCGTGGATTGCTGGTAACTAACATCGCCACAGCGCCAGCCCCCTGCGTCGGCTCGCCACCGGAATTTAAGCCGTATTTTGAAATATCGGTGGCAATCACCAACACTTTTCGATCTGGATGATTCAGCACATATTCCTTCGCCTGTTGTAGGCCGGCCGTGCCGCCATAGCAAGCATGTTTCAATTCATAGGAACGGACAAAGGGAGAAATATCTAACAGCTGTTGAATCACAACCGCCGCTGATTTGGAATAATCAATGCCGGTTTCTGTGCCGACCAAGACCATATCAATTTCCTTTTTATCTGCTGCTGTCAAAATTTTCGCTGCCGCACTGGCGCCCAAAGTAATGATGTCTTGCGTTTTAGGAATCACCGCCATCTTATCTTGACCGATTCCAATTAAAAATTTATTGGGGTCCACCCCGCGAGCAACTGCTAATTCTGCCATGTCTACAAAATAATCGGGCACATGAAAAGCAATTTTGTCGATACCGACTGTCATAAAAATCCCCTCTCTAAATTAAACCACTATATTTGTACTAACTTGTCTAAAATTTAAAGCCCACAATACTATATCACGATTTCAAAAAACTGGAAGCAGTTTTTACCCGCTCTTTATAAAAATAAAATTTTTGTGATTTTATTAATTCCGCCAGACAAAGGCGCCGCTTGTTGTGATTTAATGTTATATTTCTTTTTGGAGGTGCTTTACGTGGAAAAAGTTGTAATTTTAAGCGGGACTCGTTCCCCTATTGGAAAATATAAAGGTGCTTTAAAGGAATTTTCAGCGGTTGAATTGGGCACGAAAATTGCGCAGGCGGCCATCAAAAAAGCCGGCATATCACCAAAGGACATCGACCAAAGTATTATCGGCAATGTCTTAGGCAGCGGCAATGGTCAAAATATTGCCCGCCAAATTGCCATCAAAAGCGGCTTACCGGAAAGCAGTCCGGCAATGACCCTCAATGAAGTCTGCGGTTCTGGTTTAAAGGCGGTTATTTTAGGCATGCAACAGATTCAATTAGGTGAAGCTCAAGTTATTTTAACCGGCGGCACTGAAAGCATGAGCCAAGCGCCGCTGCTGCAAAAATATCAGGCTGAAAGCGACAGTTATGCAGAACCGATTTCCAGCATGGTTCATGACGGATTAACTGACGCCTTTAGCCAAAAGCACATGGGCCTGACTGCTGAAAAAGTGGCCGAAACTTTTTCAATCAGCCGCAGCCAGCAAGATGCCTTTGCCCTCCAATCACAAACAAAAGCGGCCGCTGCCCAAAAGGCCGGGAAATTTACCCAAGAAATTACAGCTATCACTCTAGCTGATGGTCAGCTTTTTCAAGAAGATGAAGGCATCCGGGCTAATACCAACCTTGAAAGGCTAGCTACTTTAAAAACTGTTTTCAAAGCAGACGGCAGTGTTACTGCCGGCAATGCTTCGACTTTAAATGACGGAGCAGCAATGTTGGTCTTGGCCAGCGAGAGCTATGCTAAAGCCCATGGATTAAATTATTTGGCGACGATTGAAGGCTATAGCGAAATTGGGATTGACCCAAGTATTATGGGGATTTCCCCAATCAAGGCGCTGCAACGCCTCAGCGAAAAAACCGGCCGTTCACTGGCTGAAATTGACCTTTTTGAAATCAATGAAGCTTTTGCTGCCTCTTCCCTAGTTGTCCAAAATGAATTAAATCTGTCGCCAGAAAAAGTGAACATTTACGGCGGCGGCATTTCATTAGGGCATCCGATTGGCGCCAGCGGAGCACGGCTTTTAGTTACACTGTTAGCTGAATTATTTCAGGAAGAAAAAAGTCTCGGAGCTGCCTCCTTATGTGTCGGCGGCGGCTTAGGTCTGGCCATGCTCATCAAAAAAGAAACGCCAAAGACTCCTGATGCGCCGGCCAAAAAATTCTATCAACAAACTCGGCCAGAGCGTTTAGCTAAATTGACCGCTGACGGCATTCTCTCGCAAAATGCCGCTGACGTGTTACTAAAGGAACAGCTGTTAGATGCTGATATCGCCAACAATATGATTGAAAATCAAATCGGTGAAGCTGAGCTACCCTTAGGCGTGGCCCAAAACTTTTTGATTAATAATGAAGAAGTTGTTGTGCCGATGGTCACGGAAGAACCTTCTGTGATTGCCGCTGCCAGTAACGCCGCCAAAATCATTGCTCAAAGTGGCGGTTTCACAACCGCCACAACGGAAAGGGTGATGCGAGGGCAAATTGTTTTCCAAAAAGTCCAGCAGCCGCAAAAACTTACAGCTACTTTAGCGGAGAAAAAAGCTGAGCTGCAACATTTAGCAGCAGAGGTCTATCCTTCGATTGTCCTTCGAGGCGGTGGCGTCAGAGCTATTAAAATTCGTCAACTGGAGGATTTTGTCAGCTTGGATGTTTTGGTGGATACGCAAGATGCGATGGGGGCAAATATGATCAATACAATTTTAGAAGGCCTAGCTCAGCAATTGCGCAGCTGGTTTCCTGAAGAAGAAATTCTGTTCAGCATCTTAAGCAATTATCCAACAGAGGCGTTGAGCCAAGCTAGCTGCAGAATTCCTTTTGATTTATTAACAACAAAAAATTTTGCCGGTGAACTGGTCGCTGAAAAAATTATTCTAGCCAGCCAATTTGCTAAATTAGACGCCTATCGAGGGGCGACCCACAACAAAGGCATTATGAACGGCATCGATGCCGTAGTCTTGGCAACCGGTAATGATACTCGGGCCGTCGCAGCTGGCATTCATACCTTCGCCAGTCGCAACGGCAGCTATCAAGGCTTAACTGATTGGCAAATTGAAGGCAATAGCTTAGTCGGCAAGCTGGAAATTCCTGTCGCCGTTGGAACTGTCGGCGGCGCTACCAAAGTGTTACCGAAAGCCCAAATTGCAATGGAAATTTTAAATTTTCCTACTGCGGCTAAATTGGCGGAGATTATCACGGCGGTCGGCTTAGGCCAAAACTTGGCAGCTATTAAAGCCCTCGTCACTGATGGCATTCAAAAAGGCCACATGAACTTGCATATGCGGCAATTAGCCATTGCCGCTGGCGCAGTCGGTAGCGAAATCGCTACGTTGACCAAGCTGTTACAGGCCGAAACTACTCGCAATTCAGCTGTGGCCCAAAAATTGCTAGCTGAATTACGTAATTAATTTTTTTATTTAGTCTGGTTGGCGGAAACTTCTTGTTTGTTTCCGCCAACCTTTTTATTTCAAAATCAGCGGGCTTTCACCTTCACTAGTTGACTTTTAGTGAAAACCGTTGCAAGATATTAATTAAGGAGAGTGATGGTTATGATAGCTCATAAAAGAACAGGTCTCCATACAATTTAGCAGACAACAAAAAAATTGTATGGAGGACAAACCCATGAAAGAAAATCATTATGATAACCCGGAATTTTTTGAAAAATATTCCCAAATGAATCGCAGTACCCAAGGCTTGCAAGGAGCCGGCGAATGGCAAACACTGGAAAAATTATTACCCGCCTTCGAGGATAAAACCGTATTAGATTTAGGCTGCGGCTATGGCTGGCATTGTATTTATGCCGCCGAACACGGAGCAAAAGCGGTCGTCGGTGTGGATTTATCAGAAAAAATGCTGGCAGTTGCTCGCAGTAAAACCCATTTTGCCAATGTGCGTTATGAACAAAACAGTATTGAAGCGGCTGATTTCTCTGAAAACACCTTTGATGTGGTCCTCAGCTCGTTAGCCTTCCATTATGTTGAAAATTTTGCGGCGGTCGCAAAAAATGTCCATCACTATTTGAAGCCTGGCGGTGAATTTATTTTTTCCGTGGAGCATCCAATTTTCACGGCTTATGGTACACAGGATTGGTACTACGATGAAGCTGGCAAAATTTTACATTTTCCGGTGGATAATTATTTTTATGAAGGCCAGCGTACAGCGAACTTTCTAGGAGAAGACATCACTAAATTTCATAAGACCTTAACCACTTATTTAGACGGCTTATTGACCAACGGCTTTCAGATTGAACGGCTAGTTGAGCCGATGCCGCCAGAGGATATGCTGACGGTTCCCGGCATGCAAGACGAAATGCGCCGGCCAATGATGCTGATTGTCAAAGCGGTTAATCAATAAAAAATGTAAAAAGCTGATTAGCTTGGACTGTTTTTGCAGTCATGGGCTGATCAGCTTTTTGTTCTACGCCAAATTGGACTATTGAAAAAAGATTTCCTTTTTTTCAAGTAAGGAATCTTGTAGGATTCATTTTTTGGGGAAGAAGCTTTGACAGAGTTATTTTTTAACGAATCAACTAAACTCATCCCACTGAGGCACTACTTTCTCCTCTGCTAACGCTTTTTTCTTCGCTTGATAAAAGGCTAATTTTTGTTGAATGTGCAGCTGATTTTCCTGTAATGCCAACAGCTGTTGCTGAATTTCAGCACAATGAGATTCCAGCAGAGCAACAATTTGCTGGTAGTCCTGCGTTTGGTCTTCATAATAAAAAAACTCACGAATCTGCTTAATGGTCATTCCAGTTTGCTTAAAACACTGGATAGCTTCTAAACGACCGATATGCGACTCGTCAAAAATCCGATGCTTGCCATCCCGCTGAACATCACATAACAGGCCAACTTCCTCATAATAACGCAGCGTTGAGGGCGACAATGCAAATTTTTGTGACAGCTCGCTGATGGTAAATTTTTCCTGTACCTGCATAAAATCCAACTTTCTTTTTGAAAAGGCTTTACTTCAAGTGTACTTGAGGTGCTATGATATGTAAAGAAACAATCGGCAAACAATTTTGAAAGGGAGGAACCCTCCATGTATCTTGCAAATGAAAACAGATATGAAAAAATGCTCTATAAAAGAGTTGGCAAATCCGGTTTAAAGCTGCCGGCCATCTCTTTAGGCTTGTGGCATAACTTTGGTGATGTCGACAAGCTCAGCAATCAGCGGGCCATTTTACGGGCCGCCTTTGACAATGGCATCACCCACTTTGACTTGGCCAATAATTATGGCCCACCGGCTGGCTCTGCGGAAACCAATTTTGGCCGTCTCTTTAAAGAGGATTTTAGCAGCTATCGGGATGAAATTATAATTTCTTCTAAAGCCGGCTATTATATGTGGCCTGGGCCTTATGGCGAATGGGGCTCTAAGAAAAATATTATCGCCAGCTGCGATCAAAGCCTACAACGGATGCAACTGGATTACGTCGATATTTTTTATCATCATCGGCCAGATCCTGACACTCCATTGGAAGAAACGGCCCACGCTTTAGATTTGCTAGTTAAACAAGGCAAAGCTCTATACGTCGGCGTTTCAAATTATTCCCCTGAACAAACTGCGGCGATTGCGAAATTATTTAAACAATGGCACACGCCTTTTATCATTCATCAACCCCAGTACAATATGTTTAATCGCAGTATTGAAGAAGGCTTGACGGATGTTTTAGCCAAAGAAGGTCTAGGGGCAATTGTCTTTAGCCCCTTGGCACAAGGCTTGTTAACAAATCGCTACCTCAACGGTGTGCCGGAAGATTCGCGGGCTCATCGCTCAGATAGTCCATTTCTCTCTGAAGATCGTGTGGAGGCTACTTTAACTAAAGTTCGGCGCCTAAATGATGTAGCCAGCGCCCGCAATCAAACACTTGCGGAAATGGCTTTAGCGTGGAATCTCCGCCTACCAGAAATTGCCAGTGTTCTGATTGGCACTTCACGGGTCAGCCAGCTGGAGGATAATTTGAAAGCTTTGGACAATTTAGCTTTCACAACCGCTGAACTTGCGGAAATTGATCAGATTTTATAATAATTTTTAAATCATCGTCGACCAAAAAACGACCTGTCGGAGTTTTGCTTTTTGCATTAACTCCGACAGGTCGTTTTGTATTTTATGCTGGGAAAAAGCGGGCAATTTCCGTCAAGGCGGCCCTTTCAGAGTCCGAAGCATGAACCAAATTCTCGGTTTTCGATAAACCAAAGTCTCCCCGCAAAGTCCCGACCGCCGCTTCAAAAGGGTCAGTAGCCCCAACCAATTTGCGGACATTCTTCACAACATTTTCCCCTTCAAGAATCATCAACACTACCGGACCACTCGTCATGTAGGCCACCAGCTCAGGAAAAAAAGGTTTATTGACCAAATGACTGTAATGCTCCTTTAGCACTTCTTCAGTTAAAACTTCGTATTTTAACTTTTGCAGAGCCAAGCCTTTCTCCTCAAAACGTTGGATAACACGGCCAATCAGCTTCCGCTTGACCCCATCCGGTTTAATAATAACTAAAGTCGATTCCATGATGATTCCTCCCTTGAAAGCAAAATAAAAATTGCTGATTATCCTTTTATTTTACCTTATTTTTGGAAAAGAGATCATCTAAATTTTTTTGAGAGTAGCAAACTCTTTTAATAACTTGAAAAGAGACACTACAAAATATATCTGCAGTGTCTCACCAGAACTTATTCAGCAATAATTTGAGCCTGTTGTTTTTCTTGTTCCGCTAGTTCAGCAGCTTTCTCGTTTTTAACATTCTCTTTATCTAAAACTTTCACAAATGGGATATAAATTAAGCAACCTACTATTACACAAATAACTTGTAGTGCGGCAACCTTCCAGCCGCCGGCAAGAAATCCGTTTAAAAGAATAGGAGTCCCAAATGGTACTTGAACACCATTCAAGCGAGGAAATAGGCCACTCAAAATTGCAAAATAAGCAATGGCTGTTTGAACTAACGGCGTTAAAATAAAAGGGATGGCCATGATTGGGTTCAAAATTAAAGGTAATCCAAAAATAATGGGTTCATTAATTGTAAATAAACCAGGTACTGCGCTCAAATTAGCGACTGTTCTAGCTTGTTTCGACTTTGCCATCAATAGAATTACAATAATTAATGATAGTGTTCCACCAGCACCACCAATTCCTGAAAATAGGCTATAGAAAGTTTTACCTAGGATATTGGGTAATTCAGAAGTTGCTACTCCGCTAGCAAGCGCATCCATATTTTGCACATCCATCGGTAAGTATAAGGCTGTGACGAAACTTCCGACAACTAGTGAACCATGAATTCCAAAAAACCAAAGCGCCATTTGGATAAAAACAATGAAAAGCAATGAACCAACGCTCGATGATAAGTTTTGTAAAGGTGTAGCGAGTATAGAATAGATAAAATCTGAAAAAGAACCATAAGAAGTAAAGCTAAACAGCCAACTAACAATTATCGCAAAAAAACCAGTAATAATTGCTGGAACTAAACTAGCAAATGTATCCGTAACAAAAGGTGGTACACCTGCAGGCATTTTAATCGTAACATTCTTTTCTAAGATTAAACAGTACAGTCTCGAGAAGACCAGACCACAAATCATTGCAGTAAATAGCCCCTGAGCTCCTAATTTACTAATATCCAAAGTCGTTGTTTCTTCTAACGTAATTAATGGTGTTAGCACTAAAAAAGCAAAAAGTGAGATAATACCAGCTTGAACTCCTGACTGTTTGAATTCTTTAGCTAATCGATAACCTACTAAGTAAGCAGAGTACAATGAAATAACTCCAACCGTCACATTATATCCAACCATAAGATAAGGTTTTATATTAATATTCACAATAAACTCTTGCCAAAAATCAATTGGTAGCACAGCTAATAATAAAGCAACTGATCCAATAATATTCACTGGTAATGTTGCCATCAAGCCATTTGATATTGCCTTCAAGTATTTATTGTTAGAGATTTTGTCTGCAAATACTAATACATTGTCCATATATTTTTCCATAATTTATTTCCCCTCTTTCTTACCAACAATCAAGACATCTTCTTCACAACTATGAGTGGGAATGAGCGTTTGACCTTGGCTTATCTGAAAACTTGGTTTAAAAATATTTTTAGTTTTCAGATCAATTAAGCTTACATCATAATTACTTAGGTCCAAAGCCAATTTCAACTTGGTATTGCTTGGCAAGTAGATTAAGAAATACTCTTCCTCAGCGGTAGCAGCCATCCGTATTTGTTCA
Organism: Enterococcus sp. LJL90; assembly: GCF_056924355.1. NCBI lineage: Bacteria > Bacillati > Bacillota > Bacilli > Lactobacillales > Enterococcaceae > Enterococcus > Enterococcus sp. LJL90. Next base: position 408,367 of record NZ_JBXPBQ010000001.1, on the reverse strand, counting down.
TTAGCATCAATCAAGAACTCGTTTTTAGGAATTAAGTTTTCAATTTGAATCAGTTGTAACAATTGTTTTAAGTAACCGTAATCATTGGCACCTGGTAGTTGCAGGGCATCTTGCCACAGCAGTGGACTATCAAAAGCTTCTCCCAAATCTCCATGAAATTTAGAAGCCATCCCTTGCCAACTCCAAATACCATGGGCCCCATAAGTAATTCCGGCGCAGGCGCCTGAAAGTATAGATTGCCAGGCGGCTTTTCTAACATCTCGTTGACTAAAGCGACCATATACTTTTCTGGCATAGCCCATTTGTTCATAACAAGGTTCTGAATTAATAATCGGTAATTGCGGATTATCAGCATAAAATTTTTCAGCTAAACTATAGGGCATATCTGGAAAACTACTATTGTGACCAGATTGATATAAATAAATATCTAAATGTTGAATAATTTCAGATGGAATTTCAGAAAAACGACCTTTTATATGAATCGTTTTTAAAGTTTCTGGTGAATGTTTTTCAAAATAGTCAAAGCCTTTTAGGTAGGTTTCAACAGTTTCTGTCTTCGGAAAATCAGTATCCCCTCCGATAAAATATAGGGGCGAAAAATCATCAAAATACTGAATAACCTTGGCAAAATAATTCTCTAACAAGTGGTCAGGAAAAACATTTTTTTCTTCATCTAATTGACTGGCCCAAGTACCTTTTACATAATTTGACCAAAGTACAACTAATGCTAAACTAAAACCTTGGTCAGTAGCAATTTGACAAAGTCTTTGCGCCCGTTTGAAATAGTCTTCATCTATATTTGAAAAATCAAAACGACCATCAGTCAGTTGAAAAGGTAGCTGATCAAAATCACTAACACTACGATCCCATTGAGGAAGAATATTAATTTGCAGTGTATTAAATCCTTGAGTTTTGCGTTTTTCCAAATAGTAAAGCCATTCTTCTTCTCTAATACTTGAAAAAGCGCTCCAGCAAGTATCTGCAAGATAAAAGAAATGCTGCCCATTCCTTAGTAAAGTACGCTTGTTTTTGCTAACTGTTAATTTCAAAATAATTTCCTCCTAAATGTCGATATATGGACTTAACCATTCTTGACACATTTCAAACCAACGGTAAACATGCGTGTTAAGATGGCTTGCTTTTCTAGCGGTGGTCCGATCGGCTAAAGCGAGACCGTGTTCGCCTTTTTCAAAAATCATCATTTCAAAGGGGATTTTGTATTTTCTAAGCTCTACACCCAATAAAAGTGAATGGTTAACATCTACTAAAACATCTTCTGTATTATGCCAGATAAACATTGGTGGTGTATCCTGGTTTACAAAATTTAGCAAATTAAAGTTATCAATATCTTTTTGGGTAGGAGATTTCGTACCAAACCAACGTTCATTTGCAGTCAATGGTTTTTCAATTAAGGTTGCTGCAAAACCATATTCATCTTCTGGAAATGCTTTATTTTGATAGACTGCTGGATATCCCAAGATTGCTAGGTTTACTTTGATTTCTTCATTTGTCGCATTAACATCAGCTGCTAATTGCGGATCATTCCATTTCGTGGCCATCTGCAAAGCCAAATGACCACCCGCTGAAAATCCACAAACTATTATGTTATCTGTGTCAACCAACCATTCTTTAGCATGTTTTCTGACATATTTTACTGTTAAAGCCAGTTCCTTTAGCGCATTACTAGGAATAGCTGATACCTTATCACCTGTCGTATACCAAAGCACTAAACTATTTAGTCCGATACTATTGAACTTTAAAGCAATCGGTTCAGCTTCACGATCACTAGTAAAGGCATATCCCCCGCCAGGACAAACAATAACTAAAGGACGTTTCTTACCAACATTGTATTCCTTTGAATTATTCAATAAATACGTCTCAAAGTAAGCATGTTCATTGAGCTCAATTGTTTCGTGTAACATGTTTTCTCCTCCCTATTTAAATTAATTTTAAAGTGTTAACCCTGTATAGCAACCGCTTGATTCCGCTCCACAATCCCCAACCATTTCTGATACTCTGCTTCAAATTCACCAACAGGCTCAAACTTATGATTGATTGCAGCGTTTTGCATGGTTTCGCCAATAATTGCCAAAGTGCCGACAGCGGAAATTTCTTCCACTTCGCCGCTGATGATAGTCTTTTGGGTGATATCTGATAATAATTGCATAAGCAATGGATTTTTGCTGGCACCGCCGTCAACGTGTAGCTCAGCTAATGTGACGCCGCAGCTTTCTTCAAAGGCGTCGATGACTGCGCGAATTTGAAAGAGCATCGCTTCAAAGCTGGCGCGTATTAAATGTTTTTTTGTAGTATTGCGGGAAATCCCTTCAAAGGCCGCTTCTCGGCCGGGTTCCCAAAAGGGTGCGCCTAAACCTTCTAGCGCTGGCACAAAGTAAACGCCGCCATTATCCTTCAGCGCTAACGCTTCTTCAGAGGCTGTTTGCACATCATCAAATAAATGCAAGGTATCCTGCTCCCAATTTAAAATGTCGCCAAAGGAACGTATCACGCCTTCTAAAGCATAAGTGGTGACACTACTTTCCCGCCAAGCAATCGTTGTTAAAATTTTTTCATTGACCTGTTTCACCTCTGACCCAATATTCATCAAGACAGAACAGCCGGTACCTAAAGTGGCTTTGGCTTTTCCGAGGGTATTGCATTGATGACCATAGAGGGCGGCTTGTGAATCCGCCACAATTGAAACAATCGGAATATCCAAGTAGCTGCCAAAATCATAGACCGAATCGACAACTTCCGGTAAAACATTTTGCGGAACATTGAATAAGCTTAACAAATCGGCATCCCAGCTTTGCTCAAAAATATTGAACAATAAAGTTCGGCAGGCGTTGCTGACATCACTTAAGTAGCTACGACCTTCTGTAAGATTCCACACTAGCCAAGTATCGATGGTGCCGATAGCCAAATTTTTCAATTGCAGCTCATTTAACTGATGGCTGTCAAAAAACCATTTTAGTTTAGAGGCTGAAAAGTACGGGTCAATCGTCAAACCTGTTTTCTGATTAACGAGGCGATTGTAACCAGCCTGCTGTAATCGATTACAAATTTCTAAACCCCGGTTACACTGCCACACCATCACATTGGTATGCAGTTCGCCGGTGCGTTTATCCCAAATCACAACCGATTCCCGCTGATTGGTGATGGATAAACTTTTAATTTGATCGGGGCGTAAATTATTTTTCAGCAGTGTTTTTTCAATCAGTTCTTTAACATTACTGATAATTTCGATTGGATCGTGCTCCACCCAGCCCTTTTGCGGATAGAGCTGGCGGTGGGGCAAATCCAAACGACTTAAAATTTGAACTGTTTCTGCTGTATTGACTAATAAGGCTTTCGTTCCAGATGTACTCTGATCTATAACAATTCGATATTCCATCAGCGTCATCTCCTAAAATTTTTGAACTGCTTCAGCAATCTTGCTGCCAGTGAGTCCGTAATATTCAAAGACTTCCTTTGAATCTCCGGTGATTAATTCTTCATCCGGTAAAGCAATAATTTTTTGTCTAATATCGGTTAATTCACACAACGTTTCCGCTACGGCTGAACCAAGGCCACCATATGGACTGTGTTCCTCTACTGTGATAATTTTTTTCGTTTTGCTAGCGGATTGAATGATAGTTGCGGCATCAAAAGGTTTTAATGAATGCACATTGATGACCTCAGCAGCAATCCCGGCCGCTGCTAAAATTTCAGCGGCGTCTAATACTTGGCGGACTGTTTCACCGATGCCCACCAAAGTGACGTCTTGGCCTTCACGCATTACCACCGCTTTGCCAATCTCAAAGCCATAATCATCTGATGTATAGCAATCAGCAACTGGATTGCGGCCAATTCGAATATAGGCCGGTTGATGACTTTTAGCGAGAGCTTTCATCATAGCTGCCGTTTCAAAACGGTCAGCCGGCGCTAATACTTGTAAATTAGGAATCGCCCGTGTCACGGCGAAATCTTGTAGCGAATGATGGCTCATGCCTAGAGCGCCGTAACTGACGCCGCCGCTGATGCCAACTAATTTGACATTGGTATCAGAATACGCCACGTCAACTTTGACCTGCTCGATGCTGCGCATACTGAGGAATGCAGCCGGTGATGTGACAAATGGTCGTTTGCCAGAATGAGCTAAGCCTGCTGCAATGCCGACAATATTTTGTTCGGCAATACCCACTTCAACTAATTGCTCAGGCAATTGATTGGCAAATTCAGTCATTGAAGCAGACCCTCGTGAGTCGCTCGTCAACACCACTAAATCAGGATTTTTTTTACCTTCTTCAATTAAAACATCACACATCGCTTGGCGATTGGGAATTGTATTCATTTTAACGCCTCCAATTGCTGATCAAATTCGGCCATCGCCTGTTGATATTGCTCGTCAGTCGGCACTTTGTGATGCCAGCCGGCTTGATTTTCTGCAAAGGACACGCCCTTACCTTTAATCGTGTTGGCGATAATCATTTTCGGTTTGTCGCCATTTTCATCAGAGTCAAAGGCGGCTAATAATTCCGCCATATTATTACCATCAACTTCAATCACATGCCAGCCAAATGCCTGCCATTTTTCTTTCAGAGGTTCTGAGTTCATAACATCAACGGTCTTACCAGAAATTTGCAAGCCGTTGTGGTCAATGATGGCCGTCAAATTTTTCAATTTGTAATTAGCGGCCGCCATCGCCGCTTCCCAGACGGAGCCTTCCGCTAATTCGCCATCCCCCATCAAGGTATAAGTTTTATAATTTTTTTGATCCATTTTACCGGCTAAGGCAATGCCGGTGGAAACAGCCAAGCCATGACCCAAGGAGCCTGTATTCATTTCGATACCATCCACTTGATTATTGGGATGGCCAATCAAACGGGATTTGAATTGAGAAAAAGTTTTTAATTCAGCTTCATCAATAAAGCCCTTCGCTGCCAAAGTTGTCCACAAAATTTCAACAGCGTGGCCCTTACTTTGAATGTAGCGATCACGATCAGGATTCTCAGGATTTTTGGCGTCTACATTTAACACTTGAAAATACAAAGCCGTTAAAATATCGGCACAGGATAAATCAGAGCCGGTGTGGCCAGTTTTCCCTTCATAAACTAATTGGAACGTCCGCTTACGCAGCTCAACAGCTTTTTTTTCTAACGCCTTCACATCAGCGGTCATACAGTATCTCCCCTTAAGTAAGCCTTGACATCTTCTTCAATCGGATCATAGAAGTCCGGTGCCACGCCTAAATATTTACACGCTTCATATAAAATCGGCACAACATTTTTTCTGACAGCCGCCACATGGTGAATGTAAGGCCCTTCGACAAATTTAAATTCCATGCGATTCAGGTTTTCAAATTCCAAATACAGATAAGTTCCTTGATTATAAGGGCCATCTGTTCCATTGGCCGTCCCCATTAAAAGAGAATACTCGCCGTTATCACCGTCAAAACGGCATAAGGTATATTCATCTTTAATGGCTCTAAAGGCAACTGAGCCAGGATAATCAAACACAAAATGACGCGGCGGTAAAATCGGTTTAGTCTCAGCTGTTTGATAAGCAAAGACACCTAAGTGCTGCAATAATTCGGCATTTTCATTTTCTGGATGGCGACAGTTAACATCAGCGAAGATAGCCCGATGCTCGCCTAAAGAAGCGGCCTCCACCAATAATTCTGAAATAGCCCCGTGAACATCAGTCTCACAGACAAAGGGAATTCCTTCCTCCTGCAGTAAAGACAGCGAAGCATAAGGCAAAATCCCAATTAAATCCTGTAAAGCCGTCCAGCACTGAATCACACCGGCATTACAACCATATTTTTCACAGAGACTTTGCAAGGCTACTTTTAAAGCTGCTACCATTTCTAATTGTTCAGCGGTAATTTGCACTTCCGTATTTTCCGCAAAATAATCAATCGTCTGTTGGACTGCCGGATAATTTTCTGCCTTCACCCGCTTGATTTCCTCCATTAATTCCGGCAATGGAATCGGAGAGAGTTGGATGTTAAACCGTTCCAATAATTCACCTTCATTACAGATAACCGTCCAAAAATCAAAAGGTCTTGGTCCCACTTGTAAAATGCGGGTATTGTTAAAAGTTTTCACGACATTACAGACTTTGATGAAATCTTGGACGCCTTGAGCAAAGGCTGCCGAATCAATTTCTGAATTTTTAATATAAGTAAATGGTACTTTGAAGCGGCGCAACACTTTGCCGATTGCAAACAGGCCGCATTGGGTATCTCTTAAACGGGAACCGTCTTCAGCCGGCGGTTCGTCCATTGGTCCCCAAAGCAATACCGGCACATCAAGTTTTTTTGCTAAACGAGCAACAGCGTATTCCGTCCCAAAATTTTCATTGGCGATAAACAATCCGTCAATTTTGGCGGCCTTAAATTTCTCAGCGGCTTTTTCAACACCTTGATCATCGTAAATGAGACCGTCTTCATTAATGTCTAAAATATCAACAAAGTTTATCTTCAATTCCTTGAGCTTTTCTCTTGTTAAATTTGCATATTCAATCGCCGCTTCAGCGCTGAATAAATTTCTGCGGGTTGGCGCAAAGCCAATCGTTACTTGATCCAAATTTTCCATCTCCTTATTTTGCCTGTCTGATAGTTAAACTTGCCATTAGTTGATTCACAATATTTTCAGTGTTCATTTTTTGATAATCCTGATTCTTCATTAACAGGATTGGCTTATCCGGATAAACGCTTTCAACCTTTTTGAAATTAAAACGGGCATGGGGGCTCAATAAAATCACATCCATCTGCTGACCTTTTGAAAAAACATCGGCAATCGGGGCCGCTAATAATTCCGCTTTCAAATTCCGTGCAGATAATTCGTTTTGAAGTTTATGGAGGAGCACTGCTGTCGAGACACCTGCTACACAAAAGACACCAATTTTCAACACAAATTATCACATCCTTTTCGGTTACATTTTTTTGTAACCCTTTACTTGATGAACTAAGAATACCATCACTAAATTTATTTTGCAATATAAAACTAAAAATTTATCTAAAAAATTTAGTTGAAATTTTGTAAAATAATTTTCTAGTAGATTTTCGTGACAATAAAAAAGCTGTACAACCAGCGCTAGAATCTGGTTGCACAGCTTATAAATAGCAATGAATTAATCTTTAATCTACTAAAATTTTTTGAACGCTTTGCCGTTCAACAATCGAAGTACCAACTAAAATTTTTAGTGACGAACTCGTTTGGCCATCAATTTTAAAAATTAAGCGTTGAATTCCCTGCTTACCCAAGTTGACTTTATCAACTTTGATGGTCGTTAATGGCGGATTACAAAATTCCGATAGAGGAATATCATCAAAACCGACAATCGATAATTGCTCTTTAAGGCCATATTCCTCAATGGCCCGCATTGCACCGATAGCAATATTATCATTCACTGCAAAAAAGGCTGTTGGTAATGTAGCTTTTTCTGCTAAACAAGCTGCTAAAAAGTTTTTCATATCATGGTAGGCCCCTTCAAGAGTCGGCTCCACCAAAGCTTCCATCTCTTCATAAAAAATCAAGCCGTAGTCGTTGATGGCTTGAATAAAGCCCTGTTTACGTTCCCGGAAATTATTAATTTGAAAAGCCGAATTGATAATGCCGATTTTTTTATGACCATTGCGGATTAATAATTCGACAATCTCATAGGCACTGTCGGCATTGTTAATGGCGACAAAATCATGCTGCTGGGTGCGAAAGACTGTATCTAAGAAGACCACCGGTTTATTTAGTTGAGAAAATTTTTCTAAATCATCCTTCTCCAGCTCGGTACCTAAAACGAGGACACCGCTGGCTTCTTGATTTAAAACATCCGCAAGATCATCGTCGGCTCCCATGTCCACATGATTAATTGACAGCTCATAGCCAAGACTGCGGCATTCCATTTCAATACCTCTAATCAATTCAGAAAAAAAAGGCGTGTCTCCCACGACATTTCGCTGATTATTTAAAATCACTAGACGGATTTTTAACTCACGGCTCTCGCGATTTTCCTTCTGGCGAAAATAGCCCATGTCCGTTGCAATTTGAATAATAGCCTGTTTTTTTTCTTCGCTGATTCCCTTGCGATTATTTAAAGCATTGGAGACAGTCCCGCTGGAGACGCCAGCCTTTTTTGCGATATCTGAAATTAAAACTTTCATCTTCTTCACCTCTACTGCTCCATTGTAGCAAATTATTTTTATAGCGGCTATATTTTAGCTAAAAACAACTAAATTTTTTAGTGATTTTTATTTTTGTATCTTGGCTGACAAAATGCTTAAAAATCAAAAAGATGGTTGCAATACACGTTAATCCAGCAATGATTTTTTCCGAACAACATTCTCTAAGAATTACAAAATTGTGTAATTTTGCGCCATAGCTCACTAAATCTTCAGAAGACATGTGCTTTCTATCTCGCAACCTTACGGAGCACAAAGATAGAGATACTATTATTCGAATATTTCATTGTAGAAAACTTGTATCACAGCCATCTTTGAAAAAGGCTAATTATCTTTATTTACTCTCCTGCATCTTCACAACAAACTCATGGAGCGGCGCTAATTCAAACAGTTGTCGATTGCATTGGTCACTGTCGACACAGATGTAATTGCCTTTTTTGGTGTAGGTGCCATCACCACCGGATTTTGTGGTGGCTAAAAACATCGCAACATTGCTGACATGATTGCAAATCGTGCAGACATTTTGCAAAACATTCGGAGAAAAGCTGCCGTATATGCCCGTCAACCGCTGATCTTGATAGAGCATCAGATATTTTCTTTGACTGCCGGGATCATTCCAACCAATATAGGTATGCTCTTTTAAATCCAGTTTATCCAAAATCGGCACATGCAGTTTTTTGACTTTGCGAAAAACCTTCTCAACTTGCTTATTGCTAGGCGTCTCAAAGGGAATAACGATGGCCTTCAAATCTTCTAAATAGGCTTGCGCTTTGGCTTTGGATAAGGTCTTGTCCAAAATAAATTCTTTAAGAGCTTCAATTTCAGCAAATTTTTCTGGAAAAATCTGATCAATGCGCTCAAAAATCAGGCTTTGCATTGTCGCAACAGTTTTCAAATCACTCACTGATTGATAAACATTTATTAAATCATCCACCTGCTTTTTTAAAGCAAAGTATTGATGAGGATAGATTTCAGTTTTCATTGGGTTTCCTCTTTTCTGTGGTAGACTGCCGCAGGAAACACCTTCAGCAGCCTTATTTTTCTTTTAGCAACTTGGCCAACTTGATCGATACAGACCGTACCATATGACCACCCCCTTTATTATCTTGTCTTACTATAGCACAATTCAAAGAAAACAAAAGCTAATCCGCTACCAACCAACTTTCATCCATTTCCTTTTGACCGCGAAAATGCTTGCCGTGAACATCAATCACCGCATGCCATTCTTGACACAATTTCACATCGACATCAGCCTCCGCCACCAAAGGCATAAAATCTTGCCGCAACTCACGATAAGTTTTATACGGGCCAAAGCCTAAACGATTAAACAATCGCAGCGCATATTGATCTGCAATGAAGACCTTACGCTTAAAAACATACAAAAGACTGGCATCAGCTGTCTCCTCACCGATACCTTTAATCGCCAACAGCTGTTTGCGCAAATCTTCAGTAGCAACATTCTCAAAGGCTGCTAAGTCGCCACCCTGCTCAAGATAGAAGGCCATAATATTTTTAATATATTGGCTTTTACTTTTAAAAAAGCCCGCTGGACGAATCAACTCCTGCAATTCTTCCATAGGCATATTTAGAAGCAACTGGGCATCAAATTGCCCGGCTAAATTAGTTAGTGCTCGATCTGCGTTGGCAGAAGTCGTCTGTTGGATTAAAATCATTGACACCCAATCTTGAATAAAATTTTCACTGGACCACCAGTCCTGCCTTCCATAATAGGCGACTAAATTATCCAAAACCCGCCGCTTCTCTTGATTTGTCTTCATAGCTAACTCCTTGTCCATCCTCTTTTCTTAATCATAGCTGAGGACACGTTGAATGCCAATCAACTCGCTTTGGTTAATTTTAGATAATTTTTCTAAAGGGAACTTTTTGTAAGTTAAGGTAACGGCTTGTAGAAGTAATTTGTAGGAATTTGATTTTTAGATTTTAGTTCGTTGATAAAATGGGCTGGTTGGCCTGCAGTTAACACTGCTAATTTTTCAGCAATCTCCGCAATTTCTTACAGTTAATTCGTTTTATAATCTGTTGGCTCTAAAATACACTTAACTCTTCTTAAACCAAAGAACCCATCGATAACCACCGATGGGTAAGCAAGTTATTATTGGATCCATTTCAATTCATCAATACACCCAACTAAAATAGGCCAAAAGAAAAACTACTGATGATTATTCGTCAAAACAGCACTTAAGACTGTATAACCAGCCATTTCAAATACCTGCTGCAGTTCGTCTGTACTGCGGGATTCGATTTGCAATTCGATAATTGTTGACAGTTCCATCGGATTGACGACAATTGTAGCAATGCTGTAATTTTTTTCGGCTAACAGACTAGTGATGGCCGCTAAGACACCGGCATGATCATCGGTAATCTGCAGTGTAATTCTTGTTCCACCGGCGTTATAGCCGGTGATTTTTAAAAAGGCGTCAAAAATATCATTGTTGGTGATGATTCCCACCAACTGCGTGCCATCACAGACCGGTAGCACATTGATATTGTTTTCCCGCATTTCATAAATCGCATCTTCTAGTAGCGCGTCTGGCGTCGTGGTTTTCACGTGTTTAACCATCACATCGCCAACGGTGGTTTTATTTAGCAAATAATTCATTTCGTAGACACTTAAGCTGGTGGCCTTTGAAGGTGTCGCCTCCGCAATGGTGCCTTCGGTGATTAGACCGCTCAATTTACCATTATCAATCACCGGCAGGCGATGGATATCATGTTTTTTCATTAAATCAATTGCATCAAAAATTGGTGTAGTAGACGTGACCGTCACCACATCTTTGGTCATAAAATCCTGAACACTCATCGTTTACCCTCCTAAATAAGCTTTTCTAACTTCATCGCTGGCTAATAATTCTTCACCAGTCCCCGCCAAGACAATCCGTCCAGTTTCTAAAACATAACCCCGGTCGGCAATCGATAAAGCCATTTTTGCATTTTGCTCAATCAATAAAATCGTCGTGCCCTGTTGTTGAATCTCTTGAATAATCGAAAAAATCTCCTTGATAAAGATTGGTGCTAAGCCCATTGACGGCTCATCTAACAATAGCAGTTTCGGTTTGGACATTAAGGCCCGCCCCATCGCCAGCATCTGCTGTTCACCACCAGATAGCGTCGAAGCGTCTTGGCTTAGACGCTCTTTTAATACAGGAAACTTTTGGTACACCTGCTCGTAATCTTCTTTGACACCGGCGTCTTTTCTGAGAAAAGCTCCCATTTCAAGATTTTCTTTCACAGTTAAACCGGGAAAGACATGACGTCCTTCAGGCACTTGCGATAAACCAGAGGCAACAATTTTTTGCGGGGCGGCTTTTTCGATAGCTTTGCCTTCAAATTCGACTTTTCCTTGAGAAGGTCGAATCAAACCAGAGATGGTCCGCAAGATTGTGGTCTTGCCGGCTCCATTGGCTCCGATTAACGAAACGATTTCTCCTTGGTTAACTTCAAAGGAGACGTCATGAATCGCTTGAATCACGCCATAATGCACAGCTAAATTTTCAACTTTCAGCATTAAATTTCCCCTCCTAAGTAAGCCTGAATTACCCGCGGATTATTTTTGATTTCCTCTGGGGTGCCGTGGGCAATCACTTGACCGTATTCCAATACATAGATCCGTTGGCAGACCTCCATTACCAAGCTCATATCATGCTCAATCAATAAAATCGTAATCCCAAAATCCTTTTGAATTTTGCGAATCAAATCGGTTAAATCCGCCGTTTCCTGCGGGTTCATACCAGCAGCCGGTTCATCTAGGAACAAAATTTTCGGTTCTGTCGCCAAGGCCCGCACAATTTCTAGGCGCCGCTGTTCTCCATAAGGTAAATTTTTAGCCAGCGTGTCGACCTTTTTATCCAATTCAAAAATTTGCAGCAGCTCATGCACTTTTTTCTCCATGCCGGCTTCTTTTTTATAGAAGGCCGGTAAACGGAAAATCGTACTGAAGAAGCCCTCTTGATTTTTGGCGTTCATGGCAATCAGCACATTGTCCATCACTGATAAGTCTTTAAACAGACGGATATTTTGAAAGGTCCGTGATAAACCCTTGCCGGCAATTTTATAAGGAGCAATGCCGTTTAAACGTTCTTCTTTGCCATTCACTTCAAAGAGCACGTCCCCTTCGCTTGGCTCATACACACCGGTTAACAGGTTAAACAAAGTTGTTTTCCCCGCTCCATTGGGGCCGATTAGACCAACTAGCTCGTTATTTTCCAGAGTCATATCCACATGGGAAACCGCCGTCAGACCGCCAAAATTTTTGGTTAAATGTTTGACTTCAAGTAACGCCATTACGCTTCCCCCTTTTTGGTGAACTTATTAAAGAGACGCTTAACAGAAAATTCCCATGTACCTAATAGCCCGCCTGGTTTGAAAATCATAATAATAATCAAGGCCAATGCGTAAATAATCATCCGCAGATTTCCGAAAGATTGCAGATACATATTCAAGACACCTAAGACGATGGCCGCTACCACCGCACCAGTGGTTGAACCAATGCCACCGAACACGACAATAATCAAAATATCAATTGATTTCATAAAGTCATAATCACTTGGGAAGACTGATTGTTGATAGCCAGTATAAAGACTGCCGGCTGCACTCGCCATCATTGCGCCGAGAACAAAGGCAATAACTTTATACTTGGTCGTATTTACACCCATTGACTCAGCAGCAATTTCATCCTCACGAATCGACAGTACCGCCCGCCCTGAACCAGAACGAATAAAGTTTGAGACTACTAAAATTGTCAACACTGCGAAAATAAAGACGACTTCCCAGCTGGTAAACAAAGCCAGTCCGAAAATCCCAGCAGGACCGTTAGTAACACTGCGCATATTGACAAGAAAAATTCGAATAATTTCTGACACACCTAACGTAGCAATCGCCAGATAATCACCTTTTAAACGCAGGGTCGGAATCCCAACCACTAGCGCAATTAATCCTGCGACCACCATTCCGATAACGAGTCCGCCATAAAAGTTGATATAAACTGGACTATAACGGGTCAAAATTGCAACGGCATAAGCGCCAATCGCCATAAAACCCGCATGGCCCAGTGAAAACTGACCGGAGTACCCAATAATTAAGTTCAGACTAACTGCTAAAATAATATTAATGCCGATATTCACAATAATCGCATCTAAAAATAAATTAACGAAACCAGTATTATAAGCAATAAAGATAACGATGTACGCGACCACGGCAATGGCCAACCAGATTGCATTGTATTTTAAATTCTTTTTCATTGCTGCCACCTACACTTTCTCTTTAATGTTTTTACCTAGAATCCCCGCTGGGCGAACCAGTAAAATGATAATCAAAATACCATAAACCACCGCATCTCGATAATCAGAGAAGCCCAGTGCTGTCGCGATAGTTTCAATCAAACCAATCGCAAAGCCCCCTAAGGCCGCTCCTGGAATAATACCAATTCCGCCGAACACCGCCGCAACGAAGGCCTTCAAACCTGGCACAACCCCCATCGTCGGTGTGATGGAATTATAATATAAGCCAATCAGCATCCCGCCAGCAGCTGCCAGTGCAGAACCTAAAGCAAAGGTAAAGGAAATCGTGCGGTTGACATTAATCCCCATCAGTTGTGCGGCATCCGGATCGACACTCACTGCCCGCATCGCTTTACCCATGCGGCTTTTTTTAATGATTAACTGAAGGACCAACATCAAGAAAACAGACGTGCCGAGAATTAATAATTGAATATTACTCACCTGCAAAAAGCCAAAGTTGAAGGTCTGACGTTCAATCGCCTGTGGAAAGGAACGAACATTGGCCGAGAAGAAGTAGATCATGATATTTTGCAGAAAATAAGAAACACCGATTGCTGTAATCAAAGCCGCAATTCTTGTGGACTTACGTAGAGGCCGGTAAGCCAGAAACTCAATCACCACACCTAAAATCGCACAGAAAAACATCGCCAAAATCATCGCCGGAAAGAAGCCGATATTAGTATAATTCAAGACAAAATACCCAACAAAACTACCTATCATATAAATTTCACCGTGGGCAAAGTTAATCAATTTAATAATGCCATAAACCATCGTATAGCCCAAAGCCAACAATGCATAGATACTGCCTAGAAATAATCCGTTGACTAATTGCTGAATCACGATTTCCATATTTTTTCACATCCAATAACTAATTTATGTAAGAGCTAAAGTGTTTTCTCCGTTAAACTGACAAAAACTGAGACACCCGAGAGCATCTCAGTCGCCAGATTCTATTTGTTAAGCAGGTTCAACTGTTTCAGCAGAGGTTTCTGCTCCATCGGTCAAACCAATGACTACAGCCGATTTTTCGGGATTGTGATCAGCATCGATGGTCATTGTACCTGTTACACCTTCAAAACCTTTTAATGAAGCCAAGCCTTCAGTGATGGCATTTGAATCAGCCGAGCCTTGATCTTCAATCGCTTGTTTAATCATGTAAACTGCATCGTAAGCCAATGCGTTGAAGGCAGAAGGTGTCGTGCTGTATTCTGCTTCAAAAGCTGAGATAAATGAGCTTACAGTATCATTCGCTGGTGCATTTGCCGAGAAGTGAGCTGTGTAATAAACATCCGTTACATTGCTAGCACCGGCGATATCCACCATCTGCGAATCACCAAAACCATCTGCTCCGATAATTGGTTGTGTGATGCCCATTTCCCGCGCTTGCTTGATGATTAGACCAGCTTCTGCATAGTAGCCAGGCACATACAAGACATCAAAATCTTGATTGGCAATATTGGTTAAAACTGTTTGGAAATCAGTATCGCCAGAGGTAAAGTTTTCCGATGAAACAATGTTGCCAGAAAATTCTGCTTCAAAGGCATCCGTCAAACCAATTGCATAATCACTTGAGTTATCTCCCAAGATGATAACATTCTCAGCGTTCAAAGTATCCTCTGCATATTGAGCCAAAACTGTTCCTTGGAAGCTATCTTGGAAACACGATCTAAAGGCGTATTCTTGAACAGAGCCGCTGTCACCCACTGTAATCGCATCGGCCGTTCCAGAAGGTGTCACAATCGGCACCTGTGCGCTAGTCGCATTTGGTAATGCGGACTGAACTGCTCCAGAAGTGGCTGGTCCGATAATTGCTACAACATCATCATTTTCCGTTAAGTTGGCCGTCACTGTCGCTGCCTCGGTATTATTAGAAGTATTATCATACTTCACGATTTCAATTTGCTTGCCGTCAATCCCGCCGTCTGCATTAATTTGCTCAACAGCTAAATCAATTCCTTGTTCCTCAGCAGTACCGTAAGCCGCTACTGCACCAGACAATTCTAAGTTAACACCAATTTTAATAGTATCTCCCGATTGAGCATTGCCGCCACTAGCACTCCCACTAGAATCAGCTGTTCCGCCACCACTACCGCTACTGGACGGTCCCGCACTACAACCTGCCAACAACGTCATACCCATAAACAAAAATGCCAATTTTTTCTTCATTTATAAATCCCCCTCTAATCTTCCTTTAATATTATGTGTATCAATATAACCAAAAATTTTGCCTCTGTCAACAAATATTCTGAAAATTCCATCAATTTTGATTATTCTTTTTTTGTAACCATTTTCTTTGTCAGAAACTATGGAACTTATTGTCTGAGAGTTTGGATTTTCGGCTCTGGTTGTCTAATTAATTGAATCAATAATGTGCGAACGAACTATTTAAACAACAATAATAGACCTTACTGAATTAAATTCATATTTTTTTTTCTATAAAATATTTAGGACGATGTTTCGTTTCCTTAAAAATCTTCCCAATATATTGTCCTACAATACTAATACTAAATAGCATAATACCGCCTAAAAACCACATGGAAATCATGAGCGAAGACCATCCCGGGACAACATCTCCATAAATTTTTTGAATAATTGTATAGATAAACAAAATTATGGAAACAAGTGTTGCAAAAATTCCAAAATAAAAGACTAGTGTCAGTGGAAAAGTTGAAAAAGAAGTAATGCCGTTTAAAGCAAAATTCACCATCTTTTTGAAAGGATACTTGCTGACTCCGGCTACCCGTTTTTTTCTCCTATAAAAAACCTGGGTTGAGCTAAATCCCATCAAAGGAATAAGACCTCTATAGAAGAGATTGTCTTCATGGTATGCAAGTAATGATTGTAGTGCTCTTTGACTTAGCAAGCGAAAATCTGCGTGATTAGGAATCATATCTACACCTAGTCTTTTCATAAGTCCATAAAAACTTTCTGCACTGACCTTCTTAAACCAACTGTCCGTATCCCGATTATTTCTAACACCATAAACAACATCGAACCCCGTGTTAAACCTCTCTAAAAACTTAGGTATAATGGCTACATCATCTTGTAGATCAGCATCTATGGTAATCGTACAGTCCGATTTTAAAGAGGCAGAAAGACCTGCTAGAAGAGCATTTTGGTGCCCAAAATTTCTGCTTAATTTGATACCATGAACATTTTTAAATTGATTAGAAAGCTGTTCAATCAATTTCCAAGTGGTATCTTTGCTGCCATCGTCAACATAAGTAATAAAACTGCAGCTATTTATCAAGCCTTTCTCAACCATTGTGTTCAAACATTGAGACAAGACTTCATTAGTTTTTAATAATGCTTCTTCTTCATTGTAACAAGGTACAATGATGGTCAGAACAGGTTTAGTCATAGATTATATATCTCCTAAGTAAATGATTGTCATTTTAAAGAACTATTTTTTTAACTCAAACAACCAATAGGTGTAATACCTCTGGTCCCTAGATTGCGAGTGTGACATTGCAACATCATAATTTTGTAAATAACCCAGTTCTTCTAAATCAGATTCAGAATAATCGTTCTGTGTTTCTATTACAAAAAACTCAACTCTTTTTTGAGTTATAGCTTCATTTTGACTGTTATAATTTTCAGAATAAACTGAATGATCAAGATTTTGTAGTTCAAAGTGTTTTTCTGTGGGCAATATGTCGGCGGCTAAATAAAAGCCACCGTCAAGAAACCCATAATTCAAGAGCGTTGGTGAACCACTCTTAGAATGCATATATTCAGAAAATAATTGTTGTGCAGTCTGATTAGGTTCATCAGAGTCCGTACGAACCGTTCTGTTATATGGGAATAAAAGCGACTCTTCGATATTAGAATTATTAGCTAAACAGATACAGGTAGATATGATAACTGCCAAAGGGATTATGACTGATGTGCTAAAATAAAAGATGCTTGACAAATCTTTATAGACCATTCCAAAGATTTTACCTAGTAATAATAGGCCAAATATAGAATAACAAGTAAAAAACAAAAAATAGTATTCATAAGTTCGCATACCAATGTACATAAAGCATCCTGTTGAAAAAACAATTAAGGAGAGCATCAGTCTAGCAGCAAAGTTTTTTGATAGAGATTTCAACATAAAAATGATTGGAAATATTGGTACTAAAAAAAATAGATTCAACAAATTGAATTTAATATTTGCAATCAGTTGACTCATTATAAAAATAATTCGTTGTGTGATAGTCACAGCTGCTTGATTATAAGAGCTACTATTAATAAATATATAGACATTGAAGAAGTCGTTTAAAGCACCATTCACTACAAAGTAAATGAACCAAGGTATCGTTCCAGTACAAAAGCCTAACGCTGAGAACAGCACTAGATGAAGTAGCTCATGAAAGTCTTTTTTTATTATTAAGTAGACTACCAGAAACAAATAGAAAGCTATCCAAGGTCCGAGTAGTGAGAATTTAGTAAGAAACACTATCGAAACAAATAACCCCTGTAAGAAATACACACGTTTATCAAATTTAATTATAGAACCAATTTTTAAAGAGTGGATTCTGGTTAAAACCTGATACATAAGTATTAACAGTAGAGGCATACAAAGCTCTTCAGCGCTCCCGCCTTGTCTAAAAAAGTAATAGTTTAAAATAAAGATAGGAAAGAATAAAGTTAAAATCAAACTTGTATTTTTGGGTAAATACAGTTTCAAAATCTTGAACACGCAGATTAAATTAGTTGCCATGGCTATACACTCTAAGAGATAAACCCCAAGAAAACTCTTTAACTTAAAAAAACTACTAATACCATAAACGAAGTACAGATACGGACCTTTTTGCTCGAAAATATCTTTATATGGCACTAAACCATTAAACATACTTTTACCGACTGTTAAAAAGGCATTTGCATCTACCCAATCATTAGTTGAAAATAATGGTGAGTTTTTGCTAAAAATAGCTAATAAAAAAATTGAAAAAAAAGCAAATTCCAGACCCCAGTTTTTTTCTAAAACCTTTTTCATTTTATATTCTCCCTTGAACATTTTTATCAAACAGTGCTCCTGATTAAGACACTTTCATAACTTTCATTTGTAAAAAATCAAACATTAGTCCAGTTTCAAACAAGCTTTTTTTTGAAATTAAGCGACTATTTCCTTTTCTTGATTTCCAATAGGTGAACAGTTGTACAATGCATATTTTGACGCTATAAGTTAGTTGATTGAGCGAAAGTTCTACTTCGACAATCTCGGCTTTATACTGGATTGCCACATTTAATTCTAGCCTTTTTTCAAATTACCTTTGACCCTTCCACAGTGTAATCTTTATCAAAAATCATGTAGTACTTGGCTAGTTCAAGCTGTTTCACCACTAGCAAAAGGGCATGGCGGCATTCACACCCACCATGTGAACAAGTGTCAAACTATTCGAAAATAGATACTGACTGTTAGTAGTAACAATTGAATACACTTTGTAAACATGCAAAAGACATTTTGCCCTACTGTTTTCTTTAATCCTCACTGAGGTCAGATAGGCAACTCTTTTTTGATATCCGATGTTTTCATTCTGTGTTATTTTCCAACATTTAAAAAAAAATCCCTCCTTCATAAGTACATGTCTTCTAGGACAATCAAGTTGTACCTGATGAGGAGGGGCTGTTTTTATATATTTTGAAAATACGGATAGAACAAAAGCTTCTCATTATTAATTTAGCTCAGTTACTTCATTGAAAAGTCCTTCGTTATGTCAATTGGCTGGTCCTCTTCTTTCTTTTTAGTAAGAACAAGGTCCCACCAAATCCGAGCAACGAAACTGCTGCAAGTCCCAAACCCAATTTCAATCCTTGGGGAAAGAACACTAGCTCAATCTGATTCTCCCCAGCAGTTAATGGTAAAGTCAAAAACGCTTCCTTAAAAAGTGGAATTTCAACTTTTTCACCATTGATGTAGGCCGTCCAGCCTTTATCATATGGAATTGTTGTGAACAAAACTTGGTCTGAGTCTACATCGACAGTACCCGTTACTTTGCTACCATCTACGTCTAAATCGACTCCTTTTCCGGCAATTTTTTCGTAACTAGAAACAAACCGTTCTTGATCGATTAGGACCATGTCTGGTTTCACCCATTCAAATTCTTGTTCCTCCCCCTCGTATATCAAGTTGCTAATTTCAATCGTAAACTCGATGGTTTCAGCATCGGAATAACTCCCAAGATTGTAGTATTGACCATCCATCTGAGAATTTCCAAACTCAGTATCACCTAGCTTTATTGTCAAGTAAGGATTACCAATGGAAACACGATTAGAAAAATAAGCGGAGAAATACGCCTGTTTGCCAGCTGGCACCTCTGCTCGATAGGTCAGCTCAATTGGTTCGTCAAAGTCATCCGGCACAAATTCCTGTAATACTGTCGTGTTTACGGTTTCTTCTGTGATGGTCACATTCTCGCTATCGACTAATTCCAATTCTTGAAAATCGAAAAGTGATTGATTGGTCTCGGCCAAATGATTAAACAACTGGGATTGATTTTCCACCGCATTGTCTCCGTAAATGCCATCATCTGTTAAAATTCCTAATGGCAGCACATACTCATTCTCATACAAGCCCAACTCACCTTCCCTGGCAATCTCTTGATAGCCAAATTTCGAGAGTGGCTGATTGGATAAGTTATACTGAATTCCTAAAATACTATCCATCAGAATTGTATTGTTGGTATAACGGATATTTAAGTTCGTATCATGTGAGCGAAATCCTAAACCATCCAGATACGCCGAAGAATGCCGATTCCGAATCGAAGAAAACATCGAAACACCATGATACCCGTATAAGAAAGAATCATTTGGTGTGCTAGCTGTGAGATTCTCCATCCGGAAAAAACCGGGATGCTCTTCCTCGGCAATAGCCACAAGTTCAGAAGTTGAGTCATACGTCTCGGTAAACAGTTCTCTCGTGGCATAATTCCATTCAATCGCCACCCCACGAATAAGGCCAAATGCATTCACTCCCGCCTCGCCAACCATTACCAATGACAAGAGAATCCAGCCGATTTTCTTCCACTGAAACTTTTGATTCGCAACAATAATTCCGAGATAGACCAATAAAAAGCCAATCGTCCAAAGAAAATTATCCGAATACACAAAACTTTCCTCTTGGCGATCCATCCACAGCTTCACACCTGTAAACATGATAACAAGCACGATAATAATGCCACCCAGCTGTTCCCAATCCTCTTTTGTGACAACCTCTAACGCATACGCCGCCAGATTAATTAAAAGAAAGGAAAAAACAAAGCTAAACCGGAATAAAAACATGTTTGGCGCATGCATTCCCTGCCAAAGCAGATTCAACGGCTCTAAATAGAAGCTGAGCAAAATAACACCCAACAAAATACCAAAGGCCACTTTCAGTCGGTAGGAAATTTTTTTACTAATGAAGAAAAAGATGCCAAAAATAAGTGCTACTAGGCCAATCGAAATAAAAGGAATCGAGCCAAACTTGGTCGTATCATAGACACCGACAAAATTTTTCAGCAAAAGATCAAGCGGGCCAGTGGCATCCGTTAATAAATTAGAAATTTTGGTGAATGACTCCCCGTTTTGGGTTAAATCTAAAAAGACCGGCAAGAGAAAGGGCATAGCGGTACCGCCTGCCGCAAAGGCTGTCCCTAAATAGGGTAAAATAGTCGATTTCCGTTGTTTAAAATCAATGGCAATATAGGCGACTAAGTATAAAAAGCTAAACAGCCCCACCATAAAGGCCATATAAAAATTAGAGATAAACATCAGCACATAGCTGACAAAGAGTAATAGCGGCTTTTTCGTTTGAACTAGCCGATGAATCCCCCAAACAATCAAGGGTAGATAAATCAGTGCATCAAACCACATGATGATTTCTGAAGTAGCCACCGTAAAGGCCATTAAGGCATAGGCGACAGATAATCCCACCCGAATAGGCGCACCTAATTTGAAATTATAGCGACTATAGACAGAAAAACTCAGTCCCATCAAGCCAAATTTCAACAGGGTGTAAAAATATAAAAAATCAGGAATCTGATTGTTTTTAAAAAACAATACGAAGGGTGTAAAAATTCCGCTCAGATAATAACTCATAAAAGACCAATTATTGATTCCTAACGATCCTGACCAATTAAAGAGCAAAGACTCTCCATCTTTTATCATTCTGTTAAAAAAGGCATGAAAAACGGAATACTGTGAATAAGAATCACTTGCCATCACAGTTCGCTGACTGCCAGGATAAATACTCAAGATACTATACATTATCACCATAATGATGATAGGAATCAGAAAAGATAAGAGAAAGGCTGGTCCTTCCTTTTTTAAGTAGTGCGACACTTTTTTCATGAAAACCTCCTACAGCCACTTTTTTAAATGGAGCCGATTCTTTGCCAAGGATAAATCACCATTTCTACTACACCCGTAATATCAGTCGCTGCCACGAGACCAAACGTTCGGCTATCGAGACTAAAGGACCGATTATCCCCTAACACTAAATAGTAGCCTTCTGGAATTCGCGTGTAGTACTCCCCAGGTAAATCCCGCATAGTAAAATCTTCGGTTAGTTGAAACCCATCTCGATAGGCTTGTTGCAGCTCCTCGATTAGAAACCGCTCCGTAATTTGTCGACCATCCACCCACAGTTCATCGTCTAGATAACGGATTTCTTCTCCAGGCAACCCAATAATCCGTCGAACCAATTCTGTCTGACGATTAGGAACCCTGAAGGTAATAATCGAGAAGCGATCAACATCTGCATTTTTATTGACTACTAGACGATCATTCGCTTGAATCGAAGGACTCATGCCATAGCCGTCATTTCTTATTAGTCGAAAAAAAGAAAAGAAAACAACGGTAGCAAGGACTAGCGTGATTCCAATTGATACGAGTATCTCAATGGCTAGTCGTTTTCTCCGTTGCTTCTTTTGCTGTTTCAGCCATCGTTGTTTGGCAATTTTTTTGCTGACTTTTTTTCGTCTAACCCTCTTTTTAGGATGACTACTTCTTGCTTTTTTACCTTTATCTTGAATCGTTTTTTTCATAGCTAACCTCGCTAACTAGCCAACGAGGCTTGATCAATCCTGAAATATTCAAAGACTTTTTCTTGAGAGTTTTTTAAACGTTCAATATCCGAAAGATAACTTTTATTTTGTTCAGGAACCTGCAACTGTTGAATCGAAATTCCAGATAAATTTATCCCCAAGCGTTTCATCCTTTGAAACAAATCTGTT
Organism: Enterococcus sp. LJL90; assembly: GCF_056924355.1. Lineage (NCBI taxonomy): Bacteria > Bacillati > Bacillota > Bacilli > Lactobacillales > Enterococcaceae > Enterococcus > Enterococcus sp. LJL90. The sequence continues at coordinate 385,709 of NZ_JBXPBQ010000001.1, read as the reverse complement.
AGCAACAACTTCCCTTCCTGTGACAGGCGAGAATCTGGCGTTTCAGTTCCATAACTTGCCAAACGAGCTGCCACATCATAGATAGTAGCCTGCAACTCCTCCGGATTGTCCGTGGTAGTAGCCTCACCAATATTATTTTCAATTTCTTGGGTTAGCATGTAGCCCTGAACTAACGCATCCGAGTTATCTGTCGACAGCGTTGTCGCCTGATAGTAGCGAATATACAGGGAAACGGGCGTCAAGATGGCCCCTAAAATCAGAAAAATCAAAAAAAGTGTCCGAAAGCGTTTCTTCTTTTTTTCAATTTCACGACACGCCCTCCGCCAGCGCTTGATTCGCTTTTTAGCCGGGCGCTTTTTTTTTAACTTCTTTAAGCTTTTCCCATTCGCTATCCAACTAACCAAACAGAAAAGTGCAAAGAGTACACAAAGAATGGCAAGGGAAAGCATAATGATAAACAGCCAATCTAAAAATTCCACATGTTTGCCTCCTCGTGTTTGTTATTTTTTCTTTTTCTTACGACGATTCTTTTGCGCAGTGCGTTTCTTTTTGTTTACCATGCGAACAATAACGAAAATGATGGCAGCCACAATAACCACTCCGGCGACAATCATCGCGATCAAACGCCAATTAACCCCTGATTGCTGGACCAATGATAAGTCCGATTCATTGAATTCACTGGCCTGTTCTTCTGTGATGGTAAACGGTTCTGTCCATTCCCAACGTCCCCCGTCCTCCGTCGTCACAACTACATGAGCCCGATAATCTCCCGGCACCATTTCTTGGCTATTCAACGAAACTGGAAAATTGATTAACGTATTCGGTGCCATCCGCATATTGGTTTTGCGGGCATCATACAAGACTTCATCTGAATCCACCGTCATAATTTGAACTTCTGTCGACATCCCATTGACAAAAATCGGTGCAGTATTTGAGTAGCTGACAAAAATCGCGTTTTGATAATTATCTAAACCAGGATAGGTCTGGTTGTACTGCATATTTTGCTCGATACCATCTGTATTGCCTGTACTTAATAACATCCCCGTCATATAGGCAAACTTATTCAGAATCATCCCTTGTTGGTCGCTAGAAGCTGTTCCTTCATCTGTAATATCCTGCAAACGAATCCCACCAGCGATAAACCCTTCAAAGGAGGCATCCGGCATACTAATATTGATTTCTAATGGGACCATTGAATTAGCTGGAATCTCTACTTCCCCAGGTGCAGTGACAATATCCGCAAAGTCATAAGCCAATGAAGCATCATTTGGAATATCTGTATCAGAATATTCAATGACCCCACCACTATTGGTTTTCCCACCGTATAAGCCTACCGCAACTGTAATCGGCTTTGAAGAATCATTGCTTAAATTAATTAGAACCGTTTGTTGTTGTCCCGGTTCCATGGACAAATCAAAATAACCAGCTGTTGTATCCCGCTGATTATCCGGACGGACAACTTCAAAGCTAAATCCTCCGCCTGATTGATCCGCTGTACTACTCTCACTAGTAGCATAAGCGGGAGTTCCGCTAAAAATAAGAGTAATTATGTAAATAATTATGATTCCAATGACTGCTTTCTTTCGCATCTGTCTTCTCCTTAAAAAATTAACAAGAAATCACAGGAATGTGATTTCTTGTTAAACTTAGCTTACTTTACTTTTTACTTACAGATTAGTTTACATCCGCAATCGTCCAAGTTATTTCGGCATTGTAGACACCATCACGAACTGTTACACCTGGTTGACGGTGTAATGTTACAGCATCATACGTACCATCCGTAACAGAATCTTTGGTACCAAACATAATTTCAAAGGTACCAAAACCAGCATTAATGTTAGTCGCATCTCCAGCCCAGCGTACAACATCAACTGGGGCATCTGCTCTCACAACAGTAGAAGATGCGGTTGGTAATGCTCCAGTTGGAATATTATTTGCATATTCTGCATAAGAAGTAGTTAAACTAGCATCTTTAAATTCAATCGTTGAACCCGTTAACACGTTAGCTGCAGTTCCTGCGTTCGTAAACTGTGAGGTAATTTGTGCTTGAATTAAGTAATTATTCACAGGTACATCGGTCCGCACATCTTGGAACCGAACAAAGTGAGGCATAGAGATTTCGTTCCCACTGACTACTTCAGTAGTAGTAAATACTTTAGCATCGTAATCTGTTTCAGTTTCCAATGCTTGATGCACATCAAAATCAAGATCAGTAACAGAGATTATCCGTTGTTTACCTAAATCTGGATTTTGTGATGGTTCAACGATTTCTGGACCAGTAGAGTCATCTGGTGGACGGTTGGTTGGATTCGTCGTTTGTGTGCCGCCGGCGGTAAATTCAACTGTACCGCTTCCTGTCATACTTGATGCTGCATTGGTTTGTGCAGATAAAACCGCACCCGCTGCTACAGTAGCTAATAATGCTGCTCCAGCAATTTTGTGTGATCGTTTCATTGCTCTTCCTCCTAATTTTTCCCTTTTTTATTATGGCAACTCGGATAAAATCCAAGTTAGCTCCGTTTGATAAGCCTCGCCGGCAACTTTTTCAGTTTGACCAGGTACCGACAATTGTATTGCATTGTTTTGATACAACGGTTTGCCCAGTGTATCATGCAGAACTGGTGACCCGCTTGCGTTCATAATTGGGGCCAAATTGTCCGTAGAGTTCCCAAAAGAAATACTCCACGTCCCAGCCCCTTGACTGGTTTCCGCTGTCGCAATTGTCTGCGTCTCCCCCACACTCATGCGAATGATATCACTAAATAAAACTGGTTCTGCCGTAGTATCAGTCGATGCTGAACTTACCCAAGAATGATCAAAAGACAATTCTGCCCCGTTTAACTCTACTTGGTTTGACGTTCGGAATTGATATTCCTGACGAACACTTAAGGTCCAGCCACTACCTGTTCCCCGCACGTCGGTGATTTGAATAAATTGAGCCCGAGCACTGGTGTCCCCAGTAAAGTTCACTGCTTGCGGATAATAAACACTATCCTGACCAGTACTTGCTTGGGTTCTGAAATTTAAGCTCGGTACATAATCAAATCGCAATGGTCCTGTATTTTCCAACATGCCATCTTCTGGTGTCACGACGGTTCCCGGATTTTCTGGATCACGTATCGTCTGCGGTCCCTCCGTAAACGTTATGGTTCCATCTCCGGATTGACTAGAAGCTAAAACTGTCCCAGGAATGACCGCTAACAAAGCACATGGTATCAATAGCCATCGTTTTTTCATGAGTGGTCATCCCCCTTCTTCCGCCGTTTCCAGACAATCAAGAAGAGACCAATCACTAAGATTGCTATCCCAGCAATTATGACACCTTGACTAACTATTTCATTCGTCTGTGGCAGCTTTCCTCCTGTATCAGGAAGGGTGCCGCTGCTGCTAGTTGTTGTAGAAGTAGAAGTGGAACTTGACGTTGATGTTGTCGTTGTTTCTTCGAATGTAATCGTCCCGTTTGACGTCACTCGTTGAGATTGTTCACCTTGACCTGAGTTACTTGTTGCAGTCACCGGACTTGCCAGTGAGAACACCATCAGAAAAAATGTCAGAACAACAACAAGGAGTCTTACAGGAGTGGAAATTCTTTTCCCTTGCATTTTCAACATCCTTTCTATGGTGTATCACTTAATGTCCAGGTAATCTCTGCTTGGTAATCACCCAGTTGGCGAACAATTCCTGCAGGAACTTTTAGTTTAAAGCCAGATGTGTCCCCGCCCTTCCATTCACTACTGATGTTATAGGTGGTTTCGCCTGTTGCAATATTTCCAGACGCAATTAACTGATCTTCTGTAGTTAATGACTCATCACGACCTGTCCCATCTTGACGATAGTAATAGATAGCTTCAGGGAGTGTTTTACTTGTATCTACTTGTGATGTCATCACTTGAGTTAATTTGGCTTGCAAATACCAGTTTGACCGTGTGTCTCGAGTATCAGAAATAACTAAGTCATCATCGCTCCATGTTGGATCTTCAACTTCTACACCTCGAGTGACCTCTCTAAAACCAAAGTTAATCGTGGTTGGGCGGGTTAAGAGTGCTAATTGCCCTGTTGCGGTGTAAACAATCGTTTGACCATCAACAGTGATTGGCACTGCGGTTTCAAGTTCCCCAGCCGGCGTGGTTAATGTGACTGAAGCATAACCAGCTGCAATTAACTCGACCTTTTTATCTTTGACTAATTGATAAGGATCGTCTTCAGTTAGATTGATATCATCACCAATAAACACATCAGCTTGAATATCATAGGTGTTATCTTGCCCAACGGTTATTGTATCCAGAAGGGTCCCGCCATCACTCCTAAACTCAATAATAAGAGACGCATTCATATTGATGATGAAGATGTGTGTCGTGGCTGAAACACCTGTTATTCCGGTTGTACTATTTGGTGAAATAACTACCGGATAATCTGTTCCCATAGCCCAATTATCCTGATTTGCTAAATCACCTAAATCAGTAACTGTGAAATCAGTTGGGTCTGTCCAAGTAATGCGATCTCCATTTGAAACTGTCCAAGCGAGTAGATTAAGATTAGGAATATTCAATATATGATCTGATAGTCCTGTAGAATCCATTCCACTAATCTCAGAATATTCAATGTCAAATGGCGAATCAACTGTCATGCCAGACTGCTGATCATAGACAACTAATGTTGCGGTAATTGAACTTGTATTTGGTGTAGATAGCACTGTTGTGTTCCCAGCTTCGTCAACAACCAATTTACCATTGCTGTCATACTCTAATTCAGTAGCAAAGTCAGCGATATTAATCGTTATCTCTACACCATCTTCACCAGTTGCTGTGTCTAAATAACTGCTAATATCAAAACCATCAGGAAAAGTAATCGGATAGGTTTCCGCTGTCGAATCATCAACGCCTTTGTCAGTAATTAATTTAGCACCAGAATTTTCATCCTCTGCTACAAAATCACTGGCAGTAGGAGTAATTCCCTCACCAACATAAGTGTAATAAGTTTTCAGGGTTGCTTCAGGTCCAGTTTTGTCAACGACAATGTAGGTTTGCGTGTCTTCTTTACCCCATCTGAAACCACGTACTGTAATAATATCGCCGACATATAGAGTCATACCATCTGGAATCGCTAGAGCATAATCACCATCATCGTTAGATTCAGCATTATACATAAATCTTTCACCAGACAAATAATCATCTTGTCCCGAATCCTGAAGAGTTGTTAAAGGTGTACTAGTTGTTTCGCCTTTTCTGGTTAATGAGATTGCCAAGAACGAATTAGGATTTACCGTACCTGACACCTGACTCCCACTCAGATAATTTGGATTTTGAACATCTCCACCTTGATAATCTGAAACCTGATCAATCGTCACTTCAACGTGGGGCACCTGTTCATAGAGAATTCGATTAAAAGCTGCGGTTGAGTAATTAAGCTTAAAGTCAGCTGCAATATCTGGGTCGATACTGTTTACTGATGTTACAGATGAGCTTGCCCCACTGTACTGTATATTGGCATTGTAAATTGGTGCCCAGTAGTAATCTCTTCCACCAGTCCCAGCTACCGGATCAGGGGCGTTCAGAGATGGGTCTTTGTTGCCTTTATTCCATGCATAAACAATCTGAATATCTGCTACAAAATTTCCATTCATATTAATTAACTGCGCGTTATCGTTTAACTGAGCATCGATATCGATTTTCTTAGCATCTGAGAAGGAAAAAGATCCACTTCCCGCATAAAGCATGTTGCGTCCACCCGTCCCAGTATCATCGGTAAGTTTTAAATTAAACGTGCCATCTCGACCAACACTGAAGGTACCGTTTTGAACATCAATAACATTTTGCGTAGAAGAGATGCTAGCAGTTGTCTTTAATGTGCTAGCAGTTGCTCCCTAGTTGTATGTCATTACCCCCGTTTGGTCAGAAACGTTGATGTTTACTTCACCATCTTGCCGAACTAAAAACTGGGAATTTGACCCTACCATTCGCAGGGCAGACCCCATGGAACCATTCATATTTACGTTGAATACAGCTTGGGTCCCAACAGTTATATTACTTTGTGTATCCATGCGAATAGCTTGAGGTTGGTATCCCCTATTTGAATAATAATCCCAGAAAAATTTGGAGTCATTCATATCAATCGTCATGTTTGCTCCTGCTGAATCTAGGTCTATATCAGAGTATTGGTCCATTGTCAAAGCTGAATAATACGGAATTGTAGTGTTAAGTACATTCGAGATACCCGTCGAACCTGTACTCCACGGTTGTCCAAGTCTTGCACCCGTTTTTATATACAAATCAGCATTTTCAGATAATTCGATACTCGTTCTCCGTGAAGAGTTTCCTCCCGTTAAACGTATACCTGCTCGATGAGTATTTGAAACATCAATACTCATTTTGGCATCTTCTTCCAGAATTAGACTACCGCCATTTTGAATATTGGCACCTGCATTGACCACGCGAGGAGCATTCCAAGCCAAGGATTCCCCACCATCTCCTTCAGATGTTAAATCAATTGAAGCACCTTTTTCCAAATAAGCATAAGGTTTATTGCCTACGTTTTGCGATAGATAAGCTCCAATAATTAAAGCGTCACCAGTTCCACAATTAAGCGTCAGACTACTTCCTTCTTGAAAAATAGCTCGATGTGCTTCAAGTCCAGATGCAACGGAGTTTGTTCCGTTATTTCTAACCGTTGCCGTTGTGGACCCTATTGTATACGTATAGTTTAAGAATGCAGACCTAATAGTATTTGTCCCCTTAAAAATTAAGGTTGCACCATAAGATGCTGTTAACTGAGAACCTTCATAATTAATATTGTCATAGACGATATATTTGTAATATGTTACTTCAGTACAGAAACAACCATAAGGTGATGAGCCATACATAGTTAAATCCTTCAAATAAAATCCAAAGATGTTTCTTGCACTTCCTGCAGTATTCATTCTATAACTTATCTCTTGAGTATTTAACTTATGATTATTTCCATCGACTACTAACCTCCGGCTGGGAATAACTGTAGTTGTTCCTAAGCCTCCTCCAGTACCTTGAAGAGTAGATGGATTATCTATATCCGCCATCAGACGAATATAGGTTTTACCAGAATTCCTCATTGCACTATTAAATTCTGTCCAAGTATAAACCTCTTGATAGGCTGATCCCACTGGTATATCAGCAATATTGGGGTTGTTCCAAACACTTATAGTTTGGTCATCACTATAAGGTGGTTGAGTTAAATCAACTTGTGTTCCAACACTATCAGTAGAAGCTTCATTTGCAGTGGCAGTTGTAGCCACTCCACTTTCAGCAACCTCCGCCTCACCAACAACCATTACCAACTTCTCTGAATCCGTCAGCATAATATTTTTGTCAGCTATACTTAACTCATAGTTGCCAGCAGTATCTGCATACAGTTTCAAATCTAATTCTGTAACTGACACACCTACTGTGATATCTAAGACTCGTGTTTCTTCATCATAGCTAAACATTGGCAAAGCATCATTTGCATCTGCTTCTTTTAACATAGCTGTTTCAGATGCTTCATCAAAAGATATTCCTTCCGGTAAAGTCATCGTCCATTGACGTGTGACAGAAGATGAACCAGAAGCAGTTGCAGCATCAGTGATGTCCCCTGAAATGTCAACATAAGGTACTTCGGTATTTTCCGTTGTTGCGATGTCACCTTCATCGCGACTATCAGAAATTGTTACGACGAACTCATCTCCAGTTTTTAAACTAGTTAAATCTCCCTCTGTAGATAAGCTCAACTCCTTTGGTGCCGCAAAAATTTCCATTGCTCCGGAAGAAAGCTGAACAATAGTTAACGTAACCAAGGTCAGCAATGCAATGAGATTGATTAAACGTAACCAATGTTTTTTTTCATTTTTCATTTCATTCACTCTTCCCTCCTATCTTTTTCTACTTCCAAGAAAAGCATCACACTCCTCGAGAAATTAGCAGCTTGTCAGATAGAATTACAGCTGCTGAACAACCAACAACGCCCCCCTTCCGCTGGTTTAGTAAATTATCTCTATAACCACTAGAGAATTTTTTATTTTTAAACATGACCAGCATGTCTAAAACAAAGTTAAATACTTACCTAGATTCCAGAGATGTTCTTAGTTAGTAACTTTTAAAGAACAATCAGTGAACTTTGTCCTCTTGATACAATTCAACACTTTCGCAAAGCTCTTGATCTAGTGCATAACCCTTATTCCAGTGGGTAATAATCAAGTTTTCATCAAGATTAAATTTTTGCATCTTCTTTTTAAGACGACCAATTATTTGTGATAATTGTGTCAGGGAAGAATTAGATACGTTTTGCTGCCAGAGCTGAGTACTTAATTCTGTGCGGGCTACAAATTCACCTTTTTGAGCGTAGAGTAAATCAAAAAGTTCCCGTTCTTTTCTCGATAGTGCGCTTAATAAAGATGCCACCGCATGAACTGATACTTCTTTAACAGGTTTTGACTGTCTGTTTTGTGAAAAAGTAGCCAAAATCTTAATAGATTTTCCATCAGCCAGTGCTTCTCTTAATTCAGTCGGCGTCATTTGTGAATTTATAAACCGGATACTATCCTGTTTTTCAAGATTCTCCATTCGCTCAGAAAGTTCTTGTTCATTAATTCTAAAATAGTCAGTATTTTCTATTGGCGCCTTTTCAATAATTTTTGCCAATTCTTCATCAGTAATACTTTCGCTGAAAATCACTGTCCCAAAGAGTGAAAACATCGAAAAATCTCTTCTGAAAAGAACTCTCTCTAATACTTGGCTTGAACAAAAAACTTCGTAACCCAATCGTTGAAGTCGTGTTTGCCAATCAGTATCGATAAAAATATTTTTAGTGAGCAAAAGAATTTGATTCATGCTATCACCTTCTCTTTTCTTCTTCTCTATTCTGTTGTGTCATATAACTAAAAAAATCAAAAAAGCAAAAAAAACATTTACTTTAAGATTTATGGTCTAAATTGCATATAAACCTGCATTTTCTTCTTATAACTGTCTCTTATGCGAAATGACTCCTAATCCCTTAGTTCTTGCTAAATTCAAAAAAATATTTGACGGTTTTTTAGACGGCTTAAATAGAGATAATCTTCATTATTAAAAACAGAAGAAAAAAGAGAGGGAAAATTAATAGCTTTTTAGAAGCATTAATTTTTTCTCTCTTTTTATTGATTTTTTTCATCTATATCAACAATTTCAATTCTTTTGGATTCATTTGTTTTTAAATCCATCTAAACAAGCAGTCATACAATATATCTAAAATACCAATGTAAGCTTGTTACAATGATTTATAATTTCAAATTTTTCTTTTTTTCCTTGACCATTTCATGACGGCTGATGACCTCACTGGAAATTCGGAAAAGTTGTGAGGACGCGATTTTTCTCATTATAAAAGGGGGAGATTAATAACCTAGTAACGTTATTTTCAAACCTGAATAAATAATTAAAAAAAGTTATTATGTTTTAATTGTTTTATGTTTTGCTCAAAAAACATAATTTTTTATCCAAAATAGGATTGACAATAAAATTAATTACATTTAGAATTAAATTGTTAATAACAGAACAACCTATAAATATTATTTTCGCATAAGAGACAGTTATAAGAAGTGTTCTATCATTATAAAAAAATTAAACCTGTTATACTTCCATTAGTTTTTTTAGAAAAGTAATTTTTTTATAAAAAAAATAATTAACACTACTATTCAAAATTCTTTTTATATACTACTTCCAATTGCAGAAGTTGAAGCGATTAATCTATCAATAAAATCCATTTGGTTCCAAATTCACCTCTCCCCAAACCCTAAAAACCCTAAATACCCCGATTTCTGCTAAGCGCTAAGTCGTCAATTGACTACAGGATTCTTTAGCAAAAATAGGGGTATTTTAGATTAGATTCAGATATTTTTTACTCCCCTAACCGATAAGGAGTTCGCTGATAGACATCATTCAACCAATTTTGGTAAAGAAGAAAGGCTTCTGAGCGCCAAGTATTGCGAATGATGTTTCTTTGTGGGTCGCCGTGATAATAATTTTGTGGCGGGGCTGTCGTCAGGCCCCGCTCGAGATCACGCCGGTATTCGGTTGCTAGAGTCTCGGTATCGTATTCCATATGGCCGAGGACAAAGAGATTTCGCTGGTCATCAGAAACTGCGACTAGGGTGCCTAGCTCAGGGTGATCGGCAATGATTTTGATGGGTGCTTGTTGCATCTGTGTTTCATTGATGCCAGTATAACGGGACTGGGGCGAATAAAAATAATCGTTAAAGCCTCTGATATAAGGATGGTGGGCGACAATTCGATTTTCAAAAATGCCGAAGATTTTTTCATCGTAGAGAATTTTTTCGACACCATAAAAATGGTAAAGTCCAGCCTGTGCTCCCCAGCAGATATGCAGATTGGAGGTGACATGGCTTTGGCTCCAATCCATGATGGCTTGCAATTCTGGCCAATAATCGACCTCTTCAAAGTTCATTTTTTCTACTGGCGCACCGGTGATAATCAAGCCGTCGTAGTAGCTATTTTTAATATCCTCATAAGATAGATAAAAATCATTCAGATAGGTAGTGCTGGTATGCTTGGCTTGATGGCTGGAGGTCTGAATAAAATCGACCTCGATTTGCAAAGGGCTCTGAGACAGCAGGCGTAAAAGCTGCAGCTCCGTTGCGATTTTATTCGGCATTAAATTGACGATGGCGATTTTCAGCGGGCGGATGTCTTGGGTCACTGCTCGCTTGGAGCCCATCGTAAAAATCTCCTCCTGCTCTAACAATTGGATTACCGGCAAATCTTCGACAACTTTGACAGGCATCTTTTTCCCTCTTTCTGTTTCCCTAAATTAAATTTTAGCTAAGGCTTGTTCCAAGTCCGCTAAAATATCATCAATATTTTCTAGTCCGATGGATAAACGCAACGTTTCTGGTTTGACGCCGGCTTCCAACAGCTGCTCTTCGCTCAATTGCGAATGCGTTGTAGAAGCGGGATGAATAATTAAGGACTTGGCATCGCCGACATTGGCTAATAATGAAAATAATTCTACACTATCAATCAGCTTCTGACCAGCCTGGCTGCCGCCTTTTAAGCCGCAGGTGAAAATCGAACCGGCGCCTTTAGGAAAATATTTTTGGCCGAGTGCGTAATATTTGCTAGTTTTTAGTCCGGGATAATTGACCCACGCAACTTTGGGATGAGCTGCTAGATATTCCGCAACTTTTTGGGCATTTTCCACATGGCGCTCTAAACGTAAAGACAGAGTTTCCACACCTAATAAAATCAGCCATGAATTAAATGGTGAGGCAGCTGCCCCTGTGTCCCGCAATAAAATCGTGCGGGCCCGCGTTATATAAGCGGCCGGCCCAGCAGCCTCGACCCAAGAGATGCCATGGTAGCTGGCATCGGGTTCCACTAAACGAGGGAATTTGCCGTTTTGCCAATTGAATTTTCCGGAATCAATGATGGCTCCGCCAATCGCTACGCCGTGACCGCCGATAAATTTTGTCGTTGAGTACACGACAATGTCTGCACCGTAGTCAAACGGTCGGAAAAGATAAGCCGTGGCAAAAGTGTTATCTACTATTAAAGGAATACCAGCAGCGTGGGCGATGTCGGCAATTTTTTCAATTTCCACAATCGTAATGTCGGGATTACCGAGGGATTCGACAAAAATCGCTTTAGTGTTTTCCTGCAAAGCCTTTTTGAAATTTTCTGGATCATCTGAGTCAACGAAGGTTGTTTCGATGCCAAGATCCGGTAAAGTATTGGCGAATAAATTATGGGTGCCGCCATAGACACTGGCGGCGGAAATAATATGATCGCCGGCAATTGCGATATTTTGAATCGCATAGGCAATCGCTGCTGAGCCAGAAGCTGTCACTAAAGCTCCTACTCCGCCTTCTAATAAAGCCAAGCGTTCTTCTAAAACGCTGCTAGTTGGATTAGTAATTCTTGTGTAGATATTGCCGGCGTCGGTTAAGGCAAAGCGGCCGGCTGCTTCTTCGGCATCTTTGAAGACGTAGGAAGTTGTTTGGTGTAGCGGCACTGCTCGGCTGCCGGTTTCGTCGACAGTTTGGCCACCGTGTAATTGAATTGTTTCAAATTTTTGTTCTGTCATTTGTCATTCCTCCAAGAATAATTATTTTATTTAAAAATTGCGGACATATCTTTTTTCCGCCTGTTAAATCCCAAGTCGCTGAAACAAAAAAATCCCTAGAAGAGTCTCTGCTCTTCTAAGGATGTAGCTGCTACATGGTACCACCTTATTTTGTAAAAGTTGCCTTTTACCTCTGCTCCAATGCAACACTTGTTTGGACTAAGTGTGATATTGGGATTTCAGCTAACGGGAATATCCGTGCGCTCTTAAATTAATTCAGAGCACCCGCTCAAAAGCCATTTTCAAATCTGCTTACTCACACCTCTTTTCAGCTACCGAGGCTCTCTTTTAGTCAGTGGGCGAGATTTTACTTTCTTTCTCAACGCGTTTGGTTATTTTTTTACAATATTACGGTAGTTATCTTTAAAAAGCAAACCTTCTTTTGTCCATTACCTATAGTTAGTTTTTATTTTAAGTGATAGTTTCTAGCTATAAGGTTGGTGTGAAATCCTTGTCATCCTCATTGTCATCAAAAAAATGATAGAAAATTTTACAGCGTTCACGAATCACTTGTGTTCTAACTCACATCATTTTAAGTTTTTGTCACCTTGCTTGTGGTAGACTAAATAAACTATCGCAAAAATAGGAGGAACACTTTATGAACATTACCAAAGAAAGAATTGATGCCCTCAGCTTCTTTTTAGCTGCCCTAGTCTTATTAGCCTTTACGCTGATTTTCAATGAGATTGCCATTGGCCTTGTACTGGCTGCCTTAACATTTCCCAGCTGTCGTTTTTTAGCGAGCAAATTTTACAAGCGCAAGTAATTATAATTTCTTGCGCCGCAGATACCAACCGCCGACAAAAATAATTGCTGCGGCCCCAACTGCTGCTAAAAATAAATGTTGGTAAGCCGTTGCAGCTGTCGTTTGAAAGAGTTTAACGGCTTGTTCCCGCAGACTGCTGTCGCCGATGTTTTGAATTTGGATATATAAATCTTCAACGGATTGTTGACTGTCTTTGATATTCACACCAGAAACTGTGTCTAATTTAGTTGAAACAAAATTAGCAAAGCTGCTTTGGACTAACGTCGCATAAATCGTCGGTGCAATCGTAATCCCCACTTGGCGGCTGACGGAAAGGGTACCCAAGGCTACGCCATTTTCTTTGGTGCCGGCAATTTCTGACATCAGGACAGAGAATGGTGCGCCCATTAGCATCCCGAAGCCAAAGCCAGCAATAGTTGAGGCGATTAAAAACCAGATGGTCGTTGGTGTATATAGAGCAATGAAACCAAAGCCGACGACTGAAATCAAACCGGAAATTTGAATTGTCCGGGTAGCCCCTAATTTAGAAACCAACATCCCGCCAAGACCTGCCCCTAAAATCGAGCCTAAACCGATACCGCTCATCCAAACGCCACTGCTGTTAGCCGCAATCCCATAGCGATGTTCTACAAAGCTTGGAATGAAGACAAAAATCGCAATTAATGTTCCGGACAATAAGCCCATTAGAAGAGTTAAAAGAAAACCGCGGCTACGAATTAAATTATATGGTAGGAATGGATCAACCTTAGCTGAGACTTTCTTTTCCACCATTACAAAAGCTGCGAATAAAGCAATGCCGAGTAAAATAAAACCCCAGACAGAAACAGTTAATAAGCTAGCCAATAATGCATCACTTTGCAAATTCGTAATAGCCAACATAAAGCTTAAAATACCTAATGTTAACAAGCTCAAGCCTTTGTAATCCAACCCGTTGCTACTAGCATTTTTGGTTTCAGGAATGGCAATGAAACCGGCAATTAAAACAAAGACAGCAATTGGCAGATTGATTAAAAATAACCAACTCCAATGACCCGTTACATTTAAAATTAAACTGCCGAGATTTGGACCGACGACTGAGGCAATCCCGTTAATCGCACCTAATGCTCCTAGCAGAGCACCTTGTTTTTCTTTAGGATAAGTCGACAAGATATGACTGGAGGCGATAATAAATAAACCGCCGCCGCCAAGAGATTGCAAGACCCGCGCCGCTAAGAAAAAAACAAAGGAAGGACTTAAAGCGACTAATAAAGAACCTAGCGCAAAGACACTGACTTCAATGAGAAATAGTTTTCTGCGGCCAAATTTATCGGCTAATTTACCAATGATTGGCGTTGAGACAGCCATCCCTAAGGTGTAAAGGGTAATACCCCAAGTCCCTTGAACTTCGCTGATATTAAATGAATAAGTAATAGTTGTTAATGCACTGGAAATGATTCCGTTGTCCAGAGCTGACATAAAGACTCCGACAATAAAAATAATTAATGCGAATGTGCTAGTTTTTGCTTTTTGTGTCACTTGACTGCGCCTTCTTTCTTAATTTCCCATGCCGATAACGATGCCGGCTACGTAAGGAATTAACCAAAAGAGCCAGACAACTAAGCTGAATTTGTGGAATGTTTGTTTTGCTTTGACGTTTCCTTTAACTAAGACATAAATTGCCCAGATAAAATGAAAGGCCATCAGTAAGATTGCAATCACACCGGTCACCTGATGCAAAGACAATCCGCTAGTTGCGGCTTCCGCATTGGCAATCGAGGACATTATCGTGGTTCCTGTTGTATCAAAGACTAATCCTAAACCAAAGAAAAGCAAGTGTTTTGGTTGTAAGACTCCAGACCGTCTTTCTGAAAAGACCCCGATTGTATAAAAGACCAAGGCCAGACTAATTGTGATAATCGCAAATACTAATTTTGTATCCATTTTTTATTTCCCCTTTTTAAATTATTGAAGGACTTCCTTCTCACTGATGACGAGTATAGGCCGATTGTGACACGATGTCACCAAAAGCCGATTAGAAGTGAACAGTTTTTTAGAAATTGATTCTTGAGGCTGAGAAAACAAAAAAACCATGAAGATAATTCTTCATGGCGTCGGAAAACTTCATTCTTATTGATACCAATCGTAATGAAAGATGCCCTCTCGATCAGTTCTTTGATAGGTATGGGCGCCAAAGTAATCCCGTTGTGCTTGGATTAAATTGGCGGGTAAACGTTCAGCTCGATAAGAATCAAAATAGGCAATCGCTGCTGAAAAAGTCGGTGCCGGCACACCTGCCTGCAAAGCAATGCCGACAACATCCCGAACCGCCTGTTGATATTTGGCGGTAATCTCGACAAAATAATCATCTAACAAGAGATTTTTCAACTGCGGATCTTTGTCATAGGCATCGGTAATCCTTTGTAAAAATTGCGCTCGGATAATACAACCGGCCCGCCAAATTTTAGCAATCTCGCCGAAGGGCAATTCCCATTCATACTCACCTGAGGCCATTCTCAACTGAGCAAAACCTTGAGCATAGCTCATAATTTTACTAAAGTATAAAGCCTGTCGGATTTTTTCTAACAATTCAGATTGCTCTCCGGCAAACTGATAGTCCGCTGGTTTTGGCAATCTTTGACTAGCGGCTACCCGCTCATCTTTATAAGCAGAAATATAACGAGCGAAAACAGATTCCGTAATCAAGGACAATGGAACGCCTAAATCCAGTGCATCTTGGCTAGTCCACTTGCCCGTCCCTTTATTGCCGGCGGCGTCAAGAATTACATCCACAATTGGCTGCCCCGTTCCTAAATCATCCTGACGAGTTAAAATATCGGCGGTAATTTCAATCAAATAGCTGTCCAGTTCGCCTTGATTCCACTCTTTAAAAATTTCAGCCATCTGCTCCACTGACAACCCTAAAATATTTTTCATCAAATCATAGGCTTCAGCAATCAGCTGCATATCACCATATTCAATTCCATTATGAACCATTTTGACATAATGACCGGCGCCATCAGGACCAATATAGGTAACACAAGGCGTCCCATCTTCTGCCTTGGCTGAAATCTCTTCAAGGATCGGGGCCACCAGTTCATAGGCGGCTTGCTGACCTCCCGGCATAATCGACGGACCTAACAGGGCACCCTTTTCACCACCAGAAACACCGGTCCCGATAAAATTAATTCCCGAATCGGCCAATTCTTGATTCCGGCGAATGGTATCTTTGAAAAAAGTATTGCCGCCGTCGATTAAGATATCACCGGCTTCTAAATGCGGCAAGAGCGCTTGGATTGTCGCATCGGTTCCAGCGCCGGCTTGAACCATCAAAATAATTTGCCGCGGCTTTTCTAATGAAGCCGTAAAATCGGCTACCGAATAACTGGGATGCAAGATTTTAGTTGGATTTTCGGCAATGACTGTCTCAGTTTTTTCTCGACTGCGATTATAGATAGCGACGGAATAGCCGCGGCTTTCAATATTTAAGGCGAGATTTTTCCCCATCACTGCCATCCCGACAACGCCAATTTGATTTTTCATACGTCAACTCCCACTCTGCGATATAAATCGTCAATCACTTGAATTGCGGCTATTGTGACCGCTGGTGTCATCAGCGGACTAGTCAGCTGGCCGGCCTGCAGACATTGATTGACATGATTGATTTCATAAACAAATTCTGATTGCATTTCAAACAGGTATTCTTTAGTCTCACCGGCAATTTCACTGATTAAACGATTGGTCTTCCAAAAATTCGGAATCGTAATTTTTCCTTTTGTGCCGTAGATTTCGATGCGGCTTTGGTCGTGAATATCTTTGGTGATGAGTAGACTGGCTAAGATTTGCTTAGGTAAAGCCAAATTAATCACCCAGCTATCATCAGAAATCGGTGGCTGCATACTGCAGTTGCCGGCATAATTTTCCAAGGGTCCCCCAAAGGCTGTCAATAAAAATTCCAACGCATAGGTACCGGCACCTCTGAGAATACCGCCGCCTTTTTGCACTTCTTTAAACCACTCTCCCCGCTTGGCTCCCGTGTGACTGCTGATAATATTGACCCACTGAATTTCTCCTAATGCTCCTGCTTGTATCAACTGACGGGCCTGAACTTGGGCCGGTAGAAAAACGGCTTTTTGTGCTTCCATTAAAAAGAGATTTTTGCTGGCAGCTAACTGAAAGACTTCCTCAGATTGAGCTTTTGTTAAACACATTGGTTTTTCACAGAGGACAGGTTTATTTTGTTCTAAAGCGGCTTTGATACATTGATAATGCCCGCCATTGTAATTGGCGATATAAACCAAATCGACTTGCTCATCTTGGTACAGCTCTTGATAGCTGCCGTAATAATGAGGAATTGCTAACTCATCAGCCAGTGCTTTGGCTTTCATTAAATCCCGGCCGGCAATTGCGATTACTTCGCCGGCCTCACTTTGATTGATGCCTTCGACAAAACGGGTGACAATCGTGGCGGTACTGACAATGCCATAACGAATTTTTTTCATAGGACCACCTAGACTTCATTTTCTTTTGCGGTTTTTTTCAAGAAACGATCCCGCAAACGATTTTTAGTTGAAATCAACATGCCTTCATCAGCCGCTGTCTCTTCAATTTGAATTTCCTCAACTGATAATGGCTTTTTAATGGTGGAATAAATCAACGCCGTTGCCAGCGAACCAATGAGCCACGCCCCGACAAAACCTAATGGATTCGTCATCATCGGAATCACGAACACACCCCCGTGGACTGCTGGTGATTCGGTTCCAAAGACCATGCCTAGACCGCCAGCTAAGGCTGCCCCAGGAATCGTCGCACATAAAACACGAATCGGATCTTGCAGCGCAAAAGGAATCGCTGCTTCAGTGATGTAACAAAATGATAGTGGTACTGCCGCTTTGGCATTTTCAATATCGCCACGGGTAAATTTGCGTTTTCTAAACAAGACGGCTAAAGCCATTCCTAATGGCGGTGTCATGCCAGCCGCCATTTTTGCTGCCGTCGAGGCAAAATTCCCCTGAGCATTGAGAGCTGTCGCAAAGGAGGAAGCAATTTTGGTAATCGGTCCACCAAAATCGACGCCCCAGAAGCCGCCTAAGACTGCCCCGAAAACAAACCGCGAACCACCTTGTAAAGAATTTAAGAAGGATTCAATCGTGTTGGTAATCCAGGCAATCGGTTCGCCTAATAAAAATTGAAACGCACAGCCAACTGCTAAGGTTGCTAAAACGGGAATCACCAAAATCGGAATCATGCCGTTCAACCAAGAAGGCACCTTCCAAGTTTTAATCCACTTCACTAAATAGCCGACTAAGAACCCGCCGAGTAAGCCGCCGATAAAACCAGCATTAATTTCATTGGATAACAAACCAATTGCCAGCGCTGGCGCAATCGCTGGACGGTCGCCAATTGTGTAGGCAATCCCCGCACATAAAACCGGTGTGGCAAAGACAAAGGCCGAAACTCCAATCTGATTAATTAGATAAGCAAATGTGCCCGCCATATCTGGATTGGTGGCAATATCGTAGCCTCCCAGCGCTTTACCGATTGCTTGAATAATTCCGCCAGCGACAATTACCGGAATCATGTAAGAAACACCGGTCATAAAAGAAGCTTTAATCTGATCTTTTATGGTTAACTTTTTAACTTTTTTCTTCCGCTCGATTTTCGCCATTATGCAATCGCCTCCATTAATTCTTCAATTAATCCATCCGCGTCTTTAACGGCTTCCTGCACCCCACATTCCAGCGTTGGGACGTCTTCAAAACGCTCAACATTTCTAATCGTAATATCTGACGCGATAATCATGCCATTGGCCCGTTGAATATCGGCATCCGTAATTTGATTTTCCGGACCTTGAGCACCTTGCGTTTCCACTTTAATTTCAACACCTTTTTTCGCCGCAGCTTTTTTCAAATTGGCTGCCGCCATATACGTGTGGGCAATTCCTACGGGACAACTTGTAATCGCTATGATAAACATAATTTTTCCTCCTCGGTTTTAAATAACTCAATAATTTCTTTCACACTTTCTGCCTGTTGTAACCCTTCTCTAAAGTCATCCTCCATCAACAGGGTTGATAATTGCGATAATAATTTCAAAAATTCTTGTTTAGCAGAATCCGGCACCGCCAACATGATTACATAATTGACTGGCTTATCATCTAAGGACTGCCATTCGACTTCACGGGCTAATCTGACTAAAGTAAAACTAGTTTCTTTGACACCACTGCTTTTAGCGTGGGGAATGGCGATACCCATGCCAATCCCGGTGGTACTTTGTGATTCCCTTGCCAGTACATCTTGGCGGTATTGCTCTGGATCAGTTAAGACTTGATTCTCTGCCAACAATTGAATCACTTGGTCGATAACTTCATTTTTTTCGTTGGCTTCTAATTTAAATTCAATCAAATTTTGGTTAATTGATTCACTTAATTTCATTTTTTCACATCCTGTCACGTCAGCAATAAACGTCTGACTTCTTTCTTTGTTGGTGCCTGAATCACTTGCTTGACCTTATGTAGATCTTGTGTAAACAGGGCTAATTCTTCAAAAATACTGGCAAATTGCTGTTGAATTTGATTGTCAATTGCCAGTAGAAAAACTAACTGCACCTGTTCTCCTGACCAATCAATTGGTTTAGCTAATTGTAAAACGGCGATGCCTTGTTTTTGGACACTCCCTTGATAAGCATGGGGAATTGCTACCAGATTGCCGATGGCGGTGGCTGATAATTTTTCCCGCTGTAAAGCCGATTCTACAAAATCGGCAGTGACAAAGCCGGCTTTTTCTAGTAAAGCCGCACCGAATTGGATAATTTCTTCAACAGAGTCTAGTTCTACTTGAAGATTGATTAAATCTTCTGTCAGTAAACTTGTCAGACTCGATTCTTTTTGGCCAACTTGTTGAATTTGCTGTTGTAAACCAGCCTTCTCAGTAGCATTCAGTACCGGTGACACATAGACTATCTTTTTTTGGGGCACTTGTATTGGCACGGTGCTGATAATTAAGTCGGCTGTAGTCTGTGCCAAGCTTTGGTCCATCGCTGAGGAAATTCCAATAATTTCCAGTTCAGGGAAAGCCTGTTGTAACTTTGTTTTTAAAAAGTAGCTAGTCCCCATCCCGGTTGCGCAGACGATAATAGCGGTTACAGAATTATTGACAGCTTGCTGTTGTCGATCTAGGGCAGTTTCAATATGCAAAACGAGATAACAAATTTCGTCTTCATTTAATAATAAGTTGGTCTCCTGATAAATCAGCTCTGCATAGGCAACCCCAATCTCATAAGCCCGCGGATATTTCTGTTTCAATTCTCGACTCCAAGGATTTTTAATGTTGATGCCGTAGCTCAAACGATTTAGCAAAGGTTTCAAATGGAGCAGAAAGGCTGTCAGAAATTGCTGATCTTGCGCCAATTGTGTTTGAAAGGTCTCATCGATTGCTGTCGTCCAAGTAATCAGCTTGTCTAAAAGCTCTTGATCAATTTGCTGATAGCCTGAAAGTTCAGCTTCTTGCCAAGTTTGATTTGCTAAATTGGCGCCTAAAAGATGGATGGTTAAATAGCCGACTTCTGATTTTTCAAAAGCTAAATCAAAATGCTCCGCCAGCTTTTGGTAAAGCTGACTAGCTAGCTGCCATTCCTCTTTAGCAGTTAGTACTGCTAACTCATCCGCTGTCATCTCAATAAATTGATTATTTTGAAGACGTTGCAACGAGATGGCAATATGGATAATCAAACCCTTTAAGGCTACATCTGAAAGTTTGAAGGCCTGCTCCTGTTGAAAATCAAACAGGATGGCTTTAATCGCCGCCAATGAAATTTCAGGGAAGGTCTTTTGAATTTCGACAAAATCCAGCAGCGCTGCCTCCACGCTAGTCTCCTGCTTTAGTAATTCCGCCTTAATAATCCGCAGGGCAATTTCACTCCCTAACAGGCGGATGCCTTTTCTTGGAGCCCGCTCAATTTCTAGATTGAATTCCTGCAGATAGTCTGCTAAAGAATCTAAGTCCCGCAAAATAGTGCTGCTGCTGGCAAAGACTGCTTCTGAAATAGCGCCAACCGACAGATAATTTTGCTGATCTAACAGCAGGTGCAGAATTTCAAAGCGGCGCAATTCGGTTTCTTCAGGAGAATTTTCCTGTTGAAAAGCCGTCAGCAATTGCAATTCATTGCGCTCGTCTTCAGAAAATTCTAGCCAGATGCCTTTGCCCTTTTGACTGACAATCTGATAGGATTTATCTGCAAATTCTTGATTGATTCGTTTGACATCATTTTTAATTGTTTTTGAGCTGACCGCCAAAGCGCTGGCTAAAGTTTCCGACGTTTGCTTAGTTTGGTTAGCCATTAAAAGTTGTACAAGTTTTTTTTCACGTAGCTGCAGCATGTGATCACCTTTTTTCTTGTAATTACAAATATAGTATGCCATCAAAACAAAAAAAGATACAATCCATTTCTTTCTTCTGACAAGGGAAGTCGCTGAAAATGAATTGTATCTTTTATTTGATTATTCGATTAATTAAACCAGTTCCATAAAGCGGTCAGAGCTAGTCCGATGACATAGCTGCTGTTAAAGAGCACCATATTTTTAATTGCGTAGCCAAAACTGCGAGGATGGGGCAGGACTTCTTTGTATTCCTGCAGATTTTTATAAATAATCGGCAAGGTCAAAAAGACCACCAACATCGGCCAAGAAAAGACTTTAAAAGGCAACCCAAGTAAAACTACGAGATAGCAGCTATACATTAAAGCTTGAAATAAAACTTTCCCCACTGGCCGACCAATGTAATAGACCAAAGTATAGCGATGATTTTCAATATCCGTATCTAAATCCCGTAAATTATTCGCTAGCATAATATTGGCAATGGTGAAAATCATCGGAAGCGATGCCCACACTAGCGCAACAACCGACCAGATATTTCCCGTCAAAGCAAACGTCCCCGCTTGTAAATCCACCGCCAAGAAAAATGGCTGAAGGCTATAAGTGTTGATATAAACCACCATCGAAAAAATGCCTAAGCCCATCGTCACGCCGCTGAAGATTTCACCTAATGGCATTCTCGATAAGGGAATTGGTCCATAGGTATAAAAAATACCGATAAAACAACACACGCCACCAAGAGCCAATAGCAGCCAGCCAGTTTGACAAGCTAAATAAACACCAATGACAGCAGCAAAGGCCAGCATGCCTAAAATCATATTGCGAACTAATTTAGGATTGACTTGCTCTCTGCCAATCACATTTTGTTCAAATTTGTATTGCTGGGAATGGGCTTTTTGAAAGTCCATATAATTATTGATGGCAGTCGTCATCATATCAAAGACAATCATACCGATAAAGAAAATAATTGTGTTCAACCAATTGACTTGCCCAAAGTAGCTTAAGGAAAAGAAGACTCCCGCTAAAAACGGAAAAATACTGGCTACTTTTGTGCGAATCTCTACAACCTCTAAAAAAACCGACACACTCATACAGGCACTCCTTTTTGTAAAATTATTCCAGTTCGCTGCGATCACCCATCACATAACCAGAATCCTCAGATAAAACAAATTGGTCCTCAATATCTGAAGTGACATAAACTTTATCTTCCTTGGTAACAAAGATGGCACTTGTCCCATCATCTAAACCTTCCACATAGTCCAAGCCATCTTTAACCCCCATTGAAAAGACCGCTGTCGACAGACCATCGCCATCGATGGAATTATCAGTAATGATGGTCACTCCTGCGATATCATTGTCAAAGGGATAGCCGGTATCTTTATCAAATAAATGGGAATAGGTCACGCCATCCACTTCTAAATAGCGTTCATAAATTCCAGATGTCACCAATGATTTATCAGTTTCTGGAATCGTACCTAACACAGTGCCACGGGATTGATTGGGATCTTGAATTCCCACAGTCCAAGGCTGATCTTCGCCTCTAGGACTATGACCAAGAACATAGACATTCCCGCCTAAATCGACGATGGCCGTTGTCACATCATTGTCTTTTAATACTTTAACGACTTCATCAGTAATATAACCTTTAGCAATGGCACCTAAGTCAATAATCATTCCTGGATCTTCTAAGTACACGGAATGATCCTCGTCATTTAAAATGACTTTGGTATAATCGACTAATGGTAAAGCCGCATCAATTTCTTCTTGAGCAGGTTTGCGGGCATCGTCAAAACCAATGCGCCACAGCTGTGTGATGGCGCCAATTGCTAAATCAAAACCGCCTTCTGAATCCTCGCTGTACTCATAAGCTTTTTTAATCAAGGAATAGACGTCTTCTGAAACCACCACCGGTTGAATGCCGGCATTGGCATTGATCTCATCCACCTCAGAGCCTTCTTCATTAATCGTGATTTCGTCTCCCAGCTCCCTCACTCGCGCAAAAGCTTCGTCTAAAACAGATTCTTTGCCGTCATCGTAAATCCGGATTTGCACGTAGGTTCCTAAAAGAAACTGCTCATCTGAATAAGGATCAGAATTAATGCTATTGGAGCTAGTCGTACTGCTGCTCTCTTGGGTGCTGCTATCTGAGCTGCAGGCACCAACGACACCGACTACGCCCAATAATAAAATCGCTAAAAGCCACTTCTGTTTGAAAAATTTCTGCATTTTACTTGCCCTCTCTATCCTAACAGACCGATTTTTTCGGTCAGAAAAAAGTTTCTTAGTCTTTTATATACCTCTCTGTGTCATTTGTCACTAAAAATAATAATTCCATGAAAATTTTTTTAGAAGGATTTCGCTTTTCAGTAATTGTTTTTCAAAGCTGCTGTCTAGCGTCAAACACAGCCGATTCCTTCTCAGTATTTATAGAGAGAAACTAAAAAAACGGCATAAAAGAAAGGCGAAAATCAAGAGTGATTTTCGCCTCAAAGGTTTCAAAATAAGAAACTAAAGATTATTCAGTGACAATGTTGTCAATTTCAATCTTAGTAGTGTCGCCTTTTTCAGCGGCATTGATTAATTGTTCAGCATACATGATGAAGCTATGAGTGCTGTGAGTTGCTCCAGTTACTACATCAACATCAGCAGCCGTGCCATCTTCTTCAGCCATGGCAGCAACTAAAGCTTCATTTAATGCAGGAATAAATTCTGATGGATCAGTACCAGAAATTTCTTTCATTTGGGTGTTGTAATCTTCATCGTCAGCTTTTGATTCGCCAGCTTCGTTGATGTTGTCATAATTTGATTCAGTCACAACGCCACCTGCTACAGTAATTGAGAAGACTGTGCGGTATCCATTATAATAGTTTAATTCTTCTAATTCGTAAGTGCCGTCTGTTAAGTCAGCGCCATTGTTGATTTCAATTGTTTCAGTATTGCCAGCTTGTGCTGCTTGAATCAATTGTTGTGCGTAGTTTTGGAAGCTTTCACTTGAATGTGTCGCACCAGTTACGACTTCAACATCCCCAGCACTTTGAGTTGCTACTAAAGATTCGTTTAACGCTGGAATAAATTCTGATGGATCTGAACCAGCAGCTTCCTTCATTTGGGTATTATATTCTTCATCATCGGCTTTTGATTCGCCAGCTTCATTGACGTTGTCATAGTTTGACTCAGTAATTTTGCCGTCCACAACTGTAATAGAGAAAACAGTTCTGTAGCCATTTGAATAATTTTGTTCTTCTAAATTGTACGTACCGTCTTCTAAAGGTGCACCGGCAACGATTGTTGCGCTGCTTTCAGTTGTTGCGCTTGAAGCAGTTGTGCTGCTTTCGGTTGTTGCACTAGAGCTGCTAGTTCCAGTTGAACTATCATCTGAACCACATGCTCCTAAGATTAATGTTGAGAATGCTAATACTGCGACCCCTGTTACAAACTTGCTTGCTTTCATCTTTCTTCCACCTTATCTTTCTTCAAAATTATCTCTCTAATTAACAAAAATAACATTGTGATACAATATACATTGTAGTGAAATCAAAAAGGAAGTCAATCGTTTTCATTGTTTTCTCATAAAGAAATTACACAAATCCAATAATTCACATTTATCAATGGCTTTTTTCAATTTCCCGTTCCCTCGGCTGATACATCAGCCTTTCCTCCTTGAATAAATCAGAAAAACTCTGTGAAATCTCCTTTAAACAGAATGCTAAAATTAGTTGCTGCTTTTAGCAAAAAGGCTCCAGTTGGTCGTGACCGCTTTCTCAGAAAATGACAATGGCTATTTTATGAGAATTACCAAAAAAAATAATTAAAACGGTAAAAGAGGTTAGACAAATCAGCTAAACCTCTCTATAATGAGAGTTGTTTGTGTATTTATTATCTAATTTATTTTTTATACTAAGGAGCGATTTCAATGGCAAATCAAAAAATTGTCGTTGTCGGTGCGGGTTATGCTGGAGTTTCAGCTACGAAATTTTTAGCTAAGAAACTTAAAAAGAACGATGTCGATATTACTTTAATCGATCGTCATTCGTATCACACTATGATGACAGAACTACACGAAGTGGCTGGTGGCCGGGTGGAACCTTCCGCTATCCAGTATGACTTACAACATTTATTCTCTCGCAAGAAAAATGTTCAATTGGTAACAGACACCGTTACTGGAATTGACAAAGAGAATAAAGTCGTTACAACTAAAGAAGGCTCTTATGCTTTTGATCACTTGATCTTAGGTATGGGTGGGGAACCAAATGATTTTGGAACACCCGGTGTTAAAGAACACGGCTTTACTTTATGGTCTTTTGAAGACTCATTAAAGATTCGCGAACACATCGAAACAATTGTTGCTAAAGCAGCCATCGAACCTGATGCAGAATTACGCAAAGCAATGTTAACCTTTGTGGTCTGTGGTTCCGGCTTTACCGGAATTGAAATGGTCGGGGAATTAATCGACTGGAAAGAGCGTTTAGCAAAAGATTACAAGCTTGACCCTTCAGAAATCAGCTTAGCAGTTGTCGAAGCAATGCCAACTATCTTGAACATGTTGACCAGAAACGATGCTGCCAAAGCAGAACGTTACTTGGAAAAGAAAAACGTTAAAGTGTTGAAAAACTCACCAATCGTTGAAGTATCTGCTGACCATATCAAATTAAAAGATGGCACTGAAATGCCAACTCATACATTAATTTGGACAGCCGGCGTAAAAGCAACTTCTGATGCCGCTGACTTTGGTTTAGAAGCAGCTCGTGGCCAACGTTTAGTTGCCAATGAATACATGCAAGCTAAAGGTTATGAAGATAAAAATATCTACATCATCGGTGACCAAGTGTTCTACGAAGAATTTCCAAACACACCAACACCACAAATCGTGCAGGCAGCTGAACAAACAGGTCACACTGCAGCAGCCAGCATTGTTGCTGATATTAAAGGCGGCGAAAAACATAAATTCAAAGGAAACTACCAAGGCTTCATGGTTTCCATCGGTTCTAAATGGGGGGTTGCTAACCTCTTTAACATGATTCACTTAAGCGGCTTTATGGCAATCGTCATGAAACACATCGTCAACTTGAAATACTTCTTTGATATTCGTTCAGGCTACTTGATGTTCCAATACATCATGCATGAATTCTTCCATATTAAAGATGACCGCAATGTAACCCGCGGACATTCATCTCGTTATGGTAATGTTTTATGGAGTGTACCTTTACGGGTCTTCTACGGATTTGTTTGGTTAGTTGAATCTATGAAAAAAGTTGTCGGTGACGGCTCTTACTTCAAACCAAGTACTTGGTTTGGCGAAGGTTCTTGGTTCACTGGTTCAAGTGTCTTCCCTTGGGCTTGGAGCTATCCAGTTCCCGGTGCAGAAGTAACATCAGCTGCTTCTGGTGCGGCTGATGCTGCAACGGCTGCCTCTGGTGCTGCCGATGTCGCAACTGCCGCTTCTGGTGCTGCTAGCACAGCAACTGATGTTGTTGCCAGCGTTCCACATTTTGGTTTGAGCTACGCTTATGGCGAAGAACCAATGGCTGTTTTCGATGCAGCACCTAACTGGTTTAACAACTTGATGGGTTGGATAATGCCTAACTATGATGTGGCAATGTTCTTCCAAAAATTCATGGTCTTCTTTGAAATTGCCCTAGCTCTTGCTTTAATTGCTGGTTTGTTCACTTGGTTGGCTAATGCGACAACGATTGTTTTAGTCATCACCTTCTGTCTGTCAGGGATGTTCTATTGGGTAAACATCTGGTTCATTCCAGTTGCCTTTGCCTTGATGAACGGTTCCGGTCGTGCGGTTGGGTTAGACCGTTGGGTAATTCCATGGTTGCAACGGACCCTTGGAAAATGGTGGTACGGCAGTGAAAAAGCCCGCTACGGCGAGTCCTAAGCACCACTCAAAAAAATAATGAAAAAGTCCTGGGAAGCTTATCGTTTCCTAGGACTTTCTTTTAGGGTTATGTTAAAATGAAGCCTGACAAATTAGAAGGGGTGGTATTTTGAAATTTAAAGAATTCGCCCGCAAAAGTTTCCTCAAACCTTGGGACCTGATTATTATTTTCTTCTTGTTTTTATTATCTTTTACGCCCATTGTCATTTTTGGCTACCAACAAAACCAATTAGCGCAACAGGCAGATGCTATCAATTATCAAGCTGTCTTAAAAGTCGATGGCGTTGAGATTCGCAGCTTCGACTTGACCGCTGACCAAGCCTCTTATACATATACTTACGAAGATGAAGACGGCGATTATAATATTATCGAAATTGATGGTGAACGGGTGCGGATTTCTGAGGCGAACTGCGGCGATCAGATTTGTGTCCGGCAAGGCTGGATTTCCAAAGCCGGTCAGTCAGTCGTCTGTCTGCCCCATCGTCTAGTTTTAGAAATTCAAGCATCAGATGGGAGTGAAGACGGCGCTTTGATTTACTAGCGCCTGATTATGAATAAACTGCAAAAAACAATCTATATCTCCCTCTTAGTTGCACAAGGCGTTGTGATTGGCCTGATTGAAAACATGATTCCCTATCCCTTTGCCTTTGCCCCCGGTGCTAAATTGGGACTGGCTAACTTAATTACGATTATTTCGATTTTTACTTTACGCAAACGAGACAGCTTCACTTTAGTCTGCATGCGCTTAATCTTGACCACGCTGCTAGGTGGAACTCTTTCTACTTTTCTTTACAGTATGAGTGGCGCCATCCTCAGCTATTTTGGAATGCTGTTGATGAAATCACTCGGACCTAAACGGGTCAGTATTATCGGGATTAGTGCCACCGGCGGCTTTCTCCACAATGTCGGCCAATTAGTCACAGCCTCCTTTATCGCCCAGTCGTGGCCGGTGATGATGTATCTGCCGGTTCTATCCTTTTTGGGAATTCTCTCCGGCATTGCGATTGGCATTGCCGCCAATTATCTATTACGGCACGTGCGCACGATTCGCCAATTCCAAAAAGATCAGGAACGCAGAACTAAACAAGTCTGGAATTAATTATTTGTAAGACAGCCACTAGACTGACTAGCAGAACATTAGCTTTTCTATTTTATGAAAATTCTTAGCCAGCCTGACTTTCCCACGGGAGAACTTTAAAGCGACCGGACTGAGAGTCCAAAAATTATTACGTATTATACAAGGAGTAACCTTATGAAACTTCACAGCATGTGGCAGACCTATCCCGAACTGGCCAAAGAACTGAAAATGACCTCAAAGTTGATGGAAAGCTCGGTTAATTTAAAAAATAAACCGGTTGAAGAAGCGATTTTGGCGATGATTCATTCCGGTGGCAAGATGCTGCGCCCTGCTTATCAGCTATTGTTTTCCCAGTTTGGTCCAGAGCGAGATCACAAAAAAGCCACTGCTTTGGCTGCCTCAATTGAAATGCTGCATACCGCCACTTTGATTCACGATGATATCGTTGACCGCTCTAGCATGCGCCGCGGTGTCACAACAATCAACGCCAGCTTTGGTAACGAAGTGGCCGTCTACGCCGGCGATTATTTATTTGTCCTCTGTTTTAAATTATTATCCGATTACGCCGGTTCTCTGCGGAGCCTACAGCTTAACTCCCGCAGCATGGAAAAAATCCTCGGCGGTGAATTAGGTCAGATGGACAGCCGCTATCACTATGAAATAGGTGTTGAACAATATTTAGAAAACATCTCTGGAAAAACCGCTGAACTCTTTCAACTGAGCTGCTTTGTCGGAGCCTACGAAAGCGGCAATAAAGAGACCTTTGCTAAAAAAAGCGGCGAAATCGGTTTAGCCATCGGCATGGCCTTCCAAATTATTGACGACATTTTAGATTATAGTCAATCTGCCACTGACATCGGTAAACCCGTCTTAGAAGATGTGCGCCAAGGGGTTTATTCTTTACCTCTGTTGATTGCCTTTGAAAAAAATCCGGCAGCCTTCAAGCCGCTTTTAAATAAAAAAGCGGAGATGACTGACCAAGATGCCCAAGAAATTTTCCAATTGGTGCAGCAATATGACGGCGTTGCCGGCGCTCAGGTATACGCTGAGCAATACACCAATCAAGCAATTGCCAAGATAAAAAAATTGCCCGCCAACCAATACAATACTCGGGAAAATCTAGAAACGATTACCAAAACTATTTTGACTCGAGAAAATTAAATGGTGCAACCTCTGCATGGTAGTGATTTACTGCTATGTGGAGGTTTTTTATTTTAGAATGCGGTCATAGCAAGGTGTCAAATCACGCTTGCTAGCCAAGCCAGATAAAATCGGCTAAACTTTCCTTAAGGAGGTGCAATTATGTTCGCTGAAATTTTTAAAAAACATCGCTTAGAATTAGGTCTGACTCAACAACAGGCGGCTGATCAATTTCATGTAACTCGTCAAACGATTTCCAATTGGGAAAATGGTCATAATTTTCCAGACACTACAACACTGCTGAAAATCAGTGATGTCTTTGAGATTTCTTTAGATTATTTATTAAAGGGTGATCAAGCTTTGTTGAAGACTATTCAGCAACGGGAACAAAACTATTCCTTAAGTCAAATTCGTCTGCGCTTTGGTTTTATCGGTAGTTTTTTGTACAACCGATTTTCTCAAAAATCTTGGTGGCAAAAACCCGGTTATATCGGTGTTTTATTTGCCGCTGCCTTTCTTATCCTTTATGGTATTCCTTTTTTTATCCTCTTCAAATTTATTTCGACAGTCTCTAACCTATTATTGTTAGTTGCTGTTATACTAAGCATTCTCTATGGTTGGTGGGCCAATGATTATTTTGGAAAAAGACTATAGAAAATTTTTGCCTGTGACATTAGTTTATTCAAGCGAAATTTCCGAATTGAGCAATAATGGTATGTAATACTCACTGGTGGATTGTATAGTTGTACTCTGAACTTGCTGGATTGCAAAATACAGATTCTTTTTATCTCCTGAATTTACTAGGTCAAAAAGATAGACACCAGATATCTCGGAATTTCAGCTGTTAATCAGACGAATGCACAGGCTTTTTTATTTTGCCTGCTGCCACCGATAGATTATTTTAACCAGCCAACAATAGAAATAAACTAAAGCGACACTCAACAAAATCCCACCGATAATATCCGTCAACCAATGGACACCTGAGAGCAGCCGGCCCACCACAGTCAGTCCACTGATAAGGATAAAAAAGACAATCAGAATTTTCTTTAAAGTTGGCTGCAAGCTCGTCTTTTTCAACTGGCAAATACTGGTCAATAAAATTGTCAGCAGCAGCATTGTGTGACTGGAGGGATAAGAAGCCTCCAGCAGGCCATCGATTAAAATCGGCCGATAGTTTATAATCAGGACTTCAAAGAAAAGATACCAGAAGATGGTCACCAGATAAACTATGCCCATCGCTAAAATTTCTGCATCAACTTGCCATAAACTCCTACGACGGATTAATTGAAGTAAGCCGCCCACGCCATACACGAGTGCCACTAACAACGCCACCACTCCAAACAAATCTGTCAACAAATACCACGTCTCATTCCTACCCAAAATTTCAAAAACCTTTTGATTCAGGTCGGCAAAGCCAACTTTTGAACCCTCTGGTCCGATACTTTTGACATCGATGAACTTAAGGGACAGTGTGAATAGCCCAAAAATCATGAAAGAAAGTAAGGTTTTTCTTAGCTCATTTTTTTGTTTGTGCAACATATAAATTCTCCAATCTATTTGATTTGCGATACCCTTTGAAGGTAGCAAGCAAGTCATTTTTTTTGAAGAATCTATCCGTCACATTAGTGTGACTTATCGTGTCAGCCTTGTTCTACCAAGGCTGGTGCCTTTTTGAAGCAAAAAAAGCATCTGAACAATTGCTTAACTGTTCAGATGCAGAAGGTGCTTTTTTTATTGATTTTTCAAAGGCTTTATCATTAAGACAATTTTTATCATTAGAAATAAAAAGAGTAGCGTCGTCGGATAAGGTTGCCGAGTGGCGATGAAAATTAAGACACAACCGGCTGCGATAAAAATAGATGCTAAGCGCAGCTGCTGCCAACTTTTGCTGCTGGAAAATCTGACGGCTAAGAGCTCGCAAATCCCGATGATAGCCATGACTAGTGGAATCGCAAAATAAATCACCCATGTTACGTCGCTGACATCTGGTTTGGCAAACAGACTGACGGTGCGGACCATATCCTCGTCTTGGCGAATATACAACGGTAGAAACAAAAACGTCAAGACCAAAATATCCAAGCTCCCGTAGACAAGCGTGGTGAGTCGATTTAAGTTTGACCGATTCTCCTCCTGAGCTAAATCCAGTAGCTCTTCGTTAGATAATAAATCATCCAGTGAAACGCCAAATAACTTAGACAGGCTTTTCAGTGAATCAATATTAGGATAGCCTTTGCCGTTTTCCCATTTTGAAACGGCCGTGCGGGAGACCAGAACTTTGCTGGCTAATTGCTCTTGTGTCCAGCCCTGTGCTTTGCGCAAGTGCTGCAGTTTTTCATTAAATTCCATTGTTGTGCTCCTGGGTAGTGTTCGTTCAATATTAGCAGTTTAGCTTCTCTATATTTACTGTCAATTTAAATATTTGAACAGACGGTTTTCAATGGGGTCTAAAAAACGTAAGTCCATTTCCACCACGCTTTTTTTAGTCCCATCACTAATCGGTTTTTGTAACTCTTTGATGGTTTCTTGAAGTGGTTTGACTTCGCCTAGATAATAAAAATCGGTTCCTTCATCGTCAGATTTTTTTACAAAGACCCGAACGTTCCAGTCTGCCGCCTGCTGCAAAATTTTTACTTCTGGGGAAGTGATTTTTCTGGGGGACTTCGTAAACCAGCGCATGGTGGACTCATCAATAAATTCATCTTCATAAGCCATCAGTGCGCCTTTAAAATCCTCCCCCTTCATTAAGGTGACGAAGATAACAAATTCACCATCTTATATATCTCCTCAATATCAAAATAGTAGCTGCTAGATAAGTATACCCTTTGTCCTAATGAAATTGTATTCACGGACTGGTTAGTTTTTATAAATTTTAAAAACCCCTACCCCAGCCAGCCATTCGCCATCGCCACATTAATGGCTTCAATCCGCGATTTAGTTGCGGTTTTGCTGAGGATGGAGGAAATATAATTGCGGACTGTGCCTTCAGAAAGAAAGACTTGCTGGGCGATTTGGGTGGTGTTGGCTCCCGTTTGGATGATTTGTAGAATCTCCATTTCTCTTTTGGTGAGAGGATTTTTTTCGGCTTTGAGGACACTTCTGACTAGCTCCGGAGAAAAAATAGTATCGCCTGCTAACACTCGATTGACGCTTTGAATTAAAACTTCACTGGGGCTGTCCTTCAATAAATAGGCATTGACCTCACTAGATAAGGCCTGTTGAAAATAACTTTCTTTGGCAAATGTTGTTAAAATGACAATCTTGATTGGGCGTTTGAGGATTCTTAATTGAGCGGCTATTTCTAGGCCGGTCATGTCAGGCATTTCAATATCGAGAATGGCGACATCTGGTGCTAACTGCAGAATTTCCTGTAGGGCAGCCGCTCCCGTCAGGCTGCTGCCGATAACTTCAAAATTGTCTTCTAAATTTAAAATAGTTTTTAAAGCGGTATTGAGCATTTCTTGGTCTTCTGCTAGATATATGGTTGTCATTGATTTCCCTCCAAAGCCTGATTGTCTACAAAAATAGCTGCAGTTTATCTAAAAAAATTTATCTCGAAAAATTTTGCGCTGGAGCTAACTCGAAACATCTTGATTGTCTTTTTTGATTTTTCCATCAGCGGACACTTCTGATAGCTTCGGTAAGCTGAGAATCAGCTGGGTACCCTGACTAGTCTCACCATCAATCTGAAGCTCGCCCCCGACTGATTCCACACGATTGGTCATCCCCTGCAAACCAAAGGACCCTGCCCGTACTGTTTTAAAACCAACGCCATTGTCAGTAATCTGCAGCTGATATTCCCGTTGACTTTCGTTAAAAGTTATCTCGGCAAAACTGGCTTGACTATGGCGGATAATATTGGTGATGGCTTCTTTAATAATTGCTGAACAAACATCCTGCACTGCCAGCGGCCAATTTTCTGCCAGCTCCTCCCTCTGAGTAAAGAGGGTTGTTTCTGTCACCTGCAGATTTTTTTCTTCTTCGATTAAAGTTTTGGCAATACTGCGCTCCTGTAAATTTTCCACAATGGTGCGGACCATTGTCAGATTGTTGCGAGAAGTAGTAGCAATCTCCTGTAATTCCTGAGCCACTAGCTCTGGCTTTTTCTCTAGTAACTTTAAGGCCACTTCACTTTTCATCGTAATAATCGAAAAGACCTGTCCGAGATTGTCATGTAAATCCCGGGCAATCCGTTCTCTTTCTCCTTGGCGAATAATCGCCTCTAAGCGCTGATTGGTTTGATGCAGGCGATAATTTTTACGATTGCTTTCATTCACCGAGCGGGCGATAATCGGTGAACTGATAGCAAACAGCAGGGCAATTAAAGTATTATACAGCGCTGCTTTATTGACCTCATTTAAATACAAAAAACCTAGCAGCAAACTGATGGCACACGCCAGATAATATCCTTTTAAAAATTGATAGTACCTACTCTTTTGAATCGGTAGGGAGCCGATTTCCCAGGCAGTAAAGACAAACAAATAGCCATTACTCAGAAAAATCCCAAAAATTAGGGCAATGATTAATTGTAGAACAATTGCGATATTTAATTTTTCTGTCACCTCGTAACCATCCCGATAGGCTTTTAAAAAGACCAGTAGCAGGACTGCCAAAAACCACTTAGCCGGGCGGTCAAGTGGTAGTAGCTGAATAACAGTTGGAATTAAAAACGTCAGGATAAAATATGGCATCAGACCAAAGCGCTGAGGAAATAAAATATGCTGTTGGAAAAATTTTTTCATATCGTTTGCAGCTCCTTGGCTTTCCGATAATATAATGTGACGCCAATTCCCGCCAGACCAATCACACTCCAAGCCAATAGCCCCCAGAGATTGCTCCAATCAAAAGGCTCTTGATGGATGAAGCCGCTGATTAATTGACTGCTGAAATAAGTCGGCAGTTTTTCACCAATCGTCCTTAGCCAGTCTGGCATTATGGAGAGGGGCCACCAAAGCCCGCTGGCAATCGCCATTGGAAAAACGATTAAATTGCTTAATAAATTGACCACATTGCTCGTTCCCATTAATGATATCATAATTCCTAAAAAAATTAAGGGGATGGCGGTCAGCGGCACGGCAAGCAGTAAAATCAACCAAGTCGTTAGAGAAAGGGCCACCTGATTTACTAAAATCCCCACGATTCCTAGCGCAACCACCCCTAACATATTTAAAGACCAAAAGACTAACATCATGGAAGCATAATAACGCCATCTGGGAATCGGGCTCAGCTCAATAAATAAATCAAAGGAGTCCTCTTGGTCATTCAAAAGCGTGCTGGAGACCGTCAAAACTGAACTTAAGAGCGAGCTATAGAGCACCATGCTGACTAAATAATCAGCATTCCAAGTTTTTAGCATTTCCTGAGGCATACCACTGGTCATCACCTTGGTAAATAATAAATAAAAACCAATCGGCAGTGCTAAATTAAAGAGAAAAAAGCGCAGATTGCGAAAGACAATCCGTTTGAAATTGATTGCCACTTGATAGAAAAAATTAGCCATGAATAGCGCCTCCTTCATTGATTGTCGTAAATAAAGATTCCAAAGAATTCTGCTGGATGCTTAAATTTTCAATCCCCGATAAGTAGGGTGTCAGCTGCAGCATTAGCTGATTGACATTATTGGTTGTTAACCGGTAAAAAGCGCCGGTTGTGTGCATTTCAGAAACTTCTGGGAGGCTTTGGAAAATTTTAGGTGACAGCTGCGAATGGAAACTAATCTCCGCTGCTGCTGTTTGTCGCCGCAGCTGTTCCAAACTGCCGTTAAAAATTATTTCCGCCTCTTTTAAAATCAAAATTCTCTCAGCAAAGTTTTCCAGCTCTGCTAAATAATGACTCGTCACAAAAAAAGTTTTCCCCTGCTGTCTTAATTCTTCAATCAAGCGCCAAAGTTTCTGACGGCTACCGCTGTCCATGCCGGCTGTCGGTTCATCTAAAAATAAAATATCGGGATTTCCCGCTAACGCTACGGCAAATGACAATCGGCGTTTTTGACCACCGGATAGCTTAGCGACAAATTGTTGCTCATCGCCTTGCAAATCGGCAATTGCTAGCAATTCTTGGTAAGGCAATGGTGCTTGATAATAACTTCTCGCTAAATTCAGTGTCTCTTTCACCGTCACCCGGGCAAGCTGCATATTTTTTTGCAGCATCACACCGACACGTTGTCTATTTACTTTTTGATTGGCTTTACCGTCAAAAAAAGTTACCTGACCTTCATCTGCAGGAATTAATTGATTGATGATATTAATCAAAGTCGACTTGCCGGCGCCATTGTTGCCCACTAAAGCGACAATCTCACCAGCCTGCAAGGTAAAAGAAATATGATTTAAAACCGGTTGCTGACGATAAGTTTTACAAATATTTTTAATGGTTAAGATTGGTGTCTTCATTGTGTTGCCCCCTTTAATAACTCAAGCTTAAACCTTTTGCCGGTAGTCCAGTAGTCATGGCTGTCACAACTTGACTATGACAAGTGTCATAAAAAAGCCTGCCTAAAAATCTAGGCAGGCTGATACTTATTGTATTTACGCTTCAACGCCAAAGGAAAAATTCTTTTCGACTTGACGCTGCTTGTTATAACGATAGAGAGAGATGCCAATTGAAATTGCAGTGGCCACAAGACAAATTGTGGCAATCCCACTGAAAATTGGTGCTGGCAAACCTTGGCCGTTGCTGTTTTCATTGAAGAAACGTAACAAATCGCCATCCGCCCAATCCCGTGTTGCTAGAAACTGACTGATTTCTGTTGAAAAAATCAATTTTTGACTGCAAATCCAAATGAAACCTAAGCCGCTAACTAACGATGAAATAATGCTGCTGATAGTCACCAGACTTGTCCAGCGGCGATAACGCAGCTTACAGACAATCGCAAACACTTCAACTAAACAGCACAGAATAATTACCATCACAGCAAAGTCGGCAAAGCTCTGTTCAAAAACAGGTACGACAACGCGAGTGTTTGTTTGAATAAAAGTGAAGCTGGTAAAGTTAGCAAATAGTAAAAAGCCGATTATACCAATTTGAATGACCAATTCGGCAATTGTATCCCCTAGAGGAATTTTTTTAGCAACCGGTGTTTTGATTAAGCTATCAACTTGCCAGTCATCTTTTTTAGGCTTCAACATACCAGTCCGTTCTATGATGACAAAGCCGATAGTCGTCCAAACCAAACCTTGTAATGCCAAAGAAATTCCCGAACCGATGGCCTCTGAAAGCACCTCAGTAAAAACAGCGATGCTCATGCCTTCAATAACTTGTTCAAAATACGTGACGATACCGCCGATGATTGCGCCGACTGCCGCCGTTAGCGGAATAATTATTTTTAAGGTCCGCAGATAGTCATCATAGACAGCTGGCCCAATTAGATAGCGGGGATGCTGCCGATATTTTTCCGCTAATTTGCGGGGATTGCCCATCTCCATTAAGACTGATTTAATTTCTTCCTCCGTCGCATCATCTGGCAACATGTCCATAATGTTGCTGTACAATTCTTTTTTGACTTCTGCCTGTTCCCCATCAGGCAGGTAGCCGATAACTTGATTAATATAGGCTTCAACCCAATTCATTTTACTCATCCTCTCCTTGAATCCTTTGTAAACTGACCGACATTTTTTTTGACTCCACTAATAATTCCCGAAAAATTTCTTCCCCCAATGAACTAATCTGATAATACTTACGGGGGCGGCTCTCAGTTGTATCCCACGTGCTAGATAGTAATTCCTGTTTTTCTAATCTCCGCAACAAAGGATAAAGCGTGTTGGCTTCAATGGCGACACCTACATCCTGTAAAACCTCTAACAATTCATATCCATAATGGGGCTGATACAAAGATGCTAGCACCAACAAAGTTAAATTGCCCCGCCGCATTTCCGTGATAAAAGATTGCGATAATGATTTTTCCATCGAATCACCTCATAAATTTATTATAGTGTGTGACGCACAATATTGCAAGAATAAAAATATTTTTTTGAATAAAATACAAAAAAATTCCTGTAGCAAAAGCTACAGGAAAATTATTAATCAATGATTTCAGCTCGACCTTCTGCTTTCAATTGAGCGAGGCCTGCTTGCATTTTCGCAATCATTTCTTCGGGATGACGCTCCCACGTCGCAAATTCCGCCACAACCTTTAGCGGCTCTTTTGACCGATAAGAACGGGTCGGATTGCCGGGAAACTTTTTATCAGTGACATTCGGATCATTTTCAAAGGAGCCTTGTGGTTCGACTAAATAAATTCGTTCCTTGCCCGTACCTTGAGCTAACTCTGCTCCCCATTTGGCAGCTTCCAGTGTCGCTGTAAAATAAATATAATTGGAGATGCGCTGAGCCTCATAATTGGATTCATGGCGGGGCACCAATAAATCTCCCAAGGCGAGTTCAGCCTTGGTTCCGTGAAAAAAAGGTCCGCGATCTAAAACTGATTCTGTCATTTTACTGCTACTCCTATGCTTGAAATTCTGAACGCAATAATTCATATTCGTTCATATCACGAAATTCTCCATACATGATGATGTCTTCTCGATGACAGCCGACTAAACTGAAGCCGGCTTTTTGTGCCACTAAATTACTGCCAACATTTTCCTTATCCGCAAAAATAATCAATTTATTTAAAGCTAACGTGTCAAAGCTAAATTCACAAATCTTTTTGACCGCATCTGTCATAATCTTGCGTTTCGTATACTCTCCAGAAAGCCAATAACCGATTTCAGCTTTTTTATTCAAGCTGTCGATTTTGTGCAAATCAATCGTACCGATAATTTTCGACCCCTCCGTGATGATAAACAGACGATCCGTGCCATTAGCCGTACCGGTCAGCTTCATTTTAAGAAAATCCGTTTGATTTTCTGGACCGGTGACCGTCTCGACAAAATTTAAGAAGGTGCCCAAATGTGCTTTCTGAGCATCAACTAGTTGATACAATTCTTCAGCCATTGAAAATTCTGGTGCTACTAAAAATAAATTCTCGCTTTCCCGTAAAGGCATTGAAAGATAACCCTTCATAACTATTCCTCCAACAATTATTTTTCTCAACAGTATACCATGATTAGCTAATTAGCTGGCTATAGAAATTATGAAAGTCAGAAAAAATTGCGTCGCCTAAAATACCAACGTCTCCAAACTCGGCGCCTCCACCATTCGCAGCATCTGCCCGTCCTTCATAACCAGCGCCCGTGAAGATTGAGCAGCTAATTCTAAATCGTGGGTGACCATAACGACAGTCTTACCTTGGGCAACTAATTCCTGCAGTAACGCCATCACCAACTTTCGGGAATGGGTGTCTAGGGCACTGGTGGGTTCATCTAAGAATAAAATATCTGGATCTGCTAAAATTGTCCGACCAATCGCTACCTTCTGCTGCTCGCCACCGGACAAGGCGTCGATGGACTGATGTAGTTCGGCATGCAATTCTAAACGAGCAGCCAATTCCTCGACGGCTTGTTTTTTAACTTTGCGTCTGTTGAGCGTGCCTGGCAAAACTAGATTATCATAAGCCGATAACGAGGGAATCAACTGAAAATCTTGGAAGATAAAACCAATTTCTTTGCGGCGGAATTTTGCTAATTTGGTTGGGTTCCATTGGTAAGGTGATTTGCCATTTATTAAAACTTCGCCATTGGTCGGCGGTAATAAACTGGAAATACAATATAGCAAGGTTGTTTTTCCTGAACCTGAGGGACCCACGATTGAAATAAACTCGCCGGCTTTTACCTCAAAAGAGATATCCACCAACACCTGTAATAAATTCCCTTTAGCCAGCTCTATTTCCTTTGCTAAATTACTAATCTCAATAACTGTCTGATGCATCATAATCGCTCCTTTTCTACTGAAAATATAAATTTATCTTTTCCTGCTCTAAGCTGTTTTCAGGTAGGCCTTAGTTGATTTTTTTTCGATAAAATTTAAAAAGACCAGGCAAATAAAAAACAGTAGGAAGACACCAAGGATAATCAATATATTAAAACTCCAATCGGCCTTAAAAATTTCGCTGCCTCCCAAAGCGGCTACCCGCAGTAATGGAATTGAAAATAAGAACGTACCCAAAAAGGTTATCAAAATCGAAATTCCAGCGGCCAGTCCAATTTCTATGACTTTCAAATTAAAAATCCATTGGGGCGTACAGCCAGAGAAAAAGTAGCGACCCGCCTGATCTTTCGTTTTGATTTTAAACAGACAAGTCGAGGTAATAATATTGGCCAAGCTGATAATAATTGGGGCACCGAAGAGAAAAATCAAACTAATCAATAAATCAGAGAGGTTGGTGCTATTGTTGCCACCATCAATCAGCAGTTTAGTGTTAAGAAATAGAGCGATAAAGTTGCCCACCAGTAAAATAATCACAACTAGCGGCCGACTTAATTTAATCAGGCCCTCTTCGTTGTATTTCAAATTGCAAAAGGCTGAGCGAATTGTCGGTGTCTGGCTGATTGATGGCCAGTTAACAACTCTTTTGACAATCCCTTTAAACAGCGGCCCCATCAAAAAATTCATTCCGACGATTAGCGCCAACCAGATCAGCAACAATAAACTCATTGAGTCATTCATACTGCTGTTATATTCCAATGTATTATTGGGATTAGGCGCTTCTTTAATCAGCAATAGTACTGTCACCACAAGACTCGTCAAAATTCCTAGCAGACCGATAAAAGCGCCTTTGAATCTTTTTCTGTTTGAAGATTTATAGGCAGATAAACCACCCTTTTGTTGGCGATAATTTTTAAGGCAGTAACGCATGCTGATAAAAATAATCAGCCCCACTTGAATAAGCGACGCAAGCAACACGGCTTGGCCCGAAAATTCCAAGGGCAGATTGGCCAGCCCTTGACTAGTCGGCCCCTCCGGTAAAATTGCTAAGAAAATCTGAGCCGCTGGTAGAGAAAATAAACTACCGGCAACCGCTCCCATTATACCCACCACTAATAATTGTCCCGTCATCAAACTGCTCAGCTGCCATGGTGATGCCCCTAAAAGCAACAAAATATCATTGCTCTCATCAAATAAATCAATACATTGCTTCATGGCATTGTTTGTCAAAATCGCTAAAACAACCCCGCCAATGATTAGCGGCATCTGTAAAAACACCCCATAATCCACTGCCGAGCTCGTACCAGTCTGATTGATTGCCGCCAAAATTGTCAGTGAGGTGCTAAAAATTAATCCCGAAACCAGAAAAATCGGCAGAATTGCCCCCCACACCTGCCAATTTTTAAGAAATTGCTTGCTTATCAACTTCACCATTTCAATCCCTCCATCTGTTTCTTGCTACTTCAAAATTACCACGGAAAAACAACGGCAACAATTGGACTTTAGTCTGGCGGAAAGCTAGGACTTAGGGGAATGAAGACATGCTTGTTGCGTTTATTTTTAGTCTCTGTGTGGGACTTTTTTAAGAAGAAATTGGTTAAGCTAAAAAATGATTGATTGAGTTGCTGCTGTATCTCCTTCACAAAAAAATCAGCGAATGTTTCCACCCGCTGATTTCAAAATTATTTTTGATTTAAATCCTTGAACAAGGATTTTAACGCCAAAACTGTCAGTAAAGATGCTAAGAGGACAATCAGCACTATCCCACCAAAGAAGAGGATTGTCCCCCGTGTTTCCTTACTCATAGCGAAAGAAAATAGCAGTAAAAAAATTATTACTATAACAAATCCAACAATTCCTTTTTTTAAATTCTTCATAGTTCAGCCTCCCAAATCATTTCAGTTTGTTGCTAAGAATAGTTTAGCCAGCCTGACTTGAAACAACTAGCAATCATCTGATGCACTAGCGCAATACTTGATTGCGATAGCTGTATAAATGCTTTATCATAAAGCTAAACGTACTTTTCAAGGAGGATTGCTGATGACAGTTGGCGAAAAAATAAAGAGCCTGAGAACCAAGCAAAATATTTCCCAACAAGCTCTGGCAGACCACTTGAATATTTCTCGACAAGCAATTTCCAGATGGGAAAATAACACTTCCTTATCCGATTTGACAACCCTGATTGCCATTGCCAAATTTTTCAATATCCCTTTAGATTTCTTCTCAGATGAAACGATTACTGAGACAAATCCTGATAAACCTAGCAAAAAGGTTTCCCGTGATGAAGTGCTTAAGGAGGCTACTCCTTACATATTGGTACTGGTAGTCATTTTGACGTTAATTGCCCGCTTGCCTGCAAGAGCTAAAGTACCAATAATATTTTTTGGGACAATTATCATTATCTTTCTGATCTCCTGCTTGCTCATTTACTACATCATCAAAAACTATTTATCCAAATAGCGATGCGTTTTAATACCATCCTTCAACAAAACAGAGAGCCGGTGAAATTTTTGCCCTTCACCGGCTATCTGTTTTTTGCAGTATTAAAATTTAAGTGCCGTCTTGAGGAATATCGGTGTGTTCTCCACCGAAAATTTTATGATAATAATAATCCGCTTTGCGATAAGAGATAATCCACAGTCCGGAAACGAGAAAGCGGCCCAATAGACCAGCAAGGGGCCAGAAAAAGACGGCCACAAATAAAATCAGGCTGATGCACAAAGACAAGCGACTGCGTTTATCTCTGGTGAGGACTTTGGCGACGTGGGAATTAGGGTCATTGGCCTTAACGACCCGTTTTGACAATATGCCAAAGGAAAAACTCCACATCGTGTAGACAACTAGATAGGAAAACTCCGGCCAAAAGGCATCTGGATTGCGGCCGACCCAACTGGTGACAGCCGGACACAAAGTCAGCCAAAAGAGCCAGAAAATATTGGCCCAAACGACGCTGTAATCAATTTTTTGCGCCATTTGAAAGACTCGATGATGGGTCACCCAGATGACCGCCACAAAAATGAAACTAATTGCGTAGGCTAAAAAAGTATTCCGCAAATCCCAAAGTGTTTGCAGGCTGGGGTCGTCGGGAATCGTAATATCTAAAACCAAAATCGTCAGGACAATGGCGACGACACCATCGGTAAAAGCCTCTAAACGAGATTTTGTCATTTGCTAGCACTTCCTTTGTTTAACAGACAAAATTATAAAAGCGTTTGGATTTCAGTTAATTCCTGTTCCGTCAATTGATGACCGCCATCCGCAATAACTAAATCAACTTCTGTGAAATGTCCACTCAACTGATTTTTCAGCTGGACAATATCCCCCGGTAAACTCAGGCTATCCTGCGCTCCCGTGGTTAAAATCACTTCGGTCTCAGAGCGGCCGGCAAAATGATAGTCTAAATTACTAGGATGAAGTAAAATGGCAGTAGCAGCTAACTCAGGATTTTTTTCTAGCAATCCCAAAGCAAAGTTAGCCCCGTTGGAATAGCCAATCAAAATAATTTCTTGGTAATCCTCATGGGCAACAGCTGGCCAAGTCTCCATTAAAAAAGCTGTCACCTGCGCTTCAAAATCAGCTCGATTCAGTTGACCCTTACTTAATGGGGCAAAAAATCGACGCTCGCTGCCTGTTCCAACAGTTCCTAAGTAAGTTAAGACACTGGCTTCAGGGTAAAGTGTCGCTAACGTAGTTAATAATTGATATTCATTGCCGCCGGTGCCGTGGAAGGCGACCACCAGTTGTTGATTTTTTCCCTTTTGAAAAAATGATTCCATAAATTTCGGCCTCCTAAAATTTTTCAATCAGAAAGGATGTTTCCCATGTCAGCTAGGATTCACCACATTTCCATTTTAAATCGTTATGTTAAACCAACCTTCGAGTTTTATCATAATATACTCGGACTGAAACTGCTAATGAAAACCATCAATCAAGATGACCACAGCATGTACCACCTTTTTTTCTCGGATAATCAACAGCGCATCGGCACTGAAATTACTTTTTTTGAAATGCAAGAAGGGGAAAAGCAAGGTTTTGGCACCAATACTTTGGAGCGAACTATTTTGAAGGTTCCCACTT
Organism: Enterococcus sp. LJL90; assembly: GCF_056924355.1. Lineage (NCBI taxonomy): Bacteria > Bacillati > Bacillota > Bacilli > Lactobacillales > Enterococcaceae > Enterococcus > Enterococcus sp. LJL90. The sequence goes on along the minus strand of NZ_JBXPBQ010000001.1, from coordinate 342,499 downwards.
TGAAGTCGCTGCAATTCTGGGAAAAATATTTAGAAGAGCAAGGCGTCTGCCAATACGGGATTGAAGAATTTGCCGGCCAACCGATTTTACGGTTTGATGCGCCGGATAATACCCAGATGGCGCTTGTCCCCTTGAAGGAATTTGAAAATTGCCAGGACTATTTTCCGTATGAAGCACCGCAAATCCCCCTTGAGCATGCTATTTTAGGAATTGCCGCCATTCAAATGCGGGTCCAATATGCAGAAGCTTCTGCCCGGGAACTTTTGCCATTAGGCTGGCAAAAGAAAACGACGACTACTTTTTTCACCAGTTCTAATGAGGTGCTGGTGCTGGAAAATTTGGATAATGACTTTTACCAAGAGGTCCACATTATTCAAGACCTGAAAAATCCGCCCGCTCAACAAGGCGTTGGTGGGATTCATCACGTTGCCTTTGGCGTTGAAAATTTAGCGGATTTAGAAAAGGTTGATGCTGCTATCAACGAACGGAATTTCAAAAATTCCGGTATTAAGGACCGAGAGTTTTTCAAATCCCTTTATTATCGGGAGCCTAATCAGCTGCTAATTGAGATTGCTACGAAAGAAGGTTCACTAGACCCGGCTGCTTATAGCAATCAAAGCCAAATCTTTGAAGATATTCCGTTGTATCTGCCTCAGTACCTCAGCGATATTCGGGAAGAAACCGAGCAGATTTTAGCCAAGCAACAGCATGAATAGCTTAGCGGCCCGTTTCAGAATCAGTTGAATCTGCACCTAATGATAATTACCCAACTGAGCGTTACAAATTTTGGCTACTACAAAAAACTGACAAGTTCTCCGAGAGCTAATTTTTAAAAAATACTTTTGAAATCAGCTTATCATTAGGAGCGCTTGCCAGTTTTTTTTAATTTTCTGGGTGACTATTATTGGGATTTAATTGATTCAAGTAGGATAAAATTCTAGTGGCATAAGACGGCTCATCTAAATTATCTTTGACGACTTGCTTTAAGGTCGTCAAATCATCGGTAATCATGCCATCAACGCCTAAAAAGAGCATGCTCTCCATCTCGTCACTTTCATTGACAGTCCAAGCGTACACTTTTTTCTGCCGCAAAGCCGCTTTTTGGATAAAACTGTCGGTCAACGTCGTCTCCTCCATGGTGTAAGCATCCGCATCCGTATTGGGGAAGGAGAGATTGAAGGGCAAAATAAAGCTGACAAAAATATCCGGCCGCAACTCTTTGACCTTTTGCACGACTGCGTAATCCAGCGAATGAATCTCGCTGCCGCTCGCTACAATCCCGTCGCCATAAGCCGCTAAAAAATTCGCAACATAATCTGGTGAATCCATCTTTGTCGTTTTAATTTCAATTAACAATTTTTGATTATGTGCCAAAGCCGCCGCAAAATAATCGGCGAAGCTGGCAACTTTAGCGGAATGACCATTTTCACTGGCAGTTAAGGCCGTCAGCTGCTCCAATGTTAAATTATGCGGCGGTTGATTGACGCCAGTCAACGCCCGCAGATTTTCATCATGCATCACCACAAAATTTAAATCCTTGGTTTCATGAATATCCATCTCCACATAATCCGGCTGACTCTTAATTGTATCTAACAGCGCTGGAATCGTGTTTTGCACACCGTTATTGCCATTGACTCCTCGATGGGAAATCATCACCGGACTTTTCAACGTGATGCCTAGCAGATAAGCGGCATTGTAACTGATGGTCGAAACGCTCATAAACAACACTAAAATCCCCACGCTGAGCCAACGGCGTTTGCCGGCTGAAAACTGAATTTTTTCAGTCGGGTCTACATCCATAACAATCATCAAATAACAGGTCAGGCCCCAACCAGATAAAAATTGGCTGAGTAATTGCAATACTAGCAGATTGATTAATGCTGTATAAAAAGAAATCGCCACAAATTTATCGAGATAATTTTGTAGGTAATAAGCCCCTAAAAAAATGGGAATAGTGACCACTGAAATAAACAGCACCACTAATACGCCTCTGGCAATCAAGGCTAGCTCACGTTTTTTCGTCTTCTGAAAACTGGCTTTGATGGCTTGCCGTAATGAGCTGTCGGTCAAAATAAATTCCGGTAAAATAAACAACAGCCGCAGTCCAAGAAAAAAGACAATCAGAAATAATAGCGCCAGTATTGCCATATAAAGCAGGTTGTTCAAGAGGTAGTCAAAAATAAACGTGGGAATCACGACCTTCGATAACAGCGACGAGCGCAAAAATAAATTACCAAAGGGGATAATCAAAATAAAATAGCCGGTTAAAAATAAGAAAGCTCCCAGCCGAATTTTTTTCAAGCGTTTGACCGCTAGCCATAATAGCTGGCCCCACGTTTTCCCGCCGTCTTCTAGCATATTTTGAAAATATAAAAACATAAAAGCAAACTGACAGTAAACCACACTGATAAAGGCTAAAAATAAAAGCAGCAGCCCGGCAACCAAGAGGGGCTGTTCAAGAATTGTCATTAAATTATTAAACGATACATAGTCGATGCCGTTGAACCACAGCAGTTCCTCTAAAAGCCAATTCAACAGCGGAGAAACCCCAATCACCAAAAAGAGCTGGATACTCACATTCAGCAAAATAATTCGCCCTAGGCCTTGACGATAAATATGCCATGATTGTCTAAAAAATTTTCCTAGTGCCACTTGCCCACCCCATCTCCTGATTTTCTCATTCTCAGTATAGCAAACTCTATTTTCTACTACCCAACTCAATTAATCGAAAAGGCTAACGATTTTGTCACTATGTTCGCTTTCTTTCAAGTTCAATTGCTGAAATTTCTGTTTTCAAAAATTTTATCTCAGCATTCAATGAAAAAAATTTAGGACACCGCTTTTTGAGCCCTTACCAAAGCTAATATTCATAAAGCTTTAACTGTCCAGAGACATATTCTCCTAAATAAATTTGGTCAATGCTTTTTCCGGCAAGTTCGCTGACCTCTTTTGCCAGCCAGTCGCTATCTTTGCCGATAATTTCCAAAACATCTAAATTGATTTGGCCATCGGCGATAATCGGGTACTTGGCGTTGGGGTCGCCTTGTTCAATCACAGTCAGCTGCCCGTTCTGTTCTAAAATGGCCCGCTTAATCTTGCTGATTTCATAAACGCCGTCATTGCGGAGCTTAAACATTAAATCATTGGCAGAAATTCCGTGGCGCAAACAGGCTTCGACATCAATTGTGCCATTCGTAATTACAATAGTCGGACGACCATCGACAAAATTTTTAATGTAGCGATTATGCTCTTTGCCGAATTTCAAACTTAGCACTAGCGTTGTCCAAACTACCAGCACCAGCACAAATTGTAAAATCGTGATTTGGTCGTTGTAAATCACGCCGCCGATAATGCCCCCCAGCACATAATTTTGCACCTGATCGACGGCCGAAGCAGGCGCGAGATTGCCCTTGCCAAAAATATTTATTTGCAGGATTAAACAAATTAATCCCAAAGCCAATTTGATAATCACTGGACTAAAAATACTCATTGAATGCTCCTTTTAAAATATCGCACGCTTCTTTAATCAATCTTGGTAACTTCCGTATTCGTTAAATAGGTTGGCTCAATCCTAAATGAATTGCGATCGGTGCTGAGCTCCACTACATAGTATTTATCAGCAATCGCCAAAACGAGCTGATCTTGCAAATTGGTACTGTTCACATACACGGCATCCTCTTTTTCCCCCAGCTGCTTGGCCGCCGATTTTATAAAGCTAACCATTTGGCTAGTATTCGCCGTTTGAGTTTCCGTTTGCACATATTGATTGTATTGCGTACCAGCCACAAACAGCAGACAAAGAAATAAAATCAAACTCAAGTCGCGATATTTAGTATTCAGCCGCGATTTCAAATAGCGGACAAAGACAATTAAGAAAAAAATCAGTACCGCAAAAATAATGCCGTACTTCACCAAATTGCTAAGATTGCCTTGGCTCTCTAAATAATGAATTCCATAAAATGTCATCTGGTCGTCCTCACTTTATCTTTAAGTGTACTGAAATTCGCCGCTTTTGAACAATGAAACGAATCCTTTGCAGGCAGCAAAAAACCAGCGTCTTTAAACGCTGGTTCAAAAAGTCCTCAGCTCTCTTGGCTAACACCATGCAGGTACAAATCAATCAGCTGACTTGTGGCAATTGAGGCCTCCATCGGGGAACGCTTTTGATTGATATACGGCGCCAAAATTAAGAAAAAGTGGCGGGCTGCCAGTTTTGGCGAGACATTTGGCCGCAGCTCCTGTTGGTTGCGGACAAATAAATCTTCAAAGGGCTGCCGATAAAATTTATTCCAGAGGACAAACATTTCCCCTCTGATTTCCGGTGACATTTGTGTCTCCATATCATGAAGCATCATAAATAAATCAACAAAATGAGTGGCGATTAAGTATTCCGCCATCGCCGTCAATTTTTCCTGAAAATTCTGAGCCGGATTGTCAACAATCTCCCGTAGCGACACGCCAACGGTTTGTAGTAATTTTTCAACAACCGCCCGATAAAGCGTTTCTTTATCCTTATAATAATGATAAAGATTCGGCTGAGTAATCCCTACCGATTTCGCAATTTCCCGCGTCGATGTTCCGAGGTAGCCTCTACTCATGAATAAGCGGTTGGCCTCAGTTAAAATTCGTTCTTGAGTATCTTTGTCATACCGATGAACCACTTAAATCGCCTCCTAACTTATTTGGCTTTTAACTGTCCATCCTTCATTATATAGACTTTATCACATTTATCAATCAGCCGCGTGTCATGGGTCACCATAATTGTCGCTTTATTTTTCTCCTTGGTTTCCTTTGCTAAAATATCCACGACCTCAAAAGCCCGCTCTGTATCCAGACTAGCGGTCGGTTCATCCGCCAAAATAATCGTCGGCTGATTGTATAAAGCACGGGCAATCGCCACCCGCTGCCGCTCACCGCCGGATAATTCCTCCGGATATTTATTTTTCAATTCAATGATGCCCAATTGATCCAATAGTTGATCGCGAAATTCGCGATTTTGCTTATGATTCACTTGATCCACCAAAGAAAATTGCTTTTGGACAGTTAAAAATGGAACCAGATTTGACGCCTGTAAAATGAAGCCAATTTCTTTAAATCTAGTTTTGGCCCGTTTCTTTTCCGAAAGCTCGCTAAAGCTTTCTTCATTAATAAAAACTTCACCGTTTGTCGGCGTCTGCAAGCCACCAGCAATGGTCAAAAACGTGCTCTTGCCAGAACCAGAAGGTCCAATCACAGCCACCAGCTCCCCTTGGTCAACAGAAAAATCCGTCTCCTTCAACGCCTCAATCGTCGCATCGCCGTCTTTAAAATTTTTGGTGACGCCTTTAAATTGAATGGCTTCCATTGAAAATCCCTCCTACTTCGTATTATGGAAATAAATTTTTTCCAAAAATTTAGTTTTAGCCTCATCCCTATGTCATTCCGCCAAACACCATTGTCCATGTTTTTGTGTCTTCATCAGAATAGATGACTTTTTTTCTTCTGCCAAAAGCGGAACTGAAATCCTACTTCGTATTTCGGTAATAAATTTTTTCCAAAAATTTAGTTTTAGCCTCATCCGTATATCATTCCGCTAAACATCATTGTTCATGTTTTGTATTTTCATCAGAATAGATGACTTTTTTTTACTTCTGCCAAAAGCGGAACTGAAATCCTGCTTCGTATCTCATTGCATCTACATCGCCACACTTTCGCTGCTGGGGCTTCCTGTTTTTAACCGCAGCAGCGAAAGGGTAGCTGGTTTGCTGTGCTTTGCATTTCACACTTTATAGAATCATTTCTATTTTAGCAGCTCTCCTGTTTAAAACTGCCAAGACAAAAAATGCAATCAATTTAGCCAATGGCCCGCAGTGGATCAATTTTAACAATCGTTCTGACCGAGAAGAAAGCCCCCAGTACAGCAATCACAATCATCAAAAGGCTGATGCCGCCAAAGAACAGCCAATTACTTTCAAAAGGTACTGCCTCCGGTAAAACCAAAGCTGTACCAACGGTTCCTAAGAGGCCAAGAGCAACACCGATAACCGCTAAAAGAAAAGTTTGTGCTACCACTGAATTAGCAATGTAGCGCCCAGAAATCCCCTGCGCTTTCATTACGCCAAAAATGGTTATTTTTTGCATCGTCAGTACATAGATAAAAATACCAATAACAATCGCTGCAATCACAATTAAAAAACCAATCATAAAGCCGAAGGTCAAGACCTGAGCACTATAGCCCGGCAAATCATTAATAAAATCTTTGATGGCAATTTTTTCTAAGCCCTCTGGAACGTCGGTCAAATCATCTTTAAGGACAATTCCGTTAATCCGGGCTTGGCCTTCTGCTCCCTGCTGTTCAAAGCGGATTGCTTGATAGGCGCCAATGGTCGTATATAAAACGGGGGCAACATTAAACTTAGCATTGTCGGTAAAGCCAACAATTTTAAACTGCTGATCGTTGCCTGCCAGTTGAATTTCATCACCAAGTTGAATACCATATTGCTCTTTTAAACTGCTGTCGGCCACTGCCTCTTGATCGTTTGCAAACATTTCCCCTTCAATTAAATTCGGGGCTAAAAATTGCTCGGCGTCAATCCCAAAAAAGCTCGCATTAATTTTTTCATCGCTGTCACCGACTTTGGCAATCACACCAGCGGTTTGTGCTAAAACACCAATCTGTTCTTGATCTAATTCATCCGCCTCACTCAGGGGAATCATTGACATATTTAAATTTGAATTGGCATCCTCGGAAAGTAAAATGTACTCAGCATCCCACTTGTCGACAGCCGTTCGATTATCTTGGGCCAAGCCGTAAGCTAAACCGGTTAAAAAGAACACCAGATAGGCAATTAAAAACATCACCCCAACTACCAAGGCATAGCGCAGCTTTGAATGTAAAATTTCATTGATAGCTAAAAACATTGAATCCAGCTCCTAAAATTAAAAATTTATCAAGTGATAAATTTATTCTAACAGCTTCTGTTTTTTAGCGTTAATCAATTGCTCACGACTGATGTTTTCAACTGGGTAATTGATGAAAACATTTTATAAAACCTTGCTGGAATAACACTCTCAAGGCTATCGAAGTAACAGTTTCGCTGTATTTCAAAATTTTTAGTAGACTTTTTATTTTTGAAGTAAATAAAAAGCAGCATCAGTCAATTAGACAATCAAATTTTAAACTGTCCTTTTAAAAACTTCAGGCAATCCAACTTATTTGATTTCCAGCAGACTTCTGCTGCAGTTTGAAACTTAATACTCGACAATCTCTGTAACTTCTTGGTGAATTTTAGCCAGCAGTGACAACTTCCGCAGATGACTGACCTTTGGCTTTTCTGAAAAAACTTGATAGTGACTATTGCGCACGACCACCAAAATTTCCCGATAGTAATAGCTAGCCGCTAGTAAAGCAGAACGGGCTTCTGGATTAATATTAGGCATCATTTTCAGGCTATCAACATATAATTTTTCAGCAATCGCCGCTTGGTCTTCCCAGACGGAAATTAATTCAGCCCCAATTATTTTGGCGGCTAGCATTTCTTCTGTTAGACCATATCTTTTCATGACCGCCGCCGGTAAATAGATTCGACCATTTTCATAATCTTCGCCAATATCTCTTAAAATATTGGTAATCTGCAATGCTTCGCCAAGTTTTTTACCTTGAGGGATAATTTCCCGCCAATTATCTGAAAGAATCGGCAGCAGCATCAAACCAACTGAGCCAGCTACATTGTAGGCATATTGGGAAAGCTCGGCTTGCGTTTGCGGCTGTTTGAAATCGGCATCCTGTTTTTGCCCCGCCAACATATCATAAAATGCTTGGATATCCATATCATAATTTAGAAAAACGACAGAAAGCGCCCGCCACAAAGGACGGTCAGGGACCTTATTAGCTTCAAAGTCCTTTAGTTCCCCCTCCAAACGGTAGAGGCCTTCAATATCATGATCCTCGTCGATTAAATCATCGGCTTCCCGACAAAAAGCATAAACCGCATAAATACTCCAAGCCTGCTGTTCCGGCAATTGCGAAAAAGCCGCATAAAAAGTTTTGGAGGCCTTCTTTATTATTTCTTCACAGTACAGAAAATCTTTTTGGTGAATCTCAAATTGATGGATCATCTTTCATCAGCTCCTCTACTGCTAGTTTGGCGCTTTGCATCACAATCGGCACCCCTGCCCCGGGATGGGTGCTACTACCGCAAAAATATAAATTGTCTGCATAAGCAAATTTGTTATGGGGACGATAATAATTGCTTTGCTTCAAGGTTGGTTTCAAGCCAAAAGTAGCGCCATTATAGGCGTTAAATTCTTTTTCAAAACGAACCGGCGTAAAATGTTCTTCAAAAACAATGTGTTCATCAATATCAGAAAAAATCGTTTCTTCCTTCATCTTGTTTAAAATCTGTTGACGGTATTGGGCAACTTTTTCAGCAGACCAGTCGTCGTATTTAGATAATTCCGGTACCGGCACCAGCACATATACGGCCTCGTGACCAGCCGGCGCCAGACTCTCATCCATCTTAGTGGGAACATAAATATAAAAGGACGGGTCATCAGGAAACTCACCTGTTTCAAACAATTGGTCAACATTTTTCTTAAAATCATCAGCAAAATAAATCGAATGCAGTGCCTCCACCGGATACTTTTTATCTACTCCCAGATAAAGCAAGAAACAAGAGCAAGAGTATTCCATCTGATCAATTTTACGATTGGTATATTTGCCCCGCTTTTTTTCATCGGGTATCAGCTGGGTCATCGCATAGGGAAAATCCGCCCCCACGACAACCGACGAGCTATAAATTTCCTCACCAGCCACGCGAATGCCCCGGGTTAAACCATCTTCAATCAAAATTTCTTCTACTTCTGTATTCAAATGTAGCTGGCCGCCTAATTCCAAAAATAATTTTTCCATACCTTTAGCAAAACCGTACATTCCGCCTTTAATAAAATAAACACCGTAAAAGAGCTCAATCATCGGAATAATCGTGTACAAAGATGGTCCTTGATAAGGGGAGACACCAATGTACAAGGTTTGAAATGCTAAGGCTTTTCTTAGGCGTTCATCCTCAACAAATTTTGAAATCGAAGAGTAGGCATCATTGAAGGTTTTCAGCTTCAATCCAGCAAGCAGCGATTTGGGATTATAAAAATCCCAAAAACTGCGGAAGGATTTGGTAATAAAAGCTTCTTTAGCAATTAAATATCTTTTATAAATATCACTGAGAAATGCCATAAAGCCTTCAGCATCTGCCTCTGAAATTGACTCCAAAGTTGGCACCAGCTGACTCAAGTCAGAGGACAACGACAGCGGTTCATTTTTAGAAAAATACAAATGAAGCATCGGATCAACTTTTTCCATCGTAAAATAATCTTTTGGATCACGATTGCAAAAAGTAAACACCTCCTCGTAAATATCCTTCATCATGACAATTGTTGGCCCTACATCAAATTGAAACCCATCTCGGCTAATCTGATTCATCTTGCCGCCGATTTTGTCATTTTTTTCATAAAGCTCAACTTCATAACCTAAATATTGCAACCGAATCGCTGCAGCAATCCCCGCAACTCCAGCACCAACCACGATAACCTTTTTCATTTTGATTCTCCTATTCTAAAAAAAACAATTTTTACTTTTTTATCACTTGATAAATTTTATTATAGAGGGGTTATTTATTAGAAGCAAAAGAACCGCTTCACTTTTCCAAAATTATTTTGTTCAGCTAGAAAAATTGTTTTAGCTTGGCAATATTTTTTATCCTAAAACCTTACAAACAAAGGCTTTAGCCTGCCAAGCATAAATGATTGTCATTTTTTTCCAAAACAGCAAATAAATTGAGAATACAAAAAAAGCCCCAGCTAAATAGCTGAGGCCGCAGATTTTAGAAATTATTTGCCGGCACGTTTTACGTAAGTGCCTTCTTGGGTATTGATTTCCAATAGCTCATCTGTTTCAACAAAGTCCGGTACATTGACAACTAAACCTGTTTCCATAGTTGCTGGTTTACCAGAGCCTGTCACAGTTGCGCCTTTAATAGAAGGCTGAGTTTCCACGACACGTAGAACAACAGTTGTTGGCAATTCAACACCAATTACTTCTGTACCATAAAATTGAATTTTCAATTCTGAATTTTCTAAGACATACTTCATTTCATTTTCAATCGAAGTTAAAGGTACTTCATATTGTTCGTAGCTTTCCATATCCATGAAAACTGCCACGTCGTCTTGGCTATATAAATATTGTACGGTTTTCGTATCAATATGAGCCCGTTCAACTTTTTCTTCCGGACGCATGGTTGTATCAAACGTTGCGCCAGTGCGGACATCCCGCAGTTTCATTCGCATAACGGTATTGCCTTTACCTGGTTTGTGGTGGCTAATTTCCAAAACTTTAATTAATTTACCATCTAAGATAAAGGTCATCCCTGCTTTTAAATCACTAACTGAAATCATGTTGTTTTCTCCTCCAATGCTGAGTTACACGCAAAATTATCCTATCCTATTGTAGCAAAGTAGCGCTATTTATTCTAGTAAAAATCGTTAAAACCGGCTTTTCAGCTAACTTTCAAAGATTTTCAGCGCTGTCCAAGAGCTTTGCCAGTCTTTTTTCGCCACTCTCTTACGATAAACAGTCATTCGCTCAGGCTTCTTTTTAAAAAAAGGCGTCGGCCGAACTTCAAAATTTAGTAGATCAGCAGCGCCATAAGGTAAAAATAATTCCAGCTCTCCCTCAGCCAACAAACGAGCAGCAATCGCCGTACAAGTCTCAGGAAATTTACTGATAGCTTCTTGGCTATTTAGATATGGTTCAGCACCTGGATTGTGCTGGTGCATATAGACTTCATTTTTTAATTCCCATGGATACTCAGGATAATTCCTTTTGAGCTTAGCCTCCAGCTCCAATGTTTCTTGGTAGCTAATCTTGGGGTCAAAAAAGACCACATCGACATCCTGCTGATGAGCCATTAAGGGCTGGTCACTCAAATAATTCCAAAGAAAATTTCGCAAGGTGCCGGCTGCTAGCCAACAGTCTTCTAACTCTAAGTTTTTTATGATGGTCAAGATGTCGAGTAATCTCTCATTTTCTAGAATTAGCTGTTGGATTTTGTGGTGGGTCATAAACTCAGTCCTCTTTCCCTTTATTCAAGTATCTCTCTTATACATACTAACTTATCTAGTATGCATATCAAACTTTTCTTTAATGTTTTCGCTCTTCTACTAAAAAACTAGCAGCCGAATCTCCCTCACAAGATTCAACTGCTAGTTTTCTAGTTTATTTAATTTTTAATGGAGCTAATTGTTCGAGAATATCCTCTTGGCTTGTGCCCGCCTGTAATAAGGCGGCGGCTGTATAGGCTCCTTCGATGAAGGCGACATCCTGTAAGAGAATTTTTTTCTCTGTCATTTCCATGGCCATCTCTAAGTTCATTTTGGCTGAACCTAAATCATAAAAGGCAAAGAGTTCATCAGCTGTGTTGTCTTCAAATGCCGTAGAAATTTTATCAAAAGAGGTGCCGATATCGCCGTCTTCTGTTCCACCAGCTGTGGTGATGGGGACGTCTTTAGCGACTTCACGAATCAATTTTTCTAAGCCCTCAGCAACTTCCTTCACATGAGAAACTAACACGATACCGCTAGTCATGGTCCAACACCCCAGCTTCCATGAAGGCTTCAAATAAATATTTTGAAGACATTGCGCCTGGGTCAATGTGGCCTTTGGAGCGTTCTCCTACGTAGGATGCTCGTCCTTTAGTCGCGACTAAATCTTTGGTGGCTTCGACAAATTCTGTCAGTTTTGCTTCTGTTAAATCGCCAGTTTTGACTGCCGCCACTGCAGGAATCCATAAGTCCAACATTGTCTTTTCGCCGAGTGTGGCTTTGCCGCGTTTTTCAATACCGGCAATTCCGGCAGTTAAAATGGTTGTGGGATCCTCAGTGTCTTTGCTGGCTTTGGCCATTTCCATAAAGGCCGTACCGTAAAGCGGACCTGAGGCACCACCGACTTTACTAATCAGCTGCATCGCAACTAATTTTAGTTGGTCAAACACGCTGCCGTTTAAATCCTGCTGGCGAATCGCTTCCATACCGCGAGCCATATTGTTACCGTGGTCGCCGTCACCAATTGGCGTATCCAGCTCGCTTAAGTAGGCTTTATTGGTTTCAATTTTTTCATCAAACAGACTGATGGCTTTGGTTAATTTTTCAGGTGTAAACATCTGCAACAATTCCTTTCAACAACTGCGAAAATTTTACCAGCCGATTACATCAACCGGTTCATTTAAAGCAGCCACAATTTTTTCATCGGTTTTAATTAGTGTCAACGATAGACCGGCCATATCAAGGGAAGTCATGTAGTTACCGACTTTACTGAAGGTGATGCTAATGCCATCCGCCCGCAATAGTTCTTCAACGTCATTGTAGAAAACATATTGCTCCATCAATGGAGTCGCTCCCATGCCATTGACTAAGACGCCGTATTCATCACCAGCTTGCCAGTTAAATTCTTCTTTTAATTTGCCGACAATTTCTTTGGCCATCTCTTTTGAAGCTTTTAATTTTTCACGACGATAGCCGGGTTCTCCGTGAATACCAACACCGTATTCCATTTCATCTTCGGCTAACACGAAACCAGGCTTGCCCACTTCTGGAACAGTTGCGCCAGATAGTGCGATGCCGATAGTCTTAATTTGTTTAACCAATTCATTGCCATAGGTTTCCAATTCTTTGACACTTTGACCACTGCGAGCTAAGGCACCTAAAATTTTATGCACTAAAACGGTTCCAGCAACGCCGCGGCGCCCTTGCGTATAGGTGCTGTTTTCAACAGCGATGTCGTCATCGACTAAGACATAGCCGACTTCGATGTCATCCATTTCCGCTAAATCCTTCGCCATTTCAAAATTCATGACATCACCGGAATAATTTTTGACAATCAATAGGACCCCTTTGCCAGTTTGGGTAGCGTTAATCGCTGCCTGCACTTGGTCAGGTGTTGGCGAGGTAAAGACTTGCCCGCAAACTGCAGCGCTTAACATGCCATCGCCGACAAAACCAGCATGAGCCGGCTCATGGCCGCTACCACCGCCGCTGACTAAAGCAACTTGATCGGCATTTTTTAGCCGTTTGACAACATAAGTATCCGGCACTAACTCGATTTTACTGCTGTATGCCTTTGTCAAACCAGTGACCATTTCTGCAACAATATTCTTCGGATCGTTAATAATTTTTTTCATCATCAAAGCCTCCAATAGGTTAATATTGCTTCTGCTGTTAGAAAAATAACTGCTATTTCTCTACAGTAAAAGCATACGCTTTCTTAAAAAAATAAGCAAAAATTTATCGGTTCCTTTTCACTAAAAAAGGGATAAGAGCATCAACTTTTGTCGACGGACCTATCCCTCCTGTTAAAATTTTTCATTTACTCCCAATTGAATTTGAAGTCAACGTGGTACTTGTCCCGCACAGCCACTAATGATTTTTTAACGGCTGGGTTCAGCGGTACTCCGTGTTCTTTGCGGTCCAAATAAGCTAGATATTCCTTTTCGCCGGCCGTATAAATTCGTTCAGCCCCTTCAGCTTTTTTGGAAGCCCGCAAGTCCCTGAGAATATCACCGGCCATTTTTTTAAACTCCGCCGGGTCTGTGAAGGCATTGATATCAATGGCCATAAAGAAATGCCCGAGATGATAAGGCTGCTTTTCCCCCTGTGCATCAACTCCTGTTAACTGATGCAAGAATGAACCGCCCTGTAACGCTGCTGAAAGAACCTCAACAACAGTCGCATAGCCATAACCTTTATAGCCAGCCAATTCTTCACCGATACCGCCGAGGGGTGTTAAGGCACAAGTTCCTTTCACCAAGCCTTCTAAAGCAACGTCAGGATCAGTGACAGCTTCACCTTTTTCATCAATAACCCAGCCATAAGGCATCGTTTTACCGATTCTGGCATAGTGCTCAATTTTTCCCCGCTGCGTAATTGACGTCGCACAATCAATCACAAATGGAAAATCTTCATCCGTAGGAAAGCCGATGGTTAATGGATTGGTACCCAGCATATTTTCAACGCCAAAAGTTGGGGCAATCGAAGGACGAGCATTCGTCCCAGTGATGCCAATCATGCCTACTTCAGCCGCCATTAGCGGATAATAGCCGGCAATGCCGTAATGGGTGGAATTACGCACGGCTACCATGCCCATGCCATACTCTTTGGCTTTCGCTAGCGCCATTTCCATCGCTTTAACGCCAATCACATGACCCATGCCGTCACCGCCGTCTAACACGGCGGTGGTTTTCGTTTCGCGAATGACTTGCAGATTAGTTGTTGTATGTTGAATGCCTTCTTCAATCCGATCTATATAAATCGGTTTAAAGCGGCCAACACCGTGAGAATCAATGCCCCGCTTATCAGATTCAATTAGGACTTTTGCGCAGATGGCAGCATCTTCTTTAGGCACCCCGACTGCTTCAAAGCCTAAATCCATAAATCTTTCCAAGCGTTCAAAACTTTCATAGGAAATATCCGTCATTGAGCCTCCCCGCTTTCTTTATTTTAATGGCCGATGTTTGTATTTCATCGTTGCTTCAACCGCTTCTTGCCAGCCTTCATATAAATTGTCTGCCAATGCTGGCTCCATTGTCGGATCAAAGCGCACGCCGGCTTGGTTGAAGGCCTTCAATTCATCTAAATCTTTCCAGAAGCCAACTGCTAAACCAGCCAAGTAGGCTGCCCCTAAAGCCGTTGTTTCTAAATAATGGGCCCGTTCAACTGGTGTTTGTAAAATGTCTGCTTGGAATTTCATCAGGAAGTCATTATTCGAAGCCCCTCCATCAACCCGCAGCTCTTTAATTTCCACACCAGAATCTTTATTCATGGTTTTCACCACATCAGCTGTTTGATAAGCCATCGATTCTAAAGTTGCCCGAATAAAATGTTCTTTTTGCGTGCCCCGAGTCAAGCCAAAGACTGCTCCCCGCGCATCTTGGTCCCAATATGGCGCACCAAGACCTGTAAAGGCCGGCACTACATAGACATTCAAACTATTTTCAACACGGGTTGCATATTCTTCAGATTCTGGTGAGGATTTAAACATTCTCAAGCCATCTCTTAACCATTGAATCGCAGAACCCGCAACGAAAATACTACCTTCTAAAGCATAAGTTACTTTACCGTTAATGCCATAGCCAATTGTCGTCAACAAACCATTTTCAGAATGAATGGCTTCTTCACCGGTATTCATTACGATAAAGGCTCCGGTACCGTAAGTATTTTTCACTGAGCCCGCTTCAAAGGCTGTTTGGCCGAATAAAGCCGCTTGTTGGTCACCAGCCATGCCGGCGATTGGCACATTTTCGCCATAGAAATGATAGCTTTCAGTTTTACCGTAAACTTCAGAATTTGAACGCACCTCTGGAAGCATTTCTTTAGGAACATCTAGAATTTCCAGAATTTCTTCATCCCATTTCAAATCAAAAATATTATACATCATAGTCCGACTGGCATTGGTATAATCGGTGACATGGGATTTACCGCCGGTTAGTTTCCAAACCAACCAAGTATCAATCGTTCCAAACAATAACTCGCCTTTTTTCGCCCGCTCACGAGCGCCATCAACGTGGTCTAAAATCCATTTCACCTTGGTTCCAGAGAAGTAGGAATCAATAATCAAACCAGTTTTCTTTTGAATTTTTTCTTGATACCCTTTTTGTTTTAAATCTTCTGCGATATCACTGGTTTGTTTTGATTGCCAGACAATTGCATTGTAAATCGGCTTGCCAGTATCTTTTTCCCAAACAACTGTTGTTTCCCGCTGGTTCGTGATCCCTAAAGCAGCAATTTGTGTCGGTTGCAAACCACTTTCAATCAAAGCTCCTGCGATAACTGATTGCACAGAATTCCAAATTTCATTGGCATTATGTTCCACCCATCCGTCATGTGGGAAATATTGCGGAAATTCTTTTTGCGAACTCCCGACCGGTTTACCTGCTTTATTAAAAACAATTGCTCTCGAACTCGTTGTTCCTTGGTCAATAGCCATAATATACTTTTCTTCTGACATTCAATACCCTTCTTTCTAAAATATTAGTAAACTAATCCTTGGAAAATGGATTGAAATCCCCAGTCACCACCCTTATTTCGCATTTTCCCTTACTTCGATTTTAAGCGCTTACAAAACCAGTTAAAAAAAGAGGTTCCTTTATAAGTCTAACACAAAATGAAATAAATGAGTAAGAAATTAGCCAAAAAAGCTGCTCATCTATTTCATCAATTTTTGTTTTTTTTAGGCAGTCCATTTGTTTACTTATTTCCACGGTTGCCAGCTTATTTTTTGCTGTATCTGTTAAAATTCTTCGTAAACAGCTGGGTCTTGATTAAAGGTGCGGCCATCTGCGTGGGACAACTGATTAATAGTTGCCATTTCTTCATTTGATAAAGTAAAATCAAAAATTGCTAAGTTGTCCCGCTGGCGACTAACATGACTAGCCTTAGGAATCGGCACAACCCCTAGTTGTAAATGCCAACGCAAAATAATTTGGACAATCGACTTGTGATGAGTAGCGGCAATTTCTTTAATCGTTTCATTTTGTAAAAGGTCGTTGGCCCGGCCTAGAGGACTCCAAGCCTCCGTGATAATTTTTTTCGAGGCGTCAAACTTCCGTTGCTCTGCTTGGTTGAAAAACGGATGTAGTTCAACTTGGTTGACAGCTGGCAGAACACCCGTCTCTTTTTCTAGGCGCTCGATATGTTCCGGCAGAAAATTACTCACCCCGATAGAACGAATCCAGCCCCAACGCTGGGCATCGATTAAGGCCTGCCACGCTTCGACGTACAAATCTTTCTGAGGATTTGGCCAATGAATCAAATATAAATCTAAATAGTCAAGACCCATCCGTGTGACTGATTCTTGAATTGTTTCCAAGGCTTCTTGATAATGATGATGACGCCCAGGAAGTTTTGAAGTCACCGTAATCTGATCTCGGGGCACACTGCTGTTTTTGATTGCCTGACCGACAATCCCTTCGTTTTCATAATTGAAGGCACTATCGATTAAGCGATAGCCAACGCTTAAAGCCGATTCAATCCTGCGGGCCCCGGCTGTTCCATTTAAGCGATAAGTCCCAAAACCAACCTTTGGTAAGTCAAAGCCATCATTCAATTGATACATTTCCATTGTCAATAATTCCTCCTTGCAAGTTAGTTTGCGAATCCATTTTGAGAGTGTCGCTTAGGTTAAAAATAAAGACGAATTAAGATTTCCAGATGCTCATCTGGCGAAGGATACTAGTGTTGTGAAATTGCGATTAGTTCCTGTTCAATCACAAAACAATCTGATTCAAAAGCTCGTCGAACAATAAAACCTGACACCATCTCTGTTAGTTTAATTTTAGCAGATATCCTTTGAGATTCAATTTCTGCGATTTTCTCAATTAAAATTATCAAGCATGGGTTCGAGACAAACCTGTTAGAGAAGTTTTTCTTGATTCATCAAAGCGCCCGTCAAAATCCATAAAAATCTAGTTGGCTAACTTTTTTGAGGAAAGAAGGTAAGAAAACTTTCAAAATGATTTCTCCCAGAGTATAATAGCGAAGGAAAAGGCAGGTAATCATGATGAACAAAGATGTTTCACCCCACGAAACCTTAAAAATTGGTGCCCTCTTAGCGGTAACTGCGGGCATTTTAGATGCGTATACGTATTTGGTCCACGGCGAAGTTTTTGCCGGTTTACAGACCGGCAATTTAATTTTAATGGGCATTCATATTTTAAATAGTAATTTTGCAGATTTAGTTCACTACCTAATTCCGTTATTTGCATTTATGCTGGGGGTTATTTTAACCCGGCTGTTTCAGCAACGTTATGCGGAACATCACGACGAAAGTCTACGGCCAATTTGTTTGATGGTTTTTGAAATTATTTTGATTATTTTGACGGCCTTTTTGTCACCATTTTTGTCAGACCGGCTAGCAAGTGCCTTGATTTCAATTACGGCTGCCATTCAATTACAAGAATTTCGCAAACTAAAAGGTGCTCCCTTCACTTCTTTGATGATGACCGGTAATATCCGCACTTTAGCCGAAAGTTTTTACGACGGTATTACGCAAAAAAATAAAAAAGCCCTAGAAAAAGGCTGCGATATTTTAGTCATCATTCTCAGCTTCTTTTTAGGTGCTGTTTTCACCAGCCTATTAGTGCCAATTCTCAATGAAAAGGCCGTGTTACTAGCAGCTGTCACGTTGCTGATTGGCATCTTTATTCTCTTAAGAGTCCGCAGTAACCAAAAGCTTAAGAATATTGTGCCGAAGGTTTGAAAAATCTAGTCAATCATAGTTAATATCACCGATTTAAATAATCCTGCTAGAATAGTTTGAACTTCGATTTTCTAGCAGGATTTTTTTGTAATCTATTTGAAAATTGGTTAACAAAAATTAATTTTTAGCGCAACAAAAAAAGCTCAGCCACAATTAGCTGAACTTTTTTTATTTTACTTATCTACCAACTAGCTTTCTTGACGCCGGGGATTTGACCCT
This sequence comes from Enterococcus sp. LJL90, assembly GCF_056924355.1. NCBI lineage: Bacteria > Bacillati > Bacillota > Bacilli > Lactobacillales > Enterococcaceae > Enterococcus > Enterococcus sp. LJL90. The sequence goes on along the minus strand of NZ_JBXPBQ010000001.1, from coordinate 324,000 downwards.
TTAAGGCAAGTTCTCTAAACTTGACCCGTGACATGCCAAATTTCCGGTAATAACCACGGGGGCGACCATCGATTAGGTCACGATTTTTCAAGCGATTAGGGTTAGAATCTATTGGTAATTTCCGCAGGCCATCTAAATCATTGTTGGCCTTTAATTCTTGACGGAGATCTGCATAACGAGCAATCAATGCCCGTTGTTTTGCTGCTTTCGCAATTTTTGATTTTTTAGCCATCTCAGTGCTCCTCTTTTCCTCTTAAAAGTTAAATTTTTTTATCCTGCAAACTACTTTTCCTTTTAGCCTAAGTCCACGTTCCTCTGAACCAAGCCTGAAAATTTCATTCGCTTTAACAAATCGAAATAATTACGATTTGAACTATAATAATTTAACAGCTTTTTAGGAATTTGTCAAAAATTGTTACTCGCAGATTTTATTTATCTAAACGAATGGTATTAACAAAATCCCAGAGGCTAGTGCCCCGCAGCGTTCTGTTAGCGGAATCCAAGTCACTTACGCGATGAACTGGCTGTTGAGTTAAAACTTTTTCGCCCCAGTCAGGATCAATAATCAAAGCCTGTCCGACCGCAGCTAAATCAGCATGGTTCAACAATGCTTCAACGTCAGCTGCTTCTTCAATGCCGCCAACAGCTACTAATGGCACCCGACCGGCAATTTTTTCCTGTAGATAATCGACAATACTTTTTTCTTGAAATTCTTTTTGAACAGAAACACGTTGGTATTCATTTAAAGAGACATGGAGATAATCTAAATTTTTTTCTGCTAATTGGTCAACTAAATATAAAGTATCCTCCATGCGAATGCCTGGTGTTTCATATTCTTCTGGAGAAAAGCGATAGCCAACGATAAAATCGGTTGACTTTTCTTTACCGGCCGCCAATATTTCATCGACTAAGATATCAATAAAATGAAATCTTTTGACTAGACTGCCGCCCCACTCATCTTCCCGTCGATTAGAATGAGGAGAGAAAAATTGCTGAATCAAGTAAGTGTTAGCGCCGTGGATTTCGACACCGTCAAAACCGGCTGCCACCGCCCGCTTGGTAGCCGCCTTAAAATCGGTAATCACTTGTAAAACTTCTTCCCCGGTCAAAGCCCGTGGCGTCGGTGCGCCTGGTCGTTCGGCCGCTACGGCACTGGCTGAAACCGGTTCAGCACCATTTAAAATATTTTTTGGCGACATCCGGCCGCCGTGAAAGATTTGCAAAATTGCTTTCGCCCCGCCGGCTTTAATCGCTGTCGCTAGTTTAGTTAAATTGGGAATAAATTTATCATCGTAGACGCCAAGTTCTCCAGCCCAGCCTTGGCCGACTGCCTGCACATTGGCAGCGCCAGTGATGACCGCTCCAATCGCTTGGCTACGATTTTGATAATACGTAATTTCATCCTGCGTGATTATCCCATTAAAAAAACTCATTTGCGTGGTCATTGGGGCCAGCATCAAGGGATTGCGCAGTATTACGCCATTTTTCAGTGTCACCGGTTGATTAATTTTTGTCATGCAAATCGCTCCTTTTTTGAATACTACAAATCTAGCATGAAAAAAAACAATCAGCAAAAATTTAGTCTGCTGATTGTCAGGTCGATTACATATTTTCTTCTATTATAAATTCAACCGCTTCACTTGGTTGGGCCCAATGGTTGGTTGGGCCGTGACCATGTCCCACTGAGATTCCCTCAGAAATTGCGCCTTGAATAAATTCTTTGGCAATAATGATTGCAGTTTCTAAGTCGGTCCCTTTAGCTAATTCTGCGGCGATGCAGGCCGAGAAGGTATCTCCGGTCCCGTGGGTATTTTCAGTTTCCACTCGGGGTGTTTTCAGCCAAAATGCTTTTTGATTGGCCAATAAAATAAAATCGGCAGCCTGTGGATCGGCACTATGCCCGCCTTTGATGATTACATTTTTAGCGCCTATTGCTTGAATATCTTTAGCCGCTTGAATCATCTCGGCGGCTGTTTTAATTTCTCTGCCTAAGATCACTTCGGCCTCCGGTAAATTAGGCGTGACCACTGTCGCAAGCGGGAGTAATTTTTCTTTGATAACAGCCACTGCCGCATCCTGCAATAAAGGATGACCACCCTTTGCAATCATCACCGGATCAACAATTAATGGTCCAAAATCATATTTTTTCAAATTTTCAACGACGGTTTCCACCCGCTCAATGTCTGCCAGCATTCCTGTTTTACAGGCTTTGATAGCAAAATCGGCGGCTAAAGATGCAAATTGAGCATCGATAAATGCGCTGGGAATCGCTAAGCTATCTTGGACGCCGTAAGTATTTTGGGCAGTCAAGGCCACGATAATGCTCATGCCAAATGCATGACGGGCTTGAAACGTTTTTAAATCCGCCTGAATACCGGCGCCGCCCCCAGAATCACTGCCGGCAATTGTGACGACTTGCGGAGTTTTATTTTGCATTTATTTCTCCTCCAATAATTCATTCATTTTTTGATTTAAGCTGCGGACTTTTTCGGCGACTGTATCTGCCTTCATAATCTCACTGACCACTGCGATACCAGCAATCCCGCTGCCTGAGAAAGTCTGTAGATTTGTTTCATTAATGCCGCCAATTGCTACCACCGGAATGGCAACCGTTGCTGTGATATCCTTCAAAGTATTTAATGGAGTGACAGGACTGTCTTTGGTTTTCGTGGGAAACATCGCCCCAACTCCCAGATAGTCCGCTCCACTGGCTTGCGCCTCTTTAGCCCGGGCCACGCTCTTTGCCGACACCCCTAAAATTTTATCGCCGATTAATTGTCGCGTCACCGATACCGGTAATTCATCATCGCCGATATGCACACCAGCGGCATCGACAGCCAGACAAATATCGACCCGATCATTAATAATCAAAGGAATCTGATAGGTGTCGGTAATTTTTTTCACCTTGACCGCTAAGTTAAAAAAATCGCCGGTGGTTAAGGTTTTTTCCCGCAGTTGGACTAAAGTGACGCCATTTTCACAGGCCTCTGTAATCACCGACAAAAATTGCTCCTCGGATAAATCAAATGCTCCTGTCACAAGATAAAGCTTCAGTAATTTTTCCATCTTCATAAAACACTCCCCTTTAACTTTTCAAACCAGAGCGACTGCTCCTTTAACAGCGCCAATTGATTGAGGGTCTCCTGGCGAAAATCAGCCAAAGCCTCTGGCGTTCCCAATGTTTGACTGGCAACTTCACCGCATAAATTGAAATAGGTCACAGCGGCCAGCGCTGCCACAATCGTCCGTTGCCCGCTGCCTAAAAAGGCAGCGGCTAAAGCACCGACAATGTCTCCTGTACCGGTAAAATTATCCAACTGCCAGACACCATTTTTCAAAAGCAGGCACTCATTTTTGTTAACCAATACATCCTGCACACCGGTTGCTAAAAAGATCGTTTCAGGATAATCTTGCGCAACTTTTTGTAGTGCAGCGGCTAATTCCTGTAGACCGGCCATTTCCTGATCCAATTGGCTGCCGTCAACGCCACGCCCATGGCTGGTTAACTGACAAAAGCGCCGCAGCTCAGATATATTGCCCTTCACAATTTGCGGCTGGTGCGTCATCAGTTGCCAAGCCAAATCGTAGCGCAGCTGACTAGCAGAAACGCCGACTAAATCAATGACTATTGGCGTCGCCTTTTTTTCAGCAAAAGTAGCGGCGGCTAGTAAATTGGCTTCCCGTTCTGGCGATAAATGTCCTAAATTCAGCAGCAAGCTATCATTTTGCTTAAAGAAATCAGCAAACTCCCGCGGGTCATCCGCCATCACCGGCTTGGCCTCGATATATAAGAGGGCATTTGCGACAGACTCACAGGTGATTTCATTAGTAATACATTGCACCAAAGGACTTTTTTTCAAAGGAAAAATTTCTGCTAGTGCTTTAGTGTAATCTTCAAGCCTTGAGTTTTCCATGGGATTTCCCTCCAAAAATTTGTTGAACACGTTTGAAACTAGGGAGCGGGCTGATTTTTTTCAGCAAAAGCCACGCAACGGCGGAACCAATCAGCGTTGCTCCGATAAACCTTGGTGTATAAATAAACCAATAAAGACTTTGGCTACTACCAGTAAAAAGAACCATCACTGGATAGGATAAAACTGAACCGAGAATACCTGTGCCGATAATTTCCCCCAGCATCGCTCCAATTGGTTTTTGAAATAGACGAAAGCCAATGCCTGCTAAGGCTGCTCCAAAAACTGCCCCTGTTAATGCTAACGGCGGAATGCCTAATAAGGTCATTCGAATGATGCCGCAGACCAGCGCCATCACCGTTGCAAAAAATGGTCCCAGCAAAACACCAGCGATAATATTCATAACGCTGGACATTGGTGCCATCCCTTCGATGCGAAACAGTGGTGATAACACGACATCTAGCGCAATCATCAGTCCTAAAAAAGCTAGGCGAAATACTTTTTGCGAATGGGTCATCTGTTCCTCCTTATTTTCCGATTTAACTGTCTTAGTTATTTCTTAGCTTAAATTTTTAGTTCAACAACAAAAAGCCATTTATTTTCTATTCACTTAGAAAACAAATGGCGGCTAGAAAAAAGAGGCAGCGACAATAGTCCAACAAAGCGCAACTTTCAAAGATTCTCAACGAATACTTGAAAATGGCTCCGTTAACAGATTAGCGTCACAGCCTCTGAAAAATTCAGTCATTGACATTTCCCTTCGGCAGTTTTAACTGCGGCAGGTTCAATGGGTATAATCTCAGCATAGTGCACCCCAAATGTTTCTTTATTTAATTGTTTTTAGTATAGCACAAGTCTGCTAAAGAAAAGCCAGTCTTTATGAAAAAGCCATCCAAGTCGGCTCCATCAAATTGCCATCAGGGTCTTCCACTTCCAGTTGAACCATCTGTTCTTCGGGAATCCCCATCTCTAAATGATAGAAATCGCCGCCATTAGCTTTGGCGGTTGCGGCAAATTTTTTGACTGCATCACCGCTAGCTAAACCAAAGGCTACCATCGATCCGCTGTGGGTGTGGGGATTGGCAATCTTTTTATCCCGAATAAAACCTTGGTAAAAATCATGGGTCAACAGCATAATCCAAAAATTATCGTCCCAGACTAGTGCCGCCGAATGCTCATTGGAAAAATCGCGATTTTGCCGAAAGCCTAGTGCTTCGTAAAAATTGATAGAACGAGTCAAATCTGTCACTGGAAAGTTTACAAAAACCATTGTACTCATCAGAACACCTACTTTTTTTAAACCAGTATCACAAGTTTCTGCCATTTTGTAAAAATATCTGCTTTGATTTTTTACTTCCGGCCATCCTTGAGCATCACAACAACGCGAAATTGGCGTTCAGGATGGCTGTCTTTATTGACAGCTTGAATAAAGGCTTCAAACATTTCGCCGTAGCCATAATATAAGAGCTGGCTGAGCACTTGATTTTTGCCCCTAGGTACATAGCCAATTTTCTTATCTTGATAATAAACCGCCACAGCTTCAGGATCGTGGGGATTGTCCGGTTCAGCCTGAAGGGTTACCGGCTTGCCCCAGTTCAACTCTTCTGCCACATGAATCCCATCCCAATAGGCAAAGCCGGCCAAATGAAAGTCGCTGAAATGGCGACTTGGTTCACTTTTTTTGAATTCATTCATCATTTTAAAAGCGCCTCCTTTTCTTTTATTATAACAAAAGTTATCGGAAGCGGTAGCATTCATCGGCAATAGCTGACTATTTTAAAAAAATTCCTACAACCTTTTTAGTTTTATTTTTCCCGCTGATAATGCAGCTCAACAAATTCTCCCATGATTGTCGTATCTACTAGCTTCAGACGTTGCTGATAGTCCGCCTCTTCAAAAAGGCGTTTGCCTTTGCCTAGTAAAATCGGGGTAATCTGAATCCACCATTCATCAATCAAGTCTGCTTGAATCAGCTCGGTCACGAGGCCACCACCGCCGACGATCCAAATCATTTTTTCCTCTTGAGCTTTTAATTGTGAAATAAAAGCAGCCGGCTCCTGCTTCACCACAATTGCATCGGGCAAGTCAGCCGTTAGAGTGTTGGAAAACACATAATTTTGCTTGCCGGGATTTAACGGCTCGCCGGCTAGAATCTTTTTGGTCTCCTGATAGCTGATGCGACCCATCACAGCCGAGCCAATTTTTTCGTAAAAGGCGCTGTAAGTTTCGACACCGCCTTGATTGGTCTCAAACAACCATTCCAGGCTGTCCTTTTGGTCTGCTAAAAAACCATCTAAACTGATGGCCCCGTAAAACGCTACTTTTGCCATTGCGCTCTGTCCTTTCCTGTCAAGTTTCTTCTATTTAAAACCCATTATCATCGGAAAAGAACCGTAACACAAGAAAAAACTATGACCAACAAAGTAGCTGCTGCTGAACTTACCAAGTTCTTTACCTGCGAATTTTTTTTGCAAGTAAGAACCTATTCAGCAAGTTGTTAGTGCTACAATCAAAGTCATAGTTTTTACCTTTAAAATTTCCAATTAAAGTAGTCTTTATGTTTCAGCTTCAAGGCTGATCTTCACCGGGATCTTGGCGACCATATCCTTTGGCAGTACGGTACACGCCCACTCCCAAAAGAAATAATCCTAAGCCAACTAGAGACAATTGGCCGACAGTATCACCGAAAAATGGCGTAATCCATAGATGCCAAGAAAAAACCCATGCTAAAGGAATCAAGGCAACAATGATCCACAATAATTTTTTTATAAGTGTCATCTTATCCCCTCCTATTTCATCTCAAGTGATTCAACTTCTTCTAATAAGATTGTTTACTAGCCAACTGTCTTTCCTTTTACAAAACAGTGGACTACAACAAACTGGAAAAACGGAACAAGTGCTCCTAATAATTTATTTCGCTATCAGGCACGTCATAATATTTATTAATCATATGATAGGCCGTAATCTGTAAAATTGTCATCAGTGGCAGCATTGCTGCTGATCCGACTGCCACCCACAATTGTGATTCCCGACCACTGGCAGCGTCCATAATCGACAGCGCGGGCCCGGCACTGTTCACAATTACATTGGGATACAAACCTTGGAAAATAATTCCCATAAAGGCGGCGATACAAACGACCGCCAGCCAAAAAATCAGCTGATGCCTTTGGCTAGTTCTCAGTAAGTAAGCCATGCTGAGGCTGCAAACTACTATAACCACAATTAAAAAGGTAATCGCTGCAAAATGGGTATTGAAAACATTGGTAGCATTTGCCAAAAGAATAACTTCAAGCACCGCAAGCACAATAAAAATTAGATTAACGACCCGCAATTTTTTGCCTAGTGAGGCCTGCAGTTCCGCTGAAACTTTTTTTATCACACGGGCTAAACCGATTTGTAGACAGGCAGCCATTAACAACAGCGCAGAACAAATCGTGAAGGGAGTGAAGACATCCCCCATCGTGATATAGATAAAATTATCGCGAATCGGCACGCCTTTTAAAATGCTGGAAAACACAATGCCTAAGATAAAAGGCGGAACTAAGCTGCCTAGGAAAAGTCCCCAATCCCACAGCCGATTATAAGTTTTGGAACGCCATTTTTTACGATAATCAAAGGCCACGCCTCTAAACATAAAGAAGACTAACAGCAAAATGAAAAACAGATAAAAGCCCGAGGTCAAGGCCGCATACCAATGGGGAAAAGCGCCAAAGACTAACGCCATGCCGGCCACTAACCAAGTTTCATTGCCACCCCAGACTGGTCCGGAGGTGCGGACGATTTCATCTCGGTCGCCGTTATCTTTGACAAAGAAGGTCGCCATGCCGGCGCCAAAATCTGTTCCTCCTAAGATGAAAAACATGGTCAACTCGATGGAGACTAAAATAAATAAGGCAAATTGTAAATTCGTTGGTGAACTCATGATTTACTGACCCCCTCAAAAAAATTATTTTCTAGGCTTGCCGGAGGATCGTAATTGCCGTGAATATTCGGCGCACCTTTTTTCAGCGTGCGATGGGTAATAGTCAGCACAGTACCGAGTAAAAGTAAATCCATGATGGCTAACAGCGTGACCGAGGTAATAATTTTAGCCGGTGTCATATCCGGCGAGACGGCGTCTAATTGGGTAAATATTCCATAGACGACAAACGGATAACGGCCGACTTCGGCAACTACCCAACCGGTGACGATAGTCACATAAGGGAACCACATACTGACTCCAAAAGCCTTCAGCAGGCGCGGATGTTCTTCGATTGATTTTTTCTTGCGATACAGTAATAATAAGCCCACCGTTCCCAAAACAACATAATAATACCCGGAATAAAACATCCAGCGCATACACCAAAAGAGCAGTGTTACCGGCGGATAATAGCTCATCTCGCCATCGTAAGAAGCCGCAACCTCTGAATCATATTTTTCATGATATGTTTTGGCAATCTCATTCATCCCTTCAGCTCCGCCGACAAAGGTTCCGTTGCCAAAATAACTTCCCAGCCCCGGAATTCCGATTCCGGTGGACGTATGCTCACTTTCATTAATCCAAGCGGCAATGTCCCACGGGGCGCCAGTTGTATCGCTGCCTTCGTTTTCATAGCGGCCTTCAACGGCAGCAAATTTCATCGCCTGTAACGCTCCGCTGGCAGTAATTTGATTGTCCCCCATCTGCTGTTGGATAATCGCAAATGGTAAAAACATCAAGACACCGATTTGAATTGATTTTTTAAAAATTTTGCGGTCACGCTTTTTGAGAATCTGCCATGCCGAAACGCCGCAGACCACGAGGCCGCCTAAAATCATAATGGCCCCTAAAACGTGAAGTGCCTCTGGCCAGTATTGCGGATTTTGGACTAGTGACAGCACGCTGTCTAAGCGCGCGCGGCCCCCCTCCATCGTAAAACCAACCGGATTTTGCATAAACGCATTGATCATAATGATCCAAACAACTGAAAATAATGAGGTAAATAAGAGCAGTGCTGCAAATAAAACGTGGAGCTTCTTGTTGATTTTCCCCCAAGTAAACCGCCATAGTCCGATTAGCGTGGATTCCATAAAGAAAGCCATAATCCCCTCCAACGCTAACGGAACGCCAATGACATCGCCGAAGAAGTAAGCGTATGCCGACCAGTTCATCCCAAATTGAAACTCCATAATCAAACCAGTAACAACACCTGTCGCAAAACTGAAAAAATACAGCTTTGCAAAAAACAAGGCTAGGCGGCCATAATGCTCGTTTTCTTTTTTGCCAAATACATAAATTAATTCAAAAATCAGTGTCGCCGCCATTAACCCAATGGTCGTCGGCACAAAAAAGAAATGCATAATCGCCGTCATAGCAAATTGAATCCGTGACATCGTCGTCACGAACATCATCGAACCAATCATAAACCTTCCCACCTTTCCCCTTTTTTGAAAAAACGCTTTCTTTACATCTTCAATAATACTACCATCTTCAAATTTAAGCTATTTTTTTTAGTTTGCAGACAAAAAATAATCTTTTTTATCATTATTTCTGTTTCATTTTTGATAAATCCCGCTAGAATACGGGTTAAATTCACCAAGACTATTCCTTAGTCCCACCTTTTTTGGTATACTAAAAAGTGTCTGTCAAGAATTGAGAATTTTTTTATGAAATTAGCATTTTCGTTTTCAAATTCATTTTAAAAATCCCGGTCGTTTGACTACTTTGCTAGTTAAATTATTTTTGACGAAAAACATGAGCTACATCAAAAATAGATATTGTCTTACAGGTGACAAATGATACAATAATAAAAGGATGAGCGTCGTTTCTTTCTATAATTAGGCGCTATTTTTTACATATCATTTGGCAGCGGAGTCTATCTTTAGTTAAACGTATTTACCAGATCGAATTATTTAATTAGGAGTTGAGAGAATGAAGTCAGCAGAAAAAAATCTTTTTGCGACAACGAAGTTAATTTTTAACAAAGACCGCATTATCGAGCAACGTCCTCTAGGAAATCGGGTATCTCCTTGGGGAACTAGTAATCTGCTATTGTACCTGGCAGTGTTACAGGATTTAGAAAACAACCGTTTGACCCCGACGCAAGAAATCGTCTTTTCTCAGGCTGCAGCCCAAGAAGGTCAAGCTTTGCGGGGAACACGGGCAACTGAAGGAGAAAAACGCTTATTAATCGACGTCTTAAACCAAGCGATTTCTTTAAATGCACCAGACTGTATTATGGCGTTATTTGAAGTCTACGGCAGCCGCAGTCAAGGGATTGACCGCATTAACCAACTGGGCAATGAGTTAGAAATTTCTTTCTTCTCCCGTCTAACTGGTACTGGTCGGAAAATCCAAGGCCAATTATCAAATGTTTTTGATTATTATAAAATTGGTGTGGCCTTTTTAAACTTATCTAAATCAAGCTTCCAATATATTGCCAACCGTGACCATGTCATCAATGGTCAATTGTATCCTGCGCAATCGGTTTTAGATAAACAAGGGATGACTTTAGCCAGCATTTTCTGGGGCACCGATCAATCTGACTGCTTTGTCTTTTATGAAGACCAACAGGAAGTTTTGTGCTCTATCGTAATCAACGGGGCTAGCTATGTGCACACTTCGCAATTAGCCTTTAACCAATTACCAGAAACTAGCGAGTTCGATGAAATTGAAATTGAATCACCAATTATCAACTTCTTAGGCGACACTTATTTCGGTGAATACTTTACAGATATTCGCCGCAGCAATCGGATTAAAGATGCGTTGCAAGAGCATGGTTACGCTCATTCTATGGCAAACTTAGCGACTAAGATGCCAGAAGATCAATTTAATATCGTGACCTATGAAGGTGTCTTAACAAAACCTGGGCAAGAAAGTACCTTAGCCCGCAAAGTCTTCTTATTTGGCGGCGACGAAAAAGCGACGGTTGGCGAATTAGCTCACCGCAATACGTCTTTAGTCAACTTAGGGACTAACCACAGCATGGACTTTGGGGATGAATCTTTAGGCGAAACCATTGACGCCTTCACTCATCAACACATCAACACAATCGGTGCTGGCAAAAACTTAGAGGATGCGTTGCGACCAATTGTCTTAACTTACAATTACCGTCAAAAAACGGCGATTTTCTCTGGTTATTGGTACCGCCGTTTTGTCGATGAAAACTATGATTTTTATGCCAACAAAGCCAAAGCCGGCGTAGCTGCTTTAAATGGTTTATTGCTTGAAAAAATCAAACAATTTAAGAAACAGCATCCAGATATTTTCGTGACCGTCTTAGCTCATTGGGGCAACAGCTTTGAAAATATTCATGAAGACCAAAGAGAAATTGCCCAGCAGTTAGTAGCTGCCGGCACTGATTTAATCTTGGGAACTGGCCCCCATAAAGTCCAACCGATTGAAGAAATCGACGGAACAACTGTGGTTTACAGCATGGGAAATGGTGTCTTCAACAGCGATGGAGAAGAATTTAAACAAACCGATGCTTTACCATACGGCTATTTCTTAAAATGGGATATTTCTAATCACAAGATTCAAACCTATCCATTTAACAACTACAATCCAGAAACTTTCTGGCAGCCAAGCTTTATCAAAGCGTCTGAACCAGGCAGCGTCTTCGCTGACTTGAAAACAGTCGATCCGGCGAATAAATTTAATCATCCAGTGATTGATCAAGAAGGCTATTTATTATTTGAATTCCCATTAAATAATGCGGAACCAAAAGATGAAAACCACAATCCAGTCTTTAAAGTGCGGGATGAATTTTCTAAATTATTTGAAGGCTATTTCTTAAATGAAAATCTTTTATATGATTTGAAAATTGATCACATCAGCTTTATGGCGCAAAATATTAAACAGCGGAAATGGCAAAACGTGGCCTTCTTGGCTTTAACGCCAGAAAGCCAAAAAGCTTTAGTCCCAGCTAACAACAACTGGCAGCCGGTCCATGGCAATCAAGACTACATGACTCAAGGCATCAGCAGCCAAGTCTCTTTAATTGTCACAGATGAACCAATTCAAGAATTGGCCAATGAAGTACCGCAATTTATCGTGCCAAATACTCTGCGCTTCGTTTACGAATATGCAAGTATGGCAGCGGAAAATTATAAGGGCGAATTGATTACAATTACTGGTAGCACCGGCAAAACATCAACTCGTTTAATGCTGTCTCATCTATTGAAGGACAAAAAGCCATTTGAAAATACTGGGAATGCCAATCTGCATTTACCAACGTTAAATATGACGTTAGAACTTGCAAGTCAACCGAAAGTTTCACTGTTTGAAGTTGCTGCTTCAGCACTGAACGGTCTAGCTTACGGAAATAACGCTTATCTATGGGAAAGCGAAGCGGCTATCTTCACTTCCTTTGGTTCTTCACCAGAAGCGAAGGGCGACGAGCAAAATCTACGGATTAACAACGATATCTTTAAAGGCGTGAAAAATGGCGGCTACGCAATTATCAATGCCGATATCGATGAAAAATATCTGTGGCGCATTATCAAGCAAGCCAAATCACAAAACTTAAACGTTCGTCTCTTCAGCCTGCACAATTCAGCAGCTGACTGTTACGTAATCGATAAGATTGTAGATAAAGATAAGACAACTGTTTCACTATTGTTGTCTGGTAAGTTCGTTCACTTTACTTTAACCAATGATAGTGACGGCCAAATTCAAAATGCTTTAAGCGTACTCTTAACCTTGGATAGCCTAGGCTATGATGTTAAAGAATACACCGATAAGCTAGAAAGTTTCCGCAGCCTGCCGCGGGTATTAGAAACAATTGACGTGACTGTCAACAAACATCAAGTAACTGTTTTAGATGATACGTACAGTAGCTCAACTGAAGCTGCCATTGACGGAATTAAATTATTTACCGAAAAGAAAGTCTTCTACGCTGGTAAGAAATTTATTGTTCTCGGTCAAATCGCTGACTTCGGCCGCTTTAGCCGCGAGGAACATTTACGCCTGTTGCCTTATTTAGAGGCTGCTGGTGCAGATAAGATTTATCTATGGGGCGAAGCCTTTGAAGCCTTGGCGAACGATCTGCCAAATGGCACTTGGTTCAAAGAAAAAGACAATCTTGTTCAAGCCTTGGAGGAAAATCTTGATGATAATTCCTTTATCTACATCAAGGGTTCCCATGCGAGTCGCTTCTATGAAATTGTCGACCGTTTGAAATCTCAACGCAATGTACCATTTACAAATGTTGCTGAAGATACAGCCGCTGAAGTGGTTGAAACACCAACGGTAACACCAGAGATTCATCCTTCTGTCGCTGCATCATTAATGGATGCCACTGAAGATGAAGCTGATACAACAGAAACAGAATAAGCGTAATCTAAAAAGATTCTTTTAGGAATGTCGTGTTCCTGAAAGAATCTTTTTTTCTGTATGCTATTTTACTTGTTGGAGAATCAGCCCCTATGCTTTTCAAATTTGCTTTTGAGTGCGGCATATTTTCTACTTTTGTTCAGTCCATCAGCAAGGGAACAACCTGTCTATTTAATTATTTTCAAATTTAGTTTAACTAAAAAATTGCAATTAAAATAACAACGGTTATATGCCTTTTCTATGAACTTCCTAAAGAAAAAATTAAGATATTTTCAAATTAATTTCTATTTAAGTCCGGCAGATTCCGCTCATTTTAAAGGGATTATCCAATTAAAGAAGGCTTTCAACAAATTTAACCCCTTTAATTTTTCATAATTTAAAAATAAATTCAACGATTCCGGTATTGGAATAAAATTCAAAATATAACTAACAGTTCAATAAATTGACGATGAATCTCCTAAAGAATAGACTAGGCAACGAATCAAAAACAAAAATCTTAGGAGATGTTACATTATGTTTAAAAAAGCAATTATTAGCGGGGTTAGCCTTGCAGCCTTAACAGTTTTATTAGCAGCTTGTGGATCAAGCACAACTTCTTCCAGCTCAAGCAGCACAAGTGAATCGACTTCTATGAGTTCTTCCATGAGCACTAGCTCTTCTAGTGAAGCAACTGCTACTAGCGCAACAGCTGGCGAAATTATCGGTAGTGATACCAGTTCAGATGGTTCTGCTAAAGAAATTACATTACCAGGCGATACAGTAACTTTTGAAGTACCGGTTTCTAGCAGCGAAGAATATTTACACTTTGCCTTCATGCACGCAGCTTCTGGTGAAAAAGGTTGGTATTTTGCTCCTGAATCTGAAGATGGTATTGCTTTGAGCTCTTCAATGTTTGATGATACTGACACAGTGGATATCACTGACCAAATCGCTTTGTTTGCCGCTCCTGATGCAACAACCTCAACTGCAGTGACAGCTAACGATGGCGATTTAGTATATGGCACTTCTGATAACTACTTGAAAGCCACTGTTACAATGGAAAATGATATGTATGTAATCACTATTGAAAATACTTCAACTGGTGACTATGAAACGCCATTCTCTTCTGGTGTTTGGGAAGTAACTGATATGAAAGAAACTAGCTTTGACCACACTGCTTCTGCCGCCCTTTCTACATTGGCAACCTCTGGTAAACGGGCTGACCTTTACACAGAAGTTTCAGAAGCTAGCAAATAATTTTTAATTCGCATATTTCTCAAAAAAACAGACACAGTTATTGCCATTTCTGCTATCTTTACTATAAATCAAAAATCCCCCCGATTTTTGGATAGTTACTAACTATATATAAATAAGTTTTTAGCCTTCTGTTCCAGTATTTTTGGGAATAGGAGGCTATTTTTATTTCATGGATAGCAGGAAAAATCTCAGGACAGAAAACACAATAACAGCCTCTTAAAATGAAAAAATATTTACCCTCTTAAAAATAAAAAAATCGGTGACCCACTTTGGCGCAACCTCAAAAAATCAGTTTTTTAAACCTGATTTTTTGAGGTCGTTACACTTAAATGGACCAACCGATTTTTATTTGTTTCAACTATTGGTGACTGCTTTCGAATTTTTTGTCGCTGATAGGCTATCTCAATCCGTTCCAGTGCTTCTAATAATAATTTTCTAGGCATGCCAATACTTAAGCGAACGAAGCCTTCCCCGTCTTGGACGAAATAGCTGCCCACCACCATTGTCAAATTGGCCTCCGTGAAAAAGGCGGTCATCTCTGCCTCATTATCAAACCAATTGTGGACGTCGATCCAAGCTAAAAAAGAAGAATCGGCTGGCATAACGGTAGCTTCAGGAATTTTTTCAAAAAAATGATAGACGATTTGCAGATTTTCGGCAACGTAATCAATCATCTCATCCAGCCAGGCTTCACTTTCGTTGTAGGCGGCAATTATAGCTGGCACGGCAAACACATGGGGTGACGTGATGGAATTGCGTTTTAATTGTTCCAATAAAATTTCTCTGACCGCCTGATTGGGAATCACCACATAGGAAGTCTTCAGGCCGCCGAGGTTAAAGCCCTTATTCGGTGATACGCATAAAATACTCTGCTCTTTAATTTCGGGACAAGCATTCCAGATGGAGGTAAAGACCTGATCTTTAAAGACTATATCCCGATGAATTTCATCGCAGACTAGAAGCACCTGATACTTTAGACATAGATCAGCCACTTGACGTAGCTCGTCTTTCGTCCAAATTCTACCAGAAGGATTTTGCGGACTACAGAAGATAAAAACTTTAATTTGACCAGTTGCCATCAAGCTCTCCATATTTTCAAAATCTAAGTAATAGCGATTATCGTGATTGATTAGCGGACTACAAAATAATTCCCGCTGATTGTGAACAACGGCTTCGGCAAAAGGATCGTAGGCTGGGGTATTGATTAAAACGCCGTCACCGATTTCCGTATAAGCCTGCACGATATAATGCAGGGTTGAAACTGTACCAAAGGTCAGCTTAATCCAATCTTTTTCAATTGTTGTTTGATAGCGCCGTTGATTCCAGTTAATCACGGCTTCATAGAATTCATCGGGGATATAGGTATAGCTATAATCACCGACACTGGCCCGCTGCTGAATCGCCCGTTGAATGGCCGGCGCTACTTCAAAATCAATATCCGCTAAATCCATCGGAATGGCCTCTTCGTCAAGGCCAAATTTTTCTTTTAAAACGGTGTTGCTCCACTTGCGGGCATTACCAGCCTTACGGTCGATTACTTTATCAAAATCGTACATCTACTCACCTACAATCAACAATTCTTTAGTTGTTTTATTCAATGGAACACCCCGGCCATTTTGAATCACGACATCGTCTTCAATTCTGACACCGCCGATTTCTGGTAAATAAATCCCCGGCTCACAGCTCATCACCATATTTTCCTGTAAAACTGTTTGACTAGCGGGATTTAAAATCGGCAAATCGCCGCCCATGCCAATGCCGTGGCCGAGACCATGACTAAAATACTCCCCATAGCCGGCCTCAGTAATTACTCTGCGGGCCACCTCATCAACATCATGGCCAGTGACACCGACTTGAATAAAATCAGCTGCTGCCTGTTGAGCTTTTTGAACGACGTGATAAATTTCTGCCAATGTTTCAGAGGGCTGACCTAACGCAACGGTTCTCGTCATATCTGATTAGTAATTATCTAAGATAACGCCAAAGTCAATGGTAATCAAATCACCAGCGCTAAACTTTCTTAGAGTTGGCCGACCATGAGGCATGGCACTGCGGGGACCGCTGGCGATAATCGGATCAAAGGCCATCCCACTGGCACCTTTTTTCAACGACAGATATTGCACCAGTGCGCCTAATTCATTTTCCGGCATTCCCGCATGAATCTGCGGCAAAATTTCTTGAAAGACTTCATCAGTTAATCGACAAGCCGCGTTAATTTTGGCAATTTCTTCAGCACTCTTGATAGCCCGCATATTCATAATCTGCTCCTGCCATAATGCCACGGTAAATTCTTTGGTCAGAGCAATGTATTCCTTCAGCGATAAGCCATTTGCTTCAATGGCTAAGTTAGTCAACTGCTGTGCCTTTAAATATTCAAAAATTTTGGGCAGATAACTGCCTTGCGGGACCTCAATATTTTCAAAGCCCGCTGTTTTTTCTTTGATTTCTTGGCGATAGCGACCATCATAAAATTGAATTTGCGAAGAAGGCGTGACAACTAGATAGATGCCACTGCCTCCTAATGAGCCGAAATACAGCTTATTTTCTTTATTTTTTATGATGATGGCATCGCAGTCGGCTGCTGTTAGCAAAGCCTGTAATTTTTCAATTCTCATCCTGCTACTCCATTTCACTTGGCGAAATTAGAAGTCTAAGTCAAGACCATCCAAGATATCACTATCTTTTTCGTCGAAGATTTTCTTTTCTTCTTGTTTCTTGTGTTCATTTTTCAATTCATTGCGTTCCATAATCTTGAAGAATGGCAGATACAAGGCAACTGTCAACACTAGTTGCAAGCCGTTAGCCACGATGGAGCGCCAGTCGCCATTGGTCAAGAAGCCTTCTAAGAAAACACCCACATACGGCGGATCAAAAATTGGTTTGCTGAGCCAGCCCCAGTGCATTAAGAACATTGGTAACGTTCCGATGATCGCCCCACCGAAAACGTGAGGGATAAACATGATGGGATTTAAAATAATCGGTGCTCCGAATAAAATCGGTTCGTTAATCCCAAACAATGCTGGGAACAAGGAAACTTTCCCGATTTGACGATAGCGTTTGCTCTTAGACAACATGCAGGCAATCACACAACCGATGGAAATCCCGCAGCCGGTAAAACCGAAGAAGGCGCTGGAAGCTCCCGCTGTGTAAAAATGCGGAATTGGTTCGCCAGCTTGGAAAGCGGCAATATTTTCCGCAATAAAGGCCACCATGATTGGTCGGGTAATTGGACTGAAAACAGAAGAATGAATCCCAAAGAAGAAAATCAAACAGATACAGAAGTTCAAGGCCAAGACTGACCACGGATTATCCATTGAACCAACTAATGGTGCTAAGAAACGCGTTAAGATGGTTGGTGGTAATTCCCCAACTGTATTCATAAAGATAAAGCGACCTAAAATAAAGGTGCCCCCGACAATTAAAGTAACCGGTATCAATTCAAAGGAGCGGGAAACAAAGTCCGGCACACCTTCGGGCATTCTGATGGTCAAATTTTTCTTTTGACAGAAGTGATACAATTCAACCGTGATTAAAGAAACAAACATAGCGGTAAAGAGACCTTTTGCCCCTAAGTTGGTCATATCTAGGGCGCCATCTTCCGTAAAAGTTGCGACCATGAACAAGAAAGCAAAGGTTGATAAGGTAATGGCACCAGGAATGTACAGCTTGTAATGATTGGCTAAATTATAAGCAATCGCCATACAGGCATACAAACCAATCAAGCCTGTCGATAATGACACTGGCAAATTAAATAATTCCGCATTGTTTAAAATAAATTGACTAAAGGCATTGCCTTCTCCCAGCATATTCGGCAGTGCTGGTAAAATGGCGAAGAAACTGCCTAGGATGGTAAAGGGCGTCATCGCCACCATCCCAGCTTTAATTGCGCTGAGATGAGGCTGGTTATCAACTTTATGGGCTAGGGGGACAAAGAAACGATTCATAAAGGCTTCAAATTTTGCAAACATGGTTTTTCCCTCTCCTTATGTGAATTTAAACGGCTTTTTGATTCGCCAGCTGATGTTTTTTATATGTGACTAACGCTAGTTTCATCACGGTGGCGCCATCCATTTGACCGTAGACATCTTTATCAATCACTGCAAAGGGAATATTTCTTGGTTCTAAAACCGATTTGATAAAATCAACTTTATGGGTGATTTGCGGTCCGACTAAAACTAAATCCCAGCCGTCAATTTGATCTTCAATAGAATCTGCAGGAATCGCTGTAAAATCAAAATCTTCATCCTTTAATTTGGCGCTTTGTTGGACAACCTTGCGCATATTTTGCATTAACATATTTGTTGAAAAGCCTCCGGCACAGCATAGTAAAATTCTCATGATACATTCTCTCCTTAGTTGGTTTAATATAATTTTTTATTCAAATACCGTGATTAGTGTTTCGATTAAATCTCTCGCCAATTGACTGGTCATATAGTGATCTTGAGCATGGACCATCAAAAGGCCAATCTCTGATGATTCTTCGTCTTCATTCAGCTCTTTTGAAATTAATTCCGTTTGAATATTGTGGGCTTCTAAATCCAGCGAGCGGGATTCTTTGATTAATTCCCGCGCTCGGTCAAATTCTTTGGTCTTCACACATTTCAATGCTTCAAAGGCTTTGGCCTTGCTGTCTCCGGAAATGGAAATCAATTTCACAATGTTTAGTTCTTCTGTTGTCATCTTTTACTCTCCTAAATAAAATTCACCATGCGGCGATAAGTTTCTTCATTAAAATCAAGTAGCAATTGTTTATACAAAGCAATCATCTGGTCAACATCTTGACCGTTAACAATCGAATAAGCGCAGTGTCCATAGCGAACTGGTAAAATAGTAACCACAGTTGGCTTGCCATCATTGACTTTATGGGCTTCGCCGCCGTCCGTACCACCGGCGTTAAACATATCCAGTTGCAGCGGTAGCTCGGCCTTTTTAGCTGTTTTCTTAACATATTGCAGCATTTCCAAATTTGGTGCTAAGGTCCGGTCGAAATGAGTTAAAATCGGCCCGGCACCGATTTGCCGCTGATTGGTATGATTGCGGACAAATTGTGTACTGAAGGTGGCAACATCAATCACAAAGACGATATCTGGATTGATTTTTTGAACGGCTGTCTTAGCGCCACGTATGCCGACCTCTTCACTGGAGGTATTTGCAAAATGGACAGTCAGCGGTAATTCAACTTCCACCAGCTCCTTCATCAGCTCCGCCATCACAAAGCAGGCCAGTCGATCATCAAAGGCTTTACCGGCATAAATATTTTTAACAGCAAAGGCTTCAAATTCTGTTGCATAGCAGACCATATTGCCGACTTCAATTCCCAAAGCGGCAACTTCTTCGGCGCTGGTTGCCCCTAAATCACAGTAAAGATTTTCGGTGGTACCATTTTGAAAATCACCATTGATGACAGCGCTGATTTTGCGACCGTCAAATGTTGTGATGCGGACTTTTTGCAAATGTTGGGCCAAAGGTTTCACGCCGCCGACCACCATCAGATGAATCAAGCCTAACTCGCTGATACTGCGGACCATAAAGCCAACCTCATCCATATGGCCGCAAATCATAATACTCTTGTCAGATTGCTGACTTCGCTTGGTAAAAATCAGACTGCCCAACCCGTCCGTCGTCTTTTCATAGGGCAGCTTACCAACCTCAGCTAAAATGGCTTGGCGCACCTCTTTTTCATTGCTGGCAATTCCGTCAGCGTTTGATAAGGCTTTCAAAAAATTGCTGTTCAACTTACTTCCTTCTTCCTAAAACTTTCTTTAATGTATAGTAAAATTCTTGAAAATTATTACTCTTAACTAAAATCGCTACCGCCGCTGGATTACTCATCAGCTTACTGAGCTCTTTAGAAATAATCCGATGCCGCTCCAGTTGTTTTTCCTCTAGAGAGACCATAAAAATAATTTGCGGATTATTTTGGGCCTCGCTAGTCCCCTCCGGCAATACGCCGACAAAAATCTGATTGCGACTGCCCTGCATGGTCAGTGGATGGGGAATGGCAATTCCATTTTGATAAACCGTAGATAGATAATCTTCCCTTTCTAAAAGGGAAGCGCTATAGCCGGAACCGCCGCCAGCTGCTTCTAAATTTTCCGATAGCTTAGCTAAAATCTTGCGATAAGGTTGCTTAGGTAAAATCGCAAAATTTTCTGCTGAGAAAAGTTCGAAAAAGCTTTCCTCAATCGAAAAATTTTCCTCCTGCTGCAACAAGTCGAGGTTTTCACTGACCTCCAGATAATCTAGCTCGCTTTGGACTTCATTGATTAAAATCACCGGACAATTTAATTCCAACTGCAATTCAATAATCGAAAAAACTAAGTCTGGAAAATAATCTTGAATCTTTTGGACTTCAAACATTGAAAAAGTTTGAATTTTAGCCTGCGGGAAAATCCGCCGCAGTTTCATTTCCACCAGATAAGCCATCCCGCCTCCGGAGGAACAGACGACAGCAATGCGGTAAATATTTTCAATCAGCTCCTGCTGCCGCTTATGAAACGGCACTGTCATATGGGTTGCCAGATAACCGATTTCTCCTGATGAAATCGTCAGCTGATATTGCTGCTCTAACCATTTTGCAAAGAGCACCGCATAATTGAAAATCGTCGGATATTTTTTGCTGATTTCTTCGACATAGGGATTATCCAAAGGCAGCGCCTGCCGTGAGCGCTCAATCAATGAGGCGACATGTAGATAGACCAGATGGATAAATTCTTGATCTTCAGCAAAATGGGTTTGCTGCTGTTGATCCTGTTCTTTAAAGTAGTTTAAAATTTCCAGCTGCAGCTCCTCTCGGTTGCTGCGGATAGCCAAAGTCTTGGTCTTGGCTAAAATGCTGGCTTCAAAATACTGATAAGCTTCCTCAGAAAGCTGTAACGAAAGCCCCGCTGCTTGAAACAGCTCCGCCAACAGATAGCCCTCTGACTTAGCAACTGTCCCTTGACTTTCAATCAGTATCAACAACATAATTTCCTCTTCTAAATGACGAAAGTCGCTGTAATCAATATCCCACTGCCGCTTGGCAACCAATTGAAACAAGGCTGCCTGCAAAGCCTGACGTTTAGTTTCGGTTAATGCTTCAGCTAATAGCTCCTGCAGCTTGGGATTTTCCCGTTGCAAGCGATCCATCAACAGCAAAAGTCGGTTGCGTAAATCACCGATGATTCTGACACCATAGTGGGCTTTGCGCTCTAATTTAAGTGCGGTACCATCGAGATACTCGGCGAGCTTGGCCAAATCATTTTTAATTTGGCTTTGACTGACTAAAAAAGTCTCGCTGATTGCTTGAATCGTTTGATATTCCTCTTTGACTAATAAAATAATCAGCAGCGATTCTAAACGCATCTGCTGCATATCAATTGAAGAATCGGCAGCATTTTTTTGATACTCTTGAAACAATTCTTGATTGGTAATCACTAAATGATAGCCCAGCTTGCGGGAACGTTCGATGAGAAAACCGTTCTCCGTTGCCGCCAGCTGCTGAAGATCATTGCGGATTGTCCGAGGCGGCACGCCGACAATATCCGCCAGTTCATCCGGCTTCAGATATTCTTGGGCTAATAAAGCCATTACAATTTTTGCCTCCCGCATCCCTTCAGCTCCTTTATTTAAGCGCTATCATTTGACATCCCCAGTATAGAAAAATCTTTCGCAATAGAAAAGTCCATCTTTTGCCATTTCTTTTTGCAAAAATTAGCTGAAATGAAAACAACGCAGCGCTAGTAAAATTTTTTTAAGATTTGTGAACGAAATCACTTTTTAAAAGATAACTAATTTCCCGGAAAAATACGAGAAATTTCACGGTTAGTTCTTTAATAAAAATATGAGAGAACTATCATTGTTCATATAAAAAAGCTGAAGGCGTCTGCTTCAGCAAAATTTTAGAACGTATTATCGACTCTTTTCAAGCTCACTAAAGATTTACCACCAGCTGCTCAGCAAAAACTTAAGCAGCTGCAATAAAAAACAATAAAGCCACCGCTAGCGAAAATTGCCATCAAGAAAGCTCAGGCTGCAGCTGATTGCCTGAAATCCAGAGAATAATTTCAGCGGGTTTGTGCAACCCTGCATTACCGATTTTTACCTATAAGACATAATAATAGATAAAATAATCCTCAAATTCCCCAGATGGTAACCGAAAACCCTGCGGTACAGCACCGGCTTTTTGAAAGCCGATTTTTTCGTAGAGATGAATGGCGCCGGCATTATTAGCGACAACCGCATTAAATTGCATCAGCTGAAAGCCAAACGCTTTGGCGATTTTCAATGAGTCTCGAACCAGCTGCTCACCGATTTTTTGGCCTTTGACGTCTTGCTTAACACCATAGGAAGCATTGCCCACATGGCCAATCCGGCCGACGGAATTTGGATGTAAAATGTAAAAGCCGACCACTTCCCCCGCCAATTCCGCCACCTGCGTACGGGTCTGTTCAGCAAAGAAAATTTCAGCTTGGGCTGCTGACAGCTCGCTCTCTTGGGGAAAATACAAGCCATCTGCTACCACTTCATTCCAAATCGCCGTCACTGCCGGCAAATCTTTTTGTTGATACTCCCGTAAAATCATCTCTCATCCTCCGAACCTACTAATAAGATTTAAGTATACCCCAGACAAGCAAAAAAAGCCCCGCCTTAAGGGAGACTTTTCTGATAGTTATTGGTAATTATTGTAATAATTCTTTGACGCCATCTGTTAGGCTAGTAAGTGGTCGGCCTAACGCTTTGGCAAAATCAGCAGACGTAACATCTAGCACACCCGCTTTAATATCTGCTTGGAAGCCGTAAAAAATTTCAGCAACTGGGGCTGGTAAACCGGCTGCTACGAGGCTCGCCTCGAAATCTTTTTGACTGGCGTCCTTAACGGCTAATGTTTTACCGGTTGCTTCTTCAACAGCAGTCACCAATGTTTGGTAAGTAACAGGCGTGCCAGAAAGTTCTAAAATTTCTGGATAGTCGTTGTCGGCAATCGCTTTAGCGCCGACTTCCGCGTATTCCCGCCGTAAAGCCCAACCAGTTTTACCAGCGCCACCAGCATGAACAAATTCTCCGCTTTGTAAGGCAGCGCCAATTAGTGGCAATTCATTTTCCAAATACCAATTATTCCGCAAAAAAGTGTGGGGAATGTTCGCTGCTTCAATGGCTTTTTCAGTATAGGCATGGTCAGCTGCTAATGCGCTGACAGAATTTTGCGCATCAGCAAAACTTGTATAAGCGATGTAAGAGACTCCCGCCGCCTTGGCAGCGTCGACAACATTTTGGTGTTCTTGTTGGCGATTGCCCGGCGCACCAGAAACAAATAATAAGCGATCAATTCCTGCAAAGGCTGCGTTTAATTCTGTTGGTTGATCGTAATCGGCTAGACGGACATTAAAGCCTGCCGCTGTTAAGTCAGCCTCTTTTTCAGCGCTGCGGGCCAACGCATAAATATTTTCTTGAGGCACTAAGGCCTGCAAACTTTTTAACGCTGCTGTTCCAAATCCTCCAGTGGCACCTGTGACTAAATAATTCATAATAAATCGCTCCTTTTTTTAGCTGCCAACAAATTTTCAGAGAAAACCGAAAATTTTTGATTGCTGGCAACTGATTCCTTTTTGAATTTTTTAATTTTGTCAGCTGTAACTTTTATAATTACAGCATTATCTTACAGTTTGTGCTAAGATTAGTCAAGAATTTAATTCGGAGGAATTTAGATGCGTTATTCAGTTAGATTTTCAGATGCGATTCACATCTTAGCTTATATTGAAATGTTTCAAGGAACTGATTTATCCAGTGAGATGATTGCCAAAAGTATTGAAACAAATCCCGCCAATGTTCGCAAATTGATGAGCTATTTGCGAAACAGCCAGCTGATTCTCACTCAAAATGGCAAGGCCAAACCGACATTAGCCCGCAAGCCTGAAGAGATTACCCTCTTTGATATTTATCGCAGCATCGAAGGAGAAAGCAATTTGATTCAAGTCGATGAAAAAACTAATCCGGCTTGTATCGTGGGTGGGAATATCCAGAAGGTTTTACAAGCAAAATATGACGACCTGCAAGCAGCCGTCGAAGGCGAAATGAAAAAAATCACTTTGGCGGAAATTATTCATGATATTTCTGTCGATGAAGTCGCTCAAAGACCAGAAAGTTTCCAGACGGTCAGCCGCTTTTTATAAAGGAATGAAAGAAGTTTAACGAATGAAAAAATATTGGGGTATTGTGGGCGTGGGCCTGCTGCTGCTTGCCGTTTTTATCGGCATCAGCTGGTCTCAGGCCACCGAAAAACAAAGCTATTTGACAACTGAAGAACAAACCGATTTTTGGTTGATTACCGATCCGCACTTTTTAGCACCTAGTCTCCATGATGACGGTGAAGCCTTTCAGTTTATCCAAAGTACCGCCGCCGGTAAAGATTTGCGCTATCAAGAAGAAAGTCTGACAGCCTTTGTCGATCAAGCTTTAACAGCTAAACCTTCAGGCATTATTATCACCGGTGATTTAACCTTGAACGGTGAAAAAGTCAGCGCTGAAAAATTGGCAGAAATTTTAGCACCACTGGAAAAAGCCAACATTCCAGTTCTTTGCATTCCGGGAAATCATGATATTTATGATGGCTGGGCCCGTAGTTTTGCAGGCGACCAGCAAAATGTCGTTGCTAGTATCACCCCGGATGACTTTAAGAATTTATTTCCTGCCGGCTTTACGCAGGCTGCCAGCAGTGATCCAGATTCTTTAAGTTACACGATTAATCTCAATCAAACCTACCGGCTATTTTTCTTGGATACCAATATTTACAGTGAAGCCAACAGCAGCAGTCAACCAACTACTAACGGTGTGCTTACTGATAATTCTCTAGAGTGGCTGACAGAGCAGCTGCAAATTGCCAAAGATGAAGGCCAGACTCCCGTCGTTTTTATGCATCACAATCTTTATATGCATAATAGTCAAGTCAATAAAGGCTATGTGTTAGACAATGCTGACGAGGTAAAGAAAATTTTTACTGAATACCAAGTCCCCATCGTCTTTTCGGGTCATATCCATGCCCAAGATATTCTCGGCGGAACAACAGGCGAGCCTCAAGAAGTTGTCACCAGCTCCTTTGCGATGACGGATCAGGCCTATGGGGTTATTACGTTAAACGAGCAGGAAATCACTTACCAACGGGAAAATTTATCCGTTGATGAGTGGGCGCAGGCGCAAGGCTTGAGCAATCCCGATTTGCTTAACTATCGGGATTATTTAAAGGATTTATTTTTAAAGGATAGCCAAGCGATGACCTATTCCAGCACCTATCGGACCGGCGATTTTGCTGGCACAGAATTAACCGCAGCCGCTGATTTGGTGGCTGAATTAAATTGGAATTTTTTCACCGGCCATGATTTATACACGGCTGACGAAAAAGCAGCCATTCAAAATTCAGCAGAATATCAATTTCTCAGCAGCCGTTCTAATTTTCTGCCTAGCTATTTAGACAGCTTGATGACCGATACGACCAGCGACCAAGAGATTAGCATTTCCCTCTCTAAAAAATAAAAGAGAGAATAGCTTGATATCCGCTGTTTTCCATTTATAAAAAATCTTTTCACAATAAATAAAAGCAAAGCACTGGATTAAACAGAAATTTTATAATTCTGTTGATTAAGTGCTTTGCTTTTTTATTTTATCAGAGCATGGGTAAGTAAAATTTATTCGTTAAATTTCAGCTAACAAAACTGTTATCCAAATCGCCGTTCTGATATTAGCCAAGAATTTTTTCTTCCTGTAAGATAGAGTAAAAAGGAGGCGGTTAACAATGGCAAAAATTCCGGTTGTCTTGCCGGCTGAGATTACAGGTCTCACCTTAGCAGAAATCAGTCAGGCTCAAAAAAGCGGCCATGTAAATCAGAGTGCCTCAACGACTTTAAAAAGTACCAAAGATATTCTGCGGGAAAATATTTTCACTTTATTTAATCTGTTAAATGTTGTCTTAGCCGCACTGGTTGTCTGGGTTGGTTCCCCGCAAAATGCTTTATTTTTAATGGTGATGATTATCAACAGCGGCATTGGTATCTTTCAAGAGCTGCGGTCAAAAAAAACGATTGATTCCTTGGCAATTCTAGCAAAAGTTCCGGTTGTCGCTGTCAGAAATGCTCAGTTTACCAGTCTTTCTGAAGAGGAAATTCTGTTAGGCGACACCTTATTTTTACAAGCGGGGGATCAAATCCCCGCTGACGGTATTGTAATCAGCCAGCCGGCTTTTTTAGTGGATGAATCTTTATTAACTGGTGAGTCTAATAAAATTACTAAAGGCCGTGGCGATCAACTTTTAAGCGGTAGTTTTGTGACTGCCGGTGAAGTGTATTATCAAGTTACGGCCGTTGGTGCCGATAATTATGCAACAAAATTACTGAATGATGCCCGCTTTAAAAAGCGGCCGCAGTCTGAACTCTTGCTAATGCTGCGGAAGCTGACACGAGTCTTAACGCTGGTGATTATTCCTTTTGGGATTTTGATGATTTATCAGCAGCTGCAAAATGCGGAATCCTTTCAACAGGCTATCTTGGGCAGTGTGGCGGCAGTCGTGAGTATTATCCCCGAAGGCTTAGTCCTGTTAACCGGTGTCGCCTTTGCCGTTGGTGCCGCCAATCTTGCTAAGCAAAAAGTTTTAGTCCAATCTTTACCTAGCATTGAAACTTTGGCCCGGGTCAACACCCTGTGTTTAGATAAAACTGGCACCATCACTGATGGCACCTTAACCGTTGAAAAAATCGTGCCGCTGCAGGACTTATCTGAGATCCAGCTTGGCCAAAAAATTGCGACCTTGTTAGCTTCTTCAGCTGATCAAAACGCAACCGCTCAAGCCCTCAGAAAAAAATTTCCCGCTGACCAGCCGGTTGTCCCAGAAGAGGTCATTCCATTTTCCTCCGATTACAAATGGAGCGGCGCCAAATTTGCAGCGGGCTTTTTAGCAATGGGGGCCGCTGAATATATTTTTGCCGAGGTTCCCGCTGAGGTCGCCAAACAAAGCCAAGCCTTTATGGCAGAAGGCTATCGCGTATTGGTCATCGTTTCGGCGACGAAAGTGTCAGCCAATTATCGTCTCGTGGAACCTCAAGCGTTGGGGCTGATTGTCTTAGGTGACAGTCTGCGGGAGAATGCGACTGCTATTTTCCAATTGCTGATTAAACAAGGGGTCTCTTTAAAAATTATCTCTGGTGATCATCCGCTGACCGTTTCGAAAATTGCTGAAAAAGCTGGTATTCCTGAGACAAGTCACTTTGTCGATATGTCGAATATTCCTGATGACACTGATTTTGCTCAGCTCGTTGAAAATAATACTGTCTTTGGTCGGGTTTCACCCTATCAAAAGCAAAAGCTCTTGCAGGGCTTGAAACAAAATCAACAGGTCACCGGGATGGTCGGCGACGGTGTCAATGATATTTTAGCTTTGCGGGAGGCAGACATCGGCATTGCGATGGCACAGGGTAGCCAAGCGGCTCGGGCAGTCGCCGATGTGGTCTTACTGACGGGGGATTTCTCAGTTATGGAAAGCATCATTAAAGAAGGCCGCCGCGTGATTAATAATCTGCAGCGGGTCTCCTCCATGTATTTAGTCAAAACTATTTATGCAATTTTACTGGCGCTGATTTTTATTTTGTTAGCCACAGCTTATCCCTTCGCGCCTTTACAATTAACGCCGATTAATGCTTTAACCGTCGGCATTCCCAGCTTCTTTTTAGCTTTACAGCCTAGCTATGAACGCCCCCGCGGCAATGTTTTAGACAATGTCTTGCGGATTTCTGTCCCCGCAGCTTTAAATGTTGTCATCAGTGTGCTGGGAATTAAATTTATCGGCGATATCTGGCAGCTTGATTCCGCCGTCACCTCCACGTTAAGCGTCTTTTTAGTCGGCGTGGTCGGCTTAAAAGTTTTACTGCGGGTTTCTTTACCTCTGAATTCAAAAAAAATCTGGCTTCTCTTGGTGATGACCGCCAGTCTGATTTTCTGTTTTTTATTCTTAGGTAAAATTTTTATGTATGACAATGTCTTCGATGCCGATTTACTGATTCTAATTCCTTTTATTCTCTTTATCCACTTCTTCTTCGACTGGACTTCCCGGTTGATGAACCAAGTGATTTACTGGAAAAACCTGCGCAAAAAAGAATAGCAAAACCACCGCCAGTCCCTTGAGGAGTGGCGGCGGTTTTTGGCTCATTATCAAGCTAAGAAGAAAAATGTAAATCCTTCAGATGCTAAGACATCCTATTCATTTTTCTGAAAATCTAAAGTCATTCATAAACGCACAAAGCAATCATTTCTTCTTAAAACTATTCTTCGCTCAAGCCTAAATCTTCCAACTGAGTTGCTAGTTCATCATAGGCAACATCACCAGTATCGGCTGTCGTTCCTGTTAGATCGTTGAAGACTGTTGGGTCGACATTTTCCAAATCCAAAGTGATTGTGACACTGAAAACATTGTCGGTAAAATCATTTTCAATTGTTACGCCCTCGCTGCCATCATACTCCTCATACTGGGCGGCCAATTCATCCTCAATGGCTGCCTGTTGAGTTTCATCCAAATCCGCTGTATCCAAACCCAACGTTGTCAAATCAAAGCTCGACACCATTTCAACTTGATTGACAGTTTGATCTTCGTGGGTGACTTTGACCGTCACATCTGCACCAGAATAAGAACCAGAAAAAGTATTTACCTCTGTCTGAGTGCCCCCGCAAGCCCCTAAAAAGACTAGTCCCAATGCCAACATTCCCAAAATTTTTCCAATACGTTTCATTTTCTACTCCCCTATCCACTTTTTTTAGCTACTTTTTAGCCAAGTGATTCATTTTACAGTTTTCTCACTTTACCAAAAAAGTCCAATTATCAATTGGTTACGCTTCCTTAATGGTAATATAGACGTTTTGGGAATGCAATCTCATTTTTAGCGGAGCGGCTACTTTTAAGTCAAGCTGTTCGGTAAAATCGAGCTGTCCTCCGTATTTAGCTAAAAAAATACAACTCAGCTAAAGTTAACGAGCCATAATTTCTATCTGAAACTACAACTAAATCTCCAAGCTCATTGCGAATAAAATTTCACCTGATACGCTACTTTTCAAATTGTTGTCTTCAGCTGAAATTGATTTTTGTTGAATAGATCAAGAAATTCAATAATAGTTAAAAACTGATTTTTCAAAAAAAATACCGCAAGCAAGGTTTTCATCAAACAGCGTAGTGACTTCCAAAAGTTAGACCAAAAAGCTAACATTTGAGGGTCGATACACAACCTAACTTGCGGCGGCATTTCTTTTTCAATTATTTTAATGACAGCGAGTCTGGAAAAATTTTAAATCTTTTCCTGATTGCTAATCACAATCTTTCCGCTGGCATGATGAGTAGCACTTAAATCATGGGCGGCTTTTATGCCGTCTGCGGTTAGAGGATAGGTGGCGCCAATCACGCTTTTGATTTTTCCGGCAGCCAGCAAATCGGCTATTTCTTGCAGATGCTTGCCACTAGGTTGCAGCCAAATGCTTTTGGCTAATTGAACTTTGGCGGCTTGGTCGGCTGCGGGCTCGCCGACGATTGAAATCAAGCGGCCTTCTGGATGCAAAACATCAAAGCTTTTAGCCTGAACCTCGCCCCCCATCGTATCAAATACTAAATCGACCTTGTCGATGACTTCGGCAAAGTCAACTTTTCGATAGTCAATGACTTCGTCAGCGCCTAAGCTTTTTAATAATTCATGGTTTTGCTCGCTAGCGGTGGTAATTACTCTGGCGCCAGCATTTTTAGCTAACTGAATGGCATAGATACCCACACCGCCGGCTCCAGCATGAATCAAAACCGTTTCGCCAGCTGACAGTTTTCCATGGGTGAATAAAGCTTGATAAGCCGTTTCACCGGCTAACGGCACTGCCGCTGCTTCAGCAAAACTAATATTTTCTGGTTTTTTAGCTAAGAGATGGTCGTCAACAATCGTTAAGTCGGCGTAAGTCCCAAAACGGGTTGTTTCCGGCCGGGCAAAAACTAAATCCCCAACTTGCCAATGGTTGACCTGACTGCCGATGGCAACAATTTCACCGGCAACATCCCAGCCTAAAATAATCGGAAAATCCCAAGTCATCATTTGTGACAAATAGCCTTCCCGTAATTTCCAATCGATTGGATTGACCGAGGTCGCGGCTACCTTAACTAAAACTTGATGTTCGCCAAGTTCTGGCAAGGTTACTTGAGCCTCTTTTAAACGACTGCTGTCGCCGTATTCTTCAATGACAATGGCTCTTGTTTCCATAATATAATCTCCTTTAGTGTTGCGTTGAATATGATTCATTATAAATCTTTAGTGAAAAAGTTGATAACCTTCTGCTTAAGGGAGTGACTGCCACATCAACTCAATGGCTTATGCTATACTTTATTTAGTATTTAGGAGTGGAGGGGTTAAAATGGGTTGTTTTTTTAATCGCGAAAAGCAAGAGGAAAAGGAGCGGCAAGACGCCAGTCAATTCCGGAAGGTGATGCAGACTTATCAGAAATATGCAGAATTCCCTTATATTAATCCAGACGAGTCGCTGTTAAACGAGCGCATTCAACAGCTAGCTACCGGAGCAATCCCATTTGTTGAGCCGGACGTGATGGAGCGCAATCAAGATGGCTATTTATTAGGTGAGCTGATTTTATTGGATTGGCTACACGGGAAAAGCTCAGAAATCAATGATTTTCCAGATTATTTTGAACTTAAATTGGGAATTAATGCTGCTGAAACTGTTATGCCGCTGTTAGATGATGACTGTCTAGATATTTTAGAGGATGAAGGTGCCTTGTATTTCTGGCCTTTAGAGGAATTGAATGATTTGGCTGAAGAATATGGCTTAGAAAGAAAAGCCACTTATGATGAGCTGATTGCTAGTTTTAAAGCGGACTTCACCCCCGATTTTTTGGCGGATTTGATTGGCCGGGGCGTTTATGTGCCGATGGAATATGGTCAGCAGCTATTGACTAAATACCAGGCAGACATCGAAGCGTTTCAAACAAAACATCAACTATAAACAATTGCCCATTTAGCAAAAATTTGTGAATTTTTGCTAAATGGGCTTTTTTATTTATCCTTAAAATTTTGCTGGTTACAAAAGGCAGCTTGCTTGATGTGCAGCGGCTTAACTAAGTGCCGCTGATTTCCTCCTGTGTCGTGAAGAAAATCATCGATAAAGATTAACAGCAAAATCACCAAGCAAAATTTTAAGCAGTTTCAATCCTTGCCGATACTTTTTTGGCAAAACCAGTCAAGGCTTACTACTTTAAAATTTCTCCTTTTAAAAAGGCTAACTACACAGAGTCTTCCGCAACTCCAATTTCACAATCCCAAAACCAAGTGCCTGCAAATGTCATAAATTTGTCAGTATTTCCAGAGAAAAACTGTAGAAACCCAAGACGGAAAGCGCAAATATTGATTTTTCATCCCTGTTAGACTGACTTTAAAGAACAAGTTAGGGAGTGGGAAGATGAAAAAAATTGCGTTAATTTTTGGCGGAACTTCTTCAGAGTATGAAGTGTCTTTGGCGTCAGCAGCGGGAGTTTTAGCAGCTTTACATGAATTGGAGGACTATCAAGTTTTTCCAATTGGCATCACGAGAGGTGGCGATTGGTTTTTAACTGACGCTGATGCTGAACAGCTTCAACAGGATACTTGGCAGGCCTCCTCATTATGTCAATCAGCTACGCCACAGTTTAACGGCCAAGGTTTTTGGCTCAGTAAGGACCAAAAATTTTTCAAGCCTGATGTTCTATTGCCGATTTTACATGGCGGCAGTGGCGAGGACGGTAGCTTGCAGGGACTTTTTGAAATGATGGCCCTGCCTTATGCCGGTTGCGGCGTTGCGGCTTCGGCCCTGTGTATGAATAAATTTCTCCTGCATCAATTTGCAGATACACTAGGTATCAAAAGTGCCGCCACTGTTTTGTTGGATAGCATCACCAATCAGCAAACGGTTGAACAATTTATAAAAAATGTTGGCTTGCCGATTTTCGTTAAGCCTAATGAAGCCGGTTCGTCTAAAGGCATCAGCAAAGTGACTGAACTAGAACAGCTGCCACAAGCTTTAGCAGAGGCCTTCAGGTACAGCCGACAGGTGATTTTGCAAAAGGCTGTCAGCGGTATTGAAATCGGCTGTGGTATTTTAGGCAATCATGACCTGCAGCTGGGGGCCTGCGATGAAATTTCTTTAGCCGGCCAATTTTTTGACTACGTGGAAAAATATCAGCTGTTAACCGCCAAAATTACCGTGCCAGCCCAAATACCAGCGGAAATCAGCGAAAAAATTCAAGACCAAGCACAGCGTCTTTATCAACATTTAGGCTGTCGCGGCCTAGCCCGGGTTGATTTCTTTTTGACGGACGATGGCACTTTTTTATTGAATGAAGTCAACACCTTACCGGGCTTCACGCCCCACTCTCGCTTTCCGGCGATGATGGCAGCGGCCGGTATCAGCTATAACCAAGTGCTAGAAAAATTGATTACCTTAGCAGAGGAGGCCCATCATGAAAAACATTTACTTGCAATTAGTTAACCGCCAGCATCCCCTCCTTAAAAGCAATGAGCCACAGCATTTGGTTTTAGCTCCCTTCAGCGAAAAAGATATTTATCTGCAGCCGGAAGTTGCCAAGCAGTTACAAAAATTATTAACCGACTGGCAGCTGACAGAAGACATCATTCTGTTAGACGGCTACCGGACTGAACAGGAACAGCGAAAATTATGGGAATTTTCGCTGGCAGAACACGGACCTAAATACACGGCTGAATTTGTCGCCTATCCCGGTTGCAGTGAACATCAAACAGGATTGGCTGTCGATTTAGGTTTACGGGGAGCTGATAATGATTTAATTGCTCCTAGTTTTCAAACTGGTCCAACTGTAACAAAATTTTTAGCTGAGATGGCCAACTACGGCTTTATTCTCCGTTATCCGCCGCATAAACAAGAAATCACGGGCATCGGTTATGAACCGTGGCATTTCCGGTACGTCGGCGTACCCCACAGTCATATTATCAGCGGACAAGATTGGACTTTGGAAGAGTATCTGCAATTTTTACAGGATACTAGCAGGTCAATCGCATGAACAAACAAAATGCTAGTATCAATAATTTCCGACTGCTCGCTGCTGTGATGGTGGTGGCGATTCACTGCTATCCTTTTCAAAGTTTCGCACCGGAGCTGGACACCCTCATCACCCTAACTTTATTTCGAGTGTCCGTCCCGTTTTTCTTAATGGTCACGGGCTATTATTTAATTGGCCCGCTGGCTAGAAAAAAGCAATTTCCGCAACGTCTGCGGGTCAAAAAATTCCTAAAAAAGCAGCTTTACCTTTATTTAGCGGCGAATTTACTCTATTTGCCGCTGGCGCTTTACAGTGGCGAAATTTCTTTGCAGATGTCGTTAGCTAAATTTTTACAGGAGTTAATTTTTGATGGTTTTCTTTATCATCTATGGTATTTTCCGGCGTTGCTTTTAGGTGTTTTCCTCGTCAGTCTGCTGCTAAAAAAATTCTCCTTGAAATCGGTACTCGCCATTGCCATTGGTCTGTATCTGATTGGTTTAGGCGGCGATAGCTGGTGGGGGATTACCCGTCAGCTGCCGTTTTTAAAAACTTTTTATAATGGTCTCTTTTACTTCTTCGGATTAACTCGTAATGGTCTCTTTCTAGTGCCCCTGTTTTTAGTCTTGGGAGCCATTCTGTATCAAAAACGGAGCTTTCAAGCTCAGCGCAATACGCTTTTCTTGATCGTTTCAGCAATCGGTCTTTTAGCGGAAAGTTTTGCCCTGCACCACTGGTCTCAGCCCCGTCACGACAGCATGTATCTCTTATTGCCATTGGTCATGTATTTTCTATTTCAGGAGGTGTTCCATTGGCAGTCGCAAAAAACTTTGGGAAATGCCAGCAGGCTTGCACTAGGAATTTATCTTTTTCATCCTTATATGATTGCCATTTGGCATTTTATCGCAAACAAAGTGCCGCTTTTAAAAAATAGTTTAGTTAATTTTTTAGTCGTTCTACTGTCGACCTTTTTAATCTGTTGGCTGGCCTTCAAACTTCTGGCAAAACTGACCAAAAAAAATTCAAAAGGACCAGCAAGAGCCTCAAAGCAGCTGTCAACTAAAGCGCTGAAGGCTAACTTAGCTGAAATTAACCGGATTATTCCTGAAAAAACCAAAGTGATGGCGGTGGTGAAAGCCAATGCCTACGGGACCGATGCGAATATTTTTGCCAAAACTTTGGCGCAAAACGGAGTCGATTTTTTTGCCGTGGCTACCTTAGAAGAGGGAATCGCCCTGAGGGAAGCCGGAATTGCCGAGCAAATTTTAATTCTCGGCTATACTTCTGCCCGCCGCATAAAAGAGATTAAAGCCTATGACTTAGTTCAAACGATTGTCAGCGAAGCTCATGCGGCCGCTTTAAATCAACAAGGAATAGCGATTGATTGTCATTTGAAGGTCGATACCGGCATGCATCGTTTGGGCGTAGCGGCTGATGTTCAAAAAATTAAAGCTCTCTATCAACTGCCCTATTTAAAAATTAAGGGAATTTATTCCCATCTAGGTTCTGCTGATGAACTGTCAGCGGCGGCTAGAGAGCGGACCGAAAAACAAATTGCCGTTTTCAATCATTTGTTAGAGCAATTAAGAGGCCAGCAAGTTCCCTTTGGCGTGACTCATCTGCAAAGCAGTTACGGCATTTTGAATTATCCAGCCTTAACCTATGATTATGTCCGTCCCGGCATTCTTTTATATGGCTGTCTCAGTAGTCAACGTGACGTGCCTAAAGAAAAAATTACCCTCACGCCGGTCGTTGAAGTGCAGGCCCAATTGATTTCTAAAAAATGGGTGGCGGCTCAGGAATATTTGGGCTATAGCCTAGCCACACAATTATCAGAAAGCCGTTTAATCGGCGTAGTCAGCATTGGCTATGCTGACGGCATCCCCCGCAATTTAAGCCAGACCGACTGGCAGCTGACCTATCAAGATCACCAGCTGCCGCAAATTGGTCGGATTTGCATGGATATGCTGCTGATTGATTTAACGGCTTGTCCAGAAATCCCTTTGGAGGCTCAGTTGAATGTGCTGCCGGATATTTTAGCTGCCGCCACAGAAACTGCGACCTTGACCAATGAAATTCTCAGTCGCTTAGGCGATCGTTTAACCGTTGAGGTCTCCAGTTAAGCTGTAAATTGTGCTACACTGAAAAAGAGATTTCTTAAAAATCAGAGCTGGAGTGAAGGAAATGACAGATACAATTGTCGTGGTGGATGATGAAAAGGAAATTGCCAATCTGATGGCAACCTTTTTGAAAAATGAAGGCTTTCAGGTGGCAGCCTTTTATAACGGCAGCGAGGCTTTGGCCTTCATTGACCAAAATGCTGTTTCTTTGGCGGTGCTGGACGTGATGCTGCCGGACATCGACGGCTTTCAATTATTGCAAAACATTCGGGAACATTATTTTTTTCCGGTGCTGATGCTAACCGCAAAGGGCGAGGACTTGGATAAAATTACTGGACTGACTTTGGGGGCAGATGATTATATCACCAAGCCCTTTAATCCATTAGAGGTTGTGGCACGGGTCAAAACGCAATTGCGCCGCAGTCAGCGCTATAATCAACCGACAGCCCCGCAAGCAGATACGGAATTTGCCAAAGACGGGCTGATTCTTCAAAAAAACAGCCATAAAGTCTTACTTTTTGAGCGGGAAATCATGATTACCCCGATTGAATTTAAAATTTTGCTGTATTTATTTGAACATCAAGGGACCGTCGTTTCCTCCGAGGAATTGTTTGAGGCCGTCTGGCAGGAAAAATATTTAGACAACAACAATACGGTGATGGCCCACATTGCGCGGCTGCGGGAAAAGCTCAAGGAGCAGCCCCGCAAACCAAAATTTATTAAGACCGTCTGGGGGGTTGGCTATATCATTGAAAAATAACTTGAAAAATCCGTTAATCAGAAGAATTCTTTTCCGCTACGTGTCGACAATCGTGATTGCCTTTGCCATTTTGGCGCTGATTCCCTTGACGATTTTAATCGTCATGAATTTTTGGACCTGGTATGGAGATGAGTTTATTTATCGGCTGGTTCATTTCTTCTATAATAATCTGATTGCGACCTTTTTAATCAGCGGCATTGCTCTTTGGTTAGCTATCACCTTTTATTTCTTTAGCAAGATTGCCAGCTATTTGAATGAAACCATTCATGGCACTAGCCAACTGCTGGCCAGTCCCGAGCAGCGCATTAAATTATCACCAGATTTGGTGGCGGTTCAAGACGAAATGAATGAGCTGCGGGAAAATAATAACCGCACGCAGCGGGCCGCCAAAGAAGCCGAACAGCGGAAAAATGATTTAATCGTTTATTTGGCCCATGATTTGCGGACGCCTTTGACTAGTGTCATCGGCTATTTGACTCTCTTAAAGGAAGAGCCCCAGCTATCTTTAGATATGCGGGCCCGCTACACTGATATTGCCTTAGACAAGGCGGAGCGTTTGGAACAATTAATCAATGAATTCTTTGAAATCACCCGTTTTAATTTGACTAGCCTGACATTGAATAAACAAGTGATTGATTTGAGCATTATGCTAGAGCAGATTAGCTATGAGTTTCTGCCAATTTTAGAAGAAAAAAATCTCCAGTGGCAATTGGAGATTGAAAAGGAAGTTTTGGCAACCGTCGATGCAGAAAAAATGGAGCGGGTCTTTGATAATCTGATTCGCAATGCGATTAATTACAGTTTTGCTGATTCAGTTATTACCTTGAAACTAGCCAAAAAAGAACAAATTGAAATTACGTTTAGCAATAGCGGCTACACGATTCCCCCGGAGAAACTGGCCCGAATTTTCGAGCCCTTTTACCGGATGGACAGCTCCCGGGCCAGCGCCACCGGTGGCACCGGCTTAGGCCTGCCGATTGCAAAAGATATTGTCGAGGCTTTAGACGGCATGATAACTGCCGCCAGTCGTGACAACCAGATTATTTTTACCATCAGCTTACCTTTGAGCAATTAATTTTTGTTAACCGTCACGAGGCTGTGACATTAGTTAGAACAAAGCCGAACTTTACGAAGGACAGCTAGTGAAACCACTAGCTAGTGTTAATTTGCGCTTCGGACATATTGGACCGCAGGAGCAAGTATCATATAGTTCGGGGGTTCAGCTGTTAAAAAAACTAATATCAAAGGCTCGTTTTTTTCTGATTTAAACTGCCCAACGCCTGCAAAATACGGTAAACTAGTGAGTAAATAAATGCAAAAAGGAGATTTAAACCCATGTTGCCAAAAGAAATTTTTGATACGTTAAATTCTGGTGAGCTCTACTTTGAAACCAAGGAAATGAATCAGCTGCAAGCCCATTATCGGGACTTGTTATTCGAATTCAATCAGCTGCCCCCCAACGAACCACAGCGCTTAGCGGCGATTGCTGCTGAATTATTCGGGGATTTTGCTGAGGGTGCTTACATCGAGCGACCCGTTAAAGCCAATTGGGGCATCAACACTTATTTTGGAAAAAACGTTTATGCCAATTTTGGCTTGACTCTCGTCGATGACGCTAAGATTGATTTAAAAGACGATGTTATGATTGGACCAAATGTGACGATTATCACCGGCACCCATCCTTTAAAGGCTGCCGAACGAAAAGAGCGGGGGCAGTACAATCTACCCGTCACGATTGAAAAAAATGTCTGGCTAGGTGCCGGTTCCATTATTTTTCCCGGCGTGACCATCGGTGAAAATACCGTGATTGGCGCCGGCAGTTTGGTGACCAAATCTGTTCCGGCAAATGTTGTCGCTTATGGCCAGCCGTGTAAAGTAATTAAAGAGTTAGAAAAATAAAAAGCATGGCTGTAACCTTAGTCTTGTTAACAGATGGAATCCCAAACTATATTATATTTGGCGGTGTTTACCAGATATTGTTTGGAAAATCAGTTCTGTTTTAACTAAGGTCACAGCCTCACTACCTAAAATCAAAAAATAACCGCAACCTGTAAGCTCACCAAAGCCAGCTAGTGAAACTGGCTTTTGACGAAAAGCTTGGGTTGCGGTTTTTTTTAAAACAAAAAAATTGCCTCCTAATTTTTTTCCTTTAAAACATATTCAGCTAGAGCTTGGGCAACACCGTGTTGATTATTGCTGACAGTCTGAAAACGAGCCTGTTGCCGCACTGCTTCCGGTGCATTAGCCATCGCCACACCGATACCGGCTAGTTCTAACATTGGCAAATCATTGAAATTGTCGCCAATCGTCAACACTTCCTTTAAATCTACGTGATAATATGCCGCTAATTCCCGCAACGCCTTTTCTTTAGAAACTGCTTGGTGAGTAATTTCCAGATAATTATCTTTAGAAAGATAAAAGACAGTTTCTGATAGCGGCAGCTCTTTTAAAAACCCTAACGCTATTTCAATTTCTGCAACTTCGCCGACAATCAAAAATTTATGAATAGGCAGTTGAGCATTTTCCAACAGCTGGCTGATGTCGTGAATCTTTGGTGTGTCCTCAGTAATAGTTGCCTCGATTTCCACCCAACGATCTAGTCTTTCGGCATACCAATCGGCTCCTGAATACAGACTGATGGATAGAGCGGGAAAATTAGTTAACAGGGCTGTGACAATTTTTTGGGCCTCATGCCGCTTAATTTCATGGCTGAAAAGTGGTTGATAATTCGCTGGATTGGCTTCCTTCAAAATCAAGGCACCGTTGTAACAGGCCAGCGGCTCACTTTGTAGATTCAAATCAGCAGCAATCTGATACATGCCCTTAGGAGAACGGGCTGAAGCCAAAATAAAAGGAATATCTTTTTGCTTTAGTTGTCGCAGCGCCAATTTTAATGGCTCCTCCACCTGGTGCTGGTCATTTAAAATGGTCCCGTCAATATCACTGATAACTAATTTAATTTCTCCTGCTGTCATCCTGTTGTCCTCCTTAATAAATAATTTTCAACTGGGGTGTCAAAAGTGCCTGCTGCGCTGCATTTGGTTTTTTATCAGTAATAAGATAGTCAAATTGATTGATGCTGCCAATGCTGTATGTCGACATCTTTTCAAACTTGCTACCTTCTGCCAGCAGCACTTTTTTCTTGGCTTGGGCCAAAATTAATTGCTTCACTCTAGCATCCTCTTCATCCTGATAACTAACAAGACCGTCTTTTAAACCGGCCGCACCGATAAAGGCCAGATCAAAGCGCATATTTTCCAATAACTGGGTTTCCTTTAAAGAATAATAAAACCGGTTCTCTGGATAAAACTTACCGCCAATCAAGTGAAAGCTAACATTTTGTTTACCACTTAATAAAATTGCGTTGTCGAGGGAGTGGGAATAAATCTTACTCTTCTGGGTAACTAATTGCGCTAGTTTTAACACAATCGTTGACACATCAAAAAAATAAGTGCCGTTGTCCTCTATAAAACTATTGGCCAATTTTGCGATATAGCGCTTAGATTCTGTGAAATCCTGTAGGCGCTCTTGGAAGCCCGCCATTTCATTGCCACCATTTTTACGAATGATGCCCCCGTGAATCCGTTTCAGTTGTCCCTTTTCTGCTAACAAGGCCACATCCCGACGAATAGTATCCTTGGAGACATCAAACAACTCCATTAACTCATTGGTTGACAGCTCCTCTTGTTTTTCCAATAATTCTAAAATTCTCACTAAGCGCTGTTCTTGATACATCTGCCTCACCTCATAGAGAGCATACCACACTTTTTAAGTTTTTGTAAGTATTTATAATTTTATCTAAGTTTTTAACCAAAAAAATCTCCAGACTAGCTAATACATTTAGCAAATAGTCTGAAGATTACTTTTAGCATTTTTAAATTTTTTAAACTTCTATCTAACCGCCAAAAACAAGTTTGGCATCTTCAATTTGATACACTTCCTCAGCGACGGCCTCCACAAAATAGCGGTCGTGAGAAGTAAACAATAGGGTTCCCGGATAAGCTCGTATTAATTTTTCCAAGGCGGAAATAGTGGCTGCATCGATAAAATTAGTCGGCTCATCCAAAATCAACACGTTGGCTGGCCGTAAAAAGACTAAGGCGAGGGCAACCCGTGTCGCTTCGCCGCCACTTAACGCAGCTAGCGGTTTGGTGATTTCTCCTTGTGCAAAGCCTAAATTATTTAAAATACTGCGGATGGTTGTTTCGGCAAACTCCGTTCGCTGACTGAGATAATCCAGAAGTCTTTGCTGACTAGCTAGTTGATAATCCAACTGCTGATAAGTCGAAAAAACAACCTTTGGCGAGACGGTGATGCCGGGAGCACCGGCCTGAATTGCCTTTAAAAAAGTGGATTTGCCAACACCGTTGCTGCCGGTAATCGCAATTTTTTTACCTAGAGGAAATTGAAAGTCGACGGCCTCCAATATAGTTTTCTCACCAAAGGCTAGGCTAACAGCTTCACCACGAATCGGAAATTTATTGTGGAGCGTCAACAATTTATTTTCGGGAAAAATTATTGCTCTACTGGTTTTGACGGGGGTCACCTCCGTCAATTGTGTCAATCTGGTTTCCAAACTCTTGGCTGATTTTTGCAGCCGTTTTTGTACGGTGTCCTTTTGCTTGGAAGCAGACAGGCGGTCTGGACGAACAGCTTGCTGTCGCTGTTTTTGCGTGACCTTGCCAGCCTTTTGCGCCTGCTCCTGTTTTTTAGCGATTGCTTTCGTCAGCCACTGTTTTTCCTGTAGGTATTGATCTGCTGCCCGCTCCTGCACTAAGGCAGCCTGCTCTTTTTGCTCCTTATAGGCGCTAAAATTGCCAGCAAATTCCCGTACCTGACCCTCAGCTACCTCCCAAATTTTGGTTGCCAGCTGATCTAAAAAATAGCGGTCATGACTGACAAAAATCAAAGTGCCATAATAATAGGTCAGCTCTGCTA
This sequence comes from Enterococcus sp. LJL90, assembly GCF_056924355.1. Taxonomy (NCBI): domain Bacteria; kingdom Bacillati; phylum Bacillota; class Bacilli; order Lactobacillales; family Enterococcaceae; genus Enterococcus; species Enterococcus sp. LJL90. Next base: position 282,704 of record NZ_JBXPBQ010000001.1, on the reverse strand, counting down.
ATAAACTATCAATCCCCTGTTGGTCCAGATGGGTTGTTGGCTCATCCAACAGCAAACCCATTTGATAATTGCCCAACACTTCAGCCAATCTCAACTTGGTCGTTTCGCCGCCGCTTAAGACAGCGGCGGGTGCATTGGGCACTCGAAAGCGGCTTAGTAATTCGCCGACTTCGCTGTTTGCCATCAGCTGATCAGTCCCATTTTCCATCTGCGCAAAATAATTAAACTGAATTTCCCGCTGAACGTGACCTTTTTCTGGGGCAAGCTGGCCTTGAATCATCTTTAATAAAGTTGATTTGCCAGCTCCATTGGCCCCAACAATGCCGATACGCTCCTGTTGATAGGCACTTAGTTCAGGGATTGTTAAAATTTCTTGATTGCCGTAGCTATGTTCGATATTGCTCAATTTAACTGCTAAGGTTTCCATAATTTCCTGCTTTCTTCTCAGGAAAGCTGGTGCAACAAAAAAGGTTCTATCATCGGCGCGCCACTCAGCAAATCACCGCCGAAGCACAACAGGTTTAATAGCTGGCTAAAGTCAGCTTTTTAAACCTGTCCCACTAAGGCGCCAATTAGTCTGGCGGCCGCTTCTGATACAACCACTGATTTTTCATTGAAACTGAGGGCAGACTCCCCCCTTGAAACAGCTTTTCCCAAGACTTTTGAATGTTTTATTTAGTTATGATTCAAAAGTGGTAAGCGTAATTTCATGGATGCAGTCATCTGTCAGTCTCCTCATCAATTTAATAAACTAAGCTTAGCAGAAATTTTTCCGAAAGGCAATTGGAACTTATTTGGCCAAGCCTGTTGCAATCTGTTCAAAATTCCAGGCCATCATACTGTAATAGCTATCACCTTCTTCACCGGGCTCAGCTACTGAATCTGTAAATAATTTGGCATCATTGATGGGAATGCCGGTGTCCTTGGCAACCGTCTGCATCGACCGCTCGTCAACACTGCTTTCGACAAACAATGTCGGAACTGAAGAGGCCCGCAGCTGTTCAATCAAGCTTTGAATTTGCTCAGGAGTGCCTTCCTCTTCGGTATTTATTTCCCAAATATAGGCTGCCGGAATTCCGTAAGCCGCTGAAAAATATTTCATACAGCCTTCACTGGTCACCAAAAGCTTTTGCTCATCCGGCAGAGCCGCAAATTTTTCTTTGGCGGAGGCATCTAATTCCCGCAGCTGACTGAGATAAGTTTCTAGATTAGCTTCATAATGATCGGCATTTTCTGGATCTTTAAGGCTAAGCTGCTTTGCAATATTTTCTGCGTAAATCATCCCATTGCTTAAATTCAGCCAAGCGTGGGGATCTTCTTTCCCCTGTTCCTCGGCCCCCTCCAGATAAATCACCTCGACACCATCACTGACGGCAAAATAATCTTGATCTTTGACTTTGCCGGCATTCTCCATCAAAGTCGTAAACCAGCCGTTGCCGCCAGTTTCCAGATTGATGCCGTTATAAAAAATCACGTCCGCTTCAGAGGTCTTTTGGACATCCGCCGGTAAAAATTCATATTCATGGGGATCACGCCCGACTGGGACAATGCTGTATAAATCAATTTTATCCCCGCCGATATTTTTAGCGATATCGGCGATAATCGAATTGGTGGCGACGACCTCCACTAAATCAGCATTTCCCTGCTGATTTTCTCCTTGACCAGCTGTCCCGCTACAACCTGTCAAAACTAACAAACTCCCAAATAAGGCAGCCAAAACTAGCTTAATTTTTTTCATTTTCCAGAATCCTCCTCGTAAAAAAATTTTGCTTCGGTGATAAAAAGAAACCGACGACGAAGAATGCGGCTGCGGTTAAGACAATCGTCGAGCCCACCGCTAAATTGAAGCTATACCCGATAAAAAGTCCTAATAGCGAAGCTAAACCACCGAGGCTTGCCGATAGTAAAATCATCGACCGCAAGCGATTGGTAAAGAGATAAGCTGTGGCGGCGGGCGTAATCAAGAGGGCGACGATTAAAATCGTGCCGACGCTTTGCATAGCGGCCACGGCAACTAATGTCAATAAAATCATCAGCAGATAATGGTAAAACTGAACTTTCATTCCCACGGCTTTAGCTAACAGTGGGTCAAAGGAGGTCAGCAGTAGTTCTTTGAAAAACAAACCAATTATCACGAGCACAAATAACGACACGCCTATGGTTAAATACATATCGGTAGTCTGTACTGCTAAGACATTGCCAAATAAAATATGGAATAAATCCGTCGAGCTGTTGGCAACGCCGATTAGAATCACCCCTAAAGCTAAAAAGGAGCTGAAGGTGATTCCGATGGCTGTGTCCCCTTTGATTAAGCTATTACTTTTGATAAAAGTAATCAGCAGGGAGGCCAGCATGCCAAAGAAAATTGCGCCGACGAAAAAATTAATTCCTAAAATATAGGAGAGAGCGACTCCCGGTAAAACCGCATGGGAAATCGCATCCCCCATTAGAGACATCCCCCGCAAGATAATAAAACAACCAATCGCACCGGCCACGATGCCAATCGTCACCGAAGTAATCAAGGCATTCCTCAGAAATTGAAACTCTGTTAACCCATAGATGAAATTTTCAATCATGCAACATCCCCTCCAAAATAAAGCTGCCCGTTAAAGGCTTTACCTAAATAATTTTTATTAAAAACTGTCGCCGTCTCGCCATATGCAATCACTTCTTTATCGAGAATCAAGAGCTGATCAAAATAGTTTTGCACCTTTGCTAAATCATGGTGCACCACAAAAATAGTTTTTCCGGCCTGTTGCAACTCCCGCAAAATCTCAAAAATAATTTCTTCGCTGACAGCATCAATCCCGACAAATGGTTCATCTAAAAAAATATATTGGGCTTCCTGCACCAAACAGCGGGCAATTAAAATCCGTTGGAACTGTCCGCCAGAAAGCTCGCTGATTTGGCGGCTGCCCAAAGCCGCCAAGCCGACCTGTTCCAAAGCCGCGGCCACCTGCTGCCAATTTTTTTTCGTCAAGCGCCGCAAGATCCCCACTTCCCGATACAAGCCTAAAGAGACAAATTCAGCCACAGTGATTGGAAAAGTAAAATCCAAATTGCTTTTTTGTTCGACATAGGCCACCTGCTGTCGCTGCTCTTTGATTGGCTTGCCGTCAATGGTGATATTGCCGGCAAAGGGAATGATTCCTAAAATCGCCTTAATCAAAGTCGATTTACCCGCACCATTCGGCCCGATAATGCCGGTGATGGCATGATCTTCTAAATGCAGATTTATATTTTTTAATGCTAGCTGCTGCTGATAAGCAACAGACACATTTTGACAGATAATCATTTTTATTCTCCTTTACAATTTTTAGGCACGCCTAACTTTTTATATTTTTAGGCTAACCTAAAAATTATTTCTTGTCAATAATTTTAAAAAAATATCCTTTGGACCTATTTATTTTTTCAAAGAAAAATAGTCGTAAAATCGCTGTATAGTTTTTTTAGTGTTTTTTTCGGTAGCCAGCTTTACTTTTAAAAAAAACTGGGTTAAAATTTCGTTAACCAAAAAAAATAAAGGTTAACGAAAGGAAAATCATGAAATCTATTAGCTTACGAGAATTAATTTTAGCTGCCATCTTTGCAGCCGTTATCGTGGTCTTATCCCAAATTACGATTCCCGCCGGTTTAGTTCCCTTCACCATGCAAACTTTTGCTGTTGGTTTAGTGGCAACTATTTTAGGCAAAAAAGTCGGCACCATTTCCGTCTTCATCTACTTATTGTTAGGTCTTATCGGACTACCGGTTTTTGCCGGCTTCAGCTCAGGCTTTGCTGTTTTATTTGGCCCAACAGGTGGCTTTTTAGTCGGCTTTTTGGCGAATGCCTTTGTCACCGGCTGGTTGTGTGAATTAAAAGAAAACAATTTACCGATGGCAATCATTGCCAATCTAGTCGGTGCTTTGCTGACTTTAGTCTTTGGCACTTTCTGGCTGCAACTTGCTGCCAGCATGAGCTTTGGCGCAGCAGCAGCGGCGGCCTTCACACCATTTATTATTCCGGGCATTGTCAAAGCTGTAGCCGCAGCCTTCGTCGGAATCTTAGTGACTCGCCGGCTACCAGTAGCAGCCCGCAGCTAATTTTTATTTATTCGAACACAAAAAGCGCCGAATCCTGCTGGATATCGGCGCTTTTTTTACATATACAACTGTCCTATACTTAAATAACTTTGCGCTGCTTTTCTTTGATCTGCAGCTTTTTGTATCGATTTTTTAGCATTTTACTGGCTAAAAGAGTCCCACAAATAATTGTCACCCCGGCTAGTGCTTGCTGTCCGTTAAATTCCAAATCATACGAAAATCCCTCAGCTTTAATACTTAGCTTCATTTCCATCACCTTCCCTTTCGTCAATTTCATTCAGTCTATTTCAGCTTACCCGAAATAGCAGAAATTACCAACTCCTAAAGGGGCGATTCTTCAAAAAATCCAACATAAAATTTTATATCAGATAGAAACGTTAAGAAATGTTTAAGGCATTTCACAGAAAAATCATGATTTTAAATCTTTTTCCCTCACTATTCCATATTTTTTAACATAATAAAAAGCAAAATATTCTTTCTTTGATTGCCCAAACGCATAATTTTCGCTCTTGACTTTCTGCAAAATGCATTTTTTTCATTTCTTGATAACATTTTGAATTTTTGATAAAAATTAGTTTTATTTTTATATTCTCAAAAGAGCGTTTTAAAAAACTATTTCTTAAAATAAAGTTTCTTTTATTCAACGATAAAATCGGTCTTTTTCCATGAAAAACGCTTCCTATAATCTCTTTCTGATGAAATAAAATAACAAGTGCCAAAACCTGTTTTCATTCAATTCAAAGGGAGCAAATAATGTTTACTAAGTTCAAGTCTTTCCTTATAAGGAGGGCATTTAATTTGCTAGATTGTTTAGTAAACGGTTATGGTTCCCCATGAAAATAAAAACACACGTAAATATCTTTTTCCATGAAAAGTGGCTAGCTGCTTTGAGTCATTTTTTAACTTGTTGGTTAAGAGTTACAGAAGGAAGGTTTCATCAATGAAAAAAATAAAAAAAGGTTTTATCTTGGTGGTTGCTTTAGCGGCTGTTTTGGTACCTCTTTATCACGTTTTTGCGGCGACGGCAGAAACCGGCACCGTGACCGATGATTTAACGGATACCAGTGATAACTTGCTGGGGATTGCCTCGCAGTTTCATATCTTTGCCGAAAATGCTAGCTTAAATGCCCACACTGAAGGAAATTTGGCCGTTGATAATTTAACTGGTAGTGCCAATTTTGGAACGAATGGCATCGCAAACAGCGGCAAACTGGATTTATATTATATTGAAAATATTTCTGCCATAAATGGTGGTTCATTTGTGTCGGGAAATAATACAAAAGTTGTTCTTGGCAGTAGCATTACCGTTACCAATAATGCTAATCAAGTGTTTGCTAATGGCTTAGACCTCGGCAATGTGACGCTAGATGACGTCTATACAGATACAAATGATTCCTATTTAAATATTGCCGACACTTTAGCAACTTTAGCCACCACTTCAGCATCCTTGGCAACCGCCGCTACTTCTGATGGTGTCGTGGAAAACTTTTCAGATATGAACAATCGCACCATTGACCTAAGTAACGCCACTCCAACCGATGGCGTGATTACTGTCGATTTGACTGCTGCTGATTTGGCTGCATCGACACCGATTTATTTCACCGGCATCAGTTCATCACCCGGTTATACAGTGGTGATTAACGCAACGGATACAACGACTGTTAACAGCCATATTTATATGCAAATTGACGGCCAAAATGTCAGCAACGGCGAAGTTGCAGATTACAGCAATAACGTTGTCTTATGGAATTTCGGAACTACTGCTAACGCGATTAATATTAACGCTGATTTTATCGGCAGCTTACTGGCGCCAAATGCCACTGTTGCCACTGGTCAAAATCTGAACGGTAATATCGTGGCTAAAAATGTTATCGTCAACGCTGAAAGTCATCGCTGGGATCTACAACCAAAAACGATGATGACTACACCTAGCAGCAGTTCTAGCACAGACAGCAGCTCATCAACCAGCACAAGCAGTACAACTACCGATTCGACTACGAGCACTTCATCTACCGACAGTTCTTCGTCTACTACCGATTCAACAACGAGCACTTCGTCTACCGATAGCTCTTCATCTACTACTGATTCGACGACGAGCACTTCGTCTACCGATATCTCTTCATCTACTACTGATTCGACGACTAGTACTTCGTCTACCGACAGTTCTTCGTCTACTACCGATTCAACGACGAGCACTTCGTCTACCGATAGTTCTTCATCTACTACCGATTCGACTACGAGCACTTCAACGACTGATAGTTCTTCGTCTACTACCGATTCAACGACGAGCACTTCAACGACTGATAGTTCTTCGTCTACTACCGACTCGACGACAAGTGATTCGACTACCGACAGTTCTTCGTCCACTACAGATTCGACTACCGACAGTTCTTCGTCCACTACAGATTCAACGACGAGCACTTCGACTACCGATAGTTCTTCGTCTACTACCGATTCAACGACGAGCACTTCGTCCACCGATAGTTCTTCGTCTACCACTGATTCAACGACGAGCAGCACGACGCCAAATTCTGGTACATCGGGTAGCACTTCTACCACAGATTCGACGACGAGCGATTCTTCAACTAGCGGAAGCTCAACGACGGACTCAACGACAAGTAGCAGTATGAATTCAACTAACTCAAGCACTTCGACTTCCAATACTCCGACAGGAACGAGTTCTTCAAATACCAGCAGCGGCTTACCACAATTAAGTGATGTCTCAAGCTGGAGTTTAATTGCGTTGGGTGGGGCGTTGATTGGAGCCGCCATTTATCTCTTCAAACTTAAAAAATAGTTAGTAGTTTGAAATTCTAACGAAAATTTCCCTCCTTTGAAATAGAAAAAACGAGTTCTGCAAAAATCATAGCAGAACTCGTTTTTTCGTTTTTAAAGCCTATTGATAATAGATTGGCTCTGGTGTTGTAAAATCAAAATTTGATATCCAGTGGGCAATTTCTTTGGCCAGCTGCTGCGTTAATGTTGAAGCAGCCGCAATCTGGGCTGATGTAATCTGATTGACATGGACACCGGCTGTAATCACACAGGTGCCGGGTAATAGCGGTTGAATTTTTTTCGCGACTATCAACGCTAAGACATCATCTTTATGCAGGCGACCATCATGGCTGGGAAAACAACGGGTCTCGATGGCCGCCGTTTTAGTTAAGGTGGTGACTGTCCCGATATGCGGCGTGTCACCGCCGCTAATTTTGATTGCTAAATCTTTGCCGACAATCGCCACTTCGGCCGAAATGGTCAACCCCAGTTCACCTGCTGAAAAAATTTTTAGCTCTGTCATCCTTTAGCCCTCCCAGCGTTGACTTAATTGATTGTGAATGCCGAGGGCGTCCAAAATCTTCATCGTATGATGGTCAATTAAATCTTGAATTGTTTGCGGCTGATTGTAAAAGCCGGGAATCGGCGGAATAATTTGCACGCCGAGTTTTGCCAGCTTCGTTAGATTTTCCAAATGAATCACACTCAAAGGCGTTTCTCTAGGCACAATAATTAATTTTCGCTGTTCCTTTAAGGTGACGTCAGCGGCCCGGCCGATTAAATTATCGCTGAAACCACAGGCGATACCGGCGACTGTCTTCATGCTAGCCGGCAAGATCACCATACCGTCCACTAAAAAGGAGCCACTGGCAATTTTTGCTCCAAGGTCACGATTTTTATAGGTGAAGTCGGCTAATTCCGCCACTTCATGGAAGGAATAGTCGGTTTCAATTTTTAAATTTTCTTTGGCCCAGTCGCTGAAAACTGTGTGGACCTCGACTTCAGGATTATTTTGCAGCTGCTGCAATAGATTGATAGCATAAATTGTACCTGAAGCTCCTGTGACACCGACGACGATTCGTTTCATTTTCGATTCCTCCATGATTTTTATTTTCACCTGTAATGGCTATTGCAAATATTTTTGCCAATCCGTTACTTCTTTGAATTGAGCCCGCTGAAATTCCCCCTTCAAATCAAAGGGCACTGTGCCATCCAAAACTAATTTGGAAGACATGCCTTTAAAACGGATGATGCCCGGCGAATATTCCGGCCGCTCCGATGGGTCCAGCGGATGATTGCGCATCCCTTCCAAGACCATGATGTCTTGGTGGGCTTGAAAGCGGGTATTGATGGTCCAGATAACATCATTCATATCAAAAATATCAACATCATCATCCACTAAAATGATGGTTTTCAGCTCTTTAAAAGCTGAAAAAGCTAACAAGGCTGCCTGCCGTTGAATCCCTTCATCAGCGGCATTTTCCTTATGAATCTGCATGATGGTCATAAATTTGCCACCGCCGGCTGACGGATTGTACACATTGACAACTTTTCCGGGAATGGCTTTGTCCACTAGATTTAAAATACTGGCTTCAGTCGGAATGCCCGCCATCGAAACATGTTCTTCACTAGGGCCGATGGTCGTTTGCATAATTGGACGGTCTTTGCGGTGGGTGACTGCTTTGACTTTGATGACATTGACCGCCGGATTAGCCTCACCGTTATAACCGGGAAACTCCGGCATCGCATAACCAGTGTTGGTGTTAATATCTTCGCGGATTGTTTCGTGGGGCAAAATTTCCCCTTCGATAATAAATTCCGCCCGCGCCAAACCAACTTCATCAACAGCAATGCCGTCAACTAATTGGACAGGTTCATTTCTCAAGGAACCTGCTACCCACAGTTCGTTGTAGCCTAATGGCGTGGTCGGCGGTTCAAAGGTGGTGCCAATACTAATCGCTGGATCCAAGCCGATGCTAATCGTAATCGGCATTGGTTTATCGAGGGCTTGATATTCTTCAAGAAAATGCCCGATATGCCGACCGCCGGGCATGATATAAATCCCCAATGTATCTTTATCCTCCAACACCATCCGATGAATCGTGACATCGCTGATTTTTTTGTCAGGACTGGAGCCGTAGACAACACCCATCGTGATATACGGTCCTGCGTCATATTCTGTATTGGTAGGAGCGGCCACCAGCTTACGAATATCAAAATCCGCATCGCTAGCTAAATGAACAACTTCTTGAGCAGGTGCCTGCTCCCGCGACACTTTAATCGGCTTTACCGGATTGCTGACAGCCTGGTTTAATAATTGCCCCAAAGTGCGGTAGTCATGTTTTAAAATTTGACCGACCCGTTGACGGCTGGCCATAATGCCCGTCAGCACCCGCGTTCCCGGAAAGCCTTTGACATTGTTAAACATCATCGTCGGACCGATTTGAGTCGGACGCATCACGGTTCCGCCCGCACCGATGTAACGATAGACTCCCGCCAATTCAGCATGGGGATCAATTTCAACATCTGTTTCATGATACTGACCAGGCATTTCCTTCAACTCAGCTAATACTTTTCTTAAATCATATGGTTCTGTCATCGCTCATACTCCCTTTCGTTTCTTCTTCTTTAGTTTAAGGAGAAATTCAGAGAAGAACAATTCGGATTCATAGGCAAACTATTCCAAATTGGAATAGTTGCTAGTTGCTTTCTCTAAGTTGAATTGCTAGGCGAAAAAAAGTTACTCCTTAGCGGAAATTAGAAAAGCATTGCGCAGTTTTTTGAGAAAAACATTGCCGAGAAAGTGAATTGAGGGCAATGTAAAAAGGCTGGCAGCTTTTCAAGTTTTAAGGGCTGGTAGCAATTTGAGTTATCCAGATTGAGAAGTGACTGCTTTATGCAGGAAAATCCTTTTTTGAGAAAATCAGGGGATTTGTTGCTAGATTGTCTCAAGAAGCGGCTAAGTCTTTTTGAAAAGCTTAGCAATATTTTTCTTGGATGTACGGCATTTTTAGGAGAATTTTCGGTATCTGCAAACAATAAACAATAGCTTTGTTTCTTGATGCTTGCTTTTTGCTGATTGCTTTTTGCATCAGGCTTAGCTGTTAATTTTGCTTGTTTTCCAATTTCTGTATTGAGCGAAGCAGTAAATTCTCCCTCGCCTTTTTCTGTCACAGGCATTTCCTCCAACTCCGCAGCAATCAACTTCTGCTGAGAAGGTACCCCGCTCCTTCTTTTCAAAAGTTGCAGTCGGTTAAAAAGCGGCGTTACTTTTTTCTCGACATACTTTGCCCCGATGATTTCCGTGCAGAGTTGGACCCCATTACGCTCAAATAGTTTCAACGCAATCAACTCCTCCATAATAGTTTTCACAAATTCCGGTGCTAAGTTTTGCTGACAAAGGTGAATAATCAGTGTCTTTTTGCTTCCATCGCCATTTTTGAACATTAAATGTAATTTTCGCATCATAGTCCCTCCAAAAAAATTTCCTTAGTTACTATAAACACAACTTTAGCTAAGGAAAAATCAACACCCTGAGTAAATTTTTTCAAAAAAAAGCAGATAACTTTTTTCGTCATCTGCTTTGAATCTATTTTTTTTATTTAAATGCTGCTAATCAATATTTTTTGGAAGATGTTCGTGCAAATATTCCCAAAATAAGTCGCTGCTTTTGGAACCACGATTCTTTTTTCGCATAAAGCCGACTTCGCTGTACTCTTTTGAATCCAGCGGTACCACCGCCACTAAGTTTTTGTCAAAAGAAGCCGCCGCCCGCTCCATCATAATCGAAATGCCCATTTCATTGGCCACCACATTTAAAATAACTTCTACCCGCCGTCCATAATAACCGATTTTCGGCGTGAAGCCCGCCTTATGACAAAGCGCCATTACCGCTTCATAAATATTCGTGCTCTTTCCTAAAAGAAAAAACTCTTCCCCCTGCAAGGCCTTCAACGAAATCTGCTTTTCCTGAGCCAGCGGATGATTTTTCGGCAGCACCGCCACAAAGCGTTCCTTAGCCAAAGGGACTTCCTCCCAATCCGGCTCCAAAGCCTTAAATCTGCGGGCGACAATCACATCACATTGATCTGTTTTCAGTTGTTCAAACAGCTGATAGCTTTCAGCTTCTGCCAAATGCAGCTGAATCTCAGGCTCCTGCTTATGAAACTGGCCAATGATTTCCATCGCATGATAGGTCGTCATCGTAGGAATCCCATGAATCGCCAATTTGCTAGCGGCCGCATCTTTAAAAGCGGCGGCTGAATCAAGAAAAGCCCGATAATTTTTCAAAATTAAGTCGGCCTCCGGCAATAATTCTTTGCCAGCCGCCGTCAACGCAACTTGTCGGTGCTCCCGCTTAAACAGCGGCAGCTCCAATTCCTTTTCTAAAGCCATAATTTGCTTGGAGACATTGCCTTGAGTGGTAAAAAGACGTTCGGCAGCTTCGCTGTAACTTAGCGTCTGAGCCAGCATCACAAAATATTCCAATTTTTGAATTGTCATCCTTTGAACTCCTCATAGTTTTTGAAAAAACGAGTGGCTAACCCAAACTGAACTCTCTTCGAAAAGATCCCATACACTAGCTTCTGTGGTTATTTTTTACTATTCTATTGGGCAATCTTGTACTGGATTTGCCTCAGTAAAAAACATCTCCACTACTTCTAAATTTCAGAAGGATCGATTATTTCGACAACTGTAAATTTCCCGTCCGCAAAGGTCAATTGAATAATACCCGCATTAGGAATGCTGGTGGTTCTTGAGGTAGCATAGTCGCCGGAAATATAACTTAAAAAGCTATAGATGGCCCCACTGTGGGAAACCGCCAACACTGACTGATGATCCGGCATTTCCATCAGAGATGTCAGTGTTTCACTGACTCTAGTTCGTAATTCTTGAATCGTTTCGCCGCCAAATTGCTGATAATAATCGCTGTATTTTTCATGGGGCATCGGCTGCAAAAGCTGGCGCTCGCCTTCATAGGCGCCAAAGCTCATCTCTTTAATGCCTTTTAACCGTTGATAACTTTGATCCGTGACAATTTCCAAAGTGTCAGAAGCCCGCTCCTGCGTCGAACAATAGGCGTGATCAAAAACAATTTCCTGCTGAGAAAAATAACGAGCCGCCGCTTGAGCTTGGCTGATACCTTTTTCAGTCAGCGGAGAATCACAGCTCCCTTGAATCTTATTCAGTACATTGAACAACGTTTCCCCATGGCGCATCAAATAAAGTGTTTTCGTCAAAAAATCTCCTCCTAATTCCGTTACTTACGTTAATTTAAGAGTAATATACTTTGCCGCCGCAAACAATCTAAAAAAGTAAAAACTGGCTATTCATCGACAGAACCCAGTGGGAAACAAAAAAATCAGCCAGCAATGACTGATTTTTTGAAAAAACAATTTATTGAGGGAGTGTGTGTAGCAAGCTCACTTGTACTAAAAGATAGACTATCTTTAAAAATCCTCTTACCTAGCTCTAGCACATTTATAACTTAATACTTTAGGATTAGAGCCGAGGCTGCTTCTACAGATTTTTTTAGACTAATTCAATAAATTTCAAAACGAGAAGACCGCCTGCTGCCGTTTTATCTTTAAGAATTTCCCAAGTAATATTTTCTAACTCTAATGGTGTTCCCGTAGCATTTTCAGCCTGTGCTGGCACTCCAAAGAGAACCGAAGCTTGCCAATTTTTTTCTGTAGCCAGAATATTGCTTAATTGTAGTTTTAAAAAAGCTGATTCTGATACATCAGAGTTGGCGCATACAATTATTGTCTGTTCTCTATTTTGATAAAAATAAGGCTGTGGTAGATTTTTTTGACTCAAATAGGCAACTTTACCATAATCCGTATCTGTTGCTCCCATCCGTCGTGCCTTAATCAAATCGCTATGCTCCTTACGGATTTGGATAATTTTTTTGGTGTCTGCTAAAGTTGTCTGTTTCTCTGGTTGCTTTAGCTGTTCCCAATCCAGCCAACTACCATAAAGCCAGCTACCAGTTCCAAAATCTTTTTTCTCAAATAATCTTGGGGCTAAATTTGGCAATGGCCGGTAGCTTGCTGCGAATTCTTCTCCAGACATAAAAATCGGAATAGCGGGTACTAATAATGTCGTGTAACCTAAAAGATAACGGCTACCTTGTGCCGCATAAGGGTTTTCCAATTTATAGCCGTCCCAGCCGCCATCATGGCAACTTAATTGCACCGACATACGCTGATAATCCTGCAATCTCAACGGAAATTCCAGCAACAATGTTCTACCTTCTTGCTTAACCGTAATAGAAAAGTCAACTTCAATATTCTCTACCAAATCAAAATTACTATTCCACAGTTGCCCTTGACGGTCCTTAATTTGAATATTTTTGATTTCAGATTCTGCCAGTATATTTTCAATTCTTATTTTCCCAAGCTGTTCTCGATAAACAACATCATAGGTTTCTGGTTTGATTTGACGAGTTTCTGTTCCTTGCCAAATTAATTCTGGAACTGGTGTCGACTGATACCAAAAATTATCCGTCGTACTTTGAACTCTACCATCTTGATAAAAAATTTTTACTTGATAGTCTTCATTTGCCCGTGATTGCCGATCTTTAAAATAACCGCCGGCATCGTTTAGTATTCGCGAAGATAGATTCAGGCCATAGTTATGAGACACATTTTCGCCATGCTGTAAAAAGTCAACTACACCATTGGTTGCCGGCCCGTTCTCTGCGATGATGACAATTCTTTTGCCTGCCTTCAAGCTACGTTTTCTTAACTCTGCCCACAAATCATTACGGTAATGAGCGACATCCAATCGAAATCCGTCAATCCCAAAATCCGTCACATAGGTCAGCCAAGTTTTCAGCCACCATTCATCCAAATCTTGATGATTGCCATACCAGTCAAAATCCTTCATGCCCCATGATTCACCCTTAAACCACTCAGGATGTTCCTTAACCAAAGGACTATTCTTCATTACGCCATGAGTAATCACGTCTAAAAATATTTTCAACCCCTGCTGATGGGCGGTATCGACTAAGTTTTTAAATTCTGCCTTTGTTCCCAAAGAAGGGTCGAGCTGATCAGGGCGAATACACGCATACTCAGTCCAGATATTATAAAAATGCTGATCATCACATAATTGATGGCCAGATAACCAGATAGCATTCACTCCTAATTCGCTCAAATAAGGTATTTTTTCAGCTAAAGAAGCAAATGTTCCTGATTCTGGTCCCTTTGGTGAGGTAAAGCCTTTGGTAGCTATCTCATAAATGATTAGCTGATCGGTATCCAGTGGTGCCTCAATGATATTTTCCATCATTATATCTCCTTTACTTATGCAACTTCAATTTAGCAGCGGTGGCCACATTCAGAAAAAATAGTCTTAATTACCCATTGCTAGCTTGATAACTACAAGTCTAAATCACTACTCGATGTCGACATTTTAGACTTTTTAGGAAGTAAGCTTTTTTTCCTGCAAATTAGTTTGCTCAGCAATTTTTTTGAAAAAGCGAACCAATAAATAACTCCTGATAAAGAGCAACAAAGCCGTTCCGAAAACAAGACCCATGTATAAACCAAAGATAAAAAAATACGGAGAGGCGATCATCAAAAATAGCGGCAGCAGCCAGAGGGCTAAAAGTCCTGTGCTGCGCATTGGATATTTGACTGTGATTTTCACAATATTGACCAGGATAGTCTTAACTGACTCTTCGTAACGAGCCATGTAAAAAAAGCTATACTGCAAAACATTGCCAAAAATAAAGGCGACAATCACCCAACCGACTACCAGCCAGATGGAAAAGCCCTGCGCAATTTGAAAGTAACGCCAGTTCACTAAAAGCATTCCGCCAAAAAAAAGGCCGGCAAGAAAAAATAAGGTTCCTTGCTTTAAATTTTTCCGGAAAGCCCTAAAAAAACTCGGGACAATTGCAACTGCTTCGCGATTGATTATTTTGATTGCCACTGAAAATCCAGCAGCTTGAGAAGCGCCAATGGTAAATAGCGGCAGACTAGTGACAATCAATAAAAAGTTTAAAATCAATAGCTGCCAAAGCAAGCTCATCCAGCGATATAAGGGACCATCTAAACTAAAAAAGTGGTTCATCTAATCACTCCTTCACTGCTCCAACGACAATCCCTTGGACAAAATATTTTTGCAAGAATGGATAAATAACTAACAATGGCACAATTGCCACGACAATTTTTGCAGCATTTAAATTTTGATTGGAAACCGCCAGTAAACTTTGTAGCTGTTCTGTGGTCATTCCAGAGGCATTTTGCAATGTTTCGGCAATGTTGACGGTCAGTGATTGAATATAAGTCATCAGAGGATAATTTTCAATTTTGGTCATATAAATCAAGCCACCGAGAAAATCATTCCAGCTACCGACAATACTAAATAAAGAAACAGTTGCCAAAGATGGTAATGAGATGGGGATATAAATTTTTGTCAGGATATCCCATTGGCTAGCCCCCTCTAGCTGAGCCGATTCCTCCAAGGCCTTCGGAACTCCTCGGAAAAAGTTCATTACTAAAATCATACTGCCGATTGGCACAGCCCCCGGTAAGACTAATGCCCAAAAGCTATTAATTAGGCCTAAATTTTTGACTATCAAGTAAGTAGGAATCATCCCACCATTGAAGAGCATGGCAAAAATAATAAAGCCCATAAAAAATTTCCGCGAGTAGAAAACTTTCTGTGATTTTGATAAAGGATAGGCCAAGGTCACTATCAAAAAAAGATTTAATACTAAAGCGGCAGCAACCCGTAAAACCGAAGTCCCAAATGACCGCCAAAACTGACTGTCATTCATAATCCGCTCATAAGCAGCCCAAGTAAACTCGACTGGCAGTAAACTAACTTTATTAGCAGCAACCGCTTGAGAACTACTAAGGGACAAAGAGACAACATTCATTAAAGGAATTAAACAAGATAGCGTTAGTAAAATAACAATGCCGTAGATAATCCCCTGGCGCAAACCAAATTTCTCCTTCATATTGATCTACTCCTTCTTCGTTTTAAGATATTTTTTTAATAAATTTATGCTCACTCATATACCGTTTCGTTAAAATCAGACAGCTTTGATTTCTAGGAAAAACTGAAACGGTATCAAGAAGTTCTTCTCAGATATTCTAAAACATCACACGATCAGTGGTCTTTTCAGCCAATTTATTGGAAGAAAGGATTAGCACTAGGCCGACAACCGAGCGAATCAGGCCAACGGCAGCTCCTAAACTATAATCCCGACCCAATAAACCAATCCTGTAAATATAAGTATCCAAGACATCCCCACTAGCGTATACAGGCGGAGAATACAAATTGTAAACTTGGTCGAAGCCGGCACTTAAAATGCCCGGCAATGCTAAAATTGTCATCAAAATAATAAAAGGCAGCATGCCAGGTATTGTTACATGCCAAACCTTTTGCCACCAGCTTGCACCATCCATTGTAGCGGCTTCGTATAAGCCTGGGTCAATCGAAGTGATGGCAGCTAAGAAAATAATCGAATTATAACCGAAGCTTTTCCAGACATCCGTCCAAATAAGCAATTGAGGGAAGGCAGTGTTACTGCCTAAAAAGTTAATTGGGTCCATACCAATTGCCCCTAAAAGCTGATTGACCGTCCCATCTAAACTGAATAAGTTGACAACTACTGAAGCTAAAATGACCCATGAAAGAAAATAAGGCAGATAAACGACTGTCTGCATAGAACGCTTCATCCACTTCACACGGATTTCATTGAGTAAAATGGCAAAGACAATGGGAATTATTGTATTTAAGATAATTTTACCTACAGCAATAAAGACAGTATTATAAGTCACTTTCCAAATATCTGGCAGGTTCAGCAAATAACTGAAATTGCTTAATCCGACAAAGTCAGAACCTAAAAAACCTTTGGCAGGGACAAAATCTTGAAAGGCCATAATTAGACCAAACATTGGTCCGTAAGTAAAAATCAAAAGAAAGGCCATTCCGGGAACAATCATGGCTAACAAAAGTCGCTGATCTTTCGCAAACCAATTTTTCCTTTTAGTATTGCCGAGGTAGCTATTGCTTCTTGGCTGCATTTTATTTCTAAAAAACCAATTTTTAGTTACTTGTTTTTTTTCCATAAGGTCCTCCTTTGCTTAAAAGAAACCATCCTTTAATGCCAAAATGTTTCAAAAAAATCGGGAGTAAACAGTGAACTCCCGATTTTCTTATCACCTTTTGCGTACAGCACAATGTAGTTATTTCTCTTCAGCTAAAATATCACTCATCTCATTGAGAATTTCGGTACCGCCTTGGCTTTCCCAAGTGCTGACATAACTAGAAAAATTGCTCAATGGTTCTTCACCGGTAACATATTTGATAAAGGTTTCTTCTTCAAGCTTGGCGATTTGGGCACCATTTCGTTCGTTGGCTCTAATCGTTTGGAAAATTACAGCGGGATAGACCTCATTTAAAATATTTTCTTGACGAACGCCATTCATCACTTGGCCAATTGCCATACTGCGAGACTCATAAACTGCCCAGTCCGTTGGGTCAGCATTTTCTGGATCATCGAGATAGTTTTTAATCTTCAAAGCATTGTTTTTTACATTAAAGTTACTGATATCATCAATGTTCAGTTTTCCTTCGGCCGCTTCTGTCGCTTCAACCGCATCAGCAATCTCACTAAGATTACTGTACATTTCAATGTTCAATGGACGTACCGAACCATCGACCGCTTTTTGATAATAATCATAAATCTCTGGGTATTCTGTTTCTAAATCAGATGAATTGGCAATTTCATCAAACAGTAAGTTCATCATTTGCACGACAGCTTCTGGATTGCTAAAGTCTTTGCGAACAACCACAAAATTACCAACTCCTACTTTATCGACAGCATTGACCTGTCCTTCACTATCTTCAACGGCAAATGGTGTAAATTCTGCTGTTGAATCAGCCGTTTTAACTTGGACTAGCCCCCAATCGGATAAATGCCAAGGGCCCGGTAAAATTCCTAGCTCACCATTGACTAGCATCGCTGTAATATCGTCCCCGCTACGGGTACCAAATTGCGGATCTAAAATACCATCATCAAAAAGCTCCTTCATATAAGCTAAGCCTTCTTCCATTTCAGGTGTATTAGAACCGTATTCCAATTGACCATCTGCCGTTTCCAAATAGGTCTTGGGATAAGCTTGAAAAGCATTTAAAATGGCATTGGCTGTATAGCCAGAGCTGCCATGGCTATCGGCGGTTAAATTACTATTTAAAGCTAAACCAACCGTTTTGCCTGTACCGCTGATATCGGCATCGATAAAAGCTTGCGCTGTAGTTTTTAATTCGTCTAAACTAATGGCATGATTGCCATCTTGATCCAACTGAATATTTAATTGATCCAGCCAATCTTGTCTAATCCAGACTAAATTTGGGCCAAAATCGGTTGCTGTCCCAGGTAGCCCCATCAAGCGATCATCAATTGTTGCTGCTTCTAATTGAGCGTCATCATAGGAACTGTAAATATCTTTTAAATAATCACTGGCATATTCCTCATAGACATCGGTTAAATCAGCAATTAAATCATTGGCAGCCAATTCCTCAAATTCATCTAAAGAAACGGTCATTACATCGGGTAAATCACCAGAAGCAATCGCTAAGGAAACTTGCCGATCATAATCATCCCCGACAGCCGCCTCGAAAGCACTCTCAATTTTGACATCATATTCCTCTTCAATTGCTCGACGATAGGCATTGTCACCATAGCTATCGCCTTCTGGCAATTTAGAATTTGGTTGCGTTTGCTGTCCGACAGTCATAATAATTTTACCGTCTTCCGTGACATTACCTTCTTCCGCTTCTGTGCCGCCGCTGCAGGCTCCCAATAAGACAACGGATGCTGCTAGTAATGAATAAAAACCATTGCGTTTTTTCATTTTCTTGCCCCCTGATAGTTGATACACTAAGTATAAGAAATCGCTTACGCCATTAAAACTGATGATTTTCCAGATTTATGTAATATTTTCCGCTAATTAAACCGCTTTCAGATATTATTACTAGTCTTGATTGTTTCACCTGCATATTCAGTCTATACTATTTTTAAGGAAAGACGGAATTTTTTTCTGATAAAGGAGTGGCAAGATTATGCGGGTACTAATAGTGGATGATCATTTGGATCAAAGAGAATTACTTAGCTTTCTCTTGCAAAAACAATCAAACGACTGGCAGATTTATAATGCTGCAAATGGTAAAGAAGCCTTGAATGTTTTTGCTGAAAATAACATTGATTTGATTATCACTGACGTCAAAATGCCTTTTATTGACGGCATTGAACTAGCAGAAACCTTGCGGCAGCAAGCAAATCTGGTGCCAATTCTCTTTATTAGTGGCTATGATGACTTCCAATATGTAAAAAAGGCTCTTGATTTGCAAGTAGTCAACTACTTATTGAAACCTATCAATCCAGAGGAATTTTATCAGCAGCTGGCTAAAATGATTGCCTTAAGCAAAGAACAGAAAAATAATGCCAAAATGAAAGAGCACATTGTTCTACAGGATTCTTTGATGAAACTGATTCAAGGTCACTCTATCGATCAACTAGCGATATCTGAAAAAGAAATCATACTACCTATTTTAGAGGGGACTAAGTTTTTACTAGCTTTGGACGTTAATCCGCGTGAGTCCGCCAGATTTGCCCGCCATGTTACTAATGGTGATGGCCTGCAAAAATTATTTTTGCAAACTAGTTTGACCCGTTTCATTTACCTACTAAATGGCCCTAGCAAGTTTGAGGCTTTAAGACAAAAACAACAACTACTAGAAGAGTTACAGCCCCAGTTAACAGAAGACTATGAGACTGAACTTTCAGAAGAAATTGTCGCTAGCAATGATTTTTATAGGGTTTATCAACAGTTAACTAATCAAATCAATCTCAATTTCTACCAAAAGGAAAGCCGTGCCGCTGACACTAAAGAGCTACCCACAGCCAGTCCTGAGCAAGAGGAGCTGGTCATGAAAAAATTGAAGCAGGCTTTACAGCACCGGGACTATCCCCGCTTTGCTAACTTTTTGACTGAGTATCTGACCCGCTATCAAGAATCTGCGAGTGAGACACCAAGTATTGTAAAATTTTTCTTTGCCAATCTTTATCGGATGATTATTGAGGTCAGCAAGAGTGACTCTATAGCAGCCCGCCAACCAATCAAACAAATTTTAGAGTCTGAGCGCTATCATGAAATTCTTGATATCTATGACAGATTACTGACTCAGTTAAACGAACAAAGTGATGCGCTAAGCTCCACCACCAATAATTATGTGGCTGAAACTAAGACCTATATTTTAAACCATTATCCTGAAGAACTAAATTTGGAGATTTTAGCAAAAAATGTCCATCTTTCTCCAAAATATTTGAGCGATTTATTTAAGCGGGAAGAAACTATTGGAATCATCAAATACTTAAATAATGTGCGGATGAAAAAAGCCGAAGAATTACTGCAAGATACCCATTTTCGAGTCAATGATATCAGCAAAAAAGTCGGCTTTAACAGCTATTCCTATTTCATCAAGCAATTTCAAAAGAAGAATGGAACAACTCCAGAGCGTTATCGAAAACTAGCACAAACAAAGGAAGACAGTTATGATAAACCGCTTTAAAACAGCCTTTCGCAACCTTGCTTTTCAAAAAAAAATAATGGCTATCTCTTTAATATCCGGCATTTTTCCTCTTTTGCTGCTGGTTTTTTTCAGTGTGGGCAATATCTATCAATTAATGTCTACAACTGAACAGTCCAATACGCAAGATAATTTGAACTCTGTAGAGCAACAGCTACAGTTACGATTGACAACACTGGAAGAGGGCATCTCCTATTTAGCAAATAATGAACTTTTAACAACAGCCTTAGCTATCGAAAACCCTAGTAACTTTGCCCAATACGATTTATATACCAATACCATTGTGCCACTTTTCCGTGGAGTCGCCTCCCAACAATCCGCCATTGAGGCAGTTACCTTGTACACCACTATAAATCTTTATGATCACAGTACATATGTAAAAAAAATTGTGGCAAATGATATTACCCAACACTTTACATTGAATAATACCACTGAAAATGATTACTATTTTGACCCTGAGACACAGAAACTATATTTATACACTCAAATTTATTCTGCTAAAAAAACAGATATTAATATTATCGTCTTTGAAGTGTCCTTGCCTATCCTATTTGCAGGCTTTGACACGATTTCTTTAGAGCCTTATCAGCTATCTATCTCGGATGCGACTCATCAATCGCTCTTTACCTTTTCAAATGAAACAGAAAATCAACAGTTGAATTTTTTTGCGAAAATCATCCAATTTTTCAATAATTCTTATTCAACCAGTATGACTGAATTAACTAATCAGTGGGAAATTGCTTTTTCGCGACCAAATTATTCTGTCTACTATGGAGTTTTCCTACAGGCTGTTATTGCCATTTTGATTTTTATTTTAGCCGTCATCATGCTGACCTTGTCCATCTTCGCTCTTTCGCGAACTATCGTCTCGCCAATTAAAAATTTAGCCCAAGATATGGAAAACGCTCCTGAAAAAACTTTGGAATCACAGTTTAGCTATGAATCCAAAGATGAAATTGGCCGACTATACGAAAGTTTTTCAGATATGATTGTAAAAATCAATCAGCTGATTGACGATGTCTACAAAGGTGAAATTCAACAACAAAAACACGAATTGCGAGCTCTGCAAGCTCAAATCAATCCGCATTTTTTCTATAACTCATTGTCATTGATTAACAATAAAGCAATCGTTTCTGATAACTTGGAAATCAGTGAGATGGCTCAACTGCTATCCAATTTTTACCGCCTTAGTTTAAACAATGGCGAAAGCAAACTGACTGTCGCAAAGGAATTAGAACTGACCATCATCTACGCTAAAATCCAGCTAAAAATGCACAATTATTCCTTTGACTTAGTTACAGAGGTCGCTGATTCTTTGATGGACTATCAAATTATTACACTTTTGATTCAACCCTTTGTTGAAAATGCTATTTTCCATGGGATCGACCACATCGCAGACCAAAGAAGGGGCAAACTCAGCATCCTCGGTTATGAGACCGAGCAGCAGTTAATTTTTGAAATCAGTGATAATGGTGCCGGCATGACCGACGAACAGCTAAAACATATCTTCACCTTCAGGAGCAAACACTACGGCATGCGTAATGTCCAACAGCGGATAAAATTATATTACGGCCTAGAAGACGCTATTGAATACTTTTCCGAAGTAAATGTGGGGACCACGGTGAAGATTAGTTTGCCGAAGGGAATTTAGCTTAGTCATCTGAAACTATTAAACCAGAAAAGCTGGAAAAGAATGGCAACCAACCAAGAATTTTTCACTCCCCCGGCCACCGCATCTCCAACAAATATTCGACATGATACTTCTCAGCCAAGCTTTTTAAAAAGCTTGGCAATTGGTCGTCAGCGGGGGCACTTGCCAATAGCGTCATCAATTGCTGATAAGTTTTCCGCTCTGCTGGATTGGCTGATTTTTTGAAATAGCCCCAAATATGCTGATAAGCGACTGTCAAAGTCTTGACAGTCGGCTCTTTATCCTCTAATTGCGCAAGAATTTTGTTGTAGCGGGCATCTTTAGCCAGACACCATTCATTATTTTTGGCTAATAAACGAATTTCATTATAAGCCTGCTGACTGCGGGACATGACCCAGTATTTATTTTGGCTCCAAGATTGCTGGAAATTTTTCAATAAAGCTTTAGTCATCTTTTTGCTTTCCTTCGCTGGTCTCTCTGGCAAATTCTTTACTGGCTTCATACTTGGATATCGCTTGTTTACGCCGCTCTTTGTGGTCAACGACGGGCTTGGGGTAATCCTCTCCTAAAATTACTCCGTACTCCTCCTGCTCTTCTTTACTTAAGGATTCCGGCTGATGAATAAATTTATTCGGCACATTGGCCAGCTCTGTGACATATTCCCGGATAAAATCACCCTTTTGATCAAAACGTTCTGATTGAGTCGTGGGATTAAAAATTCGGAAATACGGCACCGCATCTGTTCCGGTGGAGGCGGCCCACTGCCAGCCGCCAATATTGCTGGCGGGGTCGTAATCAATCAGCATTTTCTGAAAATACTGCTCGCCCCAGCGCCAGTCAATTAACAAATCCTTCGTCAAAAAAGAAGCCACAATCATTCGCAGACGGTTGTGCATCCAGCCGGTTTTCTGCAATTGGCGCATCGCGGCATCGACAATCGGAAAGCCGGTCTGCCCCTGCTTCCAGCAGTCAAACAAAGCGGCATCGTTCTCCCATTTAATATGCTGAAACTGGTCCTGTAGCGGCTGATTTTTCTGCTTAGGGGCAAAGCTGTAAATCATATTATAAAAATCCCGCCAGCAAAGCTCCTGTTGGAAAACTTTGCGGCCTTCAGAAGAAGCGGCCGCCTCCACTAGCTGCCAAACAGTCCGAATCGAAATTTCGCCAGTGCGCAAAAACCGTGACAAATGGCTTGTCTGATCTAGGCTCGGAATATCTCGAGATTTCTGATAATCTTTGACTGAATTTTTAATAAATTTTTCCAAGCGCTTTTTGGCGGCAGCTTCCCCTAAAGGTCGCTGGTTTTCCGGCAGTTTTTCAAGCAATTTTTTAAACTGCTCTTCATCCTCGGGAAATAAAACCTTTTGCTGAACGGCTTGCGGCTGAAAATCCACCTTCAGCGGCGTCTCCTTCGTCTGCTCGGCCCATTTTTTATGGTACGGGGTGAATACTTTATAATGCTCCACCTGCTGATTTTTGATTTCATCAGCGCCGTGAAGATAAGCATCTTGATAGGCGTGGCTAGTAATCTCATTTTCCTTGAAAAATTCCTCGGCAGCCTGATCCCGCTCAGCTCCAAAGCCGCTAGTATCCTCATTATAATAAATCCGTTGCCAGTCGGGCAGTTGCTTCTTTAATTTTTTAAACAGCTCCACAGGCTCGCCTACCATCACTTGCAGCTGAGCCTGCTCGTCAATTTTTTCTTTAAAATAACCAACACTGGCAAAAAAAGCCTGGTGATTGGGACTATCTTCAATAAACTGCTCAGGATTAGCCTGAAACAGTAGAATCAGCTCGTCTTGACCCAAATCACGGCAGGCGTGGTATAAAGCTTTATTATCTTGAATTCTTAAATCACGGCGAAACCATACAACTGTCTGCATCTTACTACACCTCAAAATTTCTCAATTTAACGTTCCTGTTACTTTTCAACGTAGCATAGATTGCTTGAAAGTGCATTTGATAAGCTAACTGGTCAGCTGGATTTTTTAAGATTTCACTTGAGAATAACCACCATAAATTTCAAAGTTCCTGCTATTCTCCTACGCAAATTTTAAACTATTTGCCCGCAGCTATTCCGCCAACTCCAGCATCTTTAAAACGGTGCGGGAATTTCGAATGGTCACCCGTCGATTCACGGTTGAACTGGCAATTTTCGACCAACGGGATTTATTGAAAGTCTTCAGCGGAGTTGACCAAAAGATAACATTCTGATAAACAGAAAGCTGTTCATACTGCGGGTCTATTTCACCAACGGCCTCCACTACCTCCGCCACAGTCAATGGCGGTAGCAGAAAAATGGCATAGGTCACGATTTCTTTATCTGTCGTCCACCATTCCGGCGCATGAGCGACCACTTCCTGCAACTCCTCCACAGAAATAATGGCGACGGGAATCGCCAAGTCAAATTCTGCCAAAATAATTTGCTGGCACAGCTCAACTAAAGCAGCTGGCTCTTGTTGTGGAGCGCTGAACAAAATATTCCCGCTATTGATATAAGTTTTAACCTTCGTAAAGCCGGCAGCCGCAAAAACCTCCCGCAAAATCGGCATACTAATTTTATTTTTCCCACTGACGTTGATGCCTCTTAAAAAGGCGATATATTGTTTCATACTGGCTCCTTGTCCTCTATTATTTTAAATCAAGTGATCCTTGCTTGCTTCAACTTTTTTAGTATTACTAAAGTCAAAATTATTATTCGTTTTTTCCTCAGCGATAACGGCAAGTGCGCCGCTCGATGACGTCTAAGCCGCTGAAAATCAAAAAGCCCAGCAGGCCGATGGTTAAAATACCGGCAAACATTTCCGGATAATCCATTTTAGTCCAGGCGCTCAAAATCAGATAGCCCAAACCATAACGAGTATTATAATTTTCCGCAAAAAACAGTGAAGCTAAAGAAATCCCCACACTGACCCGCAAGCTTGCTAATAAATTAGGCAGCAGCGCTGGTAAAATCAGCAGACGGATTTTTTGCCATTGGCTGCTGTTGTAGTTGTCCATCACTTGATTGTAGCCTGCGGGAATATTTTTGACGCTGTCCCGCACAGAAACAATCACTTGAATGGAGACAATCGCAAAAATCAGCAAAATTTTCGATAGATTTCCCAGACCAAAGAAAATCATAAAGACTGGCAAAAAAGCAACTTTTGGTAATGGATAAAGAAAATAAATCAGCGGGCCTAAAAAACGATCCACCAGTTCACTGCGTCCCATAAAAATTCCAAAGGGTAGTCCAATGGCAACCGCTATTGTTAAAGCGGCAAGAATTCGTAAGAGACTGGCGCCGGCATGAAGTAGGAGTGGGCCCTTTATTTCCCAAGCTTTCACAATGGTGATCAGGGGACTCGGCAGCGACTGATTATTGGTCAGCAGGCATAAAAGCTGCCATAAAATCAGCGTCGATAATACGCCAAACACCAAGACGCTTATTTTTGATTTATTCATGGGCGGCCCCCTTCAACAAAGCTCTTAAGTAAATACAGAATTCGTAAAAAGCTAAATCTTCTCGCCGATTTTCCAGTTGAAAGACTGGATTTTCAACAACCTGTAGCTGGCCAGCCGCCATAATTAAAATGATTTCCCCCAGATAGGCTGCCTCTTCAATATCATGAGTCACCGTAATCAGCGTATTTGTACGTTTTTGCTGCTCCCGCAAAATTAACTCTTGAGCCATTTCCTTCGTCTCCTGATCTAAAGAAGAAGTCGGTTCATCTAAAAGCAGGTAATCGGGATTAGTCACCAACCCACGAGCCATCGCAACTCTTTGCTTTTGACCGCCGCTTAAAGCCGCCGGATATTGCTCCTTGAACTCAGTTAAGCCTAATTCTGCCAGCAGGATGTTCACCTTTTCACGTCTTTTATCCTTGGCCAGCCGCTGAATTTTCAACGGCAGCTCGACCCCTTGAAAAACTGTCTGCCAAGGAAATAAAAATAAATCTTGAAAGACAATCTCCACCGCTTCAGGCGTCGTTCCCTGATAAATAATTTCGCCGGCTACCGGCTTTTCAAAGCCCTTCAGCAAAGACAGTAATGTACTTTTGCCAATACCTGAACGCCCCAGTAGGACATAGCTCCGTCCTGCTTCAAAACTAAAAGACAGCTCTTCTAGAATTTTTTTTTCGCCATATTGAAAGGAAACCTTGTTAAACTCAATTACCATTTTTAAACTCCTCGTGAATAAAACTACAAAAATCAGCTTGATTCTATGCTATACTGTTATCCGAAATGAATCTAAGAAAGTCAGGTGAAATGCGTGTTTAGAACTCTAGTCTTCCACGAAATTCGGCCGCAAAATGAACTGAACGGCCAGCAGCGCCCCATCATTGTCCACGATGGCTACCAAGATGCGCTGCCGTTGCCTCTTTTTGATAGTTTACCGCTTTTTGAAGAACGAATAAACTATCTCGTGGAAAAAAACTATCATCTTTTAACTCTTACTGAGCTGAAAGCTTTTTATCAACAACAAACTCCGCTACCGGAAAAGTCGGTCCTGTTAACCTTTGACGATTGCTTCCAATCTTTAAAGGAATACGCTTATCCCGTTTTAAAAGCCGCCGGAGTCAAGGCTAGCGTCTTTGTAGCCACTGGCTGGCTTTTTCCAAAGCCCGCCGCTTATCAAGCGGATGTTTCAAAAGTTTTGAGTCCCGAAGACTTAACAGCGATGGCAGAAGTCTTTGAATACGCCAATCACACGGCCCATTTCCATCAGCGTCGAGGAACGACAGCGGCCAAATCAATGTGGAAAACACCAGCAGATTTTAAAGCGGATGTTGCTTTGGCCAATCAAGCTGAGATTATTCAGCATAAAGATGTTTTCGCCTATCCCTTTGGCCTATATGATCAACAAACCGTTACTTCTTTAGAAGAGATGGCTTTTAAATTAGCCTTTACTACCAAGCCTGGCTACAACACAGCGGCGACCAATCCATTAGAGTTGCAGCGGGATGTTATTCCGGCAGCGATGTCGCTAGCAACCTTTAAAGAATTAATGGCCGCTCCAGCCGACTGATTACAAAATAATTTTAAAAAAAACAACTTAGACAAAGGAAAGGAATGAATCAAGAAAAATGAAAAAAATTTGGGGTACTTTGGGGATTATGTTATTGGGAATCGGTGTGTTAAGCGCCTGTGGTTCCGATACTGCAGATAGCACCGACACAACTGACAGCACTACCGTTGCCAGTGAAGCAGCGGTCACCGACCAAACTTTGAATGTCGGCATTCTGCCATCCGAATCAGCAATTCCAATTATTTTGGCCAAGGAAGAAGGCTACTTTTCTGACCTAGGTCTAGATGTCGAAATCAAATCTTTCTCCTCGCCAAATGACCGCAACGTTGCCATTCAAGCCCAGGAAATTGATGGCACCATCAGCGATGTCATGACAGAAGCTACCTTTAAAAAGAATGGCACCGACTTAACAATTACCTCAAACATTTTAGAAGATTTTAAAGTCTTGGCTTCACCGGACTCTGGTATCACGGAAATGAGTGGCCTAGCGGATAAAACTGTTACTTTAGTACCAAATTTTATTTTAGAATACATCATGGACGAATTTGCAGCGGAAAATGATTTCACCTATGAAATTGTTGACATCCCTTCTTTTTCTGCCCGTTCGGAGGCCCTTTTAAATAACCAAGTCGACGGTGCCGTTTATACGGAACCGCAGGCCAGCATGTTAGCTGCTCAAGGAGCCATCGTCTTAGGCAGCTCCAAAGAACAAGGCATCAAAGGCGGCACGATTCAGTTTATGGACGCTGTTTTAGATGATCGTCCACAGGATATTAAAGCCTTTTACACTGCATACAATCAAGCAATTGATTATATGAATGAGCACGCCGCTTCAGAGTACGCAGACATTTTGGCCAACTATCAATTTCCTGACGCCATGAGCCAATACTTGGACAGCCAAGAGGAAGACTACCCTTATGCCCAAGCAGTACCACAGGACCAATTTGAAAAAATCATCACTTGGACCAAAGATAAAGGCCAGATTGACGAAGAATATACCTATGAACAATTAACCGATTTTAGCTATTTAAGTAAATAAAAAAAAATCAAAAACTCTTTTGCAGCGGTGAAGCTTTGCTGCAAAAGAGTTTTTTTAGACGCTATCTTAAAACAAATGTTCAACTTTCTCTACACTCTGAATCACCTTGTCAAAGGGTGATTTTGATTAGCAAATCTTCAATACACCTGCGCAGCCTCGCTGCCATCCAAGACCCGCTGAGCACCGGCATATAAGGCTTCCATTTCCATTTCGCCTGGTGCGACTGCGACTGGGGCAATCCACGCGACGCCCTCGGTAATTTTTGCAACAATATTTTTTGAATAGCTGACGCCACCCGTTAAAATTATGCGGTCAACTTTCCCGTGGAGCACGGCTGCCATCGCACCAATTTCCTTTTGAATTTGATAGCACATGCCGTCAATATAATATTGGGCTTCTTCATCGCCAGCTTGAATCCGTTTTTCAATCACCCGAATATCAATCTCATCAAGATAGGAGCTTAACCCGCCATTGCCGGCAATTGTTTTTTTGACTTCAGGTAAAGTTAATCCCTCCTGCAAAACTTTGGCAACGAAGGGAGTTACCGGCAGAGCGCCGGTTCTTTCTGGCGTGTATGGACCTTCACCGTCTAGGCCGTTGCTCAAATCAATAATGCGGCCATTTTGATGGGCGCCGACGCTGATGCCTCCACCGAGATGCGCCACCACCACTGAGCTAGTCTTATAGCTTTTGCCAATTTCCGCTAAAATTTTTCTAGCCACAGCTTTTTGATTCAGCGGATGCCCGACCGACCGCCGCTCAATCCCCTTCAAACCTGAAATGCGGGCGACTGGAGTAAACTCATCCACCACCACTGGATCCACAATATAAGCCTTCACACCAAATTTCTCAGCAAAATCATTGGCTAAAATCGCCCCCAAGTTTGAAGCGTGACTGCCATTTTTTTCTGACAAAATATCGGCAAGCATTTTTTCATCCACTAAGAAAGTTCCGCCAGGCACCGGATCTACTAAGCCGCCCCGGCCCACAACGGCGGCAATATCTTGTTGGTCGATGGTCTGTTGGTCTAAAAAGCGTTGAATTTCTGCCTCCCGAAAACTCCTCTGTTGAATCACACCCTTATATTGTGCCAATTCTTTTTTTGAATGGCTGATGCTTTCTTCAGCGAGGTGCTGGCCCTCTGCAAAGAGGGCCACCTTTGTTGAGGTGGAACCAGGATTAATCACCAGTACGATTGTTTTCATTTTACCCTCCTAATTGTTTTAAGGCTAAATCCAAAGCGGCTAATTTACTGGTAGTTGAGTCACTGCGGGAGGTTACGACAATCGGTACTTTGGTACCGACGATGGTGCCGCCCATCGTTGCGTTGGTAAACAACAGCAAAGACTTATAGAAAACATTACCGGCATCAATATTCGGTACCACCAAAATATCAGCATCCCCAGCAATCGGTCCGCTAAAACGTTTGTGGGCCACAGCTTCTTGCGAAAGCGCTAAGTCTAATGATAAAGGGCCATAAATTGTAGCATCCTCCAACACTAAAGATTGGGTCACTTCAGTTGCTAAGACTGAAGATGGCATTTTCGGATTATAAGTTTCCGCCGAACTTAACAAAGCAACTTTCGGATGAGAAATACCAATTTGGTGGGCCACTTTGACAGCATTTTTGACAATCATTTTCAGCTGCTCTGCATCGGGTTCAATATTCATTCCCGAGTCAGTCATTAAAATCGGCCGGTCCAACTGTTCCAAATGCATGATTGCCACATGGGAAAGCAGTTTTTGGTCCCGTAGATTGTATTCTTTTTGCAAAACTTCCTTTAAAATATCATGGGTGGAGACGATTCCCTTCATTAAGATGTCCCCATGGCCCGCCGCTACAAATTTAACGGCTTCTGGAATTCTATTAGCTTTACTCGTTTGATGATAGTCCCACGGTGCGCTCGGGTCGAGATTTTCTCCTTCATCAAAAATTACAAATTGCACTGTCTCGCCGTATAAATCTTTGGCAGCTTTAACAACCTGCAAAATTTCGGAATTGCCGCCACCGGGAATTGCAATTGTCGTCATATCTTCACCTCTGTCTTTCAAAATTTAATCCAAAAAAATGAGTTGAATCCATGAGGGAACCACCCGCCATTGATTCAACTCAACTCAAGCATTGTTACTTTTTTATGCAGAACCTTTTTACATTTCGAAACCCCTTATATTAATACTCGAAAAAGCCCTTGCCGGTTTTACGGCCTAATTGATTCGCGCGCACCATTTTCCGCAACAATGGATGCGGCCGGTATTTAGGATCGCCGGTTTCGCTGGTTAGCACTTCCATAATCGCCAGGCAGACATCCAGTCCCACTAAATCCCCTAAAGCTAGTGGTCCCATTGGATGATTGGCTCCCAGCTTCATCGCTGTATCAATGTCCGCAGCATCTGCGACACCTTCAGCATAAATGCCGATTGCTTCATTGATCATCGGAACTAAAATCCGATTGACTACAAAGCCAGCTGAGTCTTCTACAACTACTGGAATTTTGCCGATAGATTCAGAAATCGCAACAATTTTGTCCACGACTTCGGTTGGTGTTGTTAACCCCTTAACAACCTCAACTAATTTCATCACTGGTGCCGGATTAAAGAAATGCATTCCGACAACCGGTCTCGATAATCCATTGGTTAATTCGGTTACAGATAATGAAGAAGTGTTGGTGGCAAAAACTGTTTCAGGCTTACAAAGTTCATCTAACTCTTTAAAGATGTTCTTTTTCAGTTCCATTTTTTCTACAGCTGCTTCCACTACTAAGTCACAATCTGCGACATCTTTAGACGTTCCGGTACTAATCCGCTGCATCACAGCAGCTACATCCGCTTCCGTCATTTTTTCTTTTTTAACTAAACGATTTAACCCTTTTTCAATTTTCTCTTTGCCCGCTTCGGCCCATTCTAATTTTACGTCACAGAGCATCACTTCATACTCTGCTTTCACCGCAAACGTTTGAGCAATACCAGAACCCATCGCACCGGCACCGATTACCGCAATTTTCATAAGCTTCCTCCTCACAAACTGCTCTTAAAGAACAGCTAATTCAAATTTTAACTATCATGTAGCTGTGACATCAGCCCTGTATAACTTATGTCACAGCTACAGCAATTACCCTTTACTTTTGCCTGTGTATGGCTCATGCTTTCTTTTTTCTAAGAAAGCTGCCATGCCTTCCGCTTGGTCTTCCGTTGAGAAGCATTGGCCGAACAATTCACTTTCAATCCGGTAGCCATCCTCTACAGATAAACCAATCGTCTTATTGGCAACTTCCTTCACCGCTCTAACGCCAAACGGTGCATTGCCAGCAATTCTTTGGGCCATCTTCATCACGCTGTCCATCAGCTCTTCTGCTGGTACAACCTGATTGACTAAGCCAATTGCCAAAGCTTCTTCCGCTTTAACGTTTCTGGTAGTGAAGGCCATTTCTTTCGCTTTGGCCGCCCCTACAGTTCGAACTAGGCGTTGCACGCCACCATAACCCGGCATAATACCTAAGCCAACTTCTGGCAATCCGAAGACACCCCGGTCGCTGGAAATGCGAATGTCACAGCTCAAGGCAATTTCACAACCGCCGCCTAAGGCAAAGCCATTGACTGCCGCAATCACCGGCATCGGTAGATTTTCAATTAATTCCATCATCCGATTGCCAGTTTCGGAAAAGACTTGGGCTTCTTTTGAAGGCAAATCCTTCATCTCAGCAATGTCCGCTCCAGCTACAAAAGCTTTTTCGCCGGCTCCGGTAATCACCAAGCAGCGAATATCCGATTCCGCAATTTTTTCTAACAAGCTGCTGGCCTCTGCCACCACTTGGCTGTTTAAGGCGTTCATCGCTTTCGGGCGATTATAAGTCAACAGGCCGATTTGATTTTGCTCTTCATACGTTACAAATTCCATCGCCTACATCCTCTCTACAATTGTGCTGACACCCATTCCTCCACCAACACAAAGCGTTGCTAAACCATAATCAGATTTGCGTTTTTCCATTTCATGCAATAATGTCACCAAAATTCTGGCACCAGATGCCCCAACTGGATGACCTAAAGCAATCGCTCCACCGTTCACGTTAACCTTGCTTGGATCCCATTCTAAGCCTTGACCAACTGCAAGAGCTTGCGCTGCGAAAGCTTCATTGGCTTCCACTAAATCCATTTGATTGATATTCATGCCAGTCTTTGCAAAGACTTTCTTCGTGCTTTCGATTGGTCCAACACCCATGATGGCTGGGTCAACACCAGCAGCCGCTCCGCCAACAAAGCGGGCCATTGGTTTCACGCCTAATTCTTTGGCTTTTTTAGCGCTCATGATAACCACTGCGGCTGCACCATCATTAATTCCTGATGCGTTGGCAGCTGTAACAGTACCGCCTTCTGGCTTGAAGGCTGGGCGCATTTTCGCTAATCCTTCCGCTGTAATGCCATCCCGTGGAAATTCGTCTTGTTCAAACATGACAGTTTCCCGTTTAACCTTGATTGGAATTGGCACAATTTCATCTTTAAATTTGCCTTCTGCAATCGCTTTAACTGCTTTTTGCTGACTTGCAGCCGCAAATGCATCTTGTTCTTCTCTAGTGATGCCATATTTTTCAGCAACATTTTCGGCAGTAATCCCCATGTGATAATGATGGAAGGCATCTGTTAAGCCATCCTCGATTAAGCTATCGAAAATTTCATTGTGACCCATGCGGTAACCAAAACGGGCTTTCTTTAAAACATATGGCGATGCGGACATATTTTCCATCCCGCCGGCCACGATAATATCAGCTTCGCCGGCTGCAATCATAGTTGCTGCCATATTGACACTCTTCAAGCCGCTACCACATAAAATATTTAAGGTTTGTGCTGGGACTTCTACTGGAATACCGGCCTTAACCGCTGCTTGGCGGGCAACGTTTTGTCCCCAGCCAGCTTGTAAAACACAGCCCATCGTTACTTCATCCACCATGTCCGGCGCAACACCGGCCCGGTTCAAGGCTTCTTTAATAACTGCTGCACCAAGGTCCACCACTGAAGTATTAGTTAGAGAACCCCCGAATTTACCGATTGCAGTTCTAACTGCACCTGCTAATACAATTTCTGTTTCCAAATGTTGATCCTCCTAATTCTTTTTAAGGTAATAAATTTCTCGTGAGAAATTTAGTTTTAGCCTCATACGTATATCATTCCGCTATGCTTTGAAACTTGCTTTTGTGTTCTTCAAAAGCTTAGTTGAAAAGTACGGAATAGTTATATTCCGCATCCTTCTCTTTGAATACTGCGAAAAGCGGAACTGACATCCTAATTCTTTTTAAGGTATTAAATTTCTTCACAGAAATTTAGTTTGATTTGCGAATTCGACTTTTCACGATAATTCCAAATAGTTGAATCGCAAACATGTCTTCTTCTTACCACTTCATGCCGTAGCGTTTTTCCCATTCAGCTTCTAGCTCTTCCCGGAAGTTAGGGTGAGCAATTTCAATCAGAGCCCGGCTGCGTTCACGGATAGATTTGCCGCGTAAATCAGCGATACCATATTCTGTAACAATCACAGCTACATCGTTACGACCGGTTGTTACAACGGAACCTAGGTCTAAGAATGGCACTATTTTACTGATGGTATTGTTTTTAGTTGTCGAAGGCATAGCAATAATTGAAATGCCGCCTTTAGACATGTTGGCGCCGCGAACAAAGTCCAACTGTCCGCCGACTGAAGAAATTTGTAAAGGTCCAATTGTTTCAGAAGCAACTTGACCAGTTAAGTCCACCTGAACACAACTATTGATTGAAATTAAATTATCATTTTGGGCAATCACATATGGATCGTTGGTGTAATCAACTGGCGCCATCATAACGCTTGGATTATCATCAACAAAATCATAAAATTCCCGTGTGCCCATCAAGAAAGTTGCGATCATTTTGCCAGGATTTAGGTTTTTCTTGCTGTTATTGATAACGCCCATTTTAACCAGTTGCATGACGCCATCACTGAACATTTCACTGTGGATACCTAAATCTTTTTTGTCATGAAGCTGATCTAATACTGCATCTGGCAAGCTACCGATACCTAATTGTAACGTATCGCCATCTTTAATCATGCTGGCACAGTATTTACCGATTTGGACTTCTTCTGGTGTTGGTGCAGCTTTTGGTAATTCTAAAATTGGAGTATCTTCCTCCACGATATAATCAAACTCATCCACATGCATAAAGCAATTGCCGTGGGTCCGTGGTAGATTCTTATTGACTTGGGCAATAACAATCTTGGCATTTTTAGCAGCTGTCATCGTGTAGTCAACAGAAATACCTAAACTAGCATAGCCGTGTTGGTCCACCCGACTAACTTCAATCAAAGCTACATCTGCATTAATACTGCCGTCGGTAAATAAAGCCGGCATTCTTGAGAAGAAGCGCGGTGTATAATCCGCATAGCCTTCAGCAACAGCTTTGCGGTCTTTGCCGCCAACATATAAACTGTTATGGCGAACATGGCCAATTGCTTCTGGTTGTGAATAAGGTGATGTTCCTAATGGCAGCATTTGTGAGGTCACAACATCTTTTAATTCTGGTATTCTTTTGCCGAATTCACGAATTACGGCGCTCGGTTCGCCACATCCCAAACCAATAACGACGCTATCGCCATCTTTAATTACTTTGACTGCTTCTTCTGCTGTTACATATTTACTCATAAACACTCTCCTCTTTTCAATTCAAGCTAATAAGTACAAAGCAGGCCTTTCCAGTAAAATATCCAGCAAATCTCCTTAGATAACCCCTAGAAAAAGCCTGCTAACCCAAGTTTCCAACAACTATGTTTTGACCTAACCCGTTGATAAGCAGTCACATTTTGGTCTAGATAAGA
The DNA here is from genome assembly GCF_056924355.1 of Enterococcus sp. LJL90. Taxonomy (NCBI): domain Bacteria; kingdom Bacillati; phylum Bacillota; class Bacilli; order Lactobacillales; family Enterococcaceae; genus Enterococcus; species Enterococcus sp. LJL90. Next base: position 247,699 of record NZ_JBXPBQ010000001.1, on the reverse strand, counting down.
TAAGGACCAAAATGCGACTGAGCTTAATTATTCTTTTGTAGCTTCGATTAAAGCGTCTACGAGACTATTTAAATCTGGTACATCCAAATCAGTAATAGCAGAGTTGATGCTCAGAGTTTCATCCATGATATTCATCATCTTCAACTCTTCATCCAAGTATTCGCTCATTAACGTACCTGATTGCGGTGCCCATGAACCATTTTCAATTAACGCAAAGGTCCGATTTTGCACATTTAGCGCCTTCATATCGTTCAGATAATTCTTCATTGGCGGATAAATGCCTAAGTTGAAGGTTGGACAGGCCAGTACGATATGGCTGAACTTAAAGGTTTCGGCAATCAAGTAGGATACGTCAGTACTGGATACGTCGTAAACCCGCACATTATGCATGCCTTTGTCGTGTAGCAGAGATGCCAATGATTCTGCAGCATATTCAGTATTTCCGTACATGGATCCATAAATGATTAGCACGCCTTTTTCTTCGGGCTCGTAACGGCTCCATTTGTCATATTTATCCAATAGATAGCCGAAGTCATTGCGCCAAACTGGACCATGCAATGGGCAAATCATTTTGATATCGATTGTAGCAGCTTTCTTCAAAGCAGCTTGTACGAAAGGTCCATATTTCCCTACGATATTGGTGTAGTAACGGCGAGCGTCATCAATCCAATCCCGGTCAAAGTTCATTTCATCGTTGAACAATGCGCCGTGCAAAGCTCCAAAGGAACCGAAGGCATCGGCAGAGAATAATGTTCCTGTGGTAATATCATAAGTCATCATTACTTCAGGCCAGTGAACCATTGGCGCTGCAACGAAGGTCACTGTATGCTTACCAAAGTTACGAGTGTCGCCTTCTTCCACTTGGTCTTCATGACCATCCACATGATAGTTGAATTGGTGCATCAGCATAAATGATTTTTCTGAGCTGATAATTTTTAATTTCGGATAGCGCAGAATTAGCTCTTCAATCGAACCGCAGTGATCTGGTTCCATATGGTTCACGACTAAATAATCTAATTCCCGATCGCCTAAAACCATTTCTACGTTGCGGATAAAGTCTTGGGTGATTGTCCAGTCTACCGCATCGAATAAGACAGTTTTTTCATCTAAGAGCAGATATGAGTTATAGGATACGCCCCGAGGAATTGGATGCATATTTTCAAACAATGCCAAGCGGACATCGTTGCCTCCAACCCAGTATAAATCTTCTGCTACCTTTCTAACTGTATACATATATTAAATCCCCCTATTTGGTCTGACATTTAGTAAAAGCACAGCTGTTAATATCCTTCGATGAAGGCTGTTTTTTCTTCGCCACAAGAAGGACAAGTCCATTCTTCAGGCAGGTCTTTAAACAGTGTTCCTGGTGCTACTTCACCCTCTGGATCACCTTTAGCAGCATCATACTCGTAGCCGCAGCCGCCACATACATAGAATTTATATGAAGGAGCAGATTTTTTAGGTTTAGAGCGTTTAATTTTCACCATTGGCGGAGCCTCTTTCTTCGCTTCTCCGGTATCTAATGCTTGTGATAACAATGGTAGAACTTCTTCGATATCACCGACAATACCGTAGTCAGCATTTTTAAATATTTTCGCATTTGGATTTACGTTGATTGCCACAATTGTTGAAGCGTCTTTAATCCCCTTCAAATGCTGGCCGGCACCGGAAATACCGCAGGCAATGTATAAGTTGCCTTTGAATTTTTGACCGGACATACCAACATAACGGCTTAATGGCAGATAATGAAGCGTTTCTGCAACTGGACGAGAACAGCCGATAGCTGAGCCAGATTGTTTCGCTAATTCTTCAATTAGCTTCATGTTTGATTCTGGTCCTACGCCGCGGCCGGCACTGACCACCCGCTCTGCTTGGGCAATTGGTGTATCAATCGGGATTCCCACCGAGAAATCGTAGCCATCCTTCTTTAAGCTTTCGACTAAGGCTGCAACGTTTTTCTTTTGATCCGCGTCCTTGAAGATCATCTTCTTGCGGTCCCCCGTCGCTGGGCCCTTTTTTGCTGGGACCCCAGTCGCTTTCGGTTCTTTACCAACCAAGTAAGAAGAAATAACCACCCGTTGAATTTCATTGGTTCCTTCGTAAATTGTTGTAATCTTAGCATCACGGTAGAAGCGTTCCACATCGCTGCCTTTAATGTAGCCGGCACCGCCATAGATTTGTAAGGCGTCATTAACAATTTTCAGCGTGTTATCTGAAGCAAATTGTTTCGCCATTGCAGATTCCATCGCAAATGGTTTGCCGGTATCTTTCAATTCAGCTGCGCTGTAAACCATCAAGCGGCTCGCCCGTAATTCAGTTGCCATATCTGCTAATTTGAAGGAGATAACTTGTTGGTGAGCAATTGCTTTACCAAATTGTTCCCGTTCTTTAGCATATTCCAAAGCACTTTCAAAGGCACCTTGACCGATTCCTAACGCTTGCGCTGCAATCCCAATCCGGCCGCCGTCTAGCGTATTCATGGCAATGTTAAAGCCTTTGCCTTCAGGTCCTAATAAGTTTTCTTTCGGTACTTTCACGTTGTTAAAGATTAATTCAGCAGTTGAAGAAGAACGAATTCCTAATTTGTCATAGTGTTCGCCAAATTCAAAGCCTTCCCAGCCTTTTTCAACGATGAAGGCGCTGATACCTTTGATACCGATGCCTGGTGTCGTTACTGCAAAGATGATATAAACATCTGCTTTTGGTGCATTCGTGATGAAAATTTTATTACCATTTAAAATATAGTTTTCGCCATCAAATTCAGCAGTTGTTTCCGTTCCGCCGGCATCACTACCTGCTTCACTTTCAGTTAAACCGAAGGCTCCTAATTTTTCACCTTTTGCCATTGGCACCAAATATTTTTTCTTCTGTGCTTCTGTACCATAATTGTAAATTGGATAACAGCCTAACGAGACATGCGCCGATAAGATAACCCCAACGCCGGCATCCACTCGAGATAACTCTTCAACACCGATAGCATAACTCGTTGTATCCATGCCACCGCCGCCATACTTCTCTGGAAAAGGAATGCCGAGAATACCCAGTTCACCCATTTTTTTGACAATTTCATCAGGAAATTGGTTTTCAAGATCTAAAGTCGTTGCAATTGGTTTAATGTCTGTCTCTGCAAAATCTCTGACTTTAGCGCGAAAAGCTTCGTGTTGCTCAGTTGTGTTTAACTGCATGTGATTGACCTCCAATATAATTTTTATCTACAATTTGCTATCAAAGATGATCAGCAAATTAGTATTCAAATAATTTTTATACAGTAAGCGTTTTCAACACTCCTTACTGCAATGACCCTGTCTAACACCTTTTGGTTTAATAAAAGATTTTAGGCATCTCTTTCATAACTTCCTCAGCCTCGGCAAACATGTCATCGATAATCGATTTAACCGGCCGGATACTGTGAATTGCGCCGGAAATCTGGCCGGCCATGATGGACCCATTGACCATATCGCCATTGACAACCGCTTTTCTCAGTGAGCCCATGGTTAATTCCTCTAGCTCGCTGCGGGGCACTTTCAAATATTCCATCTCTAAATATTTCTCAGACATCGGATTTTTAATCACCCGGACCGGTGCGCGAGATGTACGGCCAGTGACCACCGTTGAATCGTCCTTCGCTGCTAAAACTGCTAATTTATAACTCTCAGGAATTGGCACTTCCTCAGAGGCCAAGAATCTAGTCCCTACTTGAACACCTTGAGCGCCCAAAGCGAAACTTGCGACAATGCCGCGGCCATTGACAATCCCACCAGCAGCAATCACCGGAATCGAAACGGCTTCACTCACCTGTAAAACTAAAGACATTGTGCTGCTTTCACCAATATGTCCACCAGCTTCGGTTCCCTCAGCTACTACGCCGTGAACCCCTAGAGCTTCCATTTTTTGCGCCTGATCAACAGTCGCAATTACTGGAAAGACCTTGACGCCAGCTGCTAATAATTTCGGCACATGATCTTTTGGAGTACCGGCACCGGTTGTGACAATCGGGACACCCTCCTCGATTACAATATCGACTAATTCTTCAATATTATCCATCATCAGCATTAAGTTAACAGCAAAGGGTTTGTCTGTTAATTCTTTACATGCCTGAATTTGATAGCGTAAGGTGGCGCCATCCATTGCGCCTGAAGCGATAATTCCCAAGCCGCCAGCATTAGAAACTGCTGAAACTAATTCATATCGGGAAATTTGTGCCATCGCCCCTTGAAATAAAGGGTATTTAATACCTAATAATTTTGTTAACGACATTCATTCTTCACCCATTTCATCATTTTTTTCAATCTTTGTGTCGTTAGATTGCAACCAAATTTTTGAAATAATTCTTTTCTGTGCATCTGTTGAACCGCCGTATAAGCCGGTCACTTGAGCGTCTCTTGAAAAACGCTCAATCACATTATTACGGGTATAACCATAGCCTCCAGTCATTGCAACTAGGGCTTCTGTCGCTTTTATTGATGTTTTGGTACAAAACAGTTTTACTTTTGCAATCTGAACCGTCGCCGTGTAATCCAGCATATCGGTATTCTTTAAAAAGGATTCCGCCGCTTCAATATCTGTTACTACATCCGATAAAACCTTTTGACATTCAATCAAATTGATTAACCGCAGTCCGAATTTGCGTTCCTTGGTCACGTATTTTAGACCGTAACCAAAGGCTCCTTTGGCAATGCCGATTGACTGCGCCGCAATCGCTAAGCGAATCCGGTTGAAAATCATGCCCACCTGTTCTTCGTTGACCAAGTCGCCGCTGAGAATATTTTCTTTGGGAATTTTCACCTCGCGAAACTCAAGATCTGCCACCGGCAAAGCATGGAGGCCGACTTCTGTTGTTTCCGGTCCAATTTTTAAGCCAGGTATCTTCTTATTTAAAATGAAAATGCCATAGCCCTCTTGCCCGTCCATTTTTTTGACTTTAGAAGCCACCATGAACAAGCCAGCAATTGGCGCATTGGTGATTGTCGCCTTGGCCCCATTCAACAGCCAGTGATCGGAATACTCCACGGCCGTTGTGCGGACTTCTGAGAGCTGACTACCTGAGCCAACTTCATTTAAAGCAAAAGCCCCCCAGATTTCCCCTTCCAGCAACGGCTGCAGATAAGCCGCTTTTTGCTCTTCGGTACCAAAATGATAAATTGGCCAAACCGCAAAGCTCGACTGGGTCAAAAAAATACTTGAAAGGGTGGGAAAGCTAGTTGATAGCTCTTGAATAACCTCCAAGTGATCTTTAAAGCTGGTCCCGTCACCGCCGATTTCTTTTGGAAAACCGCAACGAATAAACCCCTGTCTGCTGAGATCTTTCATTAATTCTAAAGGGAATTCATTGGTCCGATCAAAGACAGTTGCTTGTTCATCTAAGCCATTTTTCTTTAACTCCTGTAGATATTGCATCAATGAGTTTTCCAAAAGTGGGTCTCCTTTTTAGCAAACTAAAGCTCGTGTTACTCGACTGGCTGATAAAAGAATTCCAAAATCGATTCGTATAAAAACTTTTCCTCCGGCGAGTAAAAATTTTTGACCGGCCGGCACAGCAATAAGACAAATTGTAAGGGATCTTTAATTTCACGTTTGGTAACTACCGATTGATCCGCCAAGCGATACATTGCATTTTGCAGGATGACAATAATATCCGAATGACCGGTGAGATCCATTAAATACTCTAAAGAATCGCCGGTAAACTGCAATCGCGGCTGCTTCAAGTGTTCCTTCAAGCGCTTGCTGACTAAATCAAAAGTAGTGTAGCTTTCATTAAAGGTGCCCAACGGATAATCCTTTAAATCTTCCCAAACAAGACTCTTTTGTTCACTGAGTGGATGGCCGTAGCGCATATAAGCGACAAATTCGTCAATTTGGATGACTTGCTGTTCAAAACTCTTTAAATCTAAATCTGCTGGATCAACTAAAACGGCCAAATCCAAATCATTTTCGACTAATTTCTTTGTCAAATCCTTGGCGCCGCCTTCGACAATTTCAATTTGAAGCTCCTTGTGATCTAAGATGAACTTTGGCAGAAAGGAGAGAAAATACATTCTCAGCACCGCTGATGGGATACCGATTCGGATTGTTCCCTTTTGCTTCAAAGATTCCCGGCGAATCATCGCCTTCATCTCTTCATACTTGGCTACAATCTCTACCGCATAGTCATACAAAAGCTTACCGCTAGGGGTCAACTCCTCAAAGCGACCATTGCGCCGCTCAAACAACAGCAGTTCCTCTTCCGTTTCAAAGTTGGTAATCATCTGACTCAAAGCAGGCTGAGTTATATGAATTTTCCTTGCTGCTAAAGAAAGATTACAGCCGCTTTCCACGACCTTGATGAAATAGCTTAATTGGGTAATATCCATTAACAGCCCCCTCTCAAATCACTTTGCCGTCACTCGCCGCCTTCAGACATTCAAAATCCTCAGCAACAATTCTCGTGCAAAAACGCACTAGTATTGCGCCGCTCCTTTAGTGAATGACTGAATTAGCCGTCGATTAAAAATTGCTTGTCGAACTAGCAAAAAAAGATTTTCTAAAAAGAAACAACTATTTCTGATAAAAAAATTACGTCTAAAAACACCATAACCGACAATTTTATATAGAAATAAAATTGCCATAGCATAACTAAAACAGAGAAAGATTTTTTGTAAGCACTTTCAAGTGCAATTTTAATACTTTGTGATAAATTTGAAAAATTATGTAATTTTATCCTACCTATTAGTAAAACTTATAGGTATTCAGTTTGTAATTATTTATTTTAGCTTGAGAACTACTCGCAGTAATTGTTTCTAGTTTGACTAGCGTTTTTTTATTTCCGAAAAAAAACTTAATTTTGCTGCTTTTTAAAAAGAATTTTTTTATCTTATCTAATGTTTTACCTGTTACCATTAAGAAACAGATGTGATTGTTAATAAATTAGATAAATGCATCCTTTTGTGCAACAGTGATCTTCAACGCCAGCCGTTATTCTCGCTTTTCTTTTTTGGCCTTACTAAAATTCTAGCAAAAAAAATAGCAAAAAGCTATTTTAACTCTAAAATTATTCACTTTTTTACATAATATAGGTTTTTTTATTTTCAAGAAGTTTTTTCGCCATGATGTGATACTCTCCCTATAAAACAACGAAATCAACTTTTTCAAAGGAATAATTAAGAATAGTAAGTTTTTCGTTATCAGAAAATCTTCCCTCAAAAAACAACCAGCCGGACAAAAATTTAGTATAAATGTTGAATTAGAATAGGGAGATTCTTTTTTGACTAAGTAGTCTGTTAAAATTAAATGGATTTATAGACCCTATAAGTAACCCTAATAGAAATATTTTTCACAAGTGTAAAAATATTTATTCTTTTCCAGTTCAACTTAAATCGAACCCTCAATTAGATAATTGTCTTTTCACACTTAAAACTATTCTAGTCATTTCAAATAATAATAGAATTTCTATATTTAACAGGATTCTTAAATAAAGGCGTCTCATTTCGCTAGTGAAATTCTTAATTAAAAACATTTACCATCAGTCTAAATTAATTTATTGCGAAAAAGAATTATTTTTTTCGAATAATTCTTTGGTTCTCCATTTTATTGTGAAGGTTTTTTCAATCGACTTTTGTCACCCAATTTCTTTTGAAAAAGCTGCCAACACTTGATAAACAGTAGACTTTTCGGTCGTTTGAAATAATCATTTTTCCAGAACTATAAGTTTAGCTTATGGGAATAGTAAATAGAAGTTTTTGGACTTTGAAGCAAATCCTTTTTAAAATTATTTTGTAAGCGCTTTATAAAAAAGATCGGAGGAAACATAATGGAGAAAACGAAGAACAGATGGGCCGTCCTGGTTGCCGCTATCGTCATTAACATGTCTTTAGGAGCCGGCTACGCTTGGTCAGTTTTCCAGTCTGCGCTTTTAGAGGTCAACAGTGATTGGGCTTTAAGTCAAACGTCTTTAGCTTTCAGTATTTCCTTTGCAATGGTGCCGATTGCGATGATTATCTGCGGACCAATCATTGATAAACAAGGCGGTAAGAAAGTGGTCTTATTATCCGGGTTATTATTTGGTATCGGGATGTTTGCGACAGGTTTTGTTACTAGCATTCCTATGCTCTATCTTACTTACGGCTTGATTTTAGGTCTAGGAATTGGTGCCGGTTATGGTACGGCAACTTCCTTAACAGTTAAATGGTTCCCTGATAAAAAAGGTTTGGCCGGTGGATTGACTGCAGCCGGTTTTGGATCAGGTGCGATTATTTTAGCACCGATTGCCACCAGTATGATTAATTCCGTTGGTATCTATAATACCTTCAGAATTTTAGGCGTTGTTTTATTAGTAGTTGTCTGTGCGGCTTCCTTCTGGATGGAAAAAGCACCGGTTTCGGCAACCGCCAATACTGCCGTACAAGCAAATGAAAACGACAAGAACTACAAACAGATGTTAAAAGAACCAAATTTCTGGCTGCTATGGGTCGTTTATACTTTTGCGGCTACAAGTGGCATGATGATTATCGGTCACGCTGCTAGCCTTGCCGATTATTATTCTTTAGGTACCGGAACGGTCATCGTAATGATTGTGGGGCTGTCTAATACATTAGGTCGAATTATCTGGGGCGCCATCTCCGACCGTTTGGGCAGATATGTAACAGTATTGCTGATGTTTATCTTTTCGGCTGCTGGATTATTACTATTAAACTTCAACCAGAGCATTGGCACATTTGCCGGCATTCTCGGCTTGATTTTAATTCCTTCTTCCTTCGGTGGCTTCCTAGGATCATTCCCTGGGATCACAGCCGAAAACTGGGGCGCTTCAAAAGCCGCTTCCAACTACGGCTGGATGTTTACCGCTTATGGAATTGCCTCCATCATGGGACCATCTCTGGCTTCGCAAATTCGTGAAGCAAGCGGCTCTTACTCGATGGCCTTCATTATCGCAATGATTATGGCTGTGATTGGTATCCTGTTGATTCTTTGGTATATGGCGCAAAAGAAAAAAGCAGCTGTAAGAGAAGAAGCATCAGATTAAATTTTGTTGATTTAAGTGAAACACCCCCTGCTTCGATTAAAATATTAATCGAAGCAGGGGGTTGTTTTTTGTTTGGATACTGAAGTAGAAATAATATTTTGAATTAGGCTAGTCACATCCGCAAACAACAAAATTAAGGCACACTAAAAACCTCAAGTTTTGCAATTACAAAATTTGAGGTCAAAAGTATTATAATTCTTTCTCTTGTTGTCAAAAAAGAGTCCATGTTTCTAAAGGAAGTAATCTTGCTGTGACTTTGCCAATGATTTGCTCAGCATTGATTAAGCCATAGTAACGACTATCTGTAGCATAAGGACGATTATCACCCAGAAGCAAGTATTGATTCATCGGCACTTCTTGCTGAGAAATAATTTCCATGAGCGAAAAATCCTCAGTAAATTGATGCCCATTACTCTGACTTTCATTTATTTCAGAAACGATAAATTTTTCATCGACTACCTGATCGTCTACATACAAAGTATCTTCTCGGTAGCTTATCTTTTCACCAGACAAACCAATAACCCGCCTAATTTGAATCGCATCCCCTCTTTTGAATGCCACAATGTCAAAGCGCTTTATATCAGTCTTTTTTTGAATTAAAACCAACTCGTCATTGCGCAAAGTAGGAGACATTCCATACCCTTGAACCTTTTTAAGGGAAATAAAAACTGAAGAAATCAGGAATACTAACACTGCTGCTAAAAATATTGCAACAAAAACCTCTTTCAACAACTTTTTCTTTCGTCTCTTTTTATACTTAAACCGTTTTTTTTTCGACAAACTTTTTTTATTTTTCTGTATTGATGGGGTATTTTTCTTTTTGGATTGTTTTCCCGCTTTTTTAGATGCGGGATTATCGATTGTTTTAGTAGTCTTCTTTCTTGTTGTCTTTTTTAAGCTGCTTTTCTTTGTGGAGGCTCTGTTCAAATCCAGATTTGGCTTGTTTCGACTGTTTTGTCTCTTCTGTTGATTATTTTTTTTGTCCATGACAAACACCTTTATTCCTCAAGAAGAGCAGCCTCATCAACATTGTAAAAATCAAAAACTTGTTTTTCATAACTTTTTACTTTTTCAATATCCTGTAAATATTCATCGGATAGTTCTGTGTTGCCATAAAATCGGGTATAGTTGGCACTGCCATTCACCCCTAACTCCTTAATCGCATTATAATAACGATTTAAGGCTATCTGTCCCTCCGTAGTATTCAATTCACTTGCCTTCAAAGTACCATAGCTAGCCATCGAAGTGGACAAGTAACGAATATTTTTTTGCAGTTTATCCTGCTCGTCCTGTTGGTCTTTAGCCAATTGAATTTGATCTTCAAAATCTCGAATTAAATAATAGGATTTTACAATGGAGTCCGCATCATCTACAGACAAATTCATAGCTTGATAATAATTTACATAGCCAGCTCCACCACTAGCTAAAAGAGTTAATGTAAGGAGTATTGCAACACCTCTTATGTTACGCTTTTTTCTTTTTTCCAATAGTTTTTTTTGAATAGCCAATCTTTTTCGTTTCTTTTTATTCCGTATTTTTTTCTTTGGCAATCTTTTAAGCTGTTTTCTTGTCTGAAAATAACGAATAAAGAAGAAGATAGCAAAAATCAGAAAGAGAATAGCACTTGCCAGACAGCCAATAAAGACCCATTCTAAAACTGTCATCTACGCCCACCTTTCCCTTTAAGCATTATGCTTTTTTTTCAGTTTTCTTCTTTTCAATCGTTCAGCCTTTTCCCGCTTCTTCTTATTTTTTTTGATTACTTGAATGACCACAACCAAAATAACTACAACTGCAATAAAGCTAGCGACAATTAAAGCAATTAATTTCCAGTCAATTCCTTTTTCCTGTACTAAACCAATGTCCCGTTCGTTGAACTCATCTGCTTGTTCTTGGGTAATCTCGAAATCCTCTGACCACTCCCAGCGTTGATCTCCCGCCGTCACTAAAATAGTTGCTGTATAATTTCCCGCCACCATCTGTTCACCATTCATACTAATCGGAAAATCTATTTGAGTATTTGGTGCCATCCGCATTTGGGTTTTTTTCGTTTCATAAAGGACAGTACTTTCCCCTTGGTTAGTAATTTGCACCTCTGTCGACATATCATTCAAAATAGTCGCCTGTGTATTGGAATAATTAATAAAAATCGTGTTCCGATAATTTGCCGTTCCTGGATAGACTTGATTGAATTGTAAATCAGCAGCCACGGCAGTATCTGTTTCTTGAAGAATCATGGCGATTGCGTAGGCAAATTTGTTTTTAACAACTGAACCGCTGACTTCTTCCGCTTCTTCATCACTATCTTGTTTTTGCAAGCGAATACCACCTAAGATGATGCCATCGTAAGTAGTTTCAGGCATTTGAATATTGAGCTCTAAATCGCGGGACTCTCCAGCAGGAATCTCGACTGTATTGGGACCAGTCACGATATCTGCAAAATCAAATTTCAAAGAAGCATCATTTTCAATATTCGTTTCACCGTACTCTAGTACACCATTTTGATTAGTTTTGGCACCATTTATGCCTATCTCAACTACGATGTCTTGTTCACTTGGATTAATTAATGAAATGGACACGGTCTGCTGCTGACTAGGACTCATCTGCAAATTGAAATAGCCTGCATCTCCCATCTGATTTCCAGGGAAATTGACATTGTAAGTAAAACCCGCTGCACCACCTGCACTACTATCTGAGGTGCTCGCCTCTACTGAAGTTGCAGTCCCTATAAAAACACTCAAAATTAACAAGACTAAAGATACTATGTATTTTTTTTTTACTTTCATGCTTATTCACTCCATCCAACTATATAAATTGTGTAGTAATATTTGCTTCTTTCTCTTTGGAACAAACTGTATGCTCCGTTGAAGAGTTTTCACTTGGTCTATATAGATTGTTGTAATATGTATAAATCATTGTAGATACCATCTGAAAATAAGAGCTGATGGGGATACCCACATCAGCTCTAGATCTTTTTTAGTTCATTGATAATTAAGGTTGAACAGCAATTGTCCAAGTTACTTCAGCTTCGTAAGTACCAGTAGTCATTATTGAACGGGTAGTTTTAGGTACAAATAATGAAACTGATGTATTAGCACTATCAGTCACCCCTTTGTTAGCTCCTACGTGATCATCCGCAACCCAATCAGCACTTTGACCGTATTCTACAAAGTACTCACCTTTACCTGTTAAGGCATCTGCAGCAACTGTTCCTGTGTCAACAACTGTTTTAGCCTGACCACTTTCATCTAATTCAAAACTACTAAGCATACCTGATTCAGGCCAGATACCTACGTCTTGAGCTGAGTTCATAATACCGTGATTGTAGGTGACTGTTGCACCTGTAAGCTCTTCAGTTCCACTGGCCTTTGTAAATTGTTTAGTCAAAGCAGCAGTCAAAGTGTACCCTCGTTCATCATTACGAATATCAGTCCATTGTACGTAGGCACCACGACTGATTGAACCATTAGCATCAGTTGATGTATTCGCTCTAGCGTAAGTAGTTATTGCATCTGTACCAGTCGTAATTCCATCAAAATACAGATTAGAAACTGCTTGAATAATCAATGTGCCTGTTTCTTCAGGTGTAGTTACTTCACCTGGATCAGGTTTGATTGGAACCGTTGGATTTTCCGGGTCTTTAGTATCATCGCCACCGCCGGCTTCCCCTTGAGTCACTTCAACTGAACCTGACGATACAACAGAGTTTCCAACGACACCTGTTGATGCAGCCGCTGTTGTTGCACCCACTAAACTTAATCCCAAAGCAGCAATTAAGGTTGTTGCACATAAACTTCTTTTTTTCATTTTTATTTCCTCCTGATTTTTTTAATTATGGTAACTCAGCTAAAAGCCAAGTTAACTCCGTTTCGTATTGCACCGGATAAATTTTTGTAGCATCCGGTATCGTTAATGAAATAGCACTATTTTGATAAGCTTGCTTTTGATAAAGCTCATCCATAATTGGAGCGCCAGTTTCATCAACTAATGGTGTTAAGGTGTTCCCCTGATCATTTTGGTTGCTTCCAGATGCCCCAAACTCAATGGTCCATGTCCCATAGCCATTGCCGGAAGCAGCTCTAGCAACCTCATAAGAGTTATTAATATTACTAATATTGATGGTATCCCTTGTAACAGTTGGCATTTTACTGGTATTTATTGCGTTCGCCCAACCTTTGTCAAAGGAAAGAACAGCCCCTGTTAATTCTTTCTCTGAGCTTTCTTGTACAACATCATTTCTAAATTGATAGTTTTGTTTGACTTGTAAGGTCCATCCATCTGCGTTTTCTCGTTCGTCAGTAATCTGAATGTAGCTACCTCTTGCTGGAGTATCACTATGAAAAAGCTGCCCCCGTGCATAAAATATCCGATTACTATCGGTAATTTTTGCATCTCCAAAGTCTAGCGAAGAAACAAAGTCAAAGCGCAAAGCGCCTGTTGTAGAGTTATCTTCACCTGGATTGACTTCTTCACCGGGTGTTTCTGGATCAACTGGATCAGTTGTTCCCCTACCGGTCACTGTTACAGATCCGCTTTGATCAAGGCTAGATGCAGAAACTTCACCTTGATTTACGACCAGTGTTAAGCTGGCTGCTGTCAATATAAGTAGAAATGAGGAAAGAAATCGTTTAGCTTTCATGATTTTCCTCCTTCTTTCTTTTTCTGTAGAAAAGTATCGCAACAATCAGTAACAGAACTCCGCCAGCAACTGCACTAACATTTCTCACCATTTCTCCAGTTTGCGGTAATTTCCCTCCTGTACTTGGAAGTGAACTGGAAGTAGTTGATTCCTCAGTACTACTTGATGAGCTACTTTCACTATCACTGGAAGACGAAGAGGCTTGTGAAGAATCACTACTTTCTGACTCCTCATAAAAAGTAATTTTCCCTTTGGTAGAAACTTCACCACCATTTACTGTTCCGCCTTGTGCTATGCCGCTAGTCGGAAAAACAATGAACGTTACCAAAAGCAGAACAGAGAAAACGATGATTGATTTAAGTTTTTTTCTCATTTCTTCCTCCATTCTGTTTTTACGGTGGAGATACTTCTAGTGTCCATAAAATAGTACCTTGATAGTCTCCTAGTCGGCTGGCATCGATGGCTTGGACATCCAGTTTTAGCCCATCTCCATCTGCGCTCCAAGCAGAGCTAATGTTTTGACTACCACCACTACTCTTTTGATAGACTGTCATTGACTGATCTTCCAACAAAGTTAAGTCACTATCCCCATATTGATAATGTAAGGCATTTGCTAAAACATGTGACCCACCTTCTAAAGTCATAGGCTTTTCAACAGTGGCTTTAATCTCCCAAGCGGTTTGACCGCTTGCTCCTCGAGTATCGCTGACTTCAAGGTCATCTCCAACAATGTTCGCTTCATTTACGCGAATATTTTGAGCACGATATTCAATTTGTCCAAAGTTAATTTCTGACGGTGCTCTGACAATTTCAACTGTCCCTAAGACCACGCCCCCCGGATTTACTACAGATGAGGAAGCCGTCAAAGAGTCACCAGGAATAGTTTTACCTTCAGCATTTACTGTATTAGTAATCGTTGTATTATATGCATCGCTTTCTACAACCGCAGTAAAGCTGATTGTTGCTGTTTCTTGTGAAAGTAGCGTTCCTGCTGAGAAAGTTAAAGTTCCATTTTCAAAAGAATAATCGGTTGATTCAAGAGTTGTCCCATTGATATTTCCCGTGATTGACGTTTCATCAAGCGTTAGGAAATCTGGTATGACATCAGTTGCAGTGACATCATTTAGTGTAGACGTCACACCATCACTGCGACTATTTGACACTACAATTGTATATGTCAGCCTATCTCCAACCGAGGTTGTACCATCCGCACTACTTGAAACAACTGTTTTGTCAACAGCGATATCAGGCATGATGTCTTCTACGACATATTCTGTAACACCGGTAAAAGTTGCATCATGATAACTTATCGTTTGATACGGATTAATATTCCCTATAGTATTATTTGTACTTGGTGGGCTTACAACCGCGCTCGCTTCACCTGCATTATCATTGAAGAAAATTGAAACTTTTTCTCCTGCAACAAAATAATCACTAACTGTCACTGACCAAGTCCCATCTGGCTGGACTGTGAAAGTCTCCGGAAGGAAAGTTGGCTCGTCTGTATCACCGGCTGTAGCACTTTTAACACCTATATAACCAGTTGCCCCAGGCTCAGCATCACTTCCACTTAATGTTCTAGAAGCATTGGTGACTTGATCGGCAGTTATGGTTGGTGTTGGTATGGTTGGAGGTGTCACATCAACCGCTGTAATTGGAGTTTGTACCCAACGTTCATCAATAGTTGGTGTCCCAACGTGCACTTGACCACTATCAGGATCACCAGTTCCACGCCAAGCCCTTAAAACTTCTATTTCAGAGCCCGCTTCAATAAACTCGCTGTTACCATTTACAATATTTTCAATTGTAAACATACCGTCACGGGCAGTTTCCCCATAAACAGATGTCCCAGCAGAAGTTGTTCCTGTGAGAACATAACTTGTGCCATCTAGCTTTGTTACTCTGACCTCAACCGTCACTTCACCCGTCCAAGCATCACGAATACCTTCTACCCCTTCAGGAATTGAAACGTGTCCATAGATATATTTGTCTGCGTCGGTTGAAACCCGCAGCTCATCAACAATTGGATAGGCGTTATTTCCACTTAAGCGAGCATAGTTTTGCATTCGGTTGGCAGTCACCCCAAAGAACGCTAACATTTCTGGCGTTGTTGTATAGGCTGTACCGATTTTCCCAGGAATTAGCTCCAAAGAAAAATTACTCGCTACTGTATTGAATCTCGTGCCACTAAAAGCTGCTGATCCCAGTGTAAATGCCTTAGTGGGATCACCATCCAAATTGGAGCTACTTGACCATACACTTAAGTCTGAGTTTACAGAACGCAATTGTGCTCCAGAACCATAAAATACATATCCTCTATTATTGTTTCTAAAATCGTAATAAAGCATATTATCAAACTCAAGACGGCTGTTAGTAGCGTAATTGAAAGTATAGTTTCCACCAGAAGCTAACTGAAATTCAGTACCCGATTCTGCTGTGATATCTACTGCATAATCTGATTCAATTCCTCCAGAACGATAAGAATCGATATCAATCATACTGCGAGCATCTTGAAGATTAAATGCATTGCGCATTGAGCGACTTGTAGTGTACTGGATAGCGTACTCATTAGAATTACTTTGAACGTAGACTCTAGATTGCCCAGAAACATTCATCACGTTATCGCCACCATACATACGAATGGCGGCTCCACGATTGGCTGTCGCTGTAACACCACTAGAATTAATATCTTCTTTTTCCACTCTAAGAACAGAATTGTTCATGATGTTGAAGGTCATGTGCCCTTCTTCTCTAAAACGGATTGTTCCACCAAGTGAATAACCATTATCAGATTGAACTGAAGCATTAAAGGTAGAGGCTTCATCAATATCAAAGATTCCATAATCACTCATCATGACCGTAACTGGTGACCAGCGTCCATCTAAGTCTAATAAAGAACCATTTGCAACCGAGTAATGAGCGTTAGCACCCTCCACACATATTAAACCGCCGTAACGGTCACGATATCTTGTTGTACCGCTCAATTTAACAGTGCTAGGTGTTGACCCATCATCTACTCCAGTGTAGAAATTGAAGTAGGTTCCCTCAACTGCTATCAGAGGGGTCAGTTGATTACTTCCTTCCAAAGTGGAACCTTTCTCGACTCTGAATTGAGCACCATTTGTCCGGTCAGTTCCGCTAACTGTCGAGTAGAAAAGCATATCAACCAAGTCAACTTTAAGATAAGCGCCATCAGTCAAAATAAATGACTTGATTTCAAACATCCGCTGCCAATCGGTCCCCACACTTGTTTGTCCACCAGCAGAATTTGGTGCAGCACCATAATCACTAGCAATCAGATTATTTTGCCCTCTAAAGGTAGCAGTAGCTGTTGGAGCATACATGATACGCTTAGTATTTCCAAGGCCTTTGTTATAAACAAAATCCTCAAAATTAACCGACCAAAGTCCGTTAGTTTCAGCTGAGTAAATCAAAGCATTGCCTGTTCTATTGTCGGTATCACGATTTCCAATTCCTCTAAACTCGACATTTTTAAAACTAAGAGAAGTAGCCGTTGTGATACTACTGCTCAAAACAATACCAGCTCCAGCTGTTCTGTATGAATCACCAAAATTAATTACCCGATTAGCTGGTTGGCCTGTATCGTCCACTCCAACAATTTCTAAGTTTTTGGATAGCGTTGCCACGTATGGATTGGCCGTTGGCGTAGGATTCGCAATATCTGCGGTTAATTGAATTACCGTTGTTGTTGCATCAGAAATAGCTGCTGTAAACTCTGCCCAAGTTGCTACCGGTGTAATAATCTGTGTCCCAATAGCTCGTGCATTTCTTGTAGTAGTAGTTTGAGTTGTTGGAATTTCTAAGTCTGCGTAAGTTGAGGCTTCTGCTTGCTGATACAATTGGAAATTTTTTTCTGTAATAAGATTTCCCGCAACACTCAGAGAAACTTGTCCTTGAGTATCCCTGTCGGTCACCTTCTCTTTTTTAAAGTTGCCTAGAATTTTCAATGGCTCACCTGACGGTTGTGTCTTAATAGTGAGCTGTTGCGTTTCAATATCAATTGACACATCAATATCTTGATTACTTCCCGCTACCAACTCGCTAGCATCTTCTTCTCCGATAACCAATCCACTTGTATCCAAAGTTATCGTTTCTTCACTTGGATTGGCAACTGTGAGTTCAAATGATAAGCCTCCTGCAGACTCTGATATCTCCGATAACTCCAATTGATAATTAGAAGACTCAGCTCTAGTTACCTCAGTATTTGCAAGTTCTTTCCCTAAAACCGAAATTAGCATGGTCATCAGTACGGCTAGCAGCAACACACTAAATCTGTATTGCTTTTTCCCAAATTTCATTTTTTTATCAACCCCTTTCTTGTCCCTTTTTGTGTACTAGGTAGGAATAGACACATTGACAAATTAGTCACTCCCTGTAGTCTAAGGCAGGAAGGCAAAGAACCTTTTTTAAGGTTCTTTTCACCAACAAAACACCACCTCCTTTAAATTTCAACTCCTAAAAATTGTCAATCCAATGCTAGTTAGGTAACCGACCTACTACTCAAAAGAAATTTTTCCTTTTCCGTTGATAATTAACTCAAGCCTTATATCCCTTCAGGCTTTTTAAGAATATAGGCAGCAAGTAATGCCTTTGAAAGATTGACAACATACTGCAGGTATAATGCTGGTATCTTCACAAAGCTACTTAAACTTATTTCTTGTTCTAATGTTTAACTTCCTGACACAATAGAATAAATTAATTACGTTACTTTCTCCGCTAAATATGTAGGAATACTGGCACACATTTTTTCTTGCAGCGCATATCCTTTGTTCCAATGAGTCTCAATTAGATTTTCATCTAAACCTGCCTTAACCATTTTTTTCTTTAAACGACCAATAATTTGTGATAACTGTGCTAAAGAAGAATTTGAGACCCCTTGCCCCCAAATTGCATCACTTAACTCCACACGACTGACAAACTCTCCGTTGTTCTCTAACAAGATATTAAAAAGTTCCTTTTCTTTTTTGGACATCGTTGACATAAACGAAGCTACTAAATGAATTGGAATTTCAGCCATGTTAGCCTCTTCACTACCTTTAGGAAACACCGTCGCAAAAATTTTAACTGCACGAGCATCCATCAAAGTTTCTCGTAATTCTGTCAGTGTCATACTCGAATGCAAAAGTTTAATCTCATCCAATTGATCAGCTTCATCATGGTTCGTTTCAAAATCCACTTGTTCATCAATCCGAAACAAACGAACTTTGTTGGGTTTGGCCAGTTCACTAATTTTTTCTGCCTCATCATTAGCAATGCTTTCACTTAGAACAACTGTTTTGAACAATCTGAACATGCTTGTGTCACGATTACAAAGTATTCGCTCCAACAATTGATTTGAACAAAAAACCTCATAACCTAATTGTTGAATTCTAGATTGCCATTCTCTATCCATATAGATGTTTTTTGTTAAAAACAGAACCTGTTTCATAATAATCACCTCTATTTATTTAATTCACAGCTAGGTTTTAAAATGAGTGAATACAAAAAATCCAACTAAGTTTCTGTGCTTGGTTTAAAGCCAATTTGAGAAATTTAACAAGCTTAGTTGTTAATCTTTCCAAAAATTAAGAAGGTACATTAACTTCCTATAACTATATATTGTACGAAGCTATTAACTATTAGCTTTATTATCAAGGTAAGACTTCTTTTTGACGGTCAAATCGACGGTCAATAGATATTAATTAAAATTAGTAGTTTTCGAAATAAAAATTTACGTTCTCTATTTTTCAAATAGCTATCTAAAATAATAGCTTCCAAATGAATATTATTTCGTGACGAAGTTCTCTTTATAATGTTGAGAAAACAAATATTACTCCAAAATTTTTTCTGTCAGTATCTTGGCTGTCAATTCATAAAAAGAGGTTTACATATATTTCTTGCTGTGTATTCTCTTGAATACCTTTCCTTTTGCACCAAAAAGTTAACCTGCTTCACAGCTGTATCATTCCGAAAGACACTAAAGAGCGCCTCCTCTCATTTCTAGCTTATTATTTTAGTCGCTGTGATTTTATTTGTGCTAAATAACGGTAGAACTACATCTGAGCTATTTACTTCCCTCAAAGAAATAATTCTTGATAAAAAATTTAAATATCAAATCATTGACTGTTTTAATGACGGCGTAAAAAAAAACAATACAAATCTTAAAAAAGAACACTGTCAACTTGGCGTTTTTCGATTATCCATCCGTTTATCCTCTGTATCAAAAAAATCAGAAACCTATTCGATAAAAAAACTAAATTACGAAAAAACCTCATTTTTTTATCACATTTCCTATTTTTTTATTTAAAATAGGATTGACATTGAAATTAATTACATTTAAAATTTAATTATCACGAAATATATGACGAATAATATCAATTATTTCGCATAATATATAGTTATAAGAAGCCATCTCAACACACAATCGTTTTTTTACTCAAAAAAAATAAAAAAGGAATTCTAAAATCAGTTTTTATGCTGATTTTTAGAATTCCTTTTCTTTCTATATTTAATTAATAATTTGAAAAATAAGCCAGTTTTTTTTCAACAAGGAACAACAAGTAGCTTAAGTTACATAAAAATCAGTTACATCAACAAGTTAATAGTTTTCCTTATTTTCTATCAAGCTATAGGGATAAGATATTGTGATAGATTAAATATTATATTGACGGCTAAAGAAATAAGTCTGAGCTTTTTGTTTACTTGTAATACTCATATATAAAACAAATTTTTCAATAGCTAGACTTAGTAATTATAATTATCTTCTAGTCCCATCAATACCACACCACCTACTTCCCCTTCCCAACTCTTAGTTTATGACTTTCATTGCTGATATATTCCCGCAACAACTTGAATGGAAAAGGGTAGACCGTTAGTGAACCATTTTTGACAATATCAATATCAAAAAGGTCCCGAATCTCATTAAAGCTTATCGCAGACTCTTTATTTGAAACAAGTTCCCTTATTTTAGTTGTCCTAACAATTGGTGCATTTTTAATCCCTTTTTTTGGGATACCTACAAAATAGTAGCTTTTCCCTCGTTCCTCGAAGTAATTAATATCCAGAAAGTTAGCATAGCTGTCTTGATATTCCTTTGTTCTGAGTGGTGACCATAGGAAATAGCCTAATTGCTTGTAAACTTCATCATTTATTTCTTTCATGATGGACGGCTTTCCTCTTAGATCAAATCCTTGTTTGATGACTTGCACGTTCTCCGTATATCCATAGTTACTTAATGAGGCATAAAAATTTTGACCAGTTTCAAAATTAGGATGATTTTTGTTTTCCGACAAAAACGCTGCTACTACGCGTTGTAAATTTCCAACAATAACATCGGCGTTATCTTCCTTGATGTTGCTTAATATTTCTTGGATTCTTTCAAAATCAGAAATAGTAAACCGGTTTGTCTCGTAAATCATACCAATGGCGTCTGGATTCTTGATTACAAATCCTGAAACTTTACTGTGGTTTGTATACTTTGATGAAGTTTGACTTTCTCTAGACAAACGCATCTCTTCCAATGTAGTTAGTAAAGGGTCCGTTCTTTGAGCAATATTCTCCGGTGAAAAATACTTATAAGCTAGCTTCCCATCGGATGAGATTTCTAGAAGATACAATCCATAGCATCCTTCACTTTCTTCATAGTATTTTGCAAAACTTAACGGACCATATTTTTGAAAATAGTCCTGCATCGTCAATTTGTTTAGCTGCAACTTACAATTGACCTCTTTTAAAATCAACTCTTGTAAAATCTTGATGATTGGCTCCTTTATAATCTCACCAGTTTTAGTAGAATAAATAAAGTCTTCAATAGTGATATGCTGAATGATTTGGTCCTTCTCCGAAGCTAAATGAGGATCTTTTTCACCCGCTTCAATCGCTTCCTCTGATTCATAGTAATCAAAATTATGGAGCACCGCCAAATTAAAGCCAGCCATAGGTTTGTCTGAAACTTGAAAATTGATTTCATTATAGTCTGATTCGCTTTCGACAAAAGTTTGAAAATCAGCGAGAAACTCCTGAGACTCCTCTGACTTAATTAAATCAATTAAGTGAATTGTCTGATTCGCAAAATGGCCAATATACTCCTCGCGATGATCTTTATGGGCATATTGGGCCGATTTGTAGTCGATATTATCCATCGAATTTACTCTTAATGTAATATATGCCCCTAGATATTGTTGAACATCCTTCATAAAATTGTAAAATATTCCGGTCTTAGTCTTTTCAAATCCTTTAATTGAAGAGAGGTCAAGCTGGGGTATTGACGCCTTAGACTTGGGTACAGCCTTGTTTGAATAATAACTACCTACATTGTCTCTAGGTACTATTGGAATTTGTTTTAAAGTACCTTGCTGCTCATCCCGAACAAAAAATTGTCTGGTTTTTTCACGATTAAACTCGTTTAGCTTAGCGAAGGTGCGAGCCTTGATTTTAAATCGCTGATTTTGAAACTCGGGTTCAATTCCAACTCCATAGATGCGATCTTTTTTATGCCACGAGGATTCCGTAGTAGGCATAAAAAAGTACGTATGTCCATCAATTTGGGCCCAGCCATCCCGGATAGAATACACAGGTAATAAGCCCAAAATCAGACACGTCAAAAAAAAGTAATTTTCTCCGTTTATATAACGGACAGCCTGGCTGGGGATTTTATCAATTTTGACTTCAACTGAACTATAATAAGCCGCTAAACGTTTGAGGTCCTCCTCATTAACCTGTGATTTTTCAGTGACAACAATATAAGTAGTACCCTTTTTTAATTGCTTAGCATTCAGCACTTGAGGAAAGCTAAATTGAATAGCGGCACTGAGTGTTGAAAAAGCCTCAAAATTATCAGAAAGATTTTCGATTCGGTAAAAATCGAAATCCTCATTTAGCTTATCGAAATGGTGGTCGATTTCCCATTGATTTTGATAAAGTGTAATTGGTTTACTCATTCATTTCCCTCCAAATTTCCCTTGCCCACTCACCTAATTTGCTATTGCCCTTGGAATCAATCAACCATGGGACTTCAACAATTTTTCTATCCTGGCTTATTCCGAAACTTAGGTCTTCCCGTCGTGGTTTAATTAAATTGATAATCCAAGCTCTTTTTCCTCCAACAATAGTTAACTTATTGTGATTTTTTGCTCTGGCCTCCTCGACTGGCAGCCGAGAAGTTTCCTGCCAGTTTTTAAAATCATAATAATTTCCTTGATCATCGCGGTAGTCAAATAACTCAAATGCTCTGTCCGTTCTAATTTCTTTCAACTGATTACCCAATTCAGTCTCAATAATATATTTTCCAGCGTATTCGCCATAGGCTCCCTTCAAAATCTGCTGATAATAAATGGGGTTTACCATGTAGCGCTTTTCTGCAAACTTTGTGGCAAATTCCATTTCTGAAAAATAATCTTTCATCCCCAGATAGAGCAGCAACTGTGGTAATCTGGCCCCTTCTTCAGAAATCTCATAAATTGTTTTTGTGTCCGCTGCAACTGCAATCTGCGCCTGCACTTCAGCCTTTGTTTTACCAAAATAATAATCATTCGTTGTAGTAGCTATCCCATAGAAATATTGGCTACCTTGACCACCGGGAACTTCAATATAGGCATCTGCCAACTCGCCTTCAGGCAGTTGGTCGACTGTGGGATTTCTCAACAGTTGAATTCTCAGACTCCGCCAATCCTCCCGAGCTTTTTCACTTTTTCCGATACTACTCAGCAAGCGGTCAAGGTATTTTTTTGCTAGCGTTTAAAGCCAAATTATTCCTTCTGTTTCGTAACACTTCCGTCTCTTTTTCCCCATGATCTGTGATTTTTTTCTGTTGCTTATACTCTAAAAGGGCAATCATTTCTGAAGTTAAGGTGTTGAAATTTAATCCAGCATCAGTAATTTTCTCTAATAATTTTAGAGACACTAACATCATTATATTTTTATTTTTGTTTTGCGTCCGTGTTATACGACCGACTGCTTGAATAACGAGTTTGGTTGCTTTTAATCTAGCACTTAAAGTATCATCTAGTTTGATATCACCCAAACTTTGCGGTTGCTTAGTCACATAAATCTTAAGAAGATTATGAATAATTTCATCTTTTTTGTGCTTTTCTATCTCTCCATTTGCAAAGAGATATTCAATTTCCACTAAAAAATTGATGATTTGCTTATTCAAGACCTCTTCTTCTACATTAAAGTTCAGGTAAGATAACAAATAGGTGATATTCCCCAGGTACACACCGTCAATATCTTTCATCATTGCATTGAAATTTTTTTCACTTAGCGCTGAGGTAATATTGACGGTATCAGTGGCTTCGTTGATCTCATACTGAAGATTTTGGCCAGCCCCAGTAGTCGCATAGGAAGTCAGAATATAGATTTTTTCCCCCTTCGCTAAACGCCTCAGCAGCCTTTTTTTGTTGTTATCAAATTCTTCACCCCTTAAAATAAAAATATCAGCTTCGATTCCGTAATAATTTGTTAATTCGTTGAAGGTCGTACAAATAAATTTTTCTTCAAACTCCCACTTATTTAGTTTTGGTAAGGCTTTCGTCAAAGCTAAAATCGAATGGTGTTCAGAAGTGATAAAAATACAAAAGGACTCGAGCAATTCCACATAGCGATTGCAATAATAGCTAACATCGTATTTCTCGATGTTTTTCAACGCGTTGTTTATTGCGACCGTAACATCGTTCGCTATTGTCTCCAATGATTCTTGATTATTACTCTTAGCATAATGAGCTATTATCTTTTGGATTTTCCCCTCTGAAAAAGTCAGATCAAAAAATTTTTCAAAGCTTGCTATTGTAAATCCGATACCTTTTTCCTGATACATTTTATTCAAGCCCTGATATTCTTTTTTAGTCGCCTCGCTAAACAGCTGCTTTTCTTCAAACGCAATATGGTAATTACTCCCAAGCTGACTTTGAATTCTTCTCAAATCGTAATTTCCTAAAACGGTCGGCGTTAACGCTGTTGCTGATAGACCAACTACTCTTGACCGTTTGGCTAGAGAAATAATTGCTGTTTCAGGTAAATCATCGATTCGTAACAGCTGAATGATTGTTTTAAAGTAATTACTATCTGAATCAACATACTCATACCATTGCATAGTGATAGCCGTCTCATCCAACACTCTTTTCCTTAGGCGCCGATCAACTTTCCGATTGATCAAGCTTTTGATCACCTCATCTGTAAAATCGATTAAATTAAACATCGACTCAATCGATTGTTGCCTAGTCATCCGATTATCATTCATTTCTCGATGATCATTGGTCTCCGTCCGCAGCTGATAAGCCCATTGTTCCACCGCATATTGAAATTTTTCAATGAACCTATAAACCTCAGAAATCATATCCAGAGGTTTCATTTGTGTCCCGCTGTCGATAGTTTTTTTATACTCTAGCTTTGAGATAAAAAAGAGCTCAACTCGGTTTTCTTCTACATTGACAATACCGGAGGTGCGATTATCCTTAGTATCGTAAGAAAAATGATAAGCACCATCGAAAAAAACGACTTTAGAAGACTGTGAGATTGTACCAACTGTCTTATAAAATAAATCTAAACGAAATTTTGAATAAAGCTGTTCCGCCTCTTCAATCAGACTAGGAAATTTTTCACCGCGATTTTCTAGAAAGCCACGCTCTAACCTCTTATCATATTTACGCAAAATTTTGGTATATCTCTCCTCAGTCAATGCGCTATAAATCCGCTGAAACGTACTCAAAAGATCTATTTTTGATTTAAGCGCTGAATCAATAATATCTTCCAAGAGCACTTGTTTCGTTTCATCAAATTCATCAATCACAACCGTGGCATCCTCTGTGAAGTCAGAATTTAGAAAAATGAAATTTTTATCAATAAGCGGATCTACAACTTGGATAAATTTTTTCACTGTCATGATAAATATCTTATAATTCCAGACTTTAACTGTTGGGTATAATTGAGCCAACCACTCCCATTTCTTATCTTCATTGATCACTTGTTGACGCTCTTCTAATTTTTTCGGCAGCGCAATGCGAATAAGCTTTTTCAACTCCATACGAAATTCCGGCTCTAATTCGTTCCTTAAATATTCTTTCAACTCTATTTTTATTTGTCCTTCTTCATTGCGGTATTCCTCAATCTTTGATCGTATTTTTTTGTATAATTCTGTTTGATAGTCTTCAAGATAATCAATTATTTCCGGTAAACTATCGATGACAAAGTCGACGTTTGCTTTAATATGCAATACGTCTTGATTGAACATCTCACCTCTGCCGTCATCTTGAAAAAGCTCCTGCCACTCTTTAACTGACAAATTTTTAATATTGTTTGTTATAAATATTTGCTTGCCAAGTCCCTGCTTGCTATTTTGATATAACAGCTGACGAGCCACATGACTTTTCCCCCGACCAGTTGCTGGATCATACAAAAAAAGTCCGGAACCATACTTCATCACACCTCTAATATCTCTATATTTCATGTTGCCCCCTCTTTTTTGTAATCGTTTTCACTTTATAAGTTATTTTAGCAGAATATTAAATCCTTTTAAATACTTTTTTATTTTCTAAATGTTCTGAATATTTTATCGTTATTTTTAAACTTTCTCTTAAATTGCAGTCTATTAATGTTGGGTTTATTTATCTTTCTTTTCAATTGATCATTTTTGCTTGAGTAGGCTATTAAATTGATAGATATTTACTGTGAAATAAGATTTTCAGTTAGATAGTTTCTACAGTTTATTTGACAACTCCAACTACCGACAAATGACTAATGACTAATTACAAATACAATTTCCTTGTGCCTTTTACTGAATTGTCAAGCGCATACAAATATTGTATACATTTTTTTATCTAATTTATGAGAGTGCTCCTCGTATCGCAATTCACTGATATTCACAGCCCCCATGGTATTAATGAATACGCCTCAATTACTTATAACTTAAAAATCTAAGCCGTTTATTCCTTCAAATTCTTCACTTTAAATAATCATTGCTTAAATGTTTATTAATCATCATGGCTTCAAGTTATTCACTAAACCTACCAAACAGGAATGTAGCCTACACTCTATATTTTAATGTAGCCTACACTCTATATTTTATTGATTATTATATATACGGATTTAGTCTAGCTTGAAGATATACTCTTAAAACAAAGGAGTTTATCGCCTTAAAAGCTACTCATAACACTACTTTCTTGCTATAATGTCCCTAGAAGCGAGGAGATACTATGCAATCTGCAGTATTATTAAAAATTAAATCCCTAGAAAATACTTTCACTTCTAGCGAACATGACATAAGTAAATTTGTCGTGGAAAATCCTGACTATGTTATATCTAACTCAATAACAAATCTAGCTAAAAAAACTAATACCTCTGAAGCAAGTATTAATCGGTTTAGTAAAAAAATTGGCTATAAAGGATTTAATAAATTTAAAATTGCTTTAGCCCAAAGCATAACCCAAATTGAAGACAAAAATAAAGTAGTCGACGATACCAATCTAATTGAATACGTGACATTCGATTATCAAAAACTAATTACAAATACATGCGCAATGGTAGAAAATCGAGATATTGAAGAAATTTCCTCTTTAATTACTCTTGCTCGTAAAATTTACATTCTATCAATTTATAATACCTCTTTTGTAAGTAAGGAATTTGCCTTCAAATTACGACAATTAGGCATGGAAGTAACTTCTTTAAATGAAAATCTAGAAACACAACTAGCTATTGAAAATATGAGTAGTGACTCTGTCTTAATTGCAGTTGTCCCTTCTGTGGTAACAAAAGATATAATTCCCTTTCTTTCAAAAATTAAAAGAAAAGATGTCAAGGTTGTATTGATCTCTAGTAACGATAATCCCAAGGTAAACGATATGGTTGATATTAAAGTCATCATACCGGATCATATGTCAGCTGGAAACTCTCTAGTTTTAACAAACTCCCCAATGATCTCATTAGTGTTTGACATTATTTTTGCGACAATACTACGAGATAACAAGGGTCTACGGCAAAGAAAATTAAGTAGTGATACAATTATCAACTCCTTCCAATCAGCCGATTCTGCAATTTATGAATGGTAAAAAGCAGTTACGATGAAATATTCGTAACTGCTTTTTTCATGTTTTCAATTCAATTTATCAAGCATCATTTTCGCCAGATTAAAATTATCTATTGTTGCACTATCATTTTCCGTAAATTTACTTTTCACAATAGATGGTTGTTCAATATAGCCTTGATTAATTTCGGAAAACTCTTTATTGATACTCATAACTAATTCATCATCAATAACACCGCCGCCAAAAATAATTTTTTCCGGTGCAAAGCTTACGCTTAAGTTATATGCCAATTGAGCCAAGTAATAAGCCTCAATCTTCCATACACTGTTGGCTCTTGATAATTCTTCTCCTCGGATACCTGTTCGTCGTTCTATACTTGGCCCTGAAGCAACTCCCTCAAAACAAGAGGCACCATGATAGGGGCACACACCTTCAAAGTTTTCATCTTCTAAATGTGTTTTTGCGAAGCTGTGACCAACTTCCAGATGTCCCGTCCCTCCCGCAAAAAATCCATTTTGTATAACACCTGCTCCAATCCCTGTACCTACAGTAACATAGACACAAGATTGACACCCTTTAGCGCCACCACTACTGTATTCCCCATATGCACTGGAGTTAACATCCGTTGTCAAAAAGATTGGCTGCTTATACCAGCTCTTTATTTCATCAACTAAATTTACATTCTGCCATTCTCTTTTGGGAGTAGCTAAAATTTTGCCATAATCAGGTGAATTTTTGTTTAGATTTATGGGACCAAAACTCCCTACACTTAAAGCATCTGGTTGATTATGTTCGAAATAACTTTTAACTTTATCTAGAGTAGTGGTAGGATTACTAGTCTCGAAAATCTTTTTATCTAATATAGTAAAATTTTCATCACCAATCGCACAAACAAACTTTGTCCCACCTGCTTCGATACTCCCTAAACGCATCCATAATCCCTCCAAAATAGACTTTCTGATAAAAAATGAACTACATCCATTACCTTCAATCCAAGTTT
This sequence comes from Enterococcus sp. LJL90, assembly GCF_056924355.1. Classification (NCBI taxonomy): domain Bacteria; kingdom Bacillati; phylum Bacillota; class Bacilli; order Lactobacillales; family Enterococcaceae; genus Enterococcus; species Enterococcus sp. LJL90. The sequence continues at coordinate 219,047 of NZ_JBXPBQ010000001.1, read as the reverse complement.
GCTAAAATGTTTCAAATTGATTGTTTGCTAATTCTCTTTTTTATTCAAAGTGTCTTTTGTGTCACTCAATATGTTTTGAAATCTCTGGAAATCTTCTTCTAAATCAGAATCAGATATCTCTTGTTTTTTTAGAAGGTGTTGGTAATCAAAATAATTAGGTAAATATCTTAGTTTTAAAAAAGATTTTGTAAAAGCATTCGCAGCAATTTCACTAGTACGCCGGATTTTTGCTTTGCGTGAGATTCCTAATAATCGGGCAGTCTCAACAGATGGTAGCTCCTCAAAGACCTCTCCATTTTTGGATTCAATAAAGTGGAAAAATTCATGAGTTAAAATGATTTTTTTCATCTGATTGTAGGTGAGATTATTACTTTGAGCTAATTCTTGGATTGAAGCTTTATACAGATACACTACATTGTTGCCCTTTTTATCAGTTTCAAATTGTGCTCTCATCTGCACCTTGAAAAACACCCCATCATGTTGTTCTTCCTTTAAAGTAATTTTGTTCTCTTTATACAATTCCACAATGTCTTTTGACTGTTGCTGTGCGTATGAATTCCCAGTTTCCAAAGATTTTTTGATATAGGGCATGATTCTATCCTTTGGAATTTTTTGAAATAACATATCCTGTTCTAACTCCAAAAAGGCTAAGAACTCATCAGAAAACATGTCCATTATCTTTCTCCCCTTTACTTATAAGCTACAGCAATGATTTTTTCATTCAAATCTAAATTTTCGGTCTCTACGTCCATAATAGACGTTAATTGTTCAAGGGTTTGCATACCAGTTAAATCTAACATTTTTTCTCTGAAAAATAAAAACACTTTTGGGATAGTTGCATTTGCGTCAGAATAGATTGTGTGATCATCAATAAAACTAAGGAATTCTTTACTTGATTGATTTTTCTCAAACAAGAAGTAATCAGCATTGCTATGTTTAAAACGAACGACTCCTTCTCTATCAACAATAGAAATGCTCACTTGTTTAGTTTTAAAGAAGAATTTCTTCTTGACTACTTCAGCATTCAACAAATTCCATCTGCCAACATTGCCAATAAATTTTACATTTGCAGAATCCACACCTAAAGCTTCAGAAGAAATCTTTTTTAAACCTTCTTCTGTTACTTCTGTTGCACCAAGGCTCTTTTGCCTTAGTTCCGTTGCTCCAGTTGCAACAGCTCTTAGTATGTTTCTTTGTGAATCAATCTCAATGTTTACTTCCACTGTTTCTTCATTGGCTCCTGATTGAACAATTTTTTCAATAACATCTGCGCGAATTTTCTTAATATCATTTTCGCTTGGATTAGATATGGAACGTTCTATTTGTTCCCTAACCATGGCTAATGCAACGCCAATTGTTGAAATATATGGGGCATTCTTTGCTAGTTTCCATTTATACTCAAAGAACTTAGCTAATGCTGGCACTACGATTGCTCCAGAGCCACCGCCGCCAACTAAAGTTATAAAATTTCTATCCATTTCATATTCTTCAATTAGTTCATTTATAACAGGCTCAAGCTTTTTAACTGCTAACTCCATGACTTCTTCTGCGGCTTCTTGAGCAGTAATTCCCAGGTAGGAACCTAAAGCAGTCCATGCAGCAAGATTGGCTTCCATGTTTCCTTCAGCATAATCACCTTTTGGAACATAGCCCAACAGATTTGCAGCACCTGCAAGAGTATATGAAAATCTATGATTACTGGCGCTTTTAGCCACTACATATTCACTTGGATCTCCTTCCCTTGGGGATACAAACTCAATTGCTATATCTTCTAAATTTTTCGGATCTGTAAAACATTCGTATTCTAAACCAGCTATGTGAGCACTTCTTGGCCCAACATCAACTATTTTATTTCCTTGAACACGTATCATACTTCCGCCTGCTACAGCAAGAGTTCTAACGTCCAATGATCTTAAATAGGTCTTATGCCCACCAACTTGCGCATATTTAATCATTACTTTACCATTTTTTATTACAGAAATATCTACACTAGTTCCACCAACTTCAAAGAAAATACCATCACTGACTTTTTCATACATAAGCGCACCCGCTACGCCAGCTGCCAGTCCGGATAGCATCGTAAGTATGGGACGTTGCCGAACCTCGTTGATACTCATAACCCCACCATCACAACGCATTATCATCAAATTGGATTGGATTTTTGTATCTAACACAGCTGACTCTGTCATATTAGCCGTCTGCATCATTTTAGGAATTAGTGACGCATTCACAACTGCTGTTCTAGTACGCATTTTTAACCCATATAGCTGGGATATTTCGTGTCCACCTGTCGCAAAAAGATTTTCATCACGAGCAGTATTAATAACCCTCAACTCATTTTCTGGATTATCTACCGAATAGGCCTCACTGGCTACTACTACCTGACAGTTTTTACCGACCAAGTCATGAATATTTTGTTCTATAATCTCATCTGTTAACTTGGCCGAGTCAATAAACTCATGTTCGGATTGTAAAAATTTATTTGGGGCTAACTCAATATGTTCTATAGATGTTTCTCTTTTAGCAGTTCTCGCATCTATCCCGGTTCCCATACCGATAATCCCAACTTTTGCCACATCACCTTCAAGCAATGCATTCGTTGCCTGCGTGGTTCCATGAGCAGTAAAAACTACATCTTCCGGAGAAATACTATTTTCAGTTAGTAGTTTTTGAATAATGATAACAATCCCTTTTGCAACACCTTCTTCATGTGTGGTAGGAATTTTAAGTTTTGCAATTACTTCGTAGCTTTCATTATCAATTGCTACAGCGTCTGTAAAGGTACCGCCAACATCTATGCCTATTCTTACTTTTTTTCCCATCTGTTTTACCTTCTCATTCTAAATTAATATAGGAAGAAAGAAGCTACAATCAATCCAACAAACGTCGAAATTGCTACCCATCCAATAGTTTTTTGTAGTACTTCGTTAACATCCGTTTTTGTAAAATCAGAAACCCATACATTATGCGAATTAGTTGGGTCACATACGGCCTGCACATTACTGTCTAAGCGTAAAGCAACCATCGCAGCTACAGGATTCATACCACCTGCAACTAGTAAAGAAATAATCCCACTTCCTAGACCCCATACATTTAATGGACCTCTGTAAATAGCTAATGGAGATAACAAACCGAATACTAGGATAAACATAATTTGGTTTTTCGGAATTAGCATTGAAATTGCTGGTTGCAAAATTGTAGAAACTTCTGCAGACATTACAGCATTTAATAGCATTCCTATCCCAATCATCAGCCCGGCAGCCCCTGCAACGTCTTGGATGCCTTCTACAAATGCACTACTAACAACATGAATAGGGTTCTTAGGTGTGCTTAAAATTAAAGTGATAATAATCCCTGCGATAATCGCTGCAACCAAAGGTACCTGAAATGCAAAAACTAAAATTACAGGAATAATCGGAGATATCAAAGCGATAGTTCTAACTTGGCCATTCCTACCATTTTTATTTGGCATAGCCCAAGCTTGTCTTTTTTTACCACTAAATTTAACATAGTAAACTATCATTAACACCGCAACAATAATTAATGGTAGTCCTACCATCCAAGAATAAGAAGTTACTTCATTAAGTGGTAATCCTAAAACATCGATATAAACTGCTAAAGTTGACACTGAGAAAGTTACACCAATACCGTTTGCTAAAAGCAAGATGATACCACTAATCATTGGTGAAAGTCCCGCAGAAATCATAATCGGAATAATAATCGTTCCTACTAAAATTACCATTCCCAATCCGTTGCTTGCTGCAAAGATAATTGAACAGACTGCTAAAAAAGAAAGTGAGATGGGCAGCGCTTTGTCCCCCGCCATTTCAGCTGCTTTTTTTATAATTGCTTCTGTTATGCCAACCTTGGATAGAACTTTCCCAAAAAGAGACCCGAAAATCAATCCTGATATGGCAGTCGACATCCTCATTGATCCTGCTTCTAAAACATCCTTAACTATAGTAAATTGCTCGGCATCCTTCGAAATGATGGTAATTCCAGCAATGAGAGAAATTGCAATTGCCATAATAGGTAGAGCCAAAATTGTCGGAATTTTCCTCGTCATCATAAGTCCAACTAAAATGAAAAATACTAATAAAATCCCTATTAACTGTAGAGTTGCCATTTTTTTATCCTCCTTAAATTTCGATATAACTTCCTTGATGAATCAATGTTTTTTGCAGCTCTTTTATATCTATTTTATCAACACTAGTATGTTGTTTAACAGTTTGTGCTGCTGCTGCGCCAGCTGCTTGCCCAATAGCAGTCATAGTAGGAGTTGTTCGAATTGCAGCCTGTGCTTCAAATGATGCAGATACACATCGTCCAGTTACGATTAAATTAGATACTTCGTTGGTAATCATAATTTCATAGGGGATTCGATAATAACTATCAAATACAGATTTATCAAACTTTTCATGAGCAACTTCTTCTGCTTGATTTGTGTGAACAGACAATGTTCCTTCGCCTTTTGGATTATGAATATCAATTGGATAACCTGAATGAGCTATCGTTGAAGGAAAGTATTTATTACTTAAAACATCATCATTTGTTAACGTATACTTCCCAACAATTTGACGAGTTCCTCTTACCCCAACACTGGGACCGGTATAGGCAATTTTAGCATTCTCAAATCCCGGAATCGAGCTCACAAGAAATTGATATAGTTCTTCACACTGTTTTCTTCCAATCATTTCGGCTTTCGTTAATCCTTCTGCAGAAACACCACTTTCATTTATAATTCGTGAAGTATTCATGATGAATTCGCCAGGAACATTAGTTTCAAAGAATAAAATATCTTCTCTAGGTATATTTAGCCTGCCTTCTTTTTTGGCCTTATCAAACTCATCATTAAACCCAATAAAAGAGAGAATTTCAGTATTTTTCATCACTTCTATATCTCTATTTAGTCGAGGGAATTTCTCTGGATTTTCTATAACTGTTTGTTTTAATGCGTTTGTATCTACACCATAAACTTTCAAATTCATGGTCATTGGTTGCATTGCGTTGTCTTCAATTCTTCCTAATTGAAAAGGTACGTCAGAAAGCACTGCTAAGTCGGCATCCCCAGTTGCGTCAATAAATACTTTACTGGATATTTTAGTAATCCCATTTTTATTCGCTATCGTGATATTATCAATTGTATCGCCACTCTTTTCTAAACCTATCAAGTAAGAATGGAATAATGTTGATACACCAGCTTCTGTCGCCATCTCATCCAACACAATTTTCAAACCTTCCGCGGAAAATGGAGTAACATGAGATATATAGTTCGTTGAATCCAATACATGACCTGGTGAATAATTCCTTGCAATTAACCTTTCAACCATTTCTTGTCCCAACCCTTGAATAACCTGTTTTTCTCCAGCGAAAAATGTCATCATAGGTCCTACACCGTTAGCCGTTAAAGTCCCTCCAAAATAGCCATTCTGGTCAAATACCAAAGTTTTAGCACCATTTCTAGCTGCTGAAATAGCAGCAAACACGCCCGACATCCCTCCTCCTGCTACAACTACATCATATTGCTCACTCTTTTGATTCATTTTATTACCTCCCGTTGGTTGCGCTTACAATAAAATAATACAATATTTTCAATAAATGTCAATAGTTATGGAAAAAATTTTCATAAGAAGTTATACTGAATAAAAAGGAGTGTTTGATATGTTCGATATTCAATATGAAAACTATAAGGATAACGTTGTTTTTACTAAAGTTAATGTCAATAGTACACTGCAGGTAACTTTTGCTAATTTAGGTGCTTCTGTCTTTGAAATAAAACTTTCATCAAAATCAAATTGTTTGGAAAACATCCTTGTCACTCCGCCAAAATCGATTTGGTTAGAGAATAGAACATATGCTGGAAGCATCATAGGTCCACTTGCTGGACGATATGAGACAGGCACTACCTCTTTGGAGCAGAATAGACCACCTTTGCATTTCCATGGTGGAAGTTCTGGTTGGGATACCCAAATTTGGCAACAAACAGTGGAAGTGACAGAAAAAACTGCAACAATTACTTTTTTCTATGAGGATAGCAATTATGCTGCTCATATCGTTTATGAACTAGATTGCTACGCTAAACTAACCATGAAGATAAATGTTCAGTGCATTAAAAAAATGTTCATCAACCCAACAAATCACATGTATTTCAATCTTAACGGAACACCCCATGAACCAGTATCAAATCATTTTTTCCAGCTATCTTCTGACGGAATATATGATGAAGAAAATGGTCTGATTTTATCAAGTCAAACCTTTCCTATTCCAACAGAGCTGAATTTCGTTAGCCCGTCTTCTTTAAACCGATTAAAAAAAATAAATGGAATTAATACAACATACCATTTAGGAGAAGAAAGAATCGGAAGTATTAGTCATCCTTCAAATGGACGTAAAATAACTATAAGAACTTCATTACCAAGTGTTGTGATTTATACTTTCAATGTTCAACAACCCATTTTTACAGACGAGCTAAAACAGTTTCCTTTATACAGTGGGATAACCTTTGAATGTCAGTATCCAGCTAACAACTTAAACCTCATTACATTTGATCAGAATAATCCTTATTATTCTGAAACAAGTTATGAATTTTTTTCTCAGATAGACTTACTGCAAGATTCCTGAACCATTTAAAAAATGCGTGAATTAGTTTACATCTAGTTAAATTGATAGACAATAGTCTCAGATATCTCTGAAAAAAGCGTCTCTCCAGAATTAGCTTTTCATTCTAACTCTAGAGAGACGCTTTTAAATAATTTTTTTGATTCCTACTTACTGTTTAGTTAATCTCACCTTCAAAACCACTGTTGAATTCCAAAATTAAAGATTTTTAAGATGCTTTGATGAGATAGAATATTAATTAGGATAGATACTTTCTTAATTATATTTCACCGTTACTCTCAAAATTTTACTAGCAAAGAGTTTCCAGCTACAATACAATAATTGAACACTCACAGTAACTTCCACCACACCCCAAATTAGACAAAGGTGATTAATAACTTAATAATCAAAGTGTTTTTTTTTAACTGCATTTAAAAAAATTCAAAATATTTTTGCATAAATTGCTAATCTAAATTGACCTCTCACCTATCCAAATCTGGTCTATTAACATCACATAGGACGTATCCTTTTCTTGCCGTTCAATCGCATAAGCCCCATCCCGAATTGCTTGTGCCTCCTCTTCGGTACTAAAGCCGATTTGAATATCTTCTAATAATTCATTTTCCGTTTGTTGCCCAAGATTTAGCCCTTGCTGCCACGAAAACTGGTCCGTCTCCTTGATGGCTAACTCACTTGGCAGTGTACTCGGCTCGATTTCAGCGAAGGTCTTATCATAATAATGTAGCATATCTCTATAGCTGACAACCACCTGTGAATGCAAAAAATCCTTTTTAAAAACCCAAATTTTTAAATAGTGCGGTTCATCCAGCTGTTCCAAACTTTTACGCCATGAATCATAAACTTCTACTAGCGCTTTTAGAATCCTGCGTTTATACCAATTAGGTATTGTGTATTCCCTTAGCGAATAAAAAGAAAGATTCAACAGCTTCACGTAATCTCTAGAATATTTTTCTAATTGATTTTTATCGAGTTTGATACAATAATATTTCCAGCGTTCAATTTCCTCTAACCGCCTTTTCCAGCCTCTAATTTTACGTTTTCTAAAATCTGTTCTAATAGCCATGGGTACCTACCTTCCGTTTTGATTATTGACTGATATTAATTGTTTCATTGTATCTTCATCAATTTTTCATTACTTTTGCTTGAAAGTTTTTTCTCTGGATTTAACATTTATTTACATCTTTAAAAAATTTAATAATTAAGAGTATACCAAACTTAGTTTAGTTTTATCTATCCACCGTTATAGCAGCAAGTTTGACCGTTGAAGATTGTTTCCATTATTTATGATACGGCTCCCCCTTCATAATCCGAAATCCGCGGTAAATCTGTTCTATTAAGATTAAGCGCATCAATTGGTGGGGATAGGTCATTTTGCCAAATGAAATTTGGCTGTTGCTTCTATTGAGAACTTCAGCGCTGAGGCCGAGGGAGCCGCCGATGATAAAAGTTAGCTGACTTTTGCCTTGGATGCCGAGGTTTTCGATTTGTTTGGCGAAGGCTTCGCTGGTAAGATTTTGGCCATTGATAGCGAGGGCAAAGACGTATTCGTTGTCTTTGACTTTGGCTAGGATGCGCTGGCCTTCTTTTTCTTTGACTTGGAGCATTTCAGCGGCACTGAGGTTTTCCGGTGCTTTCTCATCGGGGACTTCAAGGATTTCAATTTTGCTGTATTTACTGAGGCGCTTGGTATATTCTTTGATTCCTTCTATTAAATATTTTTCTTTTAATTTTCCGACTGTGACGATTTTGATTTGCATGGGAGGGCTCCTCGTTTTAGATTTCCTCAATTTTAACATGAAATACTGTCTTTTGAAGCAATCAGTTGATTGGTTATGTTTGAACTAGAAAATTTATCTAAATGTGGACAAAATTGAAAGATTTCCACATTTTTTGGGGATAACTTATTATTTTCTGGGGATATCTCTGTTAGAAAAAAGTTTTATTTTTCCTGTTTTGTGAAAACTTATCCACTTATCAACAAACTTGTGGATAAGTTCGTTGGGTATATCCCCAGTTATTTGGCTAGTTATCCACAAAAAGTGGGGATAACTTATTATTCAAATAAATCTAACTTTTTTCATCAATTGTAGCAAAAATTCCACGGCTTCTTCATTGAAAATTCAAATACTCTCAGTAGACTAGAAGTATAGATTACGGGTATACTGAATGGACTACCCGATAAAGAAAATGGAGGATTAGGTTACTATGAGTGAAAACAATAATTACCAAAATTTTGATGATAATAATCAAACACCCAATCCAGGGAAAAAGAAGAAAAAATCTGGCGCTTCTGAAACATTGAAACGCTTTGGAATTGGTTTGGCGGGCGGACTTTTAGGGGCAGCTTTAATCGTTGGCGGCTACGCAGCGTTTACCAGTGGTTCAAATAATACCACGACAAATTCAAATACAACATCCAACACATCTGGCACGACACAAGTCAGCAATGTCTCTGTTAATGTTAATTCTGATATTACCGATGCCGTCAGCAAAGTTCAAGATGCGATTGTTTCAGTTATTAATTACCAAGCTAGCACTTCAATGGATATGTTTGGCAACACGCAAACAGATAGTTCTGAATTGACTGAATACAGTGAAGGCTCCGGCGTTATCTATAATATTGATGGGGATACGGCTTATATCGTTACCAACAATCACGTTATCTCTGGTGCTGATAGTTTAAGCGTCTTATTATCTGATGGAACTTCTGTCGATGCTGAATTAGTCGGTACTGATGAATATTCCGATATCGCTGTTTTAAAAGTCAGCTCTGAAGGAATTAGCACCACTGCCGAATTTGGCGATTCTGATGCATTAACAGTCGGCGAACCAGCAATTGCCATTGGTTCTCCATTGGGAACAAAATATGCGAATTCCGTGACTTCAGGAATTGTCTCTTCACTAAATCGTGAAGTTCAAATCTCTACTGAAAATTCTAATGTTGTAACAAGCTACGCAATTCAAACAGATGCAGCAATCAACCCAGGGAACTCTGGTGGGGCTTTAGTCAATATTGAAGGCCAAGTAATCGGGATTAACTCCAGTAAAATTACTTCCACTTCAAGCGGCGAAAGCGTTGAAGGGATTGGTTTTGCGATTCCAAGTAATGATGTCGTTAAAATTATCAATCAATTAGTTGAAAACGGCGAAGTCACTCGTCCAGGACTAGGTGTAACGATGTACGACTTGTCGATCTTCAGCTCACAACAAAGGGAACAATATCTTTCTAATCTCCCTGAAGATGTGACTTCTGGTGCGGTTGTCTCAGCCGTTGTCAGCGGCTCACCTGCTGATGAAGCTGGCTTGCAACAATACGATGTCATCACAGCTATTGATGGCGAAGAAATTACTTCAAGCAGCGACTTGAAGAGCAAATTATATGATAAGAGCGTCGGTGATTCGATTACCGTGACCTACTACCGAGATGGTGAAGAACAAACTGTCACAGTCAATTTGACAATGACGACCTCAGATTTAAATACCAATAGTGGCACCACAACAAATAGCAATTAATAACCAACAGGAAAAAAGGGGCAATCAGTTGATTTCAGCTGATTACTCCTTTTTTTGTGCTTAATTTCCGTTGATCAGCCTTTTTATTGGCTAAGGCTTTGCTGATTGGATGGATTTTGCGATTTACCAGCAGCAAAATTAATTAGATAATAATATTTTCTTGAATCTGCTCCAAATCAGTGATAATTATTTTGTGATTTTGTAGCTCGATTGCCCCTAAGTCCTTCAGTTGCTGCAGCATTCGGCTGACACTGCTGGCAGAGGTGATTCCGCAAAAGTGGGCAATTTCCTCATTGGTCACGACAAAATCAATTAAGTAGCCGGCGGGAGTCTCAACGCCAAAGGTTTCATACAGCTCATTAATTTGGGCGCAGACAGCCCCAAATTTACCATTCATCAGCATCTGCTGCATTTTTTTCATGGAAAATAAGAGCCGCTCCCGATAATAGTCCTTCACATAATTTTGCAGTTCAAAACTTTGGTTAACATCCTGCCAAAAACGCACCCGGTCAATGCGATAAAGTTCCGCCTGTGGTGACTCGATACGAATGTTAAAAGGCGCATCGGTAAACTGGGAATATTCATCCCGCAGTAGTGAAACAATCTCGACGGTATTGATGTAGCGCCAATTAAATTCCCGCCCATCACGGGAAATAACACTGGTTTTGATGACGCCGTTTTTCAAAATATAAACAAAACGATCCTGCAATCCTTCATAGGTTAAATATTTTTTGCGATCCTTTATGACCACTGGAAATTCTTGGCTGCTTAAATAATTTTTCAAGATGTGATTGTCCATCTGCTGACACGCTCCAATTAGGCAATAATTCTCCATTAATTTACCACTATTTAAGCGAAAGACCTAGCAAAAAACAACAACAAATGTTAACGCTTTTTGTTATAGTATTTTATTTGCAACAAAGAACCGCAGCAAATCAGCTTTTTTTCTCCGTGGAAATTGCGTACGCTTAGCTCGTAAAATATTTATTTACAGAAAATTTTCATTTGAGGAGCAGGATTGATGGAGGAAAAATTATTTAACAAAGGCTTTATCAGCATCACCGTTATTAACTTTATTGTCTACCTTGTTTATTATTTATTGATGGTGATTATCGCCGTCATCGCCCAAGATAATTTGAATGCCAGCTTAGGTCAAGCTGGTTTAGCTTCTGGTATTTATATTATTGGAACATTATTGGCCCGCTTATTTATGGGAAAAAAATTGGAGCAATACGGCCGCAAAGCCGTCCTGCGTTATGGCGCCATTTTTTATCTGCTGACCACCATCGCTTATCTTTACATGCCAACTATCGGAATTTTATATCTTGTGCGTTTTTTAAACGGCTTTGGCTACGGAACGGTTTCAACAGCCACTAACGCCATTGTGACAGCCTATATCCCCATGAAAAAACGTGGCGAAGGGATTAATTACTACGGATTGAGCACTAGTTTGGCCGCCGCCATTGGACCATTTCTGGGAATGATTTCATTAAACACTACCAGCTTTTATACAATCATCCTCACTTCGATTGTGATGATTGCCGCTACTACGCTAGCCTGCTTTTTCTTCCCGGTAAAAAATATCAGCTTGTCAGCGTCTCAAAAAAAAGCTGCAGCCTCATGGAAGCTGGAGAGCTTTATTGAGAAGAAAGCCTTATTTATTTCTTTTGTTGCTTTCTTTATGGGCTTGGCCTATTCAAGCGTACTTTCCTTTCTCTCTTCTTATGCGCAAACGATTCATCTGGTGACCGCTAGCTCGTTTTTCTTTGTCGTCTACGCCTTAGTTATCACCGCCACTAGACCAATGTCTGGAAAAATTTTTGATGCCCACGGAGAAAATGCAGTGATTTACCCCAGCTATTTATTTTTGACAGCTGGTTTAGTGGTTTTGAGCCTCACTAGCTCTGCTTGGATGCTGTTAGTAGCCGGCGTCTTAGTGGGCTTAGGTTATGGCACCTTTATGTCAAACGGGCAGGCCATTTGTTTAAAAATGGCCGATAGCCAAAGAATCGGGATTGCCTTGTCGACTTATTTTGTCGGCTTGGATTTAGGTCTAGGTGTTGGCCCCTACTTATTTGGTGAGTTACGCAGTCTACTGTCCTTTCAAGGCATGTACCTCAGCGCCGCCGTTTTACCGCTTTTTTGTACCGTCCTTTATAAACTTTTTTACAAACCGGCTCCAGCTGCCGCAAACTCTGTGGAAGCTGCGCCCCTTGAAGATTTAATCGAAGTCGATGAAGAAATATAAATTGGAGTGAGAAAAATGAATGAAACCTACTTAGATAGTTTCCAAAAAGCCATCGAAAAACTAGATGAAATTTGCCAACGCCTCGAACATATTGAAGAAAATACCCACCTTTTGGATAATCGCCAAAAGGAATTGGACTCAGCTGTCATCCAACTGCGACAGGTTGTTGGCAATGATAATATTATTGGGTGAAGGTGAATGCCAACAAAAAAAGAGGCTTTCCTTTTCTAATCAAAAATACCAAATACAAAACCCGCAAATCCACCTAACACAAATAGCACTGCCAAAACTATAAGTAGTTTTTTACTCAGCAAAGGAACTGAAACCCGTTGAACTTTATTCAGTTGAAATTTTAGGAAAACAACTTGTCCAAGTAAGAGTATTAGCACACCACTCAGCCCTAACAAACTAAAGATATCTTGTTTGAGGGCCGCGTGATAGACTAATAAACTTGTTAAAATGAAAATCCCGCAAGGAATCCCCAACCAGCGATATTCTTGGACAAGTTGCTCCTGCCTTTTGATACTTTCAACAACAGCCGAATCATTTAAAAATATCTCGTCTAATGACAATTGATAAAACTCTGCTAGGCCAATTAAACTTTCAATATCCGGCAAAGTTTTGTCCCTTTCCCAATTGGCAATCGTCTGGCGACTGACAAAGAGTGACTCAGCCACCTCAGTTTGGGTTAAATTACGTTCTTTTCTTTTTTCCAAGATGGTATCCCCTAATGTCATATGATTTCCCCCAGGCACTTTCTTTTCATTATCCTCAAAGTTGTTACATCCCGCCAGCAAAATTCTTTAACAAAACCATTTATTTGATGTTAAAGACCTTTAACATCTTAGAAACAGGCCTTTTCCCGCTAATTCTTTTCATCCTCTTAAACAAAAAACAGCTCTCCGTCAACTAACACGGAAGAACTGTTTATTTCTGTTTATTCTATTTTCCAACCGCAAAGGCTTCGCCAACCACCGCATCAAAAGGCAATTCTAAAATGCCTTTTTTCTCTGGGGCATCTGGCAGATGCAATTCTTTGGCGGAGCAAATCATACCGAAGCTTTCGACGCCTCGCAAGACACCCGGCCAAATTAATAGGCCATCCGGCATCATTGCGCCGGGTTTGGCAACGACTACTTTTTGACCGGCTTTGACGTTGGGAGCGCCGCAGACAATTTGTAAAACTTCACCATCTCCGACCTCGGTTTGTGTGATGGATAAGTGGTCTGAGTCAGGATGTTTTTTACTACTCTTAACAAAACCAACGACAATTTTTGGCTCGTCATCTGCTGTCAAAGTTTCCGTAAAGCCCGCTGCCATCAATAAGCTATTGAGTTTCATAATATCTTCATCCGTCAGAGAAACTTGGCCGTTTCCTTGAATATCTAGATAATTTGAGATATTAAAAAAGTTCCAAGCTACAACTGTATCGTCCGCTAATGTCACCCGAGCAACATCACCTTTTCTGATAACAAAATTTTCTTGGGCGTGGTCATCATTGACAATCACCAACAGCGTATCGCCAACATTTTCTTTATTGTATGCAAAAATCACAGGTTATTCCTCCAGTTAATTCAAAATTCCATAGGTCAACATGCCCTATCATAACAAAAAACCCCAAGGAAGTCATGGGGTTTTCACAGTCCTCTAAGAATTCGCTTTTTCCTGATGAGTCGGTCTAACAACTAAAACATCACAGGGGGCTTCGCGAATAATATAACTGGAAACACTGCCCAGCATAAAACGCTCTACCGCATTTAAACCGGATTGGCCGACCATAATCAAATCAATTTGGTATTTATTCGGTAATTGATGGGCCATCGCTTCTTTAGCTGAACCATAGGCTAAAATTCCTTCAACTTCTGTAACACCTGCTTTTTGAGCATAAGTTTTCGCTGCATCAATCAAGGACTTGGACTGATCAATTTCCATCTCGACAACCGTTTCGCTGATAGGCGCAAAGCCCATAAAGCTATAAGCTTTTTGGTCTAAAACATTGGCCACAAACAAAGCTGAGTGATTACGTTTGGCAACCTCAACGGCTTTTTCAAAGGCTTCCTGCGCCTGTTGACTGCCGTCAATTCCGACTAAAATGCGTTGATATTCTTGTTCCATGCGGGCACCTCATTTCCATTAATTTCAAACTAATTTTCGATGCTGGTTAAAAAGGTTTCAATTTCAGCTTTGGTTTTACGGGCCTTATTGACTAAACGGCCCTGCTCTTTGCCATCTTTAATCACCACAAAGCTGGGAATCCCAAAAATATTCCACTCTGCCGCGACATCAATATACTGGTCCCGGTCAACTTCAATAAAATTTAATTGGGGAAAATCCGCCTCAATTTCTGGCAGCTGCGGTTTAATAAAATGACAATCGCCACACCAACCGGCGGTAAAAAAGAAAACATTATGGCCTTTTTCAACATAGCCAGCCAATTCCTCTAGAGATTTGGGAATAATCATATGCTCCATCCTTCCTCGTTTTGCTAATTTTATTATACACCTTTTAAATAACAAAGGAAAAGAAGACTCCTCCAGCAAAAATTGCTTGAGAACTCTTCTTTAAGTTAGCTATTTACCATAAACAATGGTATTGACTGTTGATTTGTCTAAGCCCTTCAAGGTTTGAATCAACATTTCCCGAGCTGCATCAAAATCGGCAATGCTGAACATCGTTTGGTGGGTGTGAATGTAACGACCCACAACTCCGATGACCGTGCTTGGAATGCCTTCATTGGCAGTATGCGCTGCGCCAGCATCGGTGCCACCTTTTGAAACAAAATATTGATACGGAATCTTGTTGGTTTCTGCTGTATCCAAAAGATATTCCCGCAAACGAGGTAATTGAATCAAGCCGGGATCATAAATCCGCATCAAGGTACCTTCGCCCAAATGACCGAATGTGCCATTTTTCGTCATGATATCATCAGCCGCTGAGCAATCAACTGCAAAGAATAAATCAGGATTAAATTTCGTCACGGAAGGTTTTGAACCCCGCAAGCCAACTTCTTCTTGAACATTGGCGCCGGCAATTAAGGTGTGACCCAATTTTTCATCCTTCAAAGCTTCTAAAGCTTCTAAGACGACTGTGCAGCCATAACGATTGTCCCACGATTTGGAAATAATATTTTTGCCATTAGCCGTTTTGATTGTTTCCACCTGTGGCACGATAGAGTCGCCAGGTAAAACACCATAGCTCAAGGCTTCTTCCCTTGAAGAAAAGCCAGCGTCAAACAATACATCAGCGACTTCCAATGATTTTTGACCGCCTGTTCCCCGTAATAAATGTGGCGGAATGGAAGAAGAAATGACTGGATAGTTGCCTTTGCGGGTTTTCAAAGTGAAGCGTTGTGCCGAAACAACGTAAGGATTCCAGCCGCCTAGAGGCACCACTTTAAATAATCCATTGTCTTTGATTTCCGTCAACATAAAGCCAACTTCGTCCATGTGGGCCGCAACCATGACCCGTGGCGCATCTTTTTCTTCATGACGGCGAATACCAAACAGACCACCTAAACCGTCCTGTTGAATTTCGTCCACCAAACCTTCCATGTGTCCCCGCAAATAGTCACGGATATCATCTTCAAAGCCTGAAGTTCCTTGTAATTCTGTTAATTCTTTGATTCTTTGATAAGTTTTTTCTTCCATAATTTGTTGACTGAAAATAAGTGAGTTGCCCAAACCGCACTGTTCTTTTGTTGGCGGCTAATGCAATTTCAGTTCAGTTAATTTCCAGTCTCAAAGCCTCCTTAGAAAATTTCGTCAAATCGATACGTGTCTATTATAGCGCAAGCAGCGCTAAAAATTGGCAACGATTAAGCAGATTTAATACCCTCCTAAAAAACTTCATTTATTTCTCATCTTTATTAGGCGGATTGACAATTTTTAATAAAAATTTTTCCTGCAAATTAGCATTTAGTTCTTTTCTGGGAAAGTCTATGGTAGAATAATGGTGAAGCTCTGGATTCCCAAGCTTACATTTTAATCACTCAGAATGTATCAGAGAATGAAATCAAACACAGCAAACTATCCTGATTCCTGACGTTGAGAGGAGGAATTCCCTTGAATGAAGAAAATCAATTGAATTATTTTAAAGGCGGTTTGGCAGTTGGTGTCGGCTTCGGTCTAGTCAGCGGTGTCGCCTCAGCATTATGGTACAACAAAAAAAGAAGCATCACCCCCGACCAAGTTTTAGACAATGTAAAACAGGCCTTTTTACAAGAAGGCCCGATTGAAGGCTCTTGGATTTCCTTTGAAAAACAACCCTCCAGAAAATTTGCCATCCGCTCAAAAAGCTACCACGGCGGAATTTCTCGCATTGAAGACGATCAGCTGGTCATCTACGAATTTATTGCCGATGCCTACACCGGCACTGTTTTGGATATTAAGCGGACGATGGAATAATTTTATTTTGAGCACTCTCTTAAGGGAACGTTTCGACGTTTCCTTTTTATTTTGATTTTCCAAAAAAATCTAGACTGATAGTAGCACAGACGGCTATTTTCCTTTGCTTAATTAGTGAGAGGCTTTATTTCCACACTATTTACTATAATCAAAACAAATTATCGGTAAAAATATTAATTTTTTTTAGTATTTTTAAGTAATCTGACTTATTCACAACGCATATAGAAGTAATTCCTTTGCCCTTTATTTTGTGAATGAAGTAAATACACAGCAAAACCCCAGAGAGTTTCGATTTATCTCGAAACTCTCTAGGGTTTAATTTGTCACTCCATGATGGGCAGGAAAACTATCCAGCTCTAATTTTTCAAAGGCAAAACCGTTTGCTTTACCATATTCAATAATCTTTCTTAGCGCATCTGCTGAAGTCTGTTTAGTATCGTGCATCAACACAACATTGTCTACTGTTTCTTTTAGATTTGTCGTGACATTTTGATACGGAATTTCAGCTGAGGCTTGATTGCTACCATCACCACTAGACACATTCCAATCAAAATATTGATAACCTTTAGCCGTGACATCTTTTACTAAAGCCGTCATGATTCCCTGAGCATAATTCCCGCTAATACCGTTTGAACTCCCTCCAGGAAATCGCATAATTTTTGACTCTTCACCCGTAATCCTCTGAACCCTTTGGGAAATTTGATTTAAATCGTCAAAATAATTTTTCTCAGAAGCATAAATCACCCCGTAGTCATGGGTATTTGTATGAAGACCAATCGTATGACCTTCATCATAAGCCTGTTTGATTAACTCATCAGGCCCCCCTCCAACAACAAAGAAAGTCCCTTGTACATTTTCTTCCTTTAAAATTTGTAAAAATTGCGGGGTAATTTCAGCATTGGGTCCGTCATCAAACGTCAAATAGATGCGTTTATTGACAATATTGACAACACGTTGAACTTCATGAACACCGCCAATAGCATCCGTTACTTGGTAGGTTAATTGATAACGCCCCGGTGTTTGACTATCGACGTGACCACTGATGATTAACGTTTCCTGGATATTAGCGTCATCCCCACCACTTACCTCTACACCCAACTCCTGATATTCGCGGCCAACATACAAATTCATTTCATCAGATCCTTGAAGGGTCATCACAACTGGCGCAACTGTCTTCGGTTGTGTCACGGAGACTTTTCGACTAACAGTGCTTTCTAAACCAAAATACGGTATTGTATATTCTAGATAATAATCCCCAATTTGATTTGTATCGACCTGTCCTTTAATTAGATAGTCAGCCAATGCTAGTTTTTCTTGATGATTTTTCAAGCGGATTCCCTCATCAACAAAATCTTGCTTTAGAGGAATCTCAACGGCTGCCTCCCCGACCAATTCTAATCGTGGATAGTTCATATAAAAAAGCCCAGCCAACCCAATCAACGCCACCAAGAGCAAGCTTCCTAAAAATCGACGCCAAAACTGGTGATTTCCTTTACGCTTACGTTGTTTGGCCCGCAGTTCACTGCGTTTCATCAGTTCAACTCCTTTTCCAATCCTCTTTCTAATTTTCGAATTATACCTGAAAACAGTTTAAAAGGTCAACCAAAAACAAATACATAAGTGTCATAAATTGACGACGCAAGATTATTCTTTTAATTATCCGGTTCGTCAGCGATTGACAGATTTTAGCTGGCAGATATCATATTTCCCTTCTCAAAATATGTAAATAAATTTTCTAGGTACTCCTCTGATTCCTATAAACAAAAATGATAGGCTCTTCTATAACATTATAAAAGAGCCTATCATTCTATTTTTTAAATTTTTTCTCTTTACTTCGCCAACCGATAAATTGCATCTGCATAAATCGCAGTTGCTCTAAATAAATCGTCCAAAGCCATAAATTCGTTAGCTTGATGCATGGTATCTGTATAACCAGGGAACATAGCGCCATAAGCAACGCCCCGTTTTAGTAAACGGCCATAAGTTCCGCCGCCAATCACTTGTTCGAAGCCTTTTTGACCTGTGTGATCTTCATACACCTGCAGCAAAGTTGCCACCAAAGGATCATCCATTGGCACGTAATGAGGTGCCATGTCATGCGGGCGTTTTTCAATTTTAGTAATGGCTGCACCGAATTTTTTAGTTAAGGCAGCTAACAAGCCGTCTGATGTTTGCCCTTGAGGATAACGGAAGTTCATATTGATAAAGTTTTCTTCTGCGCCAGCAGTGAAGGCAAAAAGGCCAGCATTCATAGTCAGCTTACCCATTTTAGCATCATCCATAGCCACACCTAATTTTTCACCATAAAAATCTTCATGTAATGTTTCACCGGCTGCTTTTAAGAAGGCAGCGGCACCGGCTTCGAAATTATATCTGACTAAGAATTTAGCTAAGAAAGTTGCCGCATTAATCCCGCTTTGAGGGCTCGCACCGTGAGCGCCTTTCCCTGTTACATTCAACGTGATTTCAGTTCCTGAAACTACCGCTTCACCAGAAACTGGTTCTGCTTCTAAGTAGGCAGCAAAAGCAGCCGCAATTGCTTCCTCAGAGCCTTTAGGAACCGTAATTTCAGCCGTGGCTGCACCAGCAACCATGTTTTCCCGCAGACCTGATTGAAATGAATTTAAGACATATTCTGAGCCATTCGTTCCAGCAAAATAGGCACGAATAGACACGTTGCCTTTTTCACCATTGATAATCGGGAATTCCGCATCCGGAGAGAAGCCGAAATCAGGTGCTGTTTCCTGTTCGAAATAATAATCCATATCGCCCCAGCCGCTTTCTTCATCAGAACCGACTACGAAGCGAACTTTTTTAGACAATGGCAATTCTAGGTCTTTGATAATTTTTAGCGCATAATAAGCTGCCATACTTGGGCCTTTATCATCGCTAGAGCCACGTGCAAAAATTTTATCCTCTTTAATAACTGGTTCATAAGGGTCTGTGTCCCAGCCATCTCCAGCCGGCACCACATCCATGTGACCAAAGATGCCTAATGTTTCTGCACCTTCGCCGTATTCAATATGGCCAGCGTAATTGTCAACATTTTTGACAACAAAGCCATCCCGTTCACCATAAGCCAGCATATGTTTCAAAGCATCCCGGGGTCCAGGTCCAAAAGGTGCATCCGCTGTTGCCTGGCTGTCATCTCGCTCACTGTTAATTCTTAAAAGGTTTTGCAAATCTTCAAGAAGGGCCTCTTTGCGGGCTTCCACTTCTTTTTTCCAATCAATTGTCATGATTTTTGCCTCCTAAAATTTAATTGTTTACCGATTGCCCAGTAATTTCACCGGCAATCTGCAAAGCTCTCGCCTTTCATCTTACCATTATTCAAAGGAAAAGAAAAAGAAATCTCTTTCGTCGCAGCAAGATTTTTCAGGAAACATTTTTTAAAGGTATAATAAAGAAAAACAAATTTTAAAAGGAGTCTTTATGCAAATTCAATCTGAAATTTTAGCAGAAGTCATCAAAAAAAGACCCACTGATTCCCATAAAGGAACCTTTGGCCGCAGTGTCTTGATTGGCGGCAGCCATCATTACGGCGGCGCCATTATCATGGCTGCCGCAGCCTGTATCAATAGCGGTAGCGGTCTGACTACCGTGATGACGGATGAGAAAAACCACGCTCCTCTGCATGCCCGCTTGCCAGAAGCAATGGTGGTGAGTTTTACTGAAGAAGAGTTACTTAAAGAAACTTTGCAGACAGCCGACGTGATTTTAATTGGTCCGGGGCTAGGCTTATCCGCCAAGAGTTTATCCTTGTTGACCTTAGTTTTAACGCAACAGCAGGAAAATCAATGGCTGATTATTGACGGATCCGCCATCACTTTATTTGCTGAAGAACACTTAACCTTGCCTTATCCAGAGAAAACCGTATTTACTCCCCACCAAATGGAGTGGCAACGGTTGAGTGGTCTTACTATCAACCAACAAAATTTAGAAAGTAGCCAGCAAGCTCGTGACCATTTAGGAGCTATCATTGTGGCTAAAAGTCACCGGACAACCGTTTTTTCTGATAACCCGCCGCTGGAAAATCCGCTGGGTACTCCCGCCATGGCTACCGGTGGTACTGGCGATACCCTGGCCGGCATCATCGCTGGCTTTTTAGCCCAATTTCCGAGAAACCCGCGGACAATTGCTGCTGCAGTTTATCTCCATAGCATGATTGCTGATGATTTGGCCGCAGATGCCTACGTCGTACTGCCGACACGCATCAGCGAGGAATTGCCAAAATATCTCAAGCGCTTTGAAAATTAACCGCAAAAAAGCCTTCACGAAAATCGTGAAGGCTTTAAAATTCATTTTAAATTATAATACACGAACTGCAAAGCTTGGTGCGTAATAAGCAGTGCTAGTAATTTTCACAACATCACCAGTTGATGGTGCATGGATAAATTGGCCACCGCCAAGGTAAATCCCAACGTGATGAGTGCTACCACGAGAACCGAAGAAAACTAAATCTCCTGGTTGTGCTTCTGAGACAGAAATCACTGTTCCAGCATATTCTTGAGAGGTTGTTACCCGACCGATACTGATACCAGCTGCATTAGAGTACACATAAGAAGTTAGACCTGAACAGTCAAAACCACTTGGAGTTGTGCCACCCCAGACATATGGTGTACCTAAGAATTGTTGTGCATAGCTGACAATCGCACTTCTAACTGAAGAAGTATCGCCAGTTGATGGAGCAGGAGTTGGAACTGGTGTCGGTGTCGGCGTTACTGTACCGCCAGAGTTTCCACCACCATTATTATTAGGTGTGCTTCCGTTACCATTGCTGCCGCCGTTAGTGTTACCAGCAGGAGTATCATTTTGAGTTTCTTCTTGTTGTTGCGCTTCTAATGCTGCCGCTGCAACACGTTCTTGTTCAGCAATCAAAGCCGCTGCTTCCGCTTCAGCTTGCGCTTTTTGTTCTTCCAAGGCTGCTTTATCACTTTCAGCAGTTGCTTGTTGTGCTGCTAAAGTTGTTGTTAATACATTTAATTCAGCTTGTTTGTTGATTAAGTCGCCTTTTTGCGCTTCTAATTCAACTTGAGTAGCGTTAACTTCTTCTTGCTTTTCAGCAACTTCAGTTTGCTTTTGCTCAACCGCTGCTTTATCTTCTTTTTGTTGGTTGACTAACTCGTTGTTCGCATTGACGATTGTCGTCATCGCTGTCACGCGAGAAATCGCATCTGTTAATGATTCAGAGTTGATCACAGCATCGATGAAGTTTGTGCTGCTGCCGTTAACTTGTACGTCACGGGCTTGATCTTGAATCGTAGCTTCACGTTTTTCAATTCTTTCTTGTAAAGAAACAATTTCGTTTTGTAATTGTTCAGCTTCTTCAGCTAAAGTTTTTTGTTGAGCCAATAACTCTTCAGCTTGACTGTTAATACTGTCAACATCCGCTTGTACGCTGCTGATTTGTGTTTGCAAATCTGATTGTTGGCTTTGTAATGAGTTGATTAAATCTTGCTGACTTTGGATTTGAGCATCGTAATCATCTGCTGATGCTGCGATTGGTGCAACAACTGATAATGCAATAGCACTTATTAATAGCCCTGATAAAACTTTCTTTTTCAAGTTGGTTCCCCCCGAGATGCTTTGTTCTGATTTTTTAATATAGTTAAAATTCTTTTAAATTATTTGCTAAATTTAAGCACAAGGGCATTGTATCATAGCTATATGTCAGCGATATAAATATTATATTACAAAAATGTTTCATTAAAACAAAAAAGAAATTGCTTAACGACTAAGCAATTTCTTAAACGGCCAATTAAATAGAATGAAAATCAAGATGTTTAATAATAACGTTGGACCCAAATATCTAGTGATAAAAAAGAGACTACCGACAGTGGAAAATTGGAAAATCCACTGCACTAAAATTGAATATACTTCAAAAATTGTAATCAGTATTACCCAACCGAAAAATAACGTAAATATATTCGTATGGATAATATCTCCCAACGAATACATCAGGTATACCACTAGTGGAAAAGCGACTGCGTAAACACCAATCACTCCTATATAATAACTGTCATAAACTAGCCCTAAAACCGTCATCGTAATCAACATATACCGCTTGGGAAAATAGTTACTGGCAATCAACGCTGCCAAGAAAATAAAATGACTGTTAGCTAAGTAAATCCCCTGACTAAGGGCAGTAATAAAAGTGGTAATATGACTGTCAAGCAGCATCAAAATAAAGAGTAGAATGGGTAAGTAATACACCGCATATTTTTTCACTGGCTACTCCCCTCCAACCGCCCGTTCGACAACTGTCACAACGGAAATATTGTAGAGGTCAGCACTCGGTGTAACATAAATCTGACTCGTTAAACCATCACTGTCCGCCACAATTTCAGCGACAGTTCCGATGACTAAATTAGCCGGCGAGTTGCCGCCAAGCCCTGAGGTTTGGACTAAATCACCAACAGCAATATCCGCCGTACCGGTTACTTGAGAAATTACCAGCTGGTTTTTTTCATTGTCATATGAACCTAAGACACCATAAGAAATTCCGGCAGTTTCACCAGTTGCTGTAATTTTAACAGGATAGTGGTTTGTCGTTTCATTATCAGTGGTCAACAATTCAACTTTTGATGTGTTGTCACTAACCTCAACGACGCGACCGACGATGCCGTGTTGTGACATCACGGCCATATTTTTGGCAATGCCGTCGTTGGAACCAACATCAATCACCAGATTGTCCTGCCACGCGTCAGGCGAGCGGGAAATCACATTGGCGTTGACCGTATCATAATCAGATAAAGTATTCGTCAACTCTAGCTGCTGCTGCAAATCAGTAATTTGCTGCTCATAGTCAGAATTTTGCTGGACGACAGATTCATAGCTATCTAATGTAGATTTTAAATTTTGATTTTCTTCATAGGTATTAAATAAGTCCTGTAATGAAGCCACCCCATCTGTAATCCAGTTGACAGGTGCTGTTACAATACTATCAGCAAAGCCGACTACATCATTCACCACAGATTGTGGGAAACTTGCTTCACTGTCTTCATCACGACTGGCAGCAGTCACACTAATCACCACGACCACCACAATCACAATAATTAAAATGATGATAATATTTTTATTGGGATTAAACTTCTTCACAAGGACACCTCGTACTTTTTTAAACTCGTAAGCCCAATTCTACCACTCTTTTTAGCCAAAAAAAAGCCGGACTAGCGGTCTTAAGTTAATTTTTATTTTTACTTGGGCTTTACTATTGCCTTTAGAAAAGCTATGCTGAGCTTAGTTCCAAAAAGGAGGCGCTTACTGGAAATGACTGCTTTGAACGAGCAGCTAATGTCTCAGCTGCAAACAGTTTATCTCTCTGATTATGCAAACGGTCCAGCTACTTTATACTTTGATCAACAACCTGCCTATCATTTTCGGATGAATCTTTCCTATTATTTTCCCGGCGAAATCACAACAACTATTTTAAATAGAAGTACACTGATAGCACAAGAATTAATCAGCGAAATTTTTGGTGCTTCGACAGAAATTTTTACCTTTGAATATCTCTATCAGAAAAAGTCGCTGCGTAAATGGCTGCCCAAAACAAAATTAAGTACTGAAATCTTTCGGCCGTTACAATTTGAGCCTGGAACATTGCGAGCTACTAGCTTTTTCCTAACGACTCCACCAGCGCTACTTTTCAAACTAGCCAGAGCTTTAATCTATCAAGATTTTAAGGCTTTTGATGCAACCATTTTACATTTAGAGCAGCCGCTAATCTTTTTTGAACCTAAGAGAAAAATCCTTCTGCACATTTATGATGACCGTGGCTGTGATGTCTTTTGCCAAAATCAAAAAGATTATCAAACGCTACTTTCTAAATTCGGCAAGTATGTGGACAGCTATACTAGCACAATGCGAACTGGTGGTTTTATGGTTGAGGAAACAAAGTTTGGCTTGCGGTTTAAAAAATAAATGAAGGCTCTGAAGATTAAACAATTAAATCTGAAGATCAAACTATTAAGCAGAGATTTTTCTCTTGGCAAGTCATAGTCTAGAAGTCTAGAGATGTGGCAACATTTCTAGTAATCAAATAAAAACCAAGGGACAATCGGCAGTCGCTGATTGTCCCTTGCTGGTTAACTCAATTTTTTAATCCCGACTTTGAATCACTGCAATCAAGCCGAAATCAAATTCGCATTCGGCCGTGTCGCTGATAAATTCATTGCTGGCATAAGAGGTCGGCACGGAAACCTCGACATGATCTAAGAGATATTTACTATTTCTCAGAGTTAAATTGCTGACTGGCGTCAGACAACAATAAGCTAGATAGTCAAAGCCGTCCTGCCGATGAATCTCATGTCTTCCCGGCAGCAAATAGCTGAGGGAATTCTGCTGATTTTTTAAGCAAATCTGCTGAGCATATTGTTGAAAGCGGGGCTCTGCTGCTAGCCAGAGATTCGCTAAAAAATGGTCTAGTCGCCCACCGATGGCTCCTAAAATTGTCACTTGGGCAGTCGGCCAGCGGTTAAAAGTTTCTACTAGAGCCAGTTGGGTATCTGTATCATCTTTTTCGGCTTTGGCGGTCACCACTTCACCAGCTTCAGCAAAAATCCGCTGACGCTCCGCTTCCGTTGAAGAATCAAAATCCCCCACGGCTAAGCTGAGGGGCCAGCCTAGCTCTAGAATCGTTAAGGCCCCGTGATCGACCCCCACATAAATATCTGCTTGCGGCAAATTTTCCGGCCAGTCCGTCAAGTCGCCACCGGCAATCATCAAAACCTCCATTTAGGCTAACGCTTCCTGTAAAGCTTTTAAGCGATCTGTCGGCACTTCGGCATCATAGATAAATGAGCCCGCCACGAAAACATTCGCCCCAGCTTCTTTACAGCGCTGAGCCGTTTCGGTATTGATGCCGCCATCCACTTCAATATCAAAATGCCAGTTGAAATTTTCACGAATTTCGACTAGTGCAGCAATTTTATTCAAGCTATCCTCAATAAAACTCTGTCCACCGAAGCCAGGATTTACAGTCATAATCAAGACTTGATCCACCATATCTAGCACATGTTGGATAGCAGAAATCGGCGTGCCAGGGTTTATGACCACACCAGCCTTCACACCAAAACTTTTAATCATCTGAACTGCTCGATGGATGTGGGGCGTAGATTCAGCGTGCACGGTAATAATATCGGAGCCGGCTTTTGCAAAAGCCTCAATGAAATTTTCCGGTTGCACAATCATCAAATGAACATCTAAAGGCAGCTTGGTCACCGGGCGAATGGCAGAAACAATATTTGGCCCTAAAGTTATATTGGGCACAAATTGGCCATCCATCACATCGACATGAATGTAATCAGCGCCGGCCCGTTCCACTAATTCAATATCCCGCTGCAAATTGGCAAAATCAGCACTTAAAATTGAAGGAGCAATTTTCATCATCATTAATAAATCCTCATTTCTTCTTTTTATAAACTGGGCGGCGGTTTTCAATCTCCGCCATAAACTGCAGATAATTCTGGTAGCGGCTCTCAGCAATTTCCCCGCTTTCGACTTCTCGTTTGACTTCACAGCCAGGCTCTTGGCTGTGGCGGCACTCGCGAAAACGACAATGGGGCGCAGCCTTCACGAATTCAGGAAAATAGCGGGGCAGCTCTTGCACGGTCATTTCCAAAAAATCAATCGAGCTAAAGCCCGGCGTGTCTGCAACAAGACCATCATACAAGGGCAACAATTCCACATGACGGGTCGTGTGCTTTCCACGACCTAAGCTTTCCGAAATCTCAGCCGTCGCCAGTTGTAAATCTGGCGAAATCCGATTAAGCAATGTCGATTTCCCAGCACCAGATTGCCCCATGAAAACAGTCAGCATTTCCGGAAAAAGCCGCTCTAGCTCATTTAAATTATCCGGTTGGGCAGCGATAACTGTATAACCGATACTTTCATACAAAGCTTGCACCGTTTTAACTAAAGTTAGGTCCGTTAATAAATCGGTCTTCGTCAAATAAATAATCGGTTCAATATCTTTATTTTCCAGTGTGACTAAAAAGCGATCGACAAGATTATAAGAAAAATCCGGCTCCACCATGCTGGTGACAATCACGCCTTGGTCGACATTGGCCACCGGCGGCCGCACAAGCTCATTGTGTCGCGGCAAAATTTCCAAGAGATAGCCGTCTGTCAGATTTTCACTCTCAAAGACCACTTGATCACCCACCAGCGGCGTAATTTTGCGATTGCGAAAATTTCCCCGGCCCCGTGTTTGATAAGTTTGTCCATCGGCATAAACATAATAAAAACCACTTAACGCTTTTCTGATTTGTCCTTTAATTCTTTTCCCCTCCTTCAATTTAATTAACTTTGCTGTTCAGGCGTCTATTCCGTTTTATTTTAGCATACTTCAAAAGGCTTGGGCAGTGAAAGAGCACTCGTCGCATTGCACAAAAAATCGGCTAGTCCAAAAACTAACCGATTAGTTAGAGAGCTTAAAAATCGACTCCCTAAAATATTTTACTAATTATTATCAGAAGAACTCGTGGTTGAACCGGTTGAGACCACTATCTGAACGGTTGAACCGACTTCAACGGCTGTTCTAGCGCTTGGACTCATGCTAATCACTAAGCCGGCCTCAACGGTTGTCGAGCTGGCAGTGGTTGTTGAGACAGTTAAACCGGCCCCCCGTAGATAGCCTTCTGCATAGCTTTGAGTTTGCCCCACTAAGTCTTGCAGAGTAACCGTTTCAGCGGGTTCAGGTCCTTGACTGACCGTTAGTGTAACAGACGAACCACTGCGAACAGTGCTGCCAGAGTTTGGATTTTGACTGATTACATTGCCGGAAGCAACAGTATCGCTGTAGGTTAGTTCTTCATTGACAGTTAAGCCTAACGCCTCTAATTCGCTTCGCGCCCTAGTTGCTGTCATCCCAGAATAATCTTCTAAAGTAATTTCTTCTGGTCCTGAGCTAACGTTTAGCGTAATCGTGTCAGCAGTTCCAATGTTTACTTCCGTTCCGCTAGTTGGTGTTTGACTGATAACTGTGCCTTCTGCTACCGTGCTGCTTGGCATATTGTTGCGGCTAATTTGCGATGAAGAAAAGCCTAATTCCTCCAAGGCTGCGACGGCATCGTCATAGGTCATCCCTGCATAATTGCCAACCCTTGCCGTTTCAGGACCAGTGCTGACTGTCAGTGTAACCGTTACGGATTCATCAGACGGATCAACTTCAGTTCCAGCATCCGGGGTTTGGGAAATCACATCCCCTTCCTCCACAGTGGCACTAGTGTCCTCTTCCCGCTCAATTTGAGCAGATGTGAAGCCTAATTCTTCTAATGCGGCGACGGCTTCTTCGTAAGTCATGCCGGAATAATCGGCTAAGGTTTTCGTTGCACCCGTGCTCACATAGAGGGTGACCTCTCGACCCGTTCGCACTTGGGCATCGGCTTCAGGGTCTGTTCGCACCACTGAGCCAGCTTCGACTTCATCACTGGTGACTTCTTTGGTTTCTGAAGCGACTTCCAAGCCTAAATCTTCTAAAGTTGTGGTGGCTTCTGCGACCGTCTGTCCACTTACATCTGGTATAGTTACCGTTTCACCGCCAGAACCTAAGAAGAATAAAACCGCGCCAATCACAACTGCTAAAGCTAAAATTGAACCAATGATCATCGCTTTGCGTTTATTTTTTTTAGGTGGCGGCGTTGGTTCTTTTTTACTCGGCTGATCGGTATCCTCTGGGAAAGTCGGCATCGGCTGTGTAGCTGTCTGACCAATTGGTGTGTCTGATGCTATAGGCACCGCCATTGCAATCGTTGCTTGGTCGTGAACTGCTGGCACCCAGCGAGGCTCGTTTAAGCGTTCTGGATTTAAGGCCGTCCGTAAATCATCTTGCATTTCTTCTGCCGTTTGGTAACGATTCAACGGATCTTTAGCGGTCGCATGGAGCACGACATTCTCTAAAGACTGCGGCGTGTTGGAATTAAAATCACGAATTTCCGGCAGCTCTTCTTGAAAATGTTTTAAGGCAATCGTGACTGCTGATTCGCCGTCAAAAGGTACTTGTCCTGTCAGCATTTCATATAAAATAATACCCATTGCATAGATATCTGACTGTTTGGTGGCCATGCTGCCTCGGGCTTGTTCTGGTGACAGATAATGGACTGAGCCTAGCATGGTATTTGTCTGGGTAATAGACGTTTCAGATAAGGCTATCGCAATCCCGAAGTCGGTGATTTTGACAACCCCGTCTTCATCAATCAAAACATTTTGCGGTTTTAAATCCCGGTGAATAATGCGGTGCTCATGGGCCAAAGCCACCGCCGATAAAATTTGGTCCATAATATCGACGACTTTGCCGAAGGGAATTGGGAAATGGGTTTGAATATAACGTTTCAAATCCATCCCCCGCACAAATTCCATGACCAAATATTGCAGGCCGTTATCCTCACCAACATCATAGACGCTGACAATATTCGGATGCACCAGCTCAGTTGCAGCTAAGGCCTCCCGCTGAAAGCGACGAATCGCCGTTTGATCATTTTGAAAATCAAAACGCAAAACTTTGACAGCAACTTCACGATCTAAAATTAAATCTCTGGCTAAAAAAACATGCGCCATGCCACCACTACCAATGTTACCAATTATTTCATAGCGGCCGTTTAATTTACTGCCAATCTCAATCATTGGTTATCCTCCTTTAACTGAATAATCAATACCGTAATATTGTCCGCTCCGCCGGCTTCATTTGCCGCGGCGACTAGTTGTTCTACTTTATCTGCTAAACTTTTTTCTTGAAAGACAATTGCGGCAATCTCAGCTTCTGAAACCATATTGGTCAAGCCATCTGAACAGAGCAGTAGATAATCGTCTGTCCGCCATTGATCAACAAAAATATCCACAGCAATCTGATTGGGCATGCCCACAGTGCGGGTCAAAATATTTTTATTAGGATGCTTTTCCGCCATCTCAGGTGTAATTTCACCTGATTTGACCAGCTCGTTGACCAGAGAATGGTCATCAGAAATTTGCGAAATCTCTTGATTCCGCAATAAATAAGCGCGGGAATCCCCGACGTTGGCGATGATGTATTGTTCCTCTAAAATGACCGCCATCACAGCTGTGCTGCCCATGCCATCATATTCAGGCTGCAATTCGCCGATGTCATAAATTTTGTGATTGACCGCCTGAATGTTTTCTGTCAGCCATTCAGTAATCTCTTTGACCGTCAGGCTGGCATTTTCCTGCCAGGCGCTGCCGACTTCAGTCACAATCATTTGGCTGGCAACATCACCGGCTAAATGACCGCCCATCCCGTCCGCTAAAATTGCTAACGGCAGGCCGACTTGATTTTCAAAGACATTTGCGGCATCTTGATTCATCTTTCTGCGCTTACCTACATCAGATTGAAAACGAATTTCCATCAAACTTTCCTCCATTGTCATTTCCCGCTAAAACACTTACCCCTTTTGCATGACGCAGATGAAAAAGCCATCTGTCATGGCATCCTGCGGATAAAGCTGGATACACTGGTTGACGATAAATTGTTGCATAAAGGGATTGGCGACTGGTTCAATTATTTTAAAATCCGGATGGTCCTCTAAAAACTTGGCAATTACCTGCTGATTTTCCTCTTGGGTAATCGTGCAAGTGCTATAAGTTAGTATACCTGATTTCTTTAATGTTGGGGCAACACTGGCTAATATTTCTTGCTGAATGGCCGCCAATTTAAGAAAATCTTCCGGTTTTTTAGTGTATTTGATATCTGGTTTCCGGCGCATCAAACCTAAGCCGGAACAAGGGGCATCAACTAAAATCCGGTCGAAGCTTTCTGCCGGAAAAGCTTCCTGCACTTTTCGGGCATCCAACTCTTTTGTAGTGATAACATCCTCCACCCGCAAACGGCGAGCATTATCTTCTACTAATTTTAATTTATGCTGGTGAATGTCTAGGGCGATAATTTCGCCGCCAGCCTTCGCCTCTAAATAGGTTGCCATATGCGTAGTCTTGCCGCCAGGCGCGGCGCAGGCATCCAAAATTTTATGCTGCGGGGCAATTTTTAAAGTCGGCGCTACTAGCATCGAACTTTCATCTTGAATCGCCAATAAGCCATCATTAAATAATCCGCTAGCTGCTAAGCGTCCTTTTTGGCCAACTACACCAAAGGGCGAAACTTGGCTGGCGCTCACCTCTAGGCCATCTTCTTCAAGGGATTGAATCGCTTCTTCTCTACTCAACACCCGCAAATCAACCCGTCCGCTGGCTTTACTTGGAACTAAAAGGGATTCCCCAAGTTCCCGCGTTTTTGCTTCCCCTAGTTGCTCTGTCAATTTTTCCACGAGCCAAAGAGGCATACTGATTTCAATTGATAAGCGGTCAAGGGGATTTTGAATCGTTTGAGTGTCCCGCAAGTCTTTGCGCAGATAATTACGCAAAACACCATTAACAAACTTCGCAATGCCGTCATTGCCACGGGCCTTTGCGATTTCCACCGCTTCATTTAAGACAGCATGGTCTGGCACTTTATCTAAAAAGGTCAGCTGATACGCCGATAACAATAATAAATTTTGGACCCATGGATCGATTTTTTTGGCCTTTTTAGTAAAAGGCTCAAGGTAAAATTCCAGTAAAAGTTTGCGGCTAATCGTGCCGTAAACAATTTCTGTTAAAAGACCGCTGTCTTTGGGACCTAAATTCGCCTGCTTCATCACATCAGCTAAAAGCAGGTTTGAATAAGCCCCGCCGGCAAATACTTTTTCTAAAGCTGTCAATGCTAGATAACGAACCGAATATTTTATTTTATTGGGAATTTTTTTTGCCATTAGCCTAATAAATCTCCCTCTTGAACTTTTTGGCCACTGCCGTTGAGAAATTCTTGGATTTTCTGCTTGCCTTTACCAGCTGGCTGCAGCTCATCTAAAGCTAAAACGGTGCCGTCACCACAGGCCACCCAAAGATTTTTTTTATCTTTTTTGATGATGGTGCCAGGCGTCGCATCCGTGGCTTCCGCTGTTAAAACAGTCGTCTGCCACAATTTCCAGCGGCTAGCGCCATCCATCGTAAAGGCGATGGGCCACGGCCGTAGTCCCCGCACTTTTTGGTCAACAGCTGTTGCGCTTAACTGCCAGTCAATCGCTTCTTGCTCTCGCGTGATGTTTGGTGAGAAGGTTACTTCGGCTTCCTTCTGTGGTGTTGGCGTAATATTTCCCGCCAAAATCTCAGGTAACGTTGTCAACAGCAGCTCTTTACCTAATAGGCTCAGCTTATCAAACATCGTGCCGACATCATCTTGCTGAGTAATAGGGATTTTTCCTTGGGCAAAAATTCCGCCGGCATCCATTTTTTTAATCATTTCCATAATGGTCACACCAGTTTCTGAGTCGCCATTCATCACAGCGTAATGAACCGGCGCCCCACCACGATATTTCGGCAGTAAAGAAGCGTGGACATTAATTGCTCCGTGAAGAGGCGCTTGTAAAATCGCCTCTGGTAAAAATTGACCGAAAGCAGCCGTCACAATCACATCTGGTTTTAAGGCAATAATTTCTGCCATCTCCGGTGAGCCGGAAATTTTTTCCGGTTGCAAAATCTTCAAGTCATGGACTAAAGCCGCCGCTTTAATCGGTGGCGGTGTGATAGTTTTTTTACGGCCAACAGGACGGTCCGGTTGGGTCACCACCGCTTTAATCTCATAGCCAGCCTCAAGCAAGCCCTCTAAAATCGGCACCGAAAATGCCGGTGTCCCCATAAATACCACTTTAGTCATGCTGGTGTTCCTCCATATACTTTTCTAATTCAGCTTCGGGAATCGCTTCAATCTGCTTATCGATAAAAACTTTCCCCTGTAGATGGTCAACTTCATGCAGAATGATGCGGGCCAGGTAATCAAAGGCCTCCATCTCCAACTCATCGCCTTCTCTGTCAAAATAAATCACAGTAATCTCTGTACTGCGTTTAACGGTGCCGTATTTTCCCGGCAAACTAAGACAGCCTTCAACATCAATATCTTCACCGCTACGCTTGACAATTTTCGGGTTAATCAATTCAATGACTTCCCCTTCGTCTGCCTCAACGATGGCTATCTGCAGGTTCACCCCGATTTGCGGTGCTGAAAGACCGACGCCATCGTGGGCCACCATTGTTTCCTGCATATTATCTAATAATTCCACCAGCTCATCTGTGATGACTTTGACTGGCTCGGCCATTCTTTTCAAACGATAATCCGGATATAAAATAATCGGTAACCGCATGTCTCACCTTCCTTTTTCTACATAAAACTAAGGGGTTCATTGTCGATTGATAAATACAAGCCCCGCTGCTGTTCCTTCTGCGATTCACTGAGGATTTTTTCCAAAGCCTCAGCCAAATGCGGTTCTTGTTTGTATTTGATAATCAGTTGATAATAGTAACGATTTTTAATTCGGGCAATGGCTCCGGGTGTTGGCCCCAAGAAAATGCTATTAGGACCAAGAGCCGCTTGCAGCTGACGCGCCACTTGGAAAATTTTGCGAGCAGCGACTTCCTCTTCAGGATGATTAGCGGTAATTTTCACCGTGAAATAATACGGCGGGTAACCGCCGTGATGCCGCACCTTCATCTCTTGTTGATAAAAGGCTTCGAAATTTTGCTGTTCCGCCAGCTGAATACTGTAGTGCTCTGGATTAAAGGTTTGAATCACTACTTCACCGGCTTTATGGCCCCGACCAGCCCGGCCGCTGACCTGAGTCAACAGCTGAAACGTGCGCTCACTGGCCCGAAAATCCGGTAAATTTAAGGCCGTGTCGGCATTTAACACGCCGACTAAGGTCACATCTGGAAAATCCAATCCCTTGGCAATCATCTGCGTGCCTAATAAAATATCTGCTTTGTGGCTGCCGAACTGCTGCAGAATTTTTTCATGGGCACCTTTGCGTCTAGTCGTGTCGACATCCATCCGCAAAATCCTGGCAGCTGGCAAAAGAGTTTGCAGCTCTTCTTCTACCTTTTGCGTGCCAGTCCCGTAATAACGAATTTTATCTTCGCCGCAATTAGGACAGCGGTGGGGAATCCGTTCCTCATGACCGCAGTAATGACAGCGCATCGTTTTGGTATCCATATGTAAGGTCAACGAAATTTCACAGTTGGGACAAGGCAAGACATATCCACAATCACGACACATTACAAAGGAAGAATAGCCCCGCCGATTTAACATCAGTACACTTTGCTCGCCTTTGTCTAAGCGATCAACTAATTTTTCCAGCAAAATACTGGAAAAAGAGCTGGTATTTTGTTTTTTAAATTCGTCCCGCATATCGATAATTTCAACAGTTGGCAACGTGGCCTGAGCATTGCCCCGCTTTGTTAAGCGAAGCAGCTGATAAACATTTTTCTGAGCCCGTGCTCGGGATTCTAAAGATGGCGTCGCACTGCCTAAGACCACCGGACACTTGTGATACTCTCCCCGCCAGATTGCTAAATCGCGGGCGTGATATTTTGGCGTCTCTTCTTGTTTGTAGCTGGCTTCATGCTCTTCATCGATGATGATTAAGCCGAGATTGCTTAAAGGAGCAAAGACAGCCGAACGGGCGCCGACTACGACTTGGGCTTCCCCCCGTTCAATCTTGCGCCACTCATCGTATTTTTCCCCTTGGGACAAGCCGCTGTGGAGCACGGCAACTTGTTCACCGAAACGGCCTTTAAAACGTTCCACCATCTGCGGCGTTAAAGAAATTTCCGGCACCAGCATCATGGCGGTTTCTCCCCGCTCTAAAACTTCGGCAATACTTTGCAGATACACTTCGGTTTTACCGCTGCCGGTGATACCTTCTAATAGGAAGACTTGCGCTTGTTTTTGCGCTTTGGCAGCTAAAATTGCATCGACGGCAATCTGCTGTTCAGCATTTAGCGTTAAGGCTGTCGTCTGAGTAAATTCCCGGTCTTTAAAAGGGTCCCGGTAGCTTTCAATTTCTAAAAAACTCAGCCAGCCCTGTTGTGCTCCTTGATTTAAGACAGCAGTCGTCAAGCCTTGTTCTTTATACCATTTGACAGACTGCTGCTCTGTCACAGCCAACAGCTCAATCAGTTGAATCTGCTTTAGCGCATTTTTTCTCAGGCCGGCATGAATTTCTTGTAACTGTTCCAGCGTGGCTTCCCGTTTCACAAAGCGTTCTGTTTTAACTTTATTTTTTTCATTAACATGATAGCGAATATCAACCTTGCCGGCTTTCCGTAAGTCCAGCAATTCTTTTAAAATCCCCCGCTCCTCTGCCTCCTCCCACATGATTTCTGTAAAATTCGGAAAGAGTGCAGCCACTTGAGGGTCTTCTGTCACAGGCACGATACTCTTGTGGTACTCGGCCTTTAACACACTGGGTAGCATCGTTTGCAGGCAAGTAATTTTAAAGGAAAAAGTTTGTTCCTTCATATAATCTGCCAAGGCCAGCTGCTCAGTATTTAAAACGGGCGCTAAGTCCAGCGTCCGCACAATAGATTTCAAGGAAATTGCCGAGGTCTCAGGGGACGAATCTTTGATTGCCACAACAAAGCCCTGCAGATGCCGATTGCCATTTCCAAAGGGCACTTCTACCCGCATGCCCACCTGCAGCGTCTCCGCTAAAAAGGAGGGCAGAGCGTAGGTAAAAGGCTGGTCCGTCTGCATCGTCGGCACATCGACAATCACTTCTGCTACTTTTTTCAATTGTGGGCCACCTCCTCGTTTTCTTTTCATTATACCTTGTCTTAGCTGTGCCGTTAACTAGAAACCTCTGCTTATCAGATGCTCCATCTAGCCTTAAAACGCACAAAAGAGGTTGCGCCACAAGACTTCGCCAGATGAAATTTCAACCCTGATTGCTTTTGTCCAGTGGTCCATAGGGAAACAGACAGGCAATGCCTGTCGCCTAAATCCCAATTGGTCCTTGTCACAAATTTACAATACTTCCCAGTATAACTAGGAACGGTTCGGAAATATCCCTCTGCTTTTGCTTGTGTCACAACCTCATTTATTGCCTGCTTTATCTTTGTTCGTCGCGAATTTTCGCTTCTAATTCTTTTTGTTCCCGATCTTTTTGCGCTTGACGGGCTTCTTGTTCCATCTTCAAGCGTTCCCGTTTTAATTCAGGATTTGGATCGCTGACCACATTGCCGGAATCAATTTCTTCCAAGGCTTGGCCAACGCTTTTAACAGATTCAAAATTGTCGACAGTGGCCTGCGCACCAGCATCTAATTCATGGGCCCGTTTGCTAGCCAAAATCACTAGGGAATACTTTGAGTTGACTTGATCCAAAAGTGAATCAATTGAAGGTTTTAACATCATAATTTTTAAATCTCCTTTAGCATTTTTACATATCGGCCAATTACCCGGTTCACACGGAAATGCTCACTGGCAATAATATCTTTAATTCTGGCAACCGCCAGTTCAACTTGATCGTTGACCACTGCATAGTCGTACAAAGCCATCATCTCAATCTCGGCTTTGGCAACTTCCATCCGTTTTTCAATCACTTCGCTGGCATCGGTGCCACGATTGACAATCCGTGATTTTAATTCGGCTAAATCCGGCGGGGTTAAAAAGATAAAGACACCATCTGGTACTTTTTCCTTCACCTGTGCTGCCCCTTGGACTTCAATTTCTAAAAAGACATCCTTGCCTTCATCTAAAGTTTGATTGACATAAGTTAAAGGCGTGCCGTAATAATTGCCGACATATTCGGCATATTCCAGCATTTGACCGGCTTCAATCATCGCTTCAAATTCTTCACGACTGCGGAAATAGTAATCTACGCCATCGACTTCTCCCTCCCGCATTTGACGCGTAGTCATTGAGATAGAATATTGAAAGTCATTGTCATCACTTTCAAAAATCGCTTTGCGCACTGTTCCTTTGCCGACTCCTGAGGGGCCAGACAATACTATTAATAATCCACGCTCTGTCATGAGGACGTCCTTTCATTGGCTAATCTTTTTTCGTTTTATCTATTTTGCACTTTTTCCAGTGGTTTTTCAAGGTTTTCTTTTCAAATTGAAAAAATCGCTAGAATCCCATTAGAAGCCCATGTTAGAAAGGGCATTCACGACTCCCATAATCTCGTCATGGCGTTTGATATCCTTATCGATTGGGTCAGCCACTTCATCAATGTCAATGCGGACGATAAAATTGCGATTTAAAACAATTTGCGTGCCGTTATTGATTAAGATATGTAGCTCCTTGTCTGTCACTTTGGCACAGGCGTCCTGCCAGGTTTCAAAATCCGGCAGCTCTGAAGGGATACTTCTTTTGACTACACTTTGGCCGTTTGCTTGGTGGAATGTCACATCATAGTATTTCATTTTGGTTCCTCCTGAATTTCTGATTTTTATTCAACATTTTGGACTTGTTCGCGAATTTTTTCCAAAATAGTTTTCATTTGCACCACCCGATTTTTAATTTCAATCGGGCTTGATTTGGAACCAATCGTGTTGACTTCCCGATTCATCTCTTGAATCAGAAAATCTAATTCTCGACCGACTGGCTCTGCCTTGGTCAATAAATCTGATAAGCTTTCCAAATGGATGGTCAAGCGGTCCAACTCCTCATGGATGTCGCCTCTTTCAAGCAGCAGCGCCATTTCAGTCAGAAGCCGGTCTTCGGCTACATGATCCTCCAGCCAAGTTTTCAGCTTTGTTTCAAAACGCTGCCGAAAATCAGCTTCAAATTCGCTGACAAAGCTAGCCAAATCCTCTTTAATCACAGTGAAATCCTGTTGATATTGCTGTAGTACCTTTTGAATACCCACGCCTTCTTTTTGGCGGCTTTGATCCAAGCTGGCAATTGCTGCTTGCACTGTCGCCAACAGCAGTTCTTCCAATTCTGCAGCTTGATTGGTTTCCACAACTTTAATGTAATCCTCTTGGGTGACTAAACTTGGCAATAAGGCTGCCGCCAAATTTTTAGTCTCAATCTGGCGATCCGTTAAGCCGCTGTCTAAGCGGTGCAGCAACTGATCCAACAGCTCCCATTGAACCTGTACTTCTTTGCTGCCAGCCCCAACTTCCCGCAGATTGATATAAATTTCGATGCGCCCTCTTTGAATCTGCTCCTTCACCAATTGGCGAATCGAAAGCTCAAAAGGGTTGACTTGCTTCGGCGAACGAATCTGAACATCTAAAAATCGGTGATTGACACTCTTCATTTCAATATCCAACTGATAATGCTGATCTGCTTGCAGGGCTTTACCAAAACCTGTCATACTTTTCATAAACCATGGACCTCCTTATTAATCCATCGCCTTAATAGCTGCTTGCAACGCCTTAAATTCTTCATTAGATAAGGTGACGCCTTTACCCATCTTTTCATGATCTGGTGCCCAATCCCGCAAATCAAATTTTGCCGGGCGACCATTCCAACTGATTAAATTTAATTCTTTGCGCCAGCCCTTCGGATTTTCCGATAGGACAGCGATTTCTTCTAAGATTTCATAGGAAAACTCTTCTGCCATTGTTGTGATCCTCTCTTTAAATAAATTAAGTAGCAAACAAAAAATGCCATTAAAGGGTTGCGCTGATAGGCTTGCGTCATCAAGGGAATAATCGTCTCATCTGACACTTGCCGGGCCGCCGATAATAACCGGTTTACCTGTTCCTCATCAGAAAAGGCCGCCGCTTGGTAATACTTGGTCAGCCACTCGGTAATCGACAACTCTTGATATAGCTGAACCTTCTGCCCTGCTAAATTATTCAAAATTGCTGCCTTCATTGTAGCATAATCATAAATTTCTGTCGGGGCTACCGCTGTGTAACGGGCCGCCGATTCCAAGAGACAGCGGCCAACTGTTTCCCAGACGACTTTTTGACCGTAAATTTTGCTGAAACGGTCGAGAAATTCTTTGCGCTCCATTTTTTTACCGGGGATAGCTGCCGTAAATTCCTGATAAAACTGCTGCCACTCTTTTTCCAAATCCTCCTCAGGCAAAAAGCTGTACCAAAAGCCCTGCAAATTGCCTAAACATTTGCGGGTCTCTAAATAACCTAACGTTAAATTACTTTGGGATCGCTCCGGTGAAAAAAGTAAAAATGAACCCAAACTCCAAGGCGAATGCAGGGTAAAAAGATTGACGCCTTCTGGTTGGCGCACCGGTTTTGTCAGCCCCGGACCTTTAATGTCCACCACAAAACAATCCGTCGCTCCCTTTTGATAGGCAATGTCAACAGGAATATTGTTGCGATAACCGCCGTCCATATAATAATTGCCGTCAATTTCCTGGAGGGCCATCGCCGGAAAAAATGAAGCCGAGGCCAACAGCCAAGAAACCCAGTCCTTTTGAAACTCTGGCTGATAGCTGATGCGGGTCTCCCGCAGTCCAGCAATCGCCGTCGTTACAAATTGAAAATCAACTGTTGTCTCCCGCATTTTTTCAGCATCGTATAAATCCAGCAAGATGTTCCGCAGCGGCTCCGCCGAAACGCCGCGATTTTTGATCGCCGATGTCGTCAAAG
The DNA here is from genome assembly GCF_056924355.1 of Enterococcus sp. LJL90. Lineage (NCBI taxonomy): Bacteria > Bacillati > Bacillota > Bacilli > Lactobacillales > Enterococcaceae > Enterococcus > Enterococcus sp. LJL90. The sequence continues at coordinate 179,878 of NZ_JBXPBQ010000001.1, read as the reverse complement.
AACCGATTTGACTCAGTAGACTTGGCAAGTTTTCCGACTGCTCGCTAGCTTTCGGAAACACCAGTACATGATCCGTCGACATTCTTTGCCACAGGGTTTTGGCAGCGGCCAAATCCCCCTGTGCAAATAGCGCCCCATTCAAGGCTCCTACTGAAGCTCCCGTCAAAATCTGAATCGGCACATGGCTTTCCGTCAGCGCCATCCAAACACCAACTTGATAGGCGCCGTGGGAACCGCCGCCACCAAAAACTAAGGCATTTTTATAAACGAGTTTTTTGCTCAAACCGTCAGCGGTCTCTTGAAAGCCCGCTTGTTTAAAAATATCGTCTTGGAAAGACACCTGCCGCTGAGAAAAATCTATTATCAAGGTCTTTTTGAAAAAAGAGCGGGCAACTTGTTCTACCACTCTCAGCAATTGTTTTTGCGAGCGGCAGCGGAGCACTAGCAGATTATCAATAATCAAGGACTCTGCTGTTTTTTGATAAGAGAAAAAGAAATGGCAGCTGGCTGTTTCCACAACAGCCGCCAACTTTCCTGACTGGGCTATAAGCTTACGACGTGCTTCGCTGTGGCTGCCAAAAAAAGGCCAAACGAGTTGGCCTTGATTTAAACGATTTTTCCATTGAGTGGCTTCTGATTGATAAAGTGGCGAAAACTTCATGTCCATCTCCTAGCTCTTCATTTGGCAGTTACTTTTTTAATTAATCTGCAACTAATACGTGTTGGCACTAATATCAAAGGCCGCCGTCATATCTGATGTAGCATCTGCAATCGGGGTTACTGATGCCAACTCACCTTGAACGATTAACCGATTGGTGCCGGCGCCATCGCCACAGGTCAATAACGTGACAATCGTTCTTCCGGGAACATCATCTAAGACATAGGAATCGGTCGGCTGCACGATTTCAATATTGTAAATAGTATAGGTATAAATATTTTCTAAGTCAGTCAGATAAATGATTTCACCTTCAGAAACTCTCGTTAAAGGACGGAATAATAAATCAGCATTGGCGGCACGGTGACTGGCCAGCCCGTAATTGCCTTCTCCCATCACTTGATTTTCTTTGGTGGTGCCAGCCCCATAAAAGAGGGCATTGTACTCAACCCCTTTAAAAATCGGCAGGTTAATCCCCACTGAAGGCACTGCTACCGCTCCGATGACCGCAAAATCCGAATCTGAAAATTGGTCTTGGATAACCGCCTCCGTGCTAATGGCGGAAACCTGATCATAATCAAAGGTCGCCTGGGCATCCTGATTTTCAACGATATCGTCCCGCGTATAATTACCAATTGAATATTGCTCGGTATTGCGGGCCATTAAAAAATCTTTAATCTGCTCATTAAAAACTAACGCCAGGCCGGCAACTAGCAACAGCAGCAGAAAAATATTCGACAGCCAGCGGAGCACCGGATTGCGTTTTTTCCTTTTGCGGGTTGGCTGCGGCCGTTTAGCCGAAGCTTTCTTTTTCTTACTCATGACCGTTCCTCCTGTCGATTGCCCTTAAGACAACCAACGTTTTCTTATTGGTATTTTACCACATTTCCTTTAAGATTTCGTAAAACTGCGCTTGTCAGGGAATAGTCTCACAGCCTTGTGAAAAATTTGAAAAACTAAAAAAATTTCCTTCACAAAAACTGAAATTTAATTTTCTTTTTTCATTCGCCGCCAATTCTTCCGCAAAATCGTCAGCTTAATGATAGAATACTGTTGACTTTTGTCTCCTTTGTAACAAAATCTTAAAAGAAAAGAAATACCTAATTTAATGAAAACAAGGTAAAATAGAATTAGCATAATCTAGGATGGGGAGGGGTTTAATTGAACAGCAATATTTGTGTCCACATCGACACATTGAATAACACCGTTTTAACGCGGGGCATCTATGCCAGCGACTTTTTTGCTGCCATCACCCACCAGCCTAAGAATTTATTATTATTAGATACCGCGACAACTATGGGGGAATTTGAATCTCATACCGGTATGAAGATGATTAAAGGGACCGAGGCCGTCATCAATTACGGCCAGCAATGGCAACGGCGGGGACCCAGCAGCCAAAACAAGTGGATTGATTTTAATGATGTGACGATGCTCAAGGAATTAACACCGATTGAAATTTCTGAATTATTGTATCTCGGTCACACACAGCATCCGCTACGTTCGCCGTTTTTTTATAAAATGCAAAATAATTTTGTCTACTTCGATGGTAGCGGCTACTTCAGCAAGACCTATTACCGCTACTTAGATGAATTTTTCCAAGTCTTGGCGAAAAAAATCACGACAATTTTACAGCCGCGGGTCAATGAACGCCGCTCGATTTTTCGCCGCAGCAGCGCTGTTGAGCCGATTCCAACAAGTCAGCTGAAAACCTTGAAGCACCTCTTTCAGGAGGGAATTTCCTTTAGCTTTGATAAGGCGGAATACACCAATCAATTATTTAAAATACCCATTTACGTTGTGGAAGATCGCTTCTGGAAGTCACAATCAGCCCAAGCAAGTGAGCAGCTAGCAGCTTCGATTACTTACAACGCCAATGAAAAAAGCTGGCAAATCGCCATTGAAAATGACGATTTAAATTATTTAATCAACCAAAATGCAAATTAATTACTCGCTAAAGCATATTATCTGTGATAAAGTAAATGCATAATTAAATACAACTTTGCAAAGGGGAGCCCTTGTGGCTGAGATTGAGTAATACTCTAAACCCTCGTACCTGTTTCGGTTATTCGAGCGTAGGAATTGTAATGGTCAGACGACACGTCCAACCTCTTCTTTGCATAGACCAAAGGAGAGGTTTTTTATGTCGAAAAAAATGGATATTCGTGTGTGGGTCGAAGGAACATTGGTGGCGGCCATGGCAATGGCCTTGTCTTTTATTCCGTTGCAATCATTAAACGCTAGTTTAGATTTATCACTGGGAATGGTCCCGTTAGTTTTGTATTCTTATCGCCGCGGCTTAATCCCCGGCCTAACAGCCGGCTTTGTCTGGGGCCTTTTAAGCATCGTCTCCGGCAACGCACTGAAATATATGGTATCAGTACCACAAATTATTTTTGAATATCCCTTCGCCTTTGCTTTTGCCGGCATGGCGGGCATTTTCGCCCGCCAAGTACAGCAGGCTATCAGTGCTGACAAAACAAAAAAAGCCATCACATACGTTGTGATTGGCGGCATTGTCGCAGCCTTTTCCCGCTGGTTCTGGCACTTTTGGGCAGGCGTATTCGTCTGGGGCGCTTACGCACCCGAAGGCATGAGCCCTTACTGGTATTCCTTCACGCTAAACGGCGCCAGCTTTTTAATGAACGCCATCTACATCGCAGTTGTTTTAGGCGTGTTGGTTTCAGTAGCTCCTTCATTGTTTGTGGTGAAGACTGCACCGCAGGTTTTTTCGGCGAAGAAGTAAAAAAATCCTTGCTTTCAATTTGGTGCACTGCCCTCAACAATTTTGATTTCTTGAGGGCAGTGCTTGCCAATAAAAGCAGGGATTTTTTATGTTCGATTGTCATATACTCGGGCTGTTATTCGTGCAGGAATTCCTTCTGGACCTAGCTCAACGGTTAATAGTTGACCAAAATTACCATTTTTAGCAGCCACATCTAAAGTATTATAAATTTCGATTTTTTAGTTGACATACTCCGCAGCAGTGGCCAATTTTTCTAAACCTGCCGTCAATTCTTCCTCGACCTGTTCCCGATCCTTTACGTAGGCATAGTTTTCCGGGATATCCGCATAGGAGACGATATTTTCTCCTTAATAAAATACGGGCTCACTTTCATTTGTCTAAGCTCTCTAAAGCCCACGGGTGGATTGCAACTTGTTGGATATAGCGTACCCTTTTGTCCAGTTCGTACTCAAGCTGTCTTTAGAAAATCCCGCCCCCACCAATTTCTTGCGAATTTTGGCGATTAGCTGTGAAAGTTGGACCAACCGTGAATTTGTCACTTCACCAGGCCAAATTAGCTGACTTAACTGTTCTCGATCAATAAAACTGCCCTGTGCATTAAACAAAATAATAAATACTTTCCGCTCATTTTTGGATAAGCTATCCAAAAATTTCTCTTGGCGAATCTCAATACTTTGCTTTGAGATTCGCTCAGCTAAAGTTGTTTCAGCTTCCGTCATGATATCTTTTAACTCAATTAAAGAAATATTTTTTCTGATTCTTTTTAAAACCCCAAATTCCTCATGTTCAACAGTATTCTTCGCTGTATTTTCCTCAGTTACCTGAAGTAAAACAGCATCTGCAGCCTTTGTCGCAGCAATAATTGGTTGGATTTCTTCTTCCAAAAAAATAGTTTGACTAATTATGATAATGGTGAAAATATCCAAATACTTCTGCCCTCGTCTCTTCAAAATACTCTCAAACATGACTTTCGAGCAAAAAACTTCATATCCCAATAGTTGAAGTTTATTTTGAAAATCTGATTCTGATAAAACATCCTTCGTAAGAATCCCTATATGTGCCACCACAACACCTCCTAAAAATTTACCTTTTTTACTCCTTGCTATTACAAAACTTTAAAAAAAAGCAAACATCTACCGATTTTTATTTATCTATGACTAATTATCAAAAATAAGAAATATCATTTTTGATATGATTCACTAATAATTTTAAAAGCTTTACAATAAAGTGTCAATTTATATTTGGCCGTTTTAAAGTAATATTTTTTTATATTTCTATATTTATAATTAATTGCAATTATTTTCATCCTTAAATATTCTGTGTACCCTCTCAGATTATAGCAACGAAAAACTGCAATAAAAGCAGTTCCTAAGATAACTATTTAAAAAGTTAAAAGTATTTCCTTTTGAGGAAGAAATCCTCTCCCATTGCAAATACTGAAACGTTTAATCAAATTCCCAGTTCTATTAAAACTGCAGCCGCTAATTTTTATTATCTTATGATCGAAAAAATTTTTCTTTTTATGTAACTAGTTGACACACTGTCCTGTTCTAAGTAAAATTTTTTCCTTTCATCTCTTCCGTCAACCAATCAAAATCCTAAAACTTCTATTTATATATAGAAAAAAACTGCTCAGTTACAAGCAGTTTTCAGGTGATATATTTTATGATAGGCTGTTCAGTTAGGACTTTAAAATACTCCCCACCTGAATCCAAACTTGCCATGATCGTTTGAAAATCCTCAGCCTGTTGAGGGTTTTTAATTGGAACAAAATCGTAATTGCCTTGTTTGGTTCGGTAACTATAAGCCCATGGATTGCCGGCTGTCAGTTTAGTGCTGTAGGCTTTCCCGAAGACAAGATATTTCATATCTGTAAATGGAAAGAAATGCAATTTGGCCTCAGCCAGCCATTCCATAATTGAGAAAGAACCGATGCCTTTCTCATTCAGCCAATATATTTGATAATTGTAAACGGGAAATAATTTCAGAAATTGCTGGGCTTCCCCATTGTTTACTGGTACATATGGGCCGAAATAACCGGGGATAATCGCTTCTTGAACAATTTGCAGCCAATACAAATTTTCAAAAAAATCAGGTTCAACGGTTAATTTATCGGTAAAAAACTGTTGGACGAACTGCTCTTTTTCCTCCGTTAGAACGGCATCTTTATTAAATGCCGTCAACAATCTTTGCTGCAAGTCCGTTGCGCTTAATGGTTGTAGCATCCTCTTTCGCTCCTTTGCCACCTCAAGCAAATCATCCACTGAAAATTTGTAAAATGCAGCCAAAATTCTAAGGCTGTGCAAATCTGGTTGGCTTTTATCCAGCTCCCATTTGGAAAGGGTTTGGCGGGAGATTTTTAATTTTTCAGCAACCTCTGCTTGGGTTAAATTGTGTTCGCTGCGAATCTTTTTTAATTGTTCACCAATGGTTACTGTCATCTTAAACTGCCTCCAATCAAGTTTTCAAGGACTATTCGGGCAAAAATTCATTGCAGTCGCTTTTGAGCTGTGCAACAAAACGTTGCTTTCTTGATTTAACTATAAACTAGCACAAAGAACAGCGCAAATTGCTTGTGAAGAAGTAGATTTCTTCCTTTGAAAATCATTTAAAAATTTTGAAGAAGTCTGCTAGTCACTTCTTTCTCTATTTTTTGTACCTTCTAAACAACTTCCGTAATGAAACGGAAAATTTTTACATACTAAAAGAAAACGCTTTCTGATATGCTTTTTCTATCTAATGAGACATTTTTTTAGTCTCGTGCTTTAATAATATTTTACTCATTTATCTTAAGGAGGACCACTATGAAAAAAGCACTAATTATTTGCGCCGGCGGAATGTCTTCATCCGTCATCGCCAAGAAAGCAACTGATTATTTCAAAGAACAAGGGAAAGAGATTGAACTGGATGCGACTTCCGCAACGCAAGGGGCCACAAAGATTGCTCAAGATGAGTATGATTTGTACTTGGTCAGTCCACAAACCAAGATGTATTTTGACAATTTGAAAAAGGCAGCGGACGGCAAAAATAAGCCAATCACTAATATTCCGCCGCAAGCTTATGTTCCCATTCCCATGGCAATTGAAAAACTGGCAGCAGTCGTTGAATCAAACCTCGCTTAAGGACTGATGAGCATGTTAACCAAAAAAGAAGTGCAGGTTTTGAAGCTGATGTATCAAAACCGACATACCTTCCAGACTAGCCAAGATTTAGCAGCACAACTCTTTTTATCCGATCGGACTGTGCGAAAGTATCTGCACAATATCAGCCAGTCGCTAGAAGAAAAAGGCCTTGCTTCAATCCAAGCAAAAAGAAGCCTCGGTTATCAGCTGCTAGTTACGCAGGAGAAGGAATTCGAGGCATTTTACAAACGAATTGTCACTGATTTCCCGACAACAGCAGAGTTGCGGTACAGCAGTGAAAGCCTTGACCGCCAATATTATATTTTGAGTCAGCTTTTCTTTGAAGAAAAAGAAATCTCCTTGGACTCCCTCAGTGAAGAGTTATTTGTCTCCCATTCAACTTTGTCTAATGACTTGGTTGAGATAAAAAAATTGCTGAAACCTTACACAATTCAACTCAAATCTAAGGAAAAGCGCGGGTTCTATTTGGTGGGGCGGGAACAAGATTTCCGGCGCTTTATGATGAATTACTTTTTTATGAAACGCTGGCATGACAATATGTATAATTTTTCCACTTATACAAACCTATTAACTGGCATCAGCGTTGAAGAAATTGTCATCATTGTCTTGGATGAATGTCGGGATGCCCATTTGAAACTGTCAGATTTTATCATTTACAATTTGGTGTTGCATATCGCCTTAGCGCTTAAACGGCTGCAAAATCATTTCAAAATTGAGCAGTTGGCCGAGATGTCGCCAAATCATGGATCAAAGGAGTACCAAACGGCTTTGAAAATTGTCCAGCGTTTGGAAAAAAGTGCCTCCCTCACTATTCCCAAGGAAGAAGCTGAGTATATTGCGCTTCATCTGCAAAATGATTTGAGCTCTAAGAAGGCCTTTCAAAAAATCCCCTTCAGTGAGACTGATGTCAAGGCACAAATTAGTTTAGCTATAGAAGGGATTGAACAAGCGACTGGTTATCAAATCAGCCAGGATAATATTTTGCTGGACGGTCTCTTGATGCATTTTACACCGCTACTCTTGCGGCTAGAGAATCAGAAGTCATTGGAAAATCCATTGCTGCCGGAGATTAAAGAACGCCATGGCAGCTTGCTTAACTTAACAATTCACTACTTTTCAACAATGCCAGTATTACAAGGCTATCAGATTTCTGAAAACGAATGGTCTTATCTTACTATCCATATTTCTGCAGCTGTCGAACGCTTTTTCAACGCACAAAAAACGCATGTCTTAGTGGTTTGTGCCACCGGCTTAGGCAGTTCGCAAATGCTCAAGAGTCGCTTGGAGCACGAATTAGGTTCCAAAATTATCATTGAAAAAGTCTGCAGCTATTATGAAGTCAGCCAAGAGGATGTTGCTAAAGTCGACTTGATTATCTCCTCTATCAATTTACCTAATGTTATCTATAATGTGCCGATTGTCTATGTCAGCGTCTTTCTCGATGCGGCGGATATCGAGAATATCAACCAAAAGCTGGCGAAATCACAACGGCAGCTGTTTACCCAAGAACTCATTGCAACAAGCCCCAATGAACAGCTAGAGAAAACGGCGTTGATTGATAAATATTTCCAAGCGGATTTATTTTTCAGATTTGAGCAGGTACAAACAAAGGATAGCGTATTGGAGGAGTTATTGGCTGGCATTCAAAAACAGGAGAATCAACCGGTCATTGCTTCTTTAACAAAACAATTGGAACTAAGGGAAACTTACAGCTCCGTCGTATTTTCAGAATTTTTAGCGGTGCCCCATCCGATTGAGGCAATCACTGATGATTCGTATGTGGCGATTGCCGTTGCTCCTAAAGGAATTACTTGGTCTGAAAAGGCGCAAAACATTCAACTGGTTTTTCTGCTGTCTCCTGATAAATTAGGCCAAGGCAATTTAGAGCTGATTAGCCAATTGCTGGCTGAAATTATTGAAGATGATCAGCTGCGACAGGCTTTAGTTGCCAGTCAAAATTTCCAAGAATTTAAAGAAGTATTTACTCAAGGGGTTTTATAAAAGGAGGGATATTTAAATGGAGTCAGAAAAAATTCAAGAGGTGGCCTTTGCTATCATCCTTGATAGCGGTCAGGCCCGGACCTTGATTCACGAAAGTTTTCAGCTGATGCGTACCGCTCATTATTTGGAGGCTCAAGAACGCCTAGATCAAGCAAATGATGCTTTGGTTGAAGCCCATAAAGCCCAGACCAATATGCTGCAGGAATATGCTAGCGGAACTAAAATCGAAATGGAAATCATCATGGTTCACGCTCAAGATCATTTAATGACGACGATGACCTTGAAGGAAGTGGCGCTTGAAATGCTATTTTTATATCAGAAAGGAGGGGAAACCGTTGCGTAAATCTACCCACAACAGCCAACGAAAAGCAACTGCTGCTCGTAATTTCCGCTACAATCGCTTTTTAATGCTCCGTTATTTTCTCGCAATTTTATTTTTTGCCAATCTTTATTGGGGCGTTTTCTTGCTTGCGAGCGGAAGTGTCTTTAGTTTCTTACCTATTGTCTTATTGCTTTTGACCATTCCAGCTATCTACGAGCATGTCAGATTGTATGGAGATAAAACTGAAAACATCACGTCAGAATTAAAGTTCAATTTACTCTTTCATTACAGTCAAACCGCCGTCAACTTAGTTTTAATTTTAATTACCTTGACCGGTGTTGGCTACCAACAAGCTTTTATCTTTTTAACAAATTCAGTGGCCGCTAAAGGCTTTATCATTGCAGTTCTGTTGATTGGGCTAGCCTTGTCTTTGAGCTGTATTCGGCGGATTCAAAAAATTCAACACCAGCGGGACACTCATTACCACTATTTACAAGAATTAAAAGAGATGAATTAAAGAAAGCGGGGAAGAATAATGGAAAATTCTAACAACAAGATTTTTAATTTCTTTGAAACAAAATTGATGGGGCCTCTAGGGAAATTTTCCCAGTTTAAATTAGTGCGGGCAATTATGGGAGCCGGGATGGCGACAATTCCCTTTACAATTGTCGGCTCAATGTTTTTAGTATTAAATGTGCTGCCACAGGCTTTTCCAGCGCTAGAAGGCATCTACAATGCCACTCTTTTCAAATTCAGTGAACTTTACATGTTAGCCAATATCACCACTATGGGGATTTTAGCTCTGTATTTCTGTTTAGTTTTAGGCTACGAGTACACTAAAATTATTGCTGCTGATGACGGCCTAGAAATCAATCCTATCAATGGCGCTCTCTTGTCAATGTTTGCCTTCTTTATGACAATCCCACAATTTGTTATCACAGACGGTATTTTCACAAAAATTAATTCTACAGAAGACAGCATCATCAATGGCTGGGCAATCGGTGGTGACGGTGTTGCCCGCTTAGGGACCTCAGGAATTTTCACGGGGATTATTATGGCGATTGTCGCTGTTCAATTGTATCGTCTCTGTGTCGCGAAAAATTGGGTCATCAAAATGCCAGAGGTTGTACCGGCTGGCGTTTCTCGGGCCTTCACTGCCTTGATTCCAACTTTCGTGATTGCTTTTGTTGTGATTATTTTTAACGGCATTATGATTGCCTTAGGAACCGATATTTTCCAAGTCGTTTCGATTCCTTTTGGCTTCGTAACCAACTTGACCAATAGCTGGTTAGGCTTGATGGTGATTTATTTCCTAGTTCATGCTTTATGGTTAGTCGGGATTCACGGTGCGAATATCATCTTCTCCTTGTTGACGCCAATTACTTTAGCAAACTTAGCTGAAAATGCTGCTGGTGCTCATATTCCATTGGCAGGTGAGTTTAACAACGCCTACGTAACAGTCGGTGGTTCTGGAGCAACTTTAGGCTTTGCTCTGTTCTTAGTGTATTTAGCTAAATCTCAACAGTTGCGCGTATTAGGACGGGCAGCAATTGTACCGGTACTCTTTAATATCAATGAACCATTAATCTTTGGGGTGCCGATGATTTACAATCCATATTTAGCAATTCCCTTCTTCTTAGCACCAATGGCTTCTGCTTCTATCGCTTATTTTGCCATTCAATTTGAATTCATCAAACCGATGATTGCTCAAATGCCTTGGCCTTCACCAGTTGGTATCGGTGCCTTTATCGGTAGTGGTGGTGACTGGAAAGCGGCGGTAGTTGCGTTCATCTGTGCGATTGTTGCCTTTTTAATCTACTTCCCGTTCGCTAAAACTTACGATGCGAAATTAGTTAAAGAGGAACAAGCAAAATTAGCTGCCGAAACAAACGGCGAAGCTTAATCCAGCAAAATAGCTAAAGGACCTCAGAGCCAGCACTCGGCTTTGGGGTCCTTTTTAAAATTATAAGAATAAGTAGCGCACTTCCTAGTTGCATTGGACTAAAAGCCTTTAAATCCTAGTCTTTCATGGGTATACTTTTGATAAACAGCAACTTAGTCTGGAGGTTTAGTTGATGAATCTAACTGAACAAAGAAAAAAGAGACACTTAACGCAAAATGATTTAGCCCAAAAATTAAACATCTCCCGTCAATCCATCTCCAAATGGGAAACCGGCGAAGCAACTCCTACGATTGAAAATATCATTCGTTTGAGCCAGCTTTTTGAAATCTCGATAGATGAATTATTGACGGGCTTGCCCTATTTAGAACTCCCCTTTTTTGTCGGTAGAAAAGGTAGTAAACGAATTCTCGTCGGACCAATTATCTGGGGATTGCTGGCCGCCGTTTTTGCTTTAATGACCAGTGAGAACTTAGGTCTAGCTTTACTAGTTTTCCTGATAATCTTCAGCTTTGTTCTATTTTTATGCTACCCGCCAACTTTTAATCAACATTATAATTATTGGCAGTTGGACAAGCAATCCATTACTTATCTCCAAGCAAACAGTTTCTCAGAAAATTGTCGGCACATTCTAGCAATCCTCTTTTCAAAAGAGGCAAAATTAGAAAAAAAGCTTGCCTTAGCTGAAATTCAAGCAGTCACTATCTGCTATCAAAAACGACCACTCCAGCCTGAGCAAACTCTCTATTATGGTTTCGTCGCCTACTTGTTTAAAAGTTTTCAAGAACCATTTTATTTGCAGCTGCTGTTAAACTCTGGTGAAAAGGTTATTTTGGATTTGCGCCTAGATTACACGCTCAGTAAAAATTCTTATAAACACTTGAACAGCTTAATGAACTTTTTTAAACAAAAAGGAATTACCATCAACGACCCTTACCAGCTAATCCATGCAGATAAAAAACAGAGCTTGCAACAGTATTTTTATGCGGATTGATAAATTGAAATGTGGGTAATCGGGTCGGTGTCCCCTGGATTTATTCTATCATTTCTATTTATTGACTAACAATGTATCCTCTTAATCATAACTGTATGTCTAGAAAAAATGCAGTATCTTAAAAATGATAGTATTTACCAAGCACCAAAGTTTTTAAGTACTGACTGATCCGTCAAAACCTCAAAAAAGCGGCCTTCAGGGTCGAGTGTTGTCAAAACTTTTTCAAAAAGCTGGGCCTTTTCTGTACTGGAAATAGTCACAACATCATAATTATCAGTCATCGTTCGGTAACCAAAGGCAAAAGAGTTTTTTTGAATTTTTTTCGAGTTGCTGATGTTGCCGAAGACTACGGATGACATCTTTTTAAAAGGAAAGTAATGAAGTTGTTCCTTTCCCAACCACTCGATAACATTGAAGTAGCCGATTCCCCGTTGATTCACCCAATACACATTGTAATTATAAATAGGGAATAACTTCAAAAATTCCTTAGCCTGTTCAGTATTCACATATCGGCTAAAAAAACCAATTGCTGTGGAGAGACGCTCAACATCTATCCAATAGAGTTCTTCAAATTCTGAGCGTTCCATCAATGGCTCTACAAAGTTTTTTTGAACAAATATATTTTTCTCAGTAGAGAATTCTGCCTGATTTAAGAAAACACGGATTAGTTCTTTTTGGAAATCTTCCTTTTTCAATACTGTCAACATCCTCTTTCGCTCCTTTGCCACCTCAAGCAAATCATCCACTGAAAATTTATAAAATGCAGCCAAAATTCTGAGGCTGTGCAAGTCTGGTTGGCTTTTATCCAGCTCCCATTTGGAAAGGGTTTGGCGGGAGATTTTTAATTTCTCAGCAACCTCTGCTTGGGTTAAATTGTGTTCGCTGCGAATCTTTTTTAATTGTTCACCAATGGTTACTGTCATCTTAAACTGCCTCCACTCAAGTTTTCAAGGACTATTCGGGCAAAAATTCGTTGCAGGGGCTGTTTTATCCCGCAACGAAATGACGCAAACTGATTTTCTCAGCCTTTCCTACAATCAAAATTGTACTTTTCTTTTTACACCTTGTCCAAAGACAAAAAAACAACCTCAAAGGTCTACCAGCTGGTTCGACCTTTGAGGCTTTTTATGTTTCAGCTTATTTTTTTGTTTCAAAAAGTGGGCTGACTGGTTTGTTTTCGTGGATGCGTTTGATAGCATCAGCCATTAATTCGCCCACGCTGATTTCATCGATTTTGTCGATTTTGCGGTCAGCAGGTAAATTGATTGAATCTGTCACAACTAAACGTTCAATAGCGGAGTCTTGAATCCGTTCGATGGCAGGACCAGAAAGAACGGGATGTGTACAAGAAGCATAAACCATTTTAGCGCCAGCTTCTTTTAAAGCATTGGCAGCTAAGGTAATTGTGCCGGCAGTATCAATCATGTCATCGATGATGACACAAATTTTACCGTCAACATTTCCGATAATGTTCATGACTTCAGCGACGTTTGCTTTCGGACGACGTTTGTCGATGATTGCGATTGGTGATTTCAAGTATTCAGCTAGTTTACGGGCACGGGTTACGCCGCCGTGGTCTGGAGAGACAACAACCACTTCATCGCCGCCGATACCTTTCTCCATGAAATAGTTGGCAATCAAAGGAGCACCCATTAAGTGATCCACAGGAATATCAAAGAAACCTTGAATTTGTGATGCGTGTAAATCTAAAGTCAGCATGCGGTTGGCGCCGGCTTTTTCAATCATGTTCGCCACTAATTTAGCGGTAATTGGTTCACGGGCCCGCGCTTTGCGGTCTTGTCGAGCATAGCCATAATAAGGCATGACCACGTTAATTGTTTTTGCACTGGCACGTTTTAAAGCATCAATCATAATCAAAAGTTCCATCAAATTGTCGTTGACTGGACTGCTAGTAGATTGAACGATGTAGACGTGGGAGCCACGAATACTTTCTTCAATGTTGACTTGAATCTCACCATCACTAAATTGGGTGACTGATGATCTTCCTAGTTCGACTCCAACTGCTGCTGCGATTTTTTCAGCTAGGGGTTTGTTAGAGTTTAGTGCAAAAATTTTCAACCGTGGGTCAAAATAATGTTTCGACATGGTTACCTCCACTTTCTATTTTACAAGGGCATTTTTTCATACACCATACATAGTAGTCATTTTCCTACAAGAAATCAAGGGCTTCTTAATCTTTTAGCGAATCATTTAAATAGGGGAACTTTTTAGCAAAATTTTCTTTATTAACTTGGCGGACACGACCAATTCCCATACCATTTGCTGGCACATCATCGGTAATCGTTGAACCGGCAGCCGTAATCGCATGTTCACCAATTGTTAATGGTGCAATTAGATTCGAGGCCGAGCCGATAAAGCTGTTGTCACCGACGATAGTTTGATGTTTATTTTTTCCATCGTAATTGACAAAAACGACACCACAGCCGACATTGATATCTTTTCCGAGAATCGCATCCCCTACATAAGTCAGATGTCCAACTTTAGTATCTGCGCCAATCGTTGCCTTCTTGACTTCAACAAAGTTGCCAATGTGCACCCGCTCGCCAATTTCCGCCTGCGGCCGCAGATGAGCATATGGGCCAATATCCGCTGCGTTTTTCACAATACTTTCTTCAATCACGGAGGCATAAACCTTTACGCCATCACCAATTTGGCTGTCAACAATTCGTGAATGGGCGCCGATTAAACAATCTTCGCCAATTTTCGTGGTACCTTGTAGCTGAACGCCGGCTTCAATCACTGTATCTGAGCCAATTTCAATATCTGCATCCACATAAGTTGAATCAGGATCAATAAAACTTACCCCGTTAACCATGTGTTGGCGATTAATACGAGCCCGCATCAAGCGATTGGCTTCCGCCAGCGCCATCCGGTCATTCACACCTAAGGATTCCTCAAAATCCTTCGTTTGATAAGCTGCGACAATTTCGCCATCCGCTTTTAAAATCTCAATAATGTCGGTTAAATAATATTCACCTTGGGCATTGTCGGTGCCAATTTTTTTCAGCGCTTCAAAGAGTTTTTCATTGTCAAAACAGTAAGTCCCCGTATTGATTTCAGTCACTCGAGCCTCTTCGTCAGTCGCATCCTTTTGTTCCACAATCCGGTCCACAATGCCAACATGGTCACGAATGATTCGGCCATAGCCAGTCGGATTCTCGGCATCAGCGGTTAAAATCGTCGCACTAGCCTGCTTCCCTTGATGATATTCAATCAAATGGTCCAAAGTTTCTGCTGTCAGTAAAGGTGTGTCGCCACTGATTACCAAAGTGGTGCCTTGCTTGCCTTCTAAAAATTGGGCCGCCTGCATCACAGCATGTCCTGTGCCTAATTGCTCCGCCTGTAAAGCATACTGACTACGCTCACCTAATTGCTCTTGAACCATTTCTGCGCCGTGACCGACAATTGTCACAATTTCAGTCGGCTTGGTTTCAATCACACGATTGATAATGTGTTCCACCATCGGTTTGCCTGCCACCGGATGTAAAACTTTATATAACTTTGATTTCATGCGGGTACCTTTTCCCGCTGCCAAAATAATTGCGTAACGATTTTCCAAAATATTCACTCCTGCTTTTTAGTTTGCTGCTATTATTATACATGAATCTGCGGGCCTTGGCTTGCAAAAAGCGGATGAAGTTGCTTAAATTACTTCTATTTAAAAGGAATAGGAGTTGAAAAAATGTTGTTTGAATAGTCTAGCAATCAAACGATTCTTTTATTGTTAAATTGCCGGCGCTATTTTTTTGAAAACTAGTTTTAGAAGCCCCAGTTGAACGCAGCTTGCACCAAAAAAATAGGCAATCACTCCGGCGAGTAATTGCCTATTTACAATTCTTATTTCATGTTAAAGATTTTTTCTTTTTTCCAGACAGCTAGCGCCATCAAGGTTATAGCAATCCCAAAAGCAATGTAGATAGCGTCATTGTTTTCTTCGCCTGTTTGCGGTAATTTGCCGGTGTCGTCTGGCGTTTTGCCAGTGGCAGCAGCAATCGTCATGGTGACAAATGGTTGCTCAGATGTAAGAGTTGGAAGATTCCCAACATAAAACTTATTCAAGTCTGAAATCATTTTTTCACTCGGCTGATAAGCATAGCTGATATTGACGGTTCCTGCTTGCAGAGCAGTCCAAGTCCCACTATCTGAAACATTCAGGTAGGTGGTATCATAACCTAAAACATAAGTTCCATCAAAGGCGACATCGCCTTCGCCGGTAAAATCAACCGCCATAGTAAAGGTGCCAGTATCACCAACTGTTACCAACTCAGGTGCTGTTAGTGTCATTCCTCTTGTTATGGTCCAACCATCAGCAACATCAAGCTTTTCTAGAGAAGTCATCGTCACTGAACTTAAGCTAGCCGTTGAAGCTGGTGGCTCAATGCTATTTGCTGTTAAAGCCGTTAACATTGTCGCATCAGGTCGATAGCCATACTCAACAATAATTTGTCCGGCTTTTAAGGCTTTCCAATTACCATTTGCATCAATCTCAATCATGGTTTCATCATAGACAAATTCATATGAACCGCTAAATTCGACATCCGTCAAATTGAAAGCAAAGTTAAAAGTACCCTCATCACCTATTTCAACAACAGGATTTTCAGAATCAAATACATTAGCCACAGACATAGTCAATCCTTCTGAATAGACAGCTGTACTAGTATCATTCGTGCCATCTCCAACTCGCATCAAATACCCCAACGTCCCCGTTGCCGGCATATTTTCTTCACCGAAATACGTTTGCATACTTGCCAGTGTTGCCTCAGTTGGAATGTAGCCGTAATTGATTTGGAAATTACCGGCTTTTAAAGCCGTCCAATTGCCATCTTCATCAATCGTTAAGGCTGTTTCATCGTAATCCCAAACAAAAGTTCCAGCAAATGTAACTTCTTGATTATTATTGCCTTCTTGCAGCAAGCTAACTTGCGGATTAAACTTACCTGTATCACCAACTACAACATTTTGAAGTGGTGTTTCAATTGTCATGCCATAGCTATAGACCGCATTTTGATCAATTGCTGCTCGAATATTTAATTCCAAAGAAGGTTCTTCTTGTTCTTCTTCGGCAGCTTGTGGGGCAATTTCAGCCGTTCTTTGCGTTGCTTCTTCAACAGAAGAATTAGTGGTTGCTTCTTCACTAGAATCAGTAGTCGCTTCTATCTCTTGCGGAATATAACCGTACGAGACTTTGGCGGCTCCTTTTGCTAAAGCCTCCCAAGTTCCGTCATCCGCAACGGTGATTAATGCTGGATCATAGCTGAAATAATAACTACCATCATTAAAGACACCTTCATCTTCAAAACTGATATCAAATTTGCCGGTGTCGCCAACGGTAATATCACTTACTTCATTGGTCATGGTCATGCCATCAAAAAGCACAGCTTCTTTTTCCACTACTTCGATTGGCAGAGTAGCCGGTGCTTGACCAGCAGTCTCTACATCCGCTAATGCACTCTCCATGCTTTCATTTGGCAGATAGCCATAAGAAATTTCTGTTTGTCCAGCAGCGATGGCTGTCCAATTGCCATCAGAGTCAATCTCTAATAAACCAGCTTCGTCTTCAAAGACATAGCTACCGTCAAATTCCGTTTCACCCAAATCAAAATCAATCGCAAATTTGCCGGTATCACCGACGCGAACCGTTTCAAGTCCTCTTAAGGTCATCCCTTCAGAATAAATTTGCGCTTCTTCTTCATTTAATTCATCCGCTAATCCGTCTTCAACAATTGGACTAATTGCTGTACTTTCCGTGGTACTTGTTGTTTCGGAAGTTGTACTAGTGGACGTTCGAGCAGATCTGGCTGCTTCAACGCCGCTCACCTGGCTGCCCACAACGGCGCCACCAACAATCAACCCTAAACAAGCAAGTGTTGAAAATAGAAAAATCCCTCTATTCTTAGACATTTTTCTCCCCCTTTTTTTCCTTTATAACCTCAACAAAAAATGATTATTTAAATTATGTCATATGTATTATCGTACCATGTTAACGCTTCTACTATCAATAGCAGATTTCATTTATTATAATTTTTTTCGATATTTTAGCCCAAATTAAAGCTGTTAGCGATTTTTATGAAAGAAAAGTTGGCTGCTATTTTTATTTTCTTTCCCTCTGCCACAATTTAATTATTTCTTTCAATTATAATTGTCAGTTTTTTTCATTGGCCCATCATTGCTACACAAAAAAACTCAAACTATCTAAAGTTAAACAACCAGCAGCAAACTGGTGTTTCCTAAAGATAGTTTGAGTATCAGATATCTCTTGCCTAACTTTAACAGCAGAGAGACTATTTTATTCAGTAAAATAATTTCCAGGCACTACGGAGATATTTTTCGTTGTCGTATCGACATCTTCGACAAATAATAAGGAAGTATAGTCGGTGACTGCCCGTGGACCGTTGAACTTCGTTTCTGCAAAAACGGTGATGCCGACGAGGGTCGCTTCAAATTCTTCAATCAAGCTCTTCATCCCGTTGACGGTGCCGCCGCCCTTCATGAAATCATCGACGACTAAAACCCGCGAGCCCCGCTTCAGGCTGCGTTTGGATAATTCCATCTTCTCAATGCGCTCGGATGAGCCGGAAACGTAATTGACGCTGACAGTTGAGCCTTCGGTAATTTTAGAATCTCGTCTGACAATTACAAAAGGAACATTTAAATAAGTAGAAACTGCTTGAGCAATCGGCACGCCTTTAGTCGCTACCGTCATCACCGCATCGATTTCTTGACCTAAATATTTAGTGGCAATGATGCGGCCTACCTGCCGCAATAATTCCGGTTCTCCTAACAAGTCGGATAAATAAACATAGCCCCCTGGCAACAAGCGATCTTGTTCCGATAGGCGATTGGCCAATTGGGTGATGTATTCCCGGGCCTCTGTTTCACTAATCGAGGGGATGAAATAGACTCCGCCCGCAGCTCCCGGAACTGTTTCTAAAATCCCGGTGCCCCGCTCCTTAAAAGTTTTTTTGATAATTGCTAAATCTTCACTGATGGATGATTTAGCCGATTCATATCGCTTTGAAAAAAAGCTCAAAGATACCAAATCATGGGGATGATTCAGTAAATAATTCGTCATATCTATTAAACGTTCACTACGCCGTGTTTTCAAAATCTGGCTCCTCCCTTGTAATCTTTTCTATTATAAGGGTTTAGCGGAAAAATATCGAGTGTTTTTCTGGATTTACGAAAAATAGTTCGTCTATTAATGGTTGATTTGTTTAATTCACGGAAAATCTTTCGTCTATCTAATAAAAATCGCCGTCAATAGATAGCTGACCACGAAAATCGATAGACTTTTTGTTGAGCATTTGCTAATTTTAAAAGAAAACCGTTAAGGAGCTCGCCGATGAATGCTTTTTTTCTACTGATTCCTTTTTTAATCATTCGCTTTTTCCTGATGGGGCGTTTTGCAAAAAACGCCCTGCAGCGAGCAGCTCATTTTGCCCCGCTGGTGGGCTTTGAAAAAACAGCCTATCTTTTGTATCAGCTGACTACCTTGCTACTGATTTTTTATCCGCTTTTTCTCAGCGTCACCATCACAAACGATTGGCTTTTTATCGTAGGAACTGCGCTATATCTGCTCAGCAATCTATTGTGTCTATTGGCAAGTTATGCTTTTGCCAAGCCGTCGGCGAACGGCTTGAATACAGCCGGCTTTTATCGTTTTTCTAGAAATCCTATGTATGTCGCATATTTTTTATTTTTTCTTTCGATTGTCTTGTTGACGCGCTCATTGCCCCTCTTAATAATTCTGGTGCTATTTCAATTGGCTGCCCACTGGATTATCCGCGCTGAAGAGCGTTGGTGCTTTGAACAATTCGGTCAAAGCTACCAAGAATATCAGTCGCAGGTGCGGCGCTATTTTTAAAGGCGCCGCCGACAGATGACTGCTTATTGCATTATTGCAATTAATCAAACGGCCTGATAATAATTTAAAGCCCAATAAATTGCCGACTGCTAGTTTAGCTACAAACTGCCTTATTTGCCTAATTGATTTAATTCAGCAGCAATTTTTTTGTTTTGTTGATTGCGATAAAAGTAAAATGCAATAACGTGCAAAATCAAATTTAATAATAAAATTGCCCACCAGAAGGGTAAAATTAGTTGGAACATTTCGACTGAAAATAGATAGACTGCTGCAAACCCGGCCAAAAAGTTCAGGAGAGTCATCACTAAAATGTTAATTGGCGCCGACCATGTCCCATAATTCCACAAGTAGGGATATGCCACTCCGAATACGCCACCGGCGATAACGGCAATCCCGATAATATGCCAAAAATAGAATAGGTTCAAATTTACATTGCCAAACCCCAAACTCATTAAAGCTGTTAACCAAACAATTGTTAAAAAGGCACCCTGCATAAACTGATTTTTTAATTCTTTCATAATGAACACTCCTTATTTTTTTTTTTTAGCGGCTGCTAAAAGCAGCACTGGCTTCTTTAATTTGCTTTGCATAATGACGGCTGACGGTGAGGGTTTGGCCATTTTTTAGTTGAACTTCCAAGCGGGCATACTGGCCGTTTTTGAAGCTTGCCACCTCTGCCAGATTTAAAATCACAGAATTATTAATTCGAAAAATTCCCGCTGCCTGTAAATATTCAAATTCCTTGAGACGTCCTTTGAGATAAAAGACCTGATCGTCTGTTGTGTAAACCTTTGAAAGCTGATCCATCGCTTCAATCATTAGGACCTGACTTAAAGAAATGTTTTGCCGGCGTTCATTCGCCGGTTGAATCACTTCTAGTTGTTGTTCTTGATGAATTGCCTTGGTCAGTTCAGCTGCCAAGCTCTGATTGACAGGATGTAGCTGAATACCAATTTCGTTTGTTGCATACTCTTGATCCCAAAACCATTTTATTTTCATTGCCTGCCTCCTTCTGTTACTAATTTAGCACGCGCTCTCGCTAAACTCTTGTCTTTTTTGGTTTGTTGCAGAAAATCTGACTTTGTTGCATTTAGTATAATGAAAAACGACTGCTTCCGGCGCAATTTTCTAAAAAATTTCCAAAACTCGACTAGTTTATCTCAGTCTGAACAGTTTTCTCCTGTTGCTTAGAAGCGATATGTTATAATGCAAAAAAATGACCATCTAAATTTTTATTTAAAGGAGTTTTATTGAATGATGGACCAGCCCAAGAAAAAAATCATCCTGCCCCGATACCAACAAATCTCTGTTGCCATTGCCGAACGGATTGCCAAAAAAACCTACCAAGTCGGCGAAAAAATCCAAGCCCGTTCAACCATTGCTACTAATTTTAATGTCTCGCCAGAAACCGCCCGCAAAGCCATCAGTGTCTTGGTGGACCTTGGAATTATGGAGATGCGTCACGGTAGCGGTGCTTATGTAATTTCCCGAGAGAAGGCCCAGCTCTACTATGAACAATACCAAGATGTGCAATCCATTCAAGAAATAAAAAATGAAATTCTGAGCAGTGTCGCCAAACAAAAAACTGAATTGGATAACGTGACTGAGCTGATGAATCAACTGGTTTCGCAGATGAAACAAGTGCATAATTTTACTCCTTTTGTGCCTTATGAGTTAACCTTAAATGCACAGGCGTTGCACTTGGGGGAAACCATACAAGATTTAAATATTTGGCATGAAACCGGCGTGACTATCGTGGCCATCCAAAGTAGCACCGAACTCCTTTTGTCACCGGGGCCTTATGCTAAATTAAATCAAGATGACACGCTGCTTTTTGTCGGCAGTGAGCTCGGTTTGCAGCGGATGCAAAACTTTTTTTACCCAAATAATTAACTAAGAAAAAGCGTTGATATAACACGCTTTATTGAATAAAACTATTCATTTTCTGAAAAGAATCATGATACTTTGCTTTTGACAAAAGTGACCACACGATGTTAACCTAGTGTGGTCACTTTTTATTAGGAGGAAATTTTTTGAAGAAAGTACGGGTTGAACATTTAACCAAAATTTTTGGGAAACGGCAGCAACAAGCCTTAACCATGATGAAAGAAAATAAAAGCAAAACAGAAATTTTAGAAAAAACCGGCGCCACTGTCGGTGTTTATGACGCCAGCTTCGAAGTTAACGAAGGGGAAATTTTTGTGATTATGGGTCTTTCCGGAAGCGGAAAGTCGACTTTGATTCGCCTGCTCAATCGTTTGATTGATCCAACCGCCGGCGAAATTTACATTGACGGGGACGAAATTGCCCAAATGAATAAACAAGAATTGCGGGAAGTCCGCCGCCATAAAATTAATATGGTTTTTCAAAACTTTGCCCTGTTTCCCAATCGGACAATTTTAGAAAATACCGAATACGGCTTGGAAGTCCGTGGTGTGCCTTTGGAGGAGCGACGAGAAAAAGCTGAAAAAGCTTTGGATAATTCTGGCCTTTTGTCCTTTAAAGACCAATATCCGAATCAGCTTTCCGGCGGAATGCAACAACGGGTCGGTTTGGCCCGGGCGCTGGCAAATAATCCGGAAATTTTATTAATGGATGAAGCCTTTTCTGCTTTGGACCCACTGATTCGTCGGGAAATGCAAGATGAATTATTGGACCTGCAAGCCAATGTCCAAAAAACAATTATTTTTATCACCCATGATTTAAACGAAGCTTTGCGAATCGGTGATCGTATCGCCTTGATGAAGGATGGCGAAATTATTCAGATTGGGACCGGCGAAGATTTCTTAACCAATCCTGCCAACCAATATGTTCGTGATTTCGTTGAAGATGTTGACCGCTCGAAGGTCTTAACGGCACAAAATATTATGGTGCCGGCTTTAACCACCAACATTGAAGTTGATGGACCGAACGTTGCTTTAAATCGAATGCGTAAAGAAGAAGTCAGCATGCTGCTAGCTGTTGACCGCAAGCGCAAGTTAAAGGGTAGTCTGACAGCCGAAAGTGCGTCAGAAGCCCGCAAAAAGAATCTGACTTTGAAGGACGTTATTGACAAAAACGTCCAAAAAATTCCTAAAGATATGTTAGTCACGGATATTTTTAATATCATTTTTGATTCACCGACGCCTTTAGCAGTGGTGGATGATGAGCGTCTGATTGGTGTTGTGATTCGCGGCAGTGTTATTGAAGCCTTGGCTGATTCTCAAGACGAGGACACGCTGACAGAAGAAGCTCTCCAACAGGAGCAGACAGAAATGATGGAAAAAAGCGAGGTACTAACTCATGAATAATTTTTTACAACAAAGTTTGCCGGTGGCTGATTGGGTCGAAGGGTTTTCCGATTGGGTGACCACCACTTTTGCTGGATTATTTTCTATTTTACAAGATACCGGCGCCTTTATTATGGAGGGCATGACGAATTTATTATTACTCGTGCCACCATTGCTCTTTATTTTATTGATTACCGTTGTGGCCTTCTTTATTTCCGATAAAAAATGGGGGCTAACTGGTTTTACTTTAATTGGCCTGCTCTTTATTTACAATCAAGGGCTCTGGTCTGATTTGATGAATACTTTGACCTTGGTCATCTTAGCCAGTGTTATTTCCGTTATCATTGGTGTGCCGCTAGGAATTTTAATGGCGAAAAGTGAAATCGCCAAAAATATTATCACGCCTGTCTTAGACTTTATGCAAACCATGCCGGGCTTTGTTTATCTGATTCCCGCAGTTGCTTTCTTTGGAATCGGGATGGTGCCGGGAGTCTTTGCCTCAGTTATTTTTGCTTTACCGCCGACAGTTCGTTTTACTAATTTGGGAATTCGCCAAATCCCCCGTGATTTAGTCGAAGCCTCTGATTCCTTTGGTGGAACCGGCTGGCAAAAATTATTTAAATTAGAATTGCCTTTAGCTAAAAGTACAATTTTAGCCGGCATTAATCAAACGACAATGCTAGCCTTATCGATGGTCGTGATTGCTTCGATGATTGGTGCCCCTGGTTTGGGTCGTGGTGTCTTATCGGCTCTCCAAAGAGCTCAAGTCGGTAACGGCTTTGTCAATGGTCTGGCTTTGGTTATTTTAGCGATTATCATTGACCGATTCACCCAAAAAATGAATCGCCCGAAAGCTCAACAGGCTCAACGGAAAAAATTTAGCAAGAAACAAAAAGTTGGAATTTTAGCTGCCGCTGTTGTCGTGTTAGTTGCGGGTATTGGTGGTTTAACCTATCAAGCCCAAAACACCGAAAGCCGTGGCACCATCGATTTAGCCTATGTCCAATGGGATACTGAGGTCGCTTCAACTAATGTCGTCGCCGAAGTATTAACGGAAATGGGTTACACCGTAAATCTAACGCCTTTAGATAATGCTATCATGTGGGAATCAATTGCCAACGGCGAAGCGGATGCGATGGTCGCTGCCTGGCTGCCCAACACCCATGCAGCTCATTATGAACGCTACAAAAATCAAATTGACGACTTAGGCGAAAACTTAGCCGGCGCCAAAATCGGTTTAGTCGTTCCTAGCTACATGGATGTCGATTCGATTGCCGATTTAACTGACCAAGCCAACAAGAGTATCACCGGGATTGAACCCGGAGCCGGTGTCGTCAGTGCTGCCGAAAACACCTTGGCTGCCTACAGCAATTTAGCTGACTGGAGCATGGAAACAGCTTCAACCGGTGCCATGACCGTTGCCTTAGGTCAAGCGATTGCGAACCAAGAGCCGATTGTGATTACCGGCTGGTCGCCGCATTGGATGTTTGCTGAATATGATTTAAAATATTTGGAAGATCCTGAAGGCACGATGGGGGACGATGAAAGCATTAATACAATGGTCCGTCTTGGCTTAGCCGATGACATGCCGGAAGCTTACACTGTCCTAGATAACTTCCACTGGACCGTGGAGGATATGGAAACTGTTATGAGTGCCATTAACGATGGCGCAAGCCCGTCAGATGCTGCGAAAAGCTGGATTGCTGACAACCGTGAAACAGTCGATAGCTGGATGGCTTAAAATCAGCTGACTTTAAAATAAAAAACCGAACTAGCAATGAAAAATTTCTAAAGCTGAGAGCTCTCGGCCTAGAAGTTTTCCGCTAGTTCGGTTTTTTTGTCTTCCAAGTAGCCGCCCAAAATCAGCGCCATTTATTTTTCCAAATTGCGTTTACGATAATTTAGCACCACTAAGCGTAAAAATAAATTTACGACTAAGAAAATTGCGATGAAGACTAGCGTAATCGTAGCCCCTGGTGGTGTGTCCAGATAAAAGGAGCCAAACAAGCCGCCGAGCATGCCGATAAAACCGACAATCACACTGACTAAAATGACTGTATTGAAACTTTTGCCGACCCGCATGCCGACAGATGCCGGCAAGACCATAATTGCCGAAATCAGCAAAGCACCGGCAATCGGAATCATCACCGCGATGGCAACCCCGGTGACCACATTGAAAAACATCGACATCAAACGTGTCGGTAAGCCATCAACATGGGCCGTGTCCTCGTCAAAGGTCAATACGTACATCGGTCGTTTAAATAGAAAGAATAACACGCCGATTATCGCAAATAAACCACCTAGCACAATCACCTGCTGCCAAGTGATTGTCACAATCGAACCAAATAAATAAGACTGAATGCTGGTGGAGCTACTGCCGCCGTCAATACTCATCAGTACCAGCGCTAAAGCCAAGCCCCCCGCCATCAAAATGGCAATCGAAATTTCTGAATACGAGCGGTAAAGGCCCCGCAAATATTCTAAAATGACAGCGGCCACCACAACGACAAATAAAGTCGTCAAATCAGGGTTTAAATTTAAAAAGAAGCCTAAAGCGACACCGGCTAAAGAGACATGGGACAAGGTGTCCGCCATTAAGGACTGGCGGCGAATAACTAGAAAGACTCCTAGCATGGGAGCGATGCCGGCAATAAAAATTGCGGCAATCAAAGCCCGTCTCATGAATTCATATGAAAGCAGCGCCATTGTGAGTCCTCCTTTCTGACCAAACGGATTTGCCGGTCAGCATATTCTTTAATATCTTCATGGTCATGGGTAATCATTAAAATGCCCTTATTATGCACATGGGCGTTATGTCTTAGCAAACGATAAAACTCTTTGCGGGATTGTTCATCCATCCCGGTGGTCGGTTCATCTAAAATAAATAAATCGGGATCCGTCGCAAAAATTCGAGCCAAGCTGATGCGTTGTTTTTGACCGCCGGATAATTCGCCGATTTTTTTATTGCGCATATTCCACATGTCCACCGATTCTAAAGCCCGCTGCACATGCTGATGATCCTTTTGCGTTAGCCGCTTGAACCAGCGGCCTCTAGAGTAGCGGCCAGACCGCACGAGTTCTAGAACGGTGCTGGGAAAACCGGCGTTAAACGAAGCCACCTGTTGAGGAATATAACCGATGCTGATCTGATTGCCGTCTGCATTTTTATCAGCAATCAACACCTCGCCCTTAGTCGGCTTTAATAAGCCCAAAGTCGCTTTAATCAACGTTGATTTTGCCGCCCCATTTTCTCCGGTTAAAATGACAAACTCGCCGGGATTGACTTCATAGGAAACGTCTTCTAGCACTGGCTCATCGTCATAATAAAAGGTCAAATCCTTGACTTGTATGTAGTGCATCTCACCACTCCTTGTTTCTAGGTAAACTTTTATAACAAACTAATAGCTGTGCCTCTCAAAAGAAAAAGCACAGCGGGACTAGTTGATGATACTTTATTGAATCGTTTTTTGTAAAGCGCTAAGGTTTTCCTGCATCACGGAAATATAATCTTCGCCATTGTCCAACTGTTCGGTGGTCAAGCTTTCTAACGGATTTAAGACCAACGTTTCGACATTGGCTTCACTGGCTAAGGTTTCGGCTACCGTTGAAGAAGCATTTTCTTCAAAATAAATATATTGAATGCCGTTTTCATCCACATAATCCTTCAGCTCAGCTAAGCGGCTGGCACTTGGTTCTTCATCTGGAGAAATGCCGGAAATCGCCACCTGCGTTAAATCATATTGACGGGCTAAATAGCCAAAGGCCGCATGTTGCGTCACAAAGGTTCTTTCTGTCGCATCTGCTAAAGCTGTCGTATATTCTTCATCTAAAGCGTTCAAT
Source organism: Enterococcus sp. LJL90 (assembly GCF_056924355.1). Classification (NCBI taxonomy): domain Bacteria; kingdom Bacillati; phylum Bacillota; class Bacilli; order Lactobacillales; family Enterococcaceae; genus Enterococcus; species Enterococcus sp. LJL90. Next base: position 153,126 of record NZ_JBXPBQ010000001.1, on the reverse strand, counting down.
TCAGCAATATAATTTTCCGCATTTTCCGCAAAGGTATCTGCTAATTCAGGATATTTTTCACTTAAAGCCGCTTGAATATTTTCGACTTCTTGGACCGCCAGCACCGGACTTAACCAAACATGAGGGTCTAACTCATGACTGTGTTCTTCTTCATGGGACTCTTCTGTCTCATGGTCGTGGTCATGCTCCTCCTCTTCAGCCCCCTCCATCAATTCAATTCCGTCAGCAGCTTGAATGACCGCCGTCTGTTGAGTATCAATATTTTCGGAAATATCGCTGACCCAAGTTTCAAACTCGTCACTGTTGTAAACAAATGCATCGGCATCGACGATATTGGCGATGTCCTTAGCGCTTGGTTCGTAATCGTGGGGTTCCGTGCCGGCAGGAATCATCAGCTCAACCTCTGCGCTATCGCCCACCACTTGTTTGGTAAATTCATACATAGGATAAAAAGTCGTAACAATTGTGATGTCACTCTCTGATTCAACCGCTGCTGAATTTGAACTGCTAGTGGTGCTATTGTCACTACCACAGGCTGCCAAAAATAAACCCAAGCCAACGATACTAGTAAACGTAATTAATTTTTTCATCTCTTCTGCCTCTTTTCATTTCTATAGGTAAATTTGCGTTTAAATTTGCAAATCGAAAAATTTCCGATTTAGAACAATGTCTAACTTAGCAAAGAAAAAGTTATTCGTCAATATAAAACGAAAAATTTCCGATTTACCTCGAAAATTTCAAGATAAATCGGAAAACTCATGAATTCCTATTCATTTTTGAGGGTTCGCACGAGATACACTTCATCGCAAAAACCTTTTAAAGCATTGTATACTCGTTGGGCTCGCGAGTATTTGTCGCACAGACCAAACACTGTTGGCCCGCTGCCGGTCATCAAGGAAACATCTGCACCGTATTTTAGCATGCGCTCTTTGATTTGTTGAATCACTGGATGGCGGTTGATGGTCACGGCTTCTAAAGAATTGCCCATCTTTTGGATCATCCCTTGATAATCATCTGTTTGAATCGCGTCAATCAGACCTTCGATATCAGGATGATGCACATCCTCCATCACCAAATCTTTAAAGACTGTCGGTGTCGAGACACTGAAGCGGGGTTTAACTAAAACCACCCAGCACTGAGGCATTGTTGGCAGATGGGTAATTTTTTCACCGACACCAGTTGCTAAAGCCGTATTGCCGTGCAGACAAAATGGAACATCCGTGCCGACTTCTAAGCCGATTTCTGTTAACTCATCTATGCTTAAGCCGAGATTCCAGAGCCGATTAATACCTCTCAATGCTGCGGCACAATCGGTGCTACCACCACCGAGACCTGCTGCCACGGGAATTTCCTTTTTGATAAATACTTTGACGCCCTTTTCAATCTGATAGCGGCGCTTGATTAATGAGATGGCTTGGTAGACATTGTTGCGGCCATCTGTTGGTAAAAAAGCCTTATTGGTTTCGACGATGATTTTATTTTCCGGAATTTCTTCTAATGAAATCCGATCTAATAAATCAATACTCGTCATCACCATGGCTAATTCATGATAATTATCTGCCCGCCGACCCAAGACATCTAGCCCGAGATTAATCTTGGCGGGGGCCTTTTCCATAATTTCCATTGCAGCCACCTTACTTTGGAATAATTGCAATAATTTTATCACACGGGAAAATAATTGTAAAAAAACCCGTGCTGAAATATAAATTATCTCCTTAGCTGCAGCAAAAAAAATGCCCTCCACAGCTTTAACAGATTCAATACGGCAACACTTTCTCTCTGCAGTTGGAGCCTAACAAATCAGGCTTTTTCTACAAAAAATTATGCGTGCTGTGTAATAAATCTGTTATTGCAGTGGAGGGGTAACTCCTTTAAGTATTAATTTTCCCGCAGTACTTCTTCTGCTAAGCCGGCGCCCCGCGCTTTGCCGTAACCAATTAGCATCAGCAATTGGCCAGCTCCTAGGATAAAGCTGCTGTTTGAACGATAGGCAAAGTAACGGGACTGCCATTCATCGACGTAATATTCCTTATTTTGCTGGGAGGTCTGAAACTCGTAGAAAAAGCTGCCGTAGCGATAAATAATATTCATCACCCGTTCCTCCCAGAAGGAAAATTCTGAATCCCCCACCCGAGCCAATGGCGCCATCCCGATATTGGCGTAAGCGAAGCCTTCACTGCGATAGACATCTAACTGCTTAGCAATTAAAAAATTGGCTAAACTAGCCGGCACTTCTTTTTTCAACCGCAAGAGGTCAAAGGAAACGGTCGTTTGGCTGATTGGCTGTTGGGTGATAAAGCCCACCAGCTCGTTGGCTTGATTGAAGACAACGCCGACGCCGCTGGCATTCAAATAGCTGTCTTCAAAGCGCCCCACTGAAAACTGTTTTTCTTTGGCGCCATCCAGCCATTCATCGGAAACATTTTGACAGCTGGCTAATAATTCTGCCGGCAATTCTTGATAAAATTGAAAACGATAGCCTTCGTGGGTGAGCTTTTTAAACTCTAAAGCTTCACCGAAGGGTAGCCGGCCACTCTTTTGCAGACTGACAACTCCCACTTCACCAACCTTGGCAAAATCATAACCCAAGTCATGTAAAATCAACGTATAATCATCGGAAATTTTATAAAAAGCCAGCTGATAGCCCCGCTGATCTGCATAGCGGGTAAAGGCCTGGGTCGCTTGGCGCCATTTCCGCTGGTCGCCGATGGGATTACCCAGCACAAAGCACTTATTGGCCTTCATTTGAAAACCAAAAACGACTTGGTCCTGGCGATTTTCTTGATAATAAAAATAGCGATAGCCCGGCAATGTTAAATAGTGGCTGGCATTAGTGCCGCCATATGCCTGCACCAATTGATTCAAACGGGCTGGGTTTAACTCTTCCCCTAAAGTCAGCGTCGTATCTGCTAAATATTGATACAACAGAGCTAAGGCCATCAAAGATAAGCCAATTCCAACGAGGCCGGAAAACCAGACATCGTCCGAGGGAAAGAAAATAAAGCGATTGGAAATCAGTGCGCCCCCTAAGTTATTACTATTATAATAGCCGGCAATTGCATAGACGATAAACAAAAAGCCAAAGAGGACACTGTCAAAAATAATGGCGCCCCAAGAATAAACGAATTTCTGGCGGTAAAATTCTTTGCGGGAAATCCAGACAAGGCCGATAATAATCAGATAAACTATGATGAGCCGCAGCGAAGTTGTCCGCAAGACTGCATTGATAATTCCGAAGGCCAACAGTAAAATCGTCGGCCAAAATGCCCGCCGAACTTTGAGCCACAGCCCCCGTGCCAAACCCAGTAGCAAAAAGCCCACCATCATATTGATTGTTTGATCTAAGAAATCAAAGGAAAAGGGCAGTAAAAATTCAAAAAGGCGGCTTAAAGTCGACAGATTACTAATCGTTGATAACAGGACCATCATAATGCCGGCAAAATAGACCGCCGCCACTAAAACAAAATGGGCGGTTTTTTGCGTCATGATTTTCGGCAGATTGTCAAAGAAACGATTGACCTTAACCCCTGTTTGACGGACAAATAATAAAATCCCTGTCAAAAACGGCAAGACATAATAAAAGAGCCGATAAAATAAAAGCCAGACCACCACGGTATTTTGGTCGATGCCCTGTTGACTCAAGCCTAAAATAATCAAGACATCAAAGGTGCCGACACCGCCGGGCACCATGGTCAGCATCCCAATCAGGGTCGCAATAATAAACATCGGATAAATGGCCGCTAAAGGCAGGGCGATACCTAAAAGATTCCCGATTGTCAAAAAAGCAATTAGCGCCCCGCACCATTGGCCTAAAGAAGTCAGCACCAAGCCGACGATGCCGCCGGGATACAATTCTTTAAACAGCCGTCTGCGATTTAAGTAAGCAAAGACGATTAAGGCCGGCGCAATCACAGAACCCACCAGCATCCAAATCCAATATTCCTGAAAGAACTGATCGGGATGAATCAAAAAGGTATCAATCAGCGTGAACAAAGAGAGTAAAGATAATCCGCTTAGCATAAAGAGGGCCACCTTTGAAACAGTGGCTAACACTTTTTTACGGTCAAAATCTTTACCATAAAAACTCCCCCGTAAAGCTGCGCCCACCACACCGCCAAAGCCGGCGAGATTGTTAATCGTATTAGTGACCCAAGCGGAAACAAACCATTCCCGCCGCGACATCTTAGGCTTGCCTTGTTTTTCCAGCGTCCGAATCGTCACCCAGTCATAGCCAAGCATCGGCAAAATACAGACCAGACCTGTTGCCGCCATCACCACAAGTGCGAGATTGCCCTGTTCCCCCATCTTGGCGAAGACCTGCTGCCAGCTCATGCCTCGGGTAATGTGCGTCAGCTGATTGGCTACAAAGACCAACACTGAGGCAAAGAAAATTAATTTTAAAATAAAGCTGTGTTGTTTAATCCAACCCCAGCTTGTCTGAATAATTTTTTTCAAAACTAGCGCCACCATTCTCATTCTTAGCTTTATGTTAGCGGAAATCCCTGACTTTTTCCACTTTTGTGTAAAAAAACCAAGTTGAGCCGTTTTGCCAAAAAGCCAGCTTGACGCCAGCTGGCAAATGACAAAAACTTAAGCAACAGGTATCATAAAGAAGAACCATTAACTTAAAGGAGGATGTGCAATGAAAATTGGATTTATCGGTGCCGGCAATATGGCCCAAGCAATTATTCATGGTTTAATTCATAAAAAAGTGGTGGCCCCTGAGGAGCTTTTTATTTCCGCTGGCCACTTTAGCAGCGCTGAGGCAGTAGCGGAAAAAACAGGTGTCATTGCCCTTAAAAAAAATACGGAAGTCGTTGATGCCGCCGATATTATTATTTTGGCAGTCAAGCCAAATTTACTCGCCAAGGTTTTACCGGAAATCGCCTCGACACTTTCCCCAGAAAAAGCCCTCGTATCGATTGCTGCTGGCGTCAGCCTGGCGAGTTTAGCAGAGCTTTTGGAAAATGACAGTCAGCCGCTGATTCGAGTAATGCCGAATGTTAATGTCAGCGTCGAAGCCGGCGTCAGTGCTATTTGCGGCAACGAGCAGGTCCTGGCAACAGTTTTAGCAGCTGTCAAAGATTTATTTGGAGCCGTTGGCGGCGTCTATGACATTGCCGAAAAAGATTTCAGCACCTTTGTTGGGTTAGCCGGCAGCTCCCCAGCCTATGTCTACATGTTTATCGATGCCATCAGCCGGGCCGGTGTTTTAAACGGAATGCCCAAAAAATTGGCCACCGAGATTGCCGCTAAGGCTGTGCTAGGTTCAGCCAAGCGCCTTTTGGAGGGTGAAGAGTCTCCGTGGGATTTAGTCGATCAGGTTTCCTCCCCCGGCGGCACTACCGTTGAAGGGGTCGTCACCTTGGAAAAAGCCGGTTTTATTCCGGCTGTCATTGAAGGCATTGATGCCACCATCAAAAAAGATCAAGCCATGTCATAATTTTCAAAAAAATAAGCACGCTACACGAATTAGGTCAGTTAACCCAATTCGTGTAGCGTGCTTTACTAATTTATTCCTCCAGCTCTGCTACAGCCGGACTTAATTTTTCTTGAATTTTATTGCTGACATTTTCATTAAACCACTGGACTAGCGGACCTGTCAGTAAAACAATCGCCAACGTGCCAATCCCAATGGCACTGCCGGTGAAAAAGGCCACGACCACACAAAAGGCATCCGTCATGATTCGGCAAAGGCGAAAAGGAATGCCGATGCGTTCCGGCAAGAAAATCGCCAACGAATCATAAGGGGCGACTCCTAAATCGCTAGAAATATAAAGAGACAGCGAAAAAGCCATCAACAATAAGCAGGGGATTAATAAAATGAGGCTCACCACCAGACTCGGGCTTGCAAGCTCGCTTGTTTCAATCAGCATCAGGAAAAAGTCTGAGATAAAAGCCAGCAACGCCAAATTCATCAAAGAGCCCCAGCCAATCGTTCTGCGGGCAAAGATAAATTGAAAAATAAACAAAATCAGATTGACACCCAATTGCGCCACGCCATAGCTCAGCTGGCTAACTTGAGCCAGCCCAATATTCATCGCTGAAAAAGGGTCTGTCCCCAGATTAATAAACCGCAGGACTGCTATACAAAAACCTAATAAGATATTCCCTGAAACCATCATAAACAAATTAACTCTAATCATCCGCATCACCAAAATTCTCCTTAGAAAGATTCACTGCTCTAACCATAAAAGAATTTCAGCCATTTGTAAAACGCTTTTTTTACTTTTTTTGATAATTTCGATTTTATCATTAGACGAAGCGTTGAGAAGTATTGAGATTGCTACCTTAGTGATTACCAATACAAACTATATTTAAGAAGCTCAAACTTTTTCCTAATTTTGCTAATTATGATTTCAAGCAGCTAGTCCATTTACAATGCTGAGAAAATCATGTTTGAAGTTTTTTAATTATTACGTAAACTAATCCACCACCTACAAGACATATTAGCAAACGGCCCACTGCTATCTGCCAGCTTACCGTCACAAAGAGTTGTAATAATTCAAAAGCGCCAATAATCACCAACACACCTGTAAAAATTATGGCAATTTTAGCTAAAACAACATTTGCTGTGCTTCTCTTAAGAGCCTCCGTTCGCCGCAAATATCTAACTAATTGAATTAAGAGAGCCAAGCCAACTACAACCAAAATTAGAATATTAATGACGAGATTCTCAATTTTTGGAATTTGCAGCATTGGCAGTATCAGGTACAAAATACCATAGCCTAAGATACATCCGAGATAAATTCCAATTAACTTGCGATTACTTTTTACTACATTGGTATCTTTTTCTAGTTCTTTTAACATTTGATCGTCCCCTTTTAATAAATGATCAAGGGAAACTTGATAAATATCACTCAATAATACGATGCTGATAATATCCGGATAACTGCGACCATTCTCCCAACTAGAAATAGTTTGGCGGCTAACATTAATCTTTTCCGCCAGAGCTTCTTGTGTCAGCCCAGCAGCTTTACGAGCAGCTTTCAATTTTTGATCAATATTCATAATTTCCCTCCGTAATCAAAGTATAAGAAATCACCTGCTAAAAACCAGAAAACATCCTTTACATTTCCCATTTTTCTTTTGTAAAGATTGCTTTACATGTTGATAAATCAAGGTTTATTAGTACAATTTTAGCACTAGTTCATTCCCAATACTGTGGTTGTCTTGATTTTTTTTATATCCTTTAATTCACAACCAAAAACCAGAGTCTTGTATTCTCCAAATTATAAGCATAAAAAAAGCACCAGCAACTTACCTAAGTCACTAGCACTTTCTACTTATTTAATTGAATTCAAATTATTTCGCTTTTAACAATTGTTCCTTGGCGTGAACTAGCTGGGTTAAAAACAGACAATAGGGTGTTGCGATGCCATGCTCCTTGCCTTTTCTGACAATTGTGCCATTGATGTAATCAATCTCCGTCAAACGATGGCTGATAATTAAATCCTGATACATCGAGGGATGATGCAGGCCGATAGTTTCCCGATCATAGCAAGCTTTTACTTGTGCTAAGACCTCCTCTTGATTCAAAGGAATGCCTTGCGCTTGCGCCACTTGATAAAATTCCCCCACAATACTTTCGACAATCGGATCAGCCACGGTTGTGTCCCCAAAATCAGCCATATTGCTGTCTAAAATTGTACATAGGCCGTTCATTGTGCCATTGATGCAGGCTTTTTTATAGATGGAAGCCATAATATTGTGGGAATATTTGGCATTGAGCTGTGCGTCATTCAACACTTGAATCACAGCAGCAGCGCCAGCTTCACCAGCTGTCCCTAAATTGGTCAGCTCTACCCCACCTGCGCCAAATAATTTAACCCTGCCGGGACCCTCAAGCTCCGCCGTCCACATAGTATTGCCTAAAAGAATATTATCTAGCGGGACATATTTTTCAATGATGTCCTCATGACCAATTCCGTTTAGCAAACATAAAACCTTAGTGTGGTCGTGGATGAGCGGTTTAATGCTTTGCAGCATTCCGTCTAATTGCATCACTTTGGTAAAGACAATGACTAAATCAGCGGCGAAATCAACAGCGCCGGCATCCTTTTGATTGTATATCGGAATCTCAGCCCGCACTTGTTCCCCATTTAAATTGGCTTGCAGCCCAGCTTTTTTGATAGCCTCAATATGGTCAGGCCAGCCATCAATCAAGATAACATCGTTTTGGGCTTGGTGCAGCATTAAGGCAAAGCGGCTACCCATGGCTCCTGCACCGGCAATAATAATTTTCATGTTGTCACTCCTCGAAAATACTAATTAAATTTTTAGTTGAAAAAAAAGAATAATTAAAAAAAAAACCTAAATTCTGATAAAATAGTATATATAATCCCCATCAAAGAATTTTTCAATAACAATACTCTAAGAATGGAAGGTACAAGATGAACATCCAACAGTTGAAGTATTTTATAGAAATCGCCGATACTCACAGCATGTCTGCAGCCGCCAAAAATCTTTTTGTTACACAACCAACTCTCTCTCTAGCCTTAAAAAAAATGGAATCAGAGCTTCAAACATCACTATTTACCCACAATAACAATATTTATCAACTGACTAGCAGTGGTGTTTATCTTTATGAAAAAGGTAAAAAAATTGTAACCGACTTTGATCAACTGATTCTCGATGTTCAAAACATGGGTGCCCAAGCAGGTTCAAAAAAAACGCAAATTCGGTTGGGTATCACAACACTATTTGCAGTCCAATTTATGAAAGAGCTTTCTTGCTTCTTAGAAACTCATCCGCAAGTTGACTTGGTTATCAAGCAAGATGGTTCACCTTTCCTTCAGGAAAAAATTGCCCAAGGAGAATTAGATATTGGACTGATTTCCTACCCTAATCTATTTCCAAAAGATATTTCTTTTGAAGCACTGGAAACCACAACTAAAGGGTATCACGTATATGTTGTAGTTCCAGAAACAAATCCACTTTCGACTCACGATGAACTGACTTTCAAAGATTTAAAAGACCAACGTTTTTCTTCCTTAACAACAAATTTCATGTTGGGCCGACTTTTGTTGCAGCGCGCCAACAAGTTTGGCTTTGTACCAAATATTGTTTTGCATAATGATGATTTGCAAGTGCTTCTCCACAGCTTGTACAAAAACGAATCAATTTGCATTTTGCCGATTGAGTATCGTGAAGTGGGAAAAAGCGAAGGCCTTAAATGGATTCCTTTAAAAGATAAATACAATTTTTTCCCAATTGGAATTGCTCTAAGGAAAGAGGCTAATATTCCTAAAGATATTACTGACCTTATTGATATTATCAAACATAATTGATTTTACCAAGTCAAAACTTTTCCCCTGGCTTATTTTATAATAGAGCCTGCTTAGCCTTGATATTTGAAGACGACATTACTGTCATATAATTTCAATACTTTTTCAAAAATTACTTTAGCTAATAACCCTGCTGCAATCGGAATCACAAACCATGATATCAACAGTAATACAACGTTCAATCCAGCATCTAAAGAGGCCAACGGACCCACTAGACCAACTAAGCCAAACCCAGCTGATTGCGGTGTACCAGAAATATTGAACAGCGATACCGATATAGAAGAAATAATCGCTGTAAAGAGTACGGGGATTAAAATAATTGGGTATTTGAAGAGGTTAGGCATCATCATCTTCATCCCACCTAAAGCCACGGCAATCGTCACACCAGATTCGTTAACCTTCCAAGAATTGATTACTAAGACAACTGTTGTTGCTGCAATTCCCATTGCAGCAGCCCCAGAGGAAAGGCCGTTCAATTGAATTGCCAAACCAATCCCAACTGTCGTGATTGGCGAAATAATTAATGTCGCAAATGAACAAGCAATCAGAACGCTCATAATTATTGGTTGGAAATTAGTAAAGTTATTGATTAAATTGCCAATTGCTACCGTAATTTCAGTGATAAATGGATAGATTAACATTCCGATAAAACCAGCACCAATCCCCACAACAATTGGCATGGCAATAATTTCAACTGAGCCAAAACGGTTGCCGATTAACATCACCATAATGACAGCAATTGCAGCAGTTATCATAATATTGATAATATCACCAGTCCCACTGCCTACAAAGCCCCCAGTATCCACATTATATTGAATTACCCCGGAACCGACAAATGCTGCACCGCCGACCGTCATCATTTTCGTTGGTGCCAAGTCAAATTGTTTGGCAATCAGGGCAGCAATAATTAATGGTGTCGCTAATTGGAAAATAAGTCCAGCATTGATAATCATTTGAATCATTGCAACATGAGAAAAATATTTTAAAATTGCCCCTAAAACAGCATTTGGTATTAAAGCAATAATGGTACCTTGCGCAGTCCCCGCCAATAGTTTATTTAAGAAGACCTTCACCGTTAGTTTTGGAGCAGCCTCTTCATTTTTCATAATAGTTCCCCCTATTTACGTTTTACCCAAAAGAAGTAAAAAATGGATTTCCATCCGAGATCAAAATAAAATGGGCCTCCATTTTTTAAGGCTCCTATTTCATTTTAAAGTTAAAATTTGCGAGTAGCTAAGTCTTTAAAAAATCAATTGATTTTTTAATAAACAGCTGAATCATCCGTAAATTTTGCAAGGTTGTCTTTGATGTCTTTTAAGAATTTACCGGCTTGGTTACCGTCCAAAATCCTGTGGTCAATCGACAAGCAGAGATTAATCATGTCAGCAAACCTGATGCCGCCATCTGCTGAAGGCACTACCCGTTTAACAATAGATTCCACTTGCAGAATCGCTGCTTGAGGGTAATTGATAATACCCATTGATTGCATTGAACCGATACTACCGGTGTTGTTGACCGTAAACGTACCACCTTGCATATCTTTTGAAGCCAGTTGATTGCTACGAACGTCAGTCGCCAAGCGATTGATTTCTTTGGCCAAACCTGCCAAAGAATAATTATCGGCTTGATGAATCACCGGCACAAAAAGATTCTCATCCGTAGTTACCGCAATCGATAAATTAACATCTTTGTGGTAAACAATCGTACCGTCTTGCCATGAAGAGTTGATTTTTGGATTATTTTTCAAAGCTTGAATCACAGCTTTAGCAAAGAATGGGAAGTAGCTTAAGGAAATTCCTTCCTGCTCTTTAAATTTATCCTTCAAACTGTTCCGCAATTTCACAATATTGGAAACATCAACTTCCACCATCACCCAAGCATGGGGAATTTCATTGACACTCTTCACCATCTTTTTGGCAATTTCTTTACGAACAGGATCAGCCACAACAACCAGATCTTCTTTCGCTCCCGCAAAATTGATTGGCTCTGATTTTGGTGCTGGTGCTGGCGCAACAGATGCTGCTGGTTTCGCCGGTTCGGCAGTCGGTGGTGCTGGAGCAGCTGAAGGCGTATAAGCCATCACATCTTTTCGAGTCACTCGACCATTAGCCCCGGTGCCGACGATGTCGTCAAGGCTGACACCTTTTTCCTGAGCCAATTGTACAACTGCTGGTGAATAACGATTTTTCCCACCGCTTCTCATCGGTTTTTCTTTTGCTGGAGCAGTAGCAGCCGCTACAGTTTCAGGTTCAGCAGGAGCAACTTTTGCTGCTGGAGTCACATCATCTTCTTCGCCCCCTGCGACTTCGATGGTCATAATCGCTGTCCCGATTGGAATATCGGTATCTAAATCTACGAGAATATCTTTGATTACTCCGTCAAAATCAGAAGGGATTTCCGTTGATACCTTATCTGAAATAACCTCCATTAACGGATCATATCTTTTTACGGTATCGCCAGGTTTTACTAACCACTGAGTAACTGATGCTTCGGTAACACTTTCTCCTAAGCTGGGCATCAGGATTTCTTTTATTGCCATATCTTATTTCCTCCTTACTACCATTTTAGAAATTTGCGAGTTCTCTCATCGCTTCGGTAACTTGTTCTTCATTAACTAAAAATTCTCTTTCTAACGGTAACGCATAGCCCATACTTGGTGCATTTGGTCCAGCCAAGCGTTTGATTGGTGCATCTAATTCAAACAAAGCATCTTCGGCAATCATTGCGCCAATTTCGCCAACGACACTGCCTTCGTTGTTATCTTCTGTCACTAATAAAACTTTACCAGTTTTCTTAGCAGCATTAACTAAAGTTTCCCGATCTAACGGATAAAGGGAACGAACGTCCACCACGTGAGCGCTGATACCTTCTTCTGCTAATTTTTCAGCTGCTGATAAAGCGTATTGCAACATCATGCCATAACTAATTACAGTAATATCATCGCCTTCGCGAACCACGTTAGCTTTATCAATCGGCACAGTGTAATCATCTTCTGGCACTTCGGCTTTTAGTAAACGGTAAAGCCGTTTATGTTCATAGAAAATCACCGGATCGTCTGAACGAATAGCCGCCTTAATCATGCCCTTCGCATCATATGGATTAGAAGGTGTTACCACCCGAATACCAGGTTGGCCAAAGAAAACTTTTTCTGTTGATTGAGAATGATACAAGCCACCGCGAACACCGCCTCCATAAGGTGCTCGGTAAACAATTGGGTTTGTCCAGTCACCTTTAGTCCGATAACGCATCGTTCTAGCTTCTGAAAGAATTTGGTTCGTTGCAGGCAAAATATAATCCGCAAATTGGAATTCTCCAATCGCCCGATAGCCTCTTAAACCAAGACCAACCGCTAAGCCGCCAATCAATCCTTCCGTCAATGGTGTATTAAAACATCTGTCGTCACCAAAGCGAGCTGCTAAACCTTTAGTAACACCGAACACGCCGCCTTTTTCGCCACCGACGTCTTCCCCGAAGATTACGACCTTTTCATCACGGGCCATTTCTTCAGAAATCCCCAGGTTAATCGCTTCTAAATATGTCATGTTAGCCATTTTTATTTCATTCCTTTCTCAGTTTGTCTTATTTATTGGCGTAAACTTCATCTAACAACGTCGATGCTAACGGATCAGGCATTTTTTCTGCTTCATCGGTTGCAGCATTGACTTCATCTTGAATTTCTTTTTCAATTTCTTCAACTAATTCTGGCGTCAAATAGCCTTCATCTAATAATTGTTTTTGGAAGAAATTCAATGGATCATGATTTTTCATATCTTCGATTTCTTCTTTTGAACGATAAACAGTTTGGTCATCGTCAGAGGAATGAGAAGTTAAACGGGCAACTTTCAATTCAATTAATTTAGAGCCTTTGCCGTTGCGGGCATCTGCCACTGCTTCTTTGAAGGCTAAGAAAACTTGCGCAAAATCATTGCCGTCAAGGGTCACGCCAGTAAAGCCGTAGCCCTTCGCCCGATCTGAGAACTTACCAGCATATTGTTCTTCCGTGTGAACTGAGATAGCGTATTCATTATTTTCAATAACGAAAATCATTGGTAATTTTTTAACACCGGCAAAGTTCATGGCTTCTTGAACTTCTCCTTGGTTGGCAGAACCTTCACCTGTAGTAACCAGCGTAACGAAATCAGCTTTTTCTAATTGTGCAGAATAAGCGACGCCGGTTGCGATTGGCATTTGAGTACTTACTGTTGAGGAGAAAGAAACGATATTATGGGCTTTAGAGCCGTAATGGTTTGGCATTTGACGACCATGGGAAGAAGGATCAGCTTCTTTACCAAAAGAGCCTAGTAAAACATCTTTTGAAGTCATACCCCAAACTAAGCAAGCTGTCATATCCCGATAATAAGGTAAGAAATAATCTTTTTTAGGATCAAAGGCCATCGCCATTGCCACCTGCGCTACTTCAGCACCTTGACCGGAAATATTAAAGGAAGTTTTACCAATCCGGGTCAATTGCCAGAGCCGTTCATCTAAACGGCGGCCTCTCACAACATCTTTGTATGCTTGGATAATTTGATCTTTGCTCAAACCTGTTTTTTTCAATGATTCCATTTTTATCAACCTTTCTTCTATTTATGAATTGCTTTTCCGTAAGTATCAAGTGAAGCCTCTTGGATTGCTTCAGAAAGAGTCGGATGGGTATGGACGGCATCACCAATTTCAAATGGCGAAGCATCCAAGTAGATTGCGGTGCTCACCTCTGAAATCAAATCTGTCGCATGAGGTCCGATGATGGACACTCCCAGCAAATCATCCGTATCTAAATCACGAATTACCTCAACGAATCCCTCTTTTTCCCCGTAGACCAAGGATTTACCATTGCCGGAAAAATTAAAACGACCAATCTTAACGTTCTTATCCTCCGGCAGATTATCTTTTACATAACCGACGCTGGCAACTTCCGGACTCGTGTAGACACCCCGCGGAACATTAATGTAATTCAGCAGTTCAGGATTTTGCCGCAATAGATGACTAACCGCCAACTCCCCTTCCTTCATCGCCACATGCGCCAGTTGCATCGTATCAATACAATCACCGATTGCGTAAATATGTCCTTCCGTTGTTTGATAATGCTCGTTGACGACAATTCCTTTTTCATTGTATTTCACAGAAGTATTTTGCAACCCTAAGCCTTCAACATTTGGTGAACGACCAATGGCCACCATCACTTTATCCACTGTCAGTGGATCTTGGCCTTCAATTATCACATTAACCTTGCCGTCTTTGGCTTCGGCTTCAGTCACTTTGCTCTTAAGTAAAACTTTGATGCCCTTTTTCGTGAATACTTTTTTCAACTCGCGGGAAATGGTAGTGCTTCCATTTATCAGCAAGCGATCTAAAAATTCGACAATTGTTACATCGACTCCCAAGCTGTTTAATAATGAAGCCCATTCAACACCAATCACACCGCCGCCGACAATCACGATGGATTCCGGCAGAGTTTCCAACCGCAGCATGCCATCTGACGATAAAATATTTTCTTCATCAAGAGGCAGATTGGGCAAGGTTCTTGGACTAGAGCCAGTTGCGATAATCACATTTTTAGGAACAATAATTTCTTCTTCCTGACTCTTGTCATTGAAGGTCACAGCAATTGCTCCAGAAACCGGCGAGAAAATTGATGGGCCTAAAACAGCGCCTGTTCCCTCCAGTATCCGAATTTTATTTTTCTTACATAGTTCTTGGACGCCCTTGTGGAGCTGATCGACAACGGCTTGTTTTCTAGCTTGAATTTTTTGGAAATTCACTACCCCTTCATGGGAATCTTCAATTCCAAATTCCTCAGACCGCTTTAAAGTGTCATAAACTTCTGCACTTCTCAGTAAAGCCTTTGTTGGAATACAGCCGCGATGCAGACAAGTGCCGCCTAATTTGTCTTTTTCAACGATGACCACATTCAATCCTTCTTGGGCTGCCCGAATGGCGGAGACATAACCACCTGTCCCACCGCCTAAAACTAATAAATCTGTTTGTTCTGCCACTTTACCTCACTCCTATTTTTAATCTACATCTTGCTGTAATCTAACGCCATTTCTTCACCATCTAACACGCGACGAGCTCCTTCGTATAAAGCCTGCATCTCCATTTCCCCCGGAAATTTCAGCACCGGAGCCAGCCAATCAACATATTCGCCAATTGTCCTGCTAACGTAATCCGAATGAATAATTCCTCCAGTTAAAATGATTGCATCAACTTTTCCTCTAAAAACAGCGGCTAACTCGGTAATGCTTTTGCCAACTTGATAACTCATGCCATCCAGATAAAACTTCGCTTCCTCATCGCCAGCATCAATTCGTTTTTGAATCTCCCTTAAATCAGTTTCTCCTAAATAAGACTTCAAACCAGCTTCGCCGGCAATCAGCTTCTTGACTTCTGCCAAACTCATCTGCTTGCTCAGAATAAACTCAGCAAAATTAACTAACGGCAGCTCCCCACTTCTTTCTGGTGTGTAAGGACCTTCACCATCCAAGCCATTGACAACTTCTATCATCTTGCCATTTTGATGGGCACCGATACTAATGCCTCCACCTAAATGAGCCACAATTAAAGAACTTGCTTCATAAGTCTTGCCAATCTTTTTCACCAACTTGCGGGCCACAGCCTTTTGATTGAGGGCGTGGGCTACACTTCGGCGCTCAATTCCTTTCAAGCCTGAAATACGAGCTAACGGCTGCAGCTCGTCCACCACCACTGGGTCGACAATAAAGGCGGGAATTCCCAGAGTTTTGGTAAATTCGTTAGCTAAAATTGCGCCTAGATTTGAAGCGTGGGTATTATATTTTTCTTGCCTTAAATCTTCTAGCATCGCTTCGTCAACCTTGTAAGTGCCACCGGGAATCGGTTTTAATAAACCACCGCGGCCGACAACCGCCACTAAATTTTCCAGCATCTGATGGGCTTTGACAAATTCTAAAATAATTTTGTAACGAAAATCGATTTGATCCATCACGCCGGGATATTTTTCCAGCTCTGCAACACTGTGGCGAATTGTATCTTCGGCAACGAGCTGATCATCAGCATAAATTGCAACCTTCGTCGAAGTCGAGCCTGGATTAATGACTAATATTGCTTCCATAATATCCTCCTTCTTTTGGTACCTATAGAAACATTGGCTTTTTGGTGAGAACTTGTTTGTCCTATTTTTTTGTATTTTTTAAAATAGAATAGGGGTTTCACGATAGCGCTTTTTAAAAAGCCGTCTCACTGCGCCACCTGTCTAACCGCAAATTCCAGTGAAAAAAGCTTAGTGTCGGTTGAATCACTTCTGGAGGTCAACACAATCGGAACTTTGGTGCCGACAATTGTGCCACCAATTTTGGCCCCAGCATACATCGTCAAAGCTTTGTATAAACTATTTCCGACATCGATTGTCGGTACCACGATGGCGTCAGCATCTCCCATAATCGGTCCTTGAAAATGTTTGTGTTGAACAGATTCTTTGGATAAGGCCAAATCAAAGGAGAGAGGCCCATAGATCACCCCATCTGGATCATCTTTAAATTCTTCAGTCACCTCTGTTGCTAAAACAGAGGAGGGCATTTTAGGATTATAATTTTCAGCTGAGCTTAAAAGAGCAATTTTTGGTTGGGCAATTCCAATTCGTTGCGCGACTTGCCGAATATTTTTTACGATTTCAACCATCGTGTCCTTGTCCGGCGCAATATTCATGGCGCTATCGCTCATTAAAAAGGATTGCTGGGCTGTGGGTAGTTCAATCAGTGCCACGTAGGATAAAACTTTCTGGGTTTTTAAATTGTATTTTTTCTGCAAAACTTCTTTTAATAATGTATGGGTCTGCATAATACCTTTAAATAAAATTTGAGCCTTGCCTTCTGCAACAAAATTAACTGCTGCTTCAGCGACAGCCAATTCACTTTCGCAATGGTGATATTCCCAGATGCTCTCATCGGCAATATTTTCATTGGTATCAAATACCACAAATTTCATTTCAGTCGCAAAATATTCACGAGCTTTTTTTACTAATTTTAAGATCTCTGGTTGAGACCCTCCGGCAACGGAGACGACAATCATTTAGGTCACTCCTTCTTTAATTTAGTTCTTCTATCCTTAACTTATACTATATTGTAAGCGTGAACAAATTGTTATTATTTATTCTTTTATTAAAAAAATTTATAACCAAAAAGATTAGATTTTAATAAAAAAAAAACCCTTTAATAACAAGCGTTTTCTTAAATCTCTTTTAAATTGTCAGAATATTTTCAAAAAATAAAACATTTAAATTAGAAAAATTTCACAGATTATTTTAATAAACAGCCATTACATGTGCCTTTAAAAATTTTTCTTGTGAAATTTCACAAAAATTGATTGTAATAATTTACAACTGATTGAAGTGTTGTTATTGTTAAAATACCAATACTAATATATTGATCCCTAACATTTATTTTCTCGAGAAGCTTTATCTTTTTTATGTTGAAATCGAACAAGTCGATTTCTTGTTATTTATAATAAAATAGGAGTAAAGTAAAGGTGGGGATAAACTAAAAGACGAGGGTGATTACATGTTAGATGTACGAGGTTCAATTAATAATTTAAAATGGAATACGGAGCATCATTTTCTGCATATCCAAGCGCAGCATGAATTTATCAGAATCTGGGCGATTCAATTTGAGCTAGGCTACACAGATTTTCGCACCATTCAAATGGCGCTGCAATTAGATGGTAAAATTGATTTATTGAAACGCTTTGCCAAAGCTTATGATGCTGTTTATCGCTATGAATACAGCTTTGTCAAAGGTGGCTTAGAGGGATTTAATCAAGAATTCGGTGATAAACTTGCCGATTACGATCAAGCTCATCAAACATTGCTGCAAATCATCGATGAAATTTCGCAGTTCCAGCCAGCGCCGGATGAGGATAGTAAGTTGATATAGTGCAATTCATATTTGATTTCTTACTTATGTATTGCAAAGTATCGGGGTTGTGTCACAAATTTTATAGATGTAATTTTTAAGATATATTGTATTTTCTTTGTAGTCCATTGAATCCGCAAGAGAACAAGGGCTTGGTCTTGTGGTTCAATGGACTTCGTCGCAAATCTATAATATCTTGTAGCCTTATCAAACAGTTAATTTATAAAAAAACAGTTTTATATTACTGACGTCTCAGCCATTTGTTTTATCTTAAAATAGTGCTTTTACATTTTTTTAAACCAATCTCTGACAAACGTCATAAAAGCTAGTCTGGCAGGGGTCATTTCCATGTTTTTCTTGTGGGTCATAATAATTTTCCAGTCAAAGGTTAATTCTACAGGGATTGAGGTCAGTTCCTCTTTTCCATAAATATCCACAATGGGCGTCGGCAAAATGCTAATTAACTCTGGATTATGAATAATCATGTTGATTAACAAATCCCATTGCTTACTTTTGAAAACTATTTTAGGATTAATTCCATGCTTTTGAAAGGTTTCCATAATAACGTGATAGAGCTGGAAATCTTCATTTAAAAGAATTAAATTTTCATTCACTAAGTCCTCTAAAAGCAACGGTTTTTTTTGGCTAAGAGGGTGCTTTTTGCTGATAACTGCAGAAATTGTGCTTTCTACAAGAATCTCTTTTTCAATCTTGGAGCTTTCAAAAGGCTCAATTAAAACAGCGATATCGACACCGCCTTCTAAAAATTTATTTTTTAGTTTATCACCTCCTAGTTCAACTACTTCAAACTCAACATTTGGATTTTGCATAGGGAAGTTGGAAATCACTTCATAAAAATAGACTGTTAAGATTACCGGCGGAATGCCAACAATGACTTTACCTGAATGACTAGTAGTAATCTCCTTTAACCTATTTTCAAATTCATTCACAGATAGTAATAAAACCGCAATTTCCTTTCTAATCTCCTCTCCTTGCTTGGTGATTTCAAGCGTCCTACCCTTTCGGTGAAACAGAGAGACTTGGTGCTCTGCCTCAAAATCTTGAATACTTTGAGTCATCGCTGGCTGAGAGATAAAGCATTTTTCTGCTGCTTTGCTAACACTTTTCATACTCAAAACAGCATAAATGTAATCTAGTTGTTTAAGATTAATACGCATTTAAACACCACTTTCGTCCTTTGGTTATAAGAATATTGTACCTTAAAAAAACAAAAAAAATCTCAAAAGCCAACAAAATTGTTAGCCTTTGAGAGAAAATATGTCCTATTACGAATGTAAAAAATCGGCAACGTCTTTGGCAAATAATGGGCTTTCAAGAACGCCAGCCATATGACCTTTATTACTGTCGATTTTGACTAGTTGAGCCTCTTTACCTACCTCATTCAAGTAGTCTACCATTCTTTCGTTAAAAACTGTTTGCTGAATCATGTCCTGTACGCAAGATATCATCAGTACTTTAGAAGAAATCCGATCAAAAGCCGTCTCTAAACTTTCGTATCCATGGGCTATATCGTGCATCATTGTCGCTCTGGAAGTGTAGTACCAATGACTTGCATCCATCAACGGCAAATTAACTCCCACAACTTCTGCCAAAGCTTTTTCATAAGAGTTTGGCGTATGGATATTTTTATAAGGTTCATCATCAAAACTATCCCGGGGGTAAGTTTCCTCATAAAAAGTACCCGAAAAAGCGCCAGTGTTCATCATCTGTACTGCCAGCTCTAAACCTTCTAACGGTTGCTGATCGTCTTCATAATTTCCGTCATGCCAATTTTGGTCCATCGCAATCACACGCATCGCATGTTGTAAAACACTAAAGGAAGTCAACACTGGATTTTGTGGATTTGTAATGACACCAATTACCCGTTCCACCATTTCTGGGAATTCAACAGCCCATGATAGAGAAATCATTCCGCCAGCTGAGGCCCCCATAACAGCGTACAATTTCGTAATACCTAACTGATTAACCAAAAATTCTCTTTGAATTCCTGCGATATCTTTAAATGTGTATGCTGGAAAATCTAGCCCCCATCGCTTACCAGTTTCAGGATTGATTGAACGTGGCCCAGTTGTAATGACGTTAGGATTATGGTACTGCACATTCGCAAGATTATCCGTACTGATAACAAAGAATTTATTCGTATCTACAGCCTTCCCTGGCCCAATTAACTCATCCCAGTAGCCGGGAATTGGGTCTTCTTCCTTATATTTACCAGCCGCATGACTGGATGCACTAAAATAATGGGAGACTAAAATGACGTTATCCTTCGCCTCATTTAAAGTCCCATACGTTTCATAGCCCAACGTCACTGGGATTTTAAATCCATTTTCTAAAATATATTCCTCTAAATGAAATTGCTTTTTTTCAACTAACATTTGTTTCCTCCCAAACTTATTTTGTTTTTCCGGTTTCCGGCATTAAAAATGATCCAATAAAGAAAGACAAACTAGCAATTACCGCTAAAAGTAACCCGACTTTAAATCCAGCGCTATCAATGACAACCCCAATAATGTAATAAAAGATTGTCTCAAATATATACGAGAAGGACCAAAAGATTCCCATGATTAAAGTTAATTTTGATGGTGTCATACCTGGTAGCTCTTGTGGGATAGTCATCAAAGCTGTCATTGGTAAAAACATTAGAAAGCCGACTAACGCTGCTGCTATTAAGGCAATGGTGCCAGATTTTGTCAACATCATCAGTAGAGCACAGAGTGTCATAAAAAGACCTGACCATCTGACCACCGGCAACCTTTTGGTAACTTTTTTAACAACACCAATCCCTACAGCTGAACCGGCTACTCCAGAAATTGCAACTACTGTACTCAATAACTTGGCATCCACCGCAGCGCTATTAGAAATTGGAAAGACAGTTAAAATAACAATATATAAGGTCAGCAAACCAGCATAAGTAAAAGGAAAAGCAAAGGTAAATTTTTCTTTTAAAGCCTGACCTAACGTATATTTTTCAGCAGCTTCATTAGCTCCGCCTTTATTCAATTCAAAATCTTCTCCAAAGATTAACCATAAAACCAATAAGACCATGCTGCAGCCGGCAAAAAATAGCATGCTGTTTTGCCAGCTAACAAGCCAGTTGCTAATCGGCACTACAATCGCCATTGCTAAAATGCTCCCAATATTATAAGCAGCCGCATTGACCCCATTCACAACAACCCGTTTTTCTGGTGAGAAATAATTTAAAACAATCGGACCGAAATAAACAACAAACAAGGCACCACCAAATCCCATAATGAAGCGGGCTACTACAAATAGCCAATATTGTGGTGATAAGACTCCTAATACACTACCTCCGACAATTAAAAAGGAGGCTAAAGCAATAGCTTTTTTAGGATATAATTTCACCAAAATCCCTGCTGCCATCAAGTTCCCAATAATTTTTGCAACAGTAATTGCATTTGAAATAAATGTGGCTGATGAAAAAGATTCGAGATTAAAATAAGCCATAATTTGCGGTGTTAAGGTAGTTCCAGCAATCCAATTTACTGCAAAAAATGCATAACTCAAAAACATAATTATTTCAATAATGTACCGCCTAGAAGCCATTCTTTTTTCAGTTGTCTGTTCCATATTACCCTACCTCTCTTTGATTGCCTTTCAAATTTAAGTGCATTAATCCTTGATTGAAAATCGCTGTATCCATAACTTTTAAGTGTGCTGAAACAATCGGTTTAAATGCCATCTGATCCAGAATGTCCTTTTCTAAATCGATTCCCGGAGCTACTTCGATTAACGTCAGTCCTTCTTTTTTTAATTCAAAGACAGCCCGTTCTGTGACATAGTACACTTCTTGCTCCAGTTTACGGGCATAGGATCCGCTGAAAGTAATCTGTTCCACAGCTGATACAAATTTTTGTTTTTCTCCCTCAACTAGGATTTTCAAATGCTGATTTTTTAGTTCGTATTGGACTTTTTTAGCAGTAAAGGTTCCCACAAAAATGACTTTTTTGGCAGTTTGAGTAATATCAATAAAACCACCCGCTCCAGCAATTTTAGGTCCAAATTTTGAAACATTAACATTTCCTTGTTGGTCGGTTTCTGCCATCCCTAAAAATGCTACATCTAAGCCACCACCATTGTAAAAGGCAAACATATCACTTTGCTGAATAATTGCTTGTGGAAAAATGGAGCTGCCAAAATCAAGATTACCTTGAGGCGTGCCCCCAAAAACTCCAGGTTCTACTGTCGGAATAAAATAATCCTCTTGATCCTCTTCACTCAAAACCTCTGCAACCACTTCAGGCATCCCAATACCATAGTTCACAACATAATCGGTATCAGGATTAAGAAATTTTGCCGCCCTCCTAGCAATGACTTTTCTAATAGTTAGTGGTGTTACTGAAACAGTGTCTACCTTTTCTTTAACTCCCGCAGATATAAATTTGGCATTGAAAACTGTGTCAAAGGTTTGCTGATGATTATCAGCCTCTTGAGCTATAACAACATAATCTACACAAACCCCTGGTATTGCAATCGATTTTGGATCCAAGCTTCCCCTCGCACGTCTTTCTTTCACTTGTACAATTACCTTGCCACCATTATTTTTAGTTGCTAAGGCCATTGGCAGTACCTCCAAAAGTAATGGTTCTTCCGCAAAAGAGATATTGCCACTATCATCTGCATAAGTACCTTTAAGTATCGCTACATCAGGAAAAATTGTCTTATAAGCTAAGCAGGTTTCCCCTGCTAAAGAAATTTTTTCAACTAGATTTTCGGTTGTTACATCATTTAACTTACCACCAGAATATTCCGGATCAACAAAAGTTTCCAGGCCAATATGTGAAAGATGCAGCGGCCTCTTAGCTGCAGCATCCCGAAACATTTGTGAGATGACTCCTTGAGGAAAATTATAAGCTTCCACTAGATTCTTCTCGACCAAAGGCTGAAACTTCGGCACTAAGCCCCAATGTCCGCCGATAATTCTTTTTAGCAATCCCGGACTTGCATAATGATTTAGTCCACGGTCCCCCTTATCCCCAATTCCTGCCGCATAGGCTAAAGTCAGATTTTTTGGATGTCCGGTTTCCTGATAATTTTTTTCCACAGCTGCATGAATTTCTTCTGCCACTCCAGTTCCAATAAAACCACCAACGACTAATGTATCTCCATCTTTAATTAAGCCAGCCGCTGTCTGAGCATCAATGAAATTCACTTTTCCTGAAGCTCCCATCACTACTTCACCTCCGTATTTTACTCTCTAAATCGATTTCTATCTCGGCGCCTGAGAAAGAGTCAGATTCTCTAAAAGTTTGTCCCTTTAAATTCGCATGCCACCATCGACAGACAGAACATGTCCATTAACAAAAGATGCTTGATCACTCGCTAAAAATGCAACTGCCTGCGCAATTTCACTTGGTTCAGCTAACCTTTTAAGTGGATTTTGAGCCTTCAATTGCTCCAAAATTTTTTCTGGAACAGTCTGAACCATTTCAGTATTTACATAACCTGGCGCCACCGCATTCGTACGAATATTGGCGCCCTTCCTAGTAAATTCCTTAGCCCAAGTATAAGTTAAGCCAATAACTCCAGATTTCGTAGCGGCGTAATTACTCTGCCCGATATTTCCATATATACCAACGATAGACGATAGGTTGACAATGGCCCCTACCCCTTTTTGTAACATGCCTTCAATTACTTTTTGAGTTACTAAAAAAGTTCCTTTCAAATTAACATCAATTACAAAATCCCAATCTTCTTCGTTTAACTTATTAAGTAATTTATCTCTCGTGACACCAGCGTTATTAATTAGGATATCAATTCCTTCTTCGACATTTAAAATCTCCTGAACCCCTTGATTGACTGATATCTTATCTGTGATATTCACCTTTTTTTGAACAAAATTCGGCAAATCTGGACCAACTTGAACGTCAAAAGAATAAACTCTTTTTGCACCTTCAGTTAAAAATAACTTTGCAATTTCAAAACCAATGCCTGCAGCGCCACCTGTGACTAAAATTACTTTCCCTGTGAATCTTCCCATCATCTTTCGCTCCTTTTTGTATCCGCTTTCATTTATAGTATACGTGACATCCTCTACTTTGATAAATACATATTATCAATTTTAATATAAGTACAGCTTATATTAAAATTAAATTTTTTTCCAAAAAAAAATCACACAGCTTGTAAGCTGTGTGATTTCGATTTGTACAAGTTACTTCGCGTAGTCCGTTGCCCGGGTTTCCCGGATAACGGTAACTTTGATATGGCCTGGGTAATCCAAGTCATCCTCAATTTTCTTGCGGATGTCACGAACCAAGCGGACCGCATCCATATCGGAAATTTCTTCTGGTTTCACCATGACGCGAACTTCTCGTCCTGCTTGAACAGCAAAACTGGATTCGACTCCAGGGAAGCCATTGGAGATATTTTCCAAGTTTTCTAAGCGGCGAATGTAATTTTCTAATGATTCGCTGCGGGCACCTGGCCGCGCTGCGGATAGTGCATCGGCTGCCGCTACCAAAACAGAGATGATTGAAGTGGCTTCAACGTCTCCGTGGTGGGAAGCAATTGCGTTGATGACTACCGGATTTTCTTTGTATTTTGCAGCTAATTCAGCACCGATTTCAACGTGGGAACCTTCAATTTCATGGTCAAGAGCTTTACCAATGTCATGAAGTAAGCCGGCACGTTTGGCTAACTGAATATCTTCTCCCAATTCGGCTGCTAAAACTCCGGAAAGCTTGGCAACTTCAATGGAATGGTTTAAGACGTTTTGTCCGTAACTTGTTCTGAAGCGTAGACGACCTAAAATCTTGATTAAGTCAGGATGCAGGGTGTGGGCGCCGACTTCAAAAGCCGCTTGTTCGCCGTATTCACGAATCCGTTCATCCATTTCTTTACGAGATTTTTCAACCATCTCTTCAATCCGTGCCGGGTGAATCCGGCCGTCTTGAATTAATTTTTCCAAAGTCATCCGGGCAATTTCCCGGCGAATCGGATCAAAACCAGAAAGAACAACTGCTTCAGGAGTATCATCGATAATTAAATCGATACCCGTCAGCGTTTCCAGTGTGCGAATATTCCGACCTTCACGACCAATGATGCGACCTTTCATCTCATCATTTGGTAATGCCACCACGGAAACTGTGGCTTCTGACACTTGGTCAGCGGCAGCCCGTTGAATGGCCAGTGAAAGCAAGTTCTTCGCTTTACGATCTGATTCTTCTTTGGCACGCTGTTCAGCATCCTTCACTCGTACGTTAATCTCATGATTCAACTCTTCTTCCGTTGACTTCATAATCAAACCGCGGGCATCTTCTCTCGATAGAGCAGCTACCTGTTCAAGTTTTTCCTGCTGTTCAGTGATTAAGTTTTCTACTTCTTTTTCTCGCTCGTCAATTAATTGCTGTCTAGCACCAAGTTTCTCTTCTTTGTCTTCAAGTGAGTTTTCTCGTTTTTCAAGAGAGTCGTCTTTACGGTCTAAAGACTGTTCTCTTTGAAGCAAGCGATTTTCTTGTGTTTTTAGCTCTTGTTTGCTCTCCTTCAACTCACTTTCAATTTCTTGTCGATACTTTTGGTTCTCTTCTTTAGCTTCTAACAAAGCTTCTTTTTTCAGGGTTTCTGCTTCTTTTTGGGCTCCCTCAAGGATACCCGTCGCAGAATTTTTCGCTCCAGCGATTTCTTTTTCGTGCTTAGATTTCGCTAGATAGAATCCTAAAGCCAGACCGGCAATTAAACCGATGATAGCGAGGAGAAGGCTAATAAAGTCCATGTACTCCACTCCCAAACTATCTTTTTTTATTCATAAAATCGTGTAGCTTTTTTGATAAATCTCTTCTTATCAATATGCCTACATGCATAAATAGTGCCTACTGACACATAACTTTATTCTAATGTTTGTCTTGGCAAGTGTCAACTCAATTTCCTGCTTTTGCCATAATGCCAATGGCAAAGAACTCGCTAGCTAAAATCTCCAGCATCTTCCAATAGCGGCTACCCTTTAACTGCCTACCCTTAAAATGAAAAAAAGTGCTGACATACAAAAAACTGTTCTGCAAAGGAATGTATTCCCTGCAAAACAGCTTTTTCTTCAACTAATTTACTTGAACTTCAACTCCATTAATGATTAAAGCTTCAACATCATCAATATCTAAATACTCACCAAAAATTTGGACGTCTTCAGTTTTTTGGTAGCTGACTACTGTTAATGAGTCACCATAATAATAAGGATGCTCCTGACCATCCTTCATCTGCACTTGAATGTCCAGCGGTAATTCTTCTGCCGATAAATCTTCCTTCGTTTGCAAATCAGAAACAAAGCTTAGGCTAATACCCGATAATTTTACATCCTTTAAAGCGACTTTGTAGCCGGCAGAAGTAATTTCCACATCACCGAGTTCTACTGTCGGCAAACTTTGCGGTTCTTTTAGCTTAATTGCCCAGTCTCCTGTTTGATAGACTTCATAATCAAGACTTTCAAGTTTTAAATCATATTGACTCAGCTCATCTTGAGGTAAATCAAAAACAAGCTCCTCATAATCACCTCGTCCAGTCTCGTTATTGTGGGTGCCATAATCAATTCCAAAACTAGCAATCTCCTTAACCTCTTTTCCAGTTGTATTATTGACAAAAGAAACAAAGGTATACTGCCGCTGGACAGTGTTTGGTGCTTTAATTTGCAGATGTAACAAATCATCTTTATAGGCAATATTCGATAGACTGACCTGCTTTGCTTCAGAAATCACCGCCGTCTTTTCCTCTGGTAATAGCATTTCTGCTCCCAATTCCTCCAAGGTGAAACCATATTTTTTTTCTAGCTCAGGTATCATGCCGCCACCAAAACCACTTCGTTCTGAATCTTTAGTCCAAGTGGCATCCTTGGTTAAATATTGGGACAAATCAACCTCCACTACCTCATTGTTTTCCACCTGTCGACTAGAAAAACTATTCAGAGCGAAGGCATAATTGTTTGCTCCTCCGTCAAAGGTATCAATCGAATGGACCATGATGGTCGCCGTTTTCGTATCTGGATTGTAATCAACCACCTGAGCGTTACCGCCGCCGTTCATCTGCCAATCATTCAAAATCATATCGGCACTTAGACGGTCCTCCGTCAAATCTGTCAGCTCCGCTAAAAAATGGGTGCTGTTAGTGTCCCGGAAGCTAGCCAAAGCCCGCAGTTCTAGACCTTGGTCACTGACTGTCTCCGTCAATTTATCTGTATTGAGCAACATTTCCTCTGCATGGTTGCCAAATAGCCGATAATAAATGCTAATCAAACGGTCCGCCTGAGTAAAGGCGGTCAAAAGCATCAAGGACGCCGCTGCCGCAATTAGCCAACCAATTTTTTTGCGTTTTTTCTTTTTGTGAAGAACTGGCGGGTCCGCTAGTGTATCCCGCTGCTCCATGAACCGCTGTTGAACATTTTGAAAATTATCCTCAGTAAAAGTCTCCGTATAACTCAAAAAATCATCCAGCTGTTCATCTGTTAAATGTTCTAAAGGAAGCTCATTTTTTTTGTCAGTCATTTTTCACACCTCTTTCAAATATTCACGGTCACCTAAAATTCGCTTGAGCTTTTGTTTGCCACGATATAAAAAGTTGTCCACTTCCTTTGACGAAAGCTTCATCCGTTGCCGAATCTCCTTAGGCTTTTCTTCATAAAAGAATCGGCGAATAATTATTTCCTTGAAAGGTTCTTCTAACAACTGAATCGCACTGTACAATTCCGACCAATCTTCCTCCGCCAGCGCAACAGCCTGCTCCTTGGCTTCCTGATTGTCAATCAACTGCAGTACATTTTTCTTTTGATTTTGACGATATTTATTAATCGCCAGACTTTTCGCCATCACTGCCAGATAGCTTTTCAAGCTACCTTTGCTGGGATTAAATTTCTCTGGATACTGCCACAGACGAATAAAGACATCACTGACGACCTCTTCAATGTCCATCGCCGAAAACCTGTTCTTATCATTTAAAACGCTGGCGGCAATCGCCCACAATAATTTTGTATAATCCTGCATGACTCGTTGATAAGCTCGTTCATCATGCTCGAGTAAACCTAAATAAAGCTCTTCTTCCTTCATCTTTACACCACGCTTCCCTTTTCTAATAATACAAAGAAAAAAGTTAAATTCCTCAACTTTAAGAAAAATTTCTTAGCTGAACATAAAAAAAGAAACAAAAAGCTTTGCGTTACTTCGCTTTCTGTTACTTGATTTTTATCTTATAAAACAAGCAAAAGCCATGGTGTCCTTAGCTTCTAACTTCTTAAAATTTTTAAATCCCATTCAGTAAAAAAAAACTGAGTAAGGTGTCACCATCCTACTCAGATTGTTTGTCATTATTAGTCTAAAGGCAATTCTTCTTGGCCTTCTTCAACTGTTTCTTCGACTTCGACCGGCTCACCGATGCCATAAGCTGCCCGTACTCGTTCAGCAATTTCTTGCATCATTTCTGGATGTTCCATCAAGTAAATCTTAGCATTTTCCCGGCCTTGACCAATCCGATCGTCTTTGTAGCCGTACCAAGCGCCGCTCTTATCGACGATATCTTTTTCAACGGCCATATCTAGCAACTCGCCTTCTTGAGAAATACCCAAGCCATACATAATATCAACTTCCGCCACTTTAAATGGCGGCGCAACCTTGTTTTTCACCACTTTAATTTTCGTGCGGTTTCCGACAATATCGGTTCCTTGTTTTAATTGTTCAGCCCGGCGAACTTCTAAACGAACCGTTGCATAAAATTTCAACGCCCGGCCCCCAGGAGTTGTTTCGGGATTTCCGAACATCACGCCGATTTTTTCACGAATTTGGTTGATGAAAATGGCGATGGTTTTCGTCTTGTTAATTGAGCCGGATAATTTCCGCAAGGCTTGTGACATTAAACGAGCTTGCAAGCCGACATGGGTGTCTCCCATTTCCCCATCGATTTCCGCACGGGGAACCAAAGCAGCTACCGAGTCAATAACCACGATGTCAATTGCACCACTGGAAACCAAAGCGTCAGCAATTTCTAGACCTTGTTCACCAGTATCTGGTTGTGAAAGCAAGAGGTCATCAATATTAACACCAAGTTTTGCAGCGTATTGGGGATCTAAGGCATGCTCTGCATCAATGAAGGCTGCAGTGCCGCCTTGTTTTTGAACTTCGGCAATTGCATGCAAAGCAACCGTCGTTTTACCAGAACTTTCTGGTCCATAAACTTCAATAATCCGGCCGCGGGGATAACCGCCGACACCTAAAGCAACATCCAACGCCAATGAACCGCTGGGAATCGTTGCGATTTGCTGGTCAATTTTTTCCCCCAGCTTCATGATAGAACCTTTACCATAATTTTTTTCAATTCTTTTAAGTGCAGCATCTAAAGCCGCTTTACGATCATCTGCCAATCGAAAATCCTCCTTATATAAATTCAACAAGTAGCTTGTCTATAACTATTTAACTGTATTTATCATAGCTGTTTTACTGCAAAAAAGCAAGAAAAAGGCGAATGTTTGTTCTCTTTTTATTTTTCCTTATAAAGCGGCCCGCCGAATCAAATCCAAGCCCCGCATCACAGCACTATTGCGAACATAGGAGCGGTCTCTCGTGAAGTGATATTTTGTGGCAACAGTGGGCTGATTTTTTTGCGCTAAAGCAATCCAAACTGTTCCCGGCCGTTGATTTTCTAATTCATCAGGCCCGGCCACACCTGTAAAGGAAACTGCAAAATCACTGTCTGCCAATTGCAATGCCGACTCCGCCATGGCGGTCGCACAATACTCGCTGACTGTGCCAACCTCCGCTAATTTTTCAGGATCCAATCCTAAAAATTTGACTTTGGTTTCCGGCGAGTAGGTGACAAAGCCGCCTTTAAAGACCGTTGAGACCCCAGGGATATCTCCCAATGCTGCTTGAAATTCACCCGCTGTCAAACTTTCTGCGGCTGTTACGGTCTTCCCTTTGGCCTTTAATAACTCTACGACAACTTTTGCTAGGGAATTGTCGTCACCATAACCGTAGAAAAATTTTCCGACACGCGCTTGAATCACCTGCTCCATCTCATCTATCAGCTGTAGTGCCTGTGCTTCATCCGCTTCTTTGGCGGTAATTCTCAACGTCACTTCATTGGGTTTAGCATAAGGTGCCAGTGTTGGATTAGTTTGTGCTTCAATTAAATCTGCTAGCTCGGTCACCAGCGCTGACTCACCGATGCCAAAAAAGCGCAGTACTCGGGAATACAATTTTTCTCTTGCTGGAAAAACTTCCCGCAAAACAGGTGCCGCCATCTGTGCAAACATTGGTTTCATTTCACTAGGTGGTCCCGGCAAAAGTAAATAGCTTGTGGAAATCCCCTGATAGAGACAACCAAGAGCTAGGCCAGTTGGATTTTGCAGGGTGACTCCATTTTGAATAGTTAATACCTGCCGCAGATTATTTTCTGTCATCTGGCGCTTACCGGCTGCAAAAAAACTTTCCAAATGCGCTAGTCCTTCTGCATCTTGAACTAAAGGTTCCTGCACATGGGCCGCCACAACATCCTTGGTCAAATCATCATCCGTCGGGCCCAAGCCGCCGCACAAAACAACTAAGTCGCTGCGCTGATCGGCTAGTTGAATCATCTCCTCAAGTCGCTTAGGGTTATCACCGACAACCGTATGGTAATAAATCTCAAAGCCTAATTCTGTCAATGACTCTGAAAGATAAGTCGCATTGGTATTGACGACCTGACCTAATAATAATTCTGTGCCGACAGCAATTATTTCTGCTCTCATAAGTTACTTCCTCTTCTCTATAAACTACGCATTTGCCTCGTAAATATTTTAGCACAGTTTCAATTATGCCGAGAAAAATTAACCCGAGAATCAAAAATTTTTTTAAGAAAATCAGATTTTTTTCGAATTGCAGCATTTTCTGGTAATCTAGGGGAAATGCTTGGGGGTTGGAAAATGGATTTTAAAATGTTAGCCATGATTTTCCTAATAAATTTTGCTTACATCACCTTAAATACACTACGTTTTATGCTGGCAATGAAGGGTTATCGCGTCATTGCTCCGCTGATTAGTATGGTGGAAATAGTGATTTATGTTTTAGGTTTATCCATGGTCTTGGATCGATTAGACAATCCAATTAATTTAATCGTTTACGCTTTAGGGTACGGAATCGGCGTCAGCGTCGGTATCAAAATCGAAGACAAATTAGCTTTAGGCTATACGATGGTCACCGCCATTTTACCTAGCAACACGGAAGAGATCAGTGTCTTGCCGCAACGTTTACGGGAAGCCGGCTTTGGTGTAACCGAAAGCTTAGGCGAGGGCTTGAATGGTCCCCGACTAATTTTAGAAATTTTATCCCCCCGCAAAGATGAAAAACAGCTCTACCAGCTGATAAAAGAAATCGAAGAACGGGCCTTTATCATCAGTTACGAACCGAAATATATCTCCGGCGGTTTTTGGACTAAAAAAATCAAAAAACGGCGGCAGAAGTTGGGCTAGCTTGAGTAAAACAATCCCTATAAAAACTAAATAAAGAACGCAAAGCTTGTCTGAAAATTAATTTTGGGACAAGCTTTTTTGCACTCGTGGCAAGCAACAAATTTATTCAATTGAAAAAAGTGAACGCTTGCCAATATCTCAAAATAATTGGCCCACTTTTGATTTTTAAAATGAAAAAAATGAAGGATTATTTGTTTTTTCTCTCTAGACCAAAAGCTTTGATTGCTGAATTCACTTGAGAAATCACCATTCATCGTTCCTGTTTGCTATTCCTCTTTGAGAAGCAATTTTTATCACCTGATAAAAATAACAGGCGCCATTTTTGAGACCACTTTCAAATCATGTTAGGTTAACTGTGTCACAGCCACTTGAGAGAATTCATTTAAAGCAAATTTTTTAATAGAAATTTGTATACAGTGGTGGGCAACATTACTTGAAGACTATTAGGAGGAATCGAAACATGGCAAAACACGAATTACCGGAAGTCGAAACTCGTCTTTTTATTGATGGAAACTGGCGGGAAGGCTCGCAGGATAAACATCCTGTAATCAATCCCGCAACAGAGGAAGTTTTAGCGGAGGTCCACTGGGGCGGTGCAGCAGAAGCTGAGACAGCGATTGCGGCAGCTGAAGCGGCTTTACCGGATTGGTCAACAATGGCGCCAGCTGAACGGGGCAGTATTTTAACTAAATTAGCTGACTTAATTGAAGCAGATGCTACTCGTTTGGCGACAATTATGACCATGGAGCAGGGAAAACCCCTTGCCCAAGCGAAAAGTGAAATTACATCAAACGTTGAAAATCTGCGATGGAATGCCGCAGAAGGCCAACGGGTGTTAGGAGATATTATTCCTTCACCAGATACGAATAAGTGGTTAGTGCAAAAACAACCGATTGGTGTCGTCGGAGCAATTACACCTTGGAACTTCCCTTCAAATATGATTATCCGTAAAATTTCACCGGCGCTTGCTGCTGGCTGCACGGTTATTTTAAAACCGGCAGAGGATACACCACTATCTGCTTTGGCTTTAGCCGAATTGTTTGAAAAAGCCGGCTTACCAAAGGGTGTTGTAAATATTATTGTCGGGGATGCTGAGGCTATCGGTGAAACCTTAACCAAATCTGATGTGGTGAAAAAAATTACCTTCACCGGCTCAACTGAAGTTGGCAAAACTTTATACGAACAAGCAGCACCAACTTTAAAAAAAGTTTCAATGGAATTGGGAGGACATGCACCGTATATTATTTTCCCTGATGCTGATTTAGAGCTGGCGGTAACCACTCTGATTGAAACTAAATTTATCAATAACGGGCAAGTATGCACTTCGCCAAACCGCATCTTTTTACACAAGGATATCAAAAAAGAAGCGACTAAATTAATTTTAGAAAAAATGGCTGAGGTAACTTTTGGCAATGGCTTAGATGATCCAACAACTGGTCCTTTAATCAATGAAGAGGGTCGTAAAAAAGTTGAAGAGCAATTAAAAGATGCCCAAGATAAAGGCGCTAAAATTTTGTTTGGTGGGCAACGTTTAACCGAAGGCGACTATCAGCAGGGCTTTTTCTTTGAACCAACTGTGCTGGATTTAGTTACGACTGATATGGATATTTTCTACCAAGAAACCTTTGGACCTGTGATTCCTTTGATTGAATTTGAGGATGAAGAAGCAGTTATTCAGGCCGCTAACGATTCAGAATTCGGCTTGGCTTCATACTTCTTTGCCACCAATATCCACACGATTGACAATGTCAGCAAAAAATTGGCCTATGGTATGGTGGGCGTCAATAATACTGACCTTGAGAGTTCCGCCACACCTTTTGGCGGCATTAAGCACTCTGGTTTTGGTCGTGAGAACGGCACTTACGGCGTGGAAGAATATCTTGTAGAAAAATTCGTCAACATTCGGACGGCTCGTTAAATAATAGACAGCAGCTGCAAATATTCCCGATTATCTAAGGGGATACTTGTAGCTGCTATTTTTTTGAGAAAATCCGAAATACCCCGACCATAAAAATTGTTTTCAGCTCCAATCGCCGTTTGAAAAACAGGCAATTAGCTAGAACAATCCACAGTCGGGGTATCGTAGTTTAACTTATTTTCACACTACTGCTTTTATAATTCAATCGCAGTTGCGGTTTCTTTTAAGACTTCATTTAATTCTTCAATATTTTGGCGGCCTTGATTTTCCATCCAGGTCTTGGCAGCATCAGCCCCATTGGTAATAAAAGGTTCTACGCCGTTAGCCCAAGTTGCCCGACCGCAGAGGACACCGTTGAAGGTTGAACCAGCTGCCTTGGCAAAGCGCAACGTTTCTTGGAAGAGTTCGGCGGAAACACCGGCACTCAAAAAGATAAATGGTAATGCGCTGGCAGCACTTTGCTCTTTAAAATATTCTTGGGCCTCAGCTTTTGAGTAAACTACCTCTGCGCCGTAGCCTTCGACAAAGCTCATGTTGACGGGAACTTCGACCTTTAAGACATCCACGCCATAGCGGGGCTTAGCAAATTCCTTCATCCCTTCAATCACTTTGCGGGGTTTCACTGCGGCATATTCTTTTGAGCTGGCATCGGTGATACTTGCATCATAAGAGACAACCTCTAAGAAGAATGGAAGTCCTTCGGCTGTACATTCTGAACCAATGCGTTCCATATAAGCTTTTTTGTGGTCGTTGATTGCTGCGGGTTCATCGACATCATAATACAGGAGGAATTTGCAGGCATCTGCGCCAGCTTCCTTCAAGCGTTTAACCGACCAGATGTCTAAAATATCCGGCAGGCGGCCTGGTGTTGCGGCATCGTAGCCGGTTTTTTCGTAGGCTAACAATAGGCCGGCTGTTTTGGCCCGGACTTCAGCAGCCGGCAAGCCATATTCTGGGTCTAGTAAAATTGAAGAAGCATAAGGCGTTAATTCAGCCGAAACGATTTTCTTAAACTCAATAATATCCTGATCTGCGGCACCTGCTGTTTTGTATTTGCCAATCATTTTTTTCAAAGCGCCCCGTTGGTCAATCGCCAAGGCGCTGATAATGCCATCCTCATTTAGGATATTTTTCAAAAAAGTCTGCTTATTCGTCACGACTATTGCTCCTCACTTAAATTTTTATTTAGTAATGCGACAATTTCTGCTTTGGTTTGTGCCTGTTTTAATTCATCTTTGAATTCACTGCGCATCAACATGCGGGCAATGGTTGACAATAATTTCAAATGGGTGGCACCAACCTCTGCTTCTGGAATAAACAAAGCAATGATAAAATCTGTTGGCTGGCCGTCCATACTTTCCCAGTTAATTCCTTGGGTCAGCTGCAAAATTAAAATACTCGCTTGCTCGACAGCGGCGGTTTTCGCATGGGGAATCGCAAATCCGTCCATCATCCCGGTGGTCCCTTCTGATTCCCGTAATTTTAAGCTGTCATACACAGCGACAGCGTCATTCGCAATTCCTAACGCAACTGTTTGGTCCGCTAAAAATTTGAAAATGGTATCTTGGTCGCTAAATTCTTGGTTCAAATAAATTTGCTCTTCTTGAATCACACTCATCTTACATTCTCCTCTAGTTTGCTTATCCTTCGGTGACTGGCGCAACGGACTCTTCTTTGACTTCCTTTTGAACACGATTCTTTTGGATGAAGCCAAGAATCACACCGCCGACAATTGAACCGGCTAAAATTGCTAAGACCCAGAGTAAGCCATGGGTCACAACTGGCAGAACTAAAAAGCCACCGTGGGGCGCTGGGACTTGGACGCCGAACATATAAGTCAAGACGGCTGCAATAGAAGAACCTAACATCATCGTGGGCAACACACGCAATGGATCTTTAGCAGCAAATGGAATTGCGCCTTCAGTGATATGGGTTGAGCCTAAAATAAAGTTAACTAAACCAGCGTTGCGGTCATTGGTGTCAAAATATTTTCCAAACAGTAAGACTGCAAACCCAGTAATTAATGGTGGTGCAATACATGCGGCTGAAACTCCCGCCATAAAGCTAGTATTCCCCTGAGCCAAGAGGGCTGTCCCGGTGACATAAGCAGCTTTATTGATTGGTCCTCCCATATCAAAGGCTGACATACAGCCAACAATAATGCCTAAAACAATCGGGCTAGAATTTTCAAAGCCGGCTAAAAAGGACATCATGCCTTCATTAACGGCCGACATTGGACCGGATAATAAACTCATCACAACGCCGGTCACTGCCACACCTAATACCGGATATAAGAAAATCGCCTTCAAGCCATCCAATGATTTAGGTAGTGGGCTCAGTAATTTACTAAATCCAAGAATTACAAAACCACCTAGAAAACCAGAAAGAATCCCACCGAGGAAACCAGTCCCACCATTTGCGGCTATTAGGCCGCCGACAAAACCAACAACCAAGCCTGGACGTTTAGCAATACTTTCTGCGATGTATGCTGATAGAATCGGCACCATCAAGCCCATAGCTGTACTGCCGATAGTATTCAATAAGGCGGCTGTTTCATTGTACTGAGCATTAGCTGGATCAGCAGAATAAATGCCCCATAAAAATGAAATTGCTACTAAGACACCGCCGCTGACGACAAACGGCAACATGTGGGAAACGCCATTCATCAAGTGTTTGTAAATCGTGTGACCAATGCCTTTTAACTCAAAACTTTTTTCTTCGACTTCACCGACGGCTTCGGCTTCAGCGGTAATCGAGCCTTTGCCGGCTAAAGCATCAGCGACTAATTTATCCGCTTCTTTAATGCCCTTTGCAACCGGCACTTCGATAATTCTTTTTCCAGCAAAACGTTCGGCATGAGCATCTTTATCAGAAGCAATAATCACGGCCTCAGCGTTGGCGATTTCTTCTGGCGACAATTGATTTTCCACACCAACTTGTCCGTGGGTTTCGACTTTAATCGTCACCCCTTGCCGCTTGGCCGCTTGTTCCAAAGCTTCTTGGGCCATATAAGTATGAGCAATCCCCGTCGGACAGCCAGTCGCTGCAATTAATTGATATTTTTTTTCCATAGCTCAATTTCTTCCTCTCTGTTAATCTGGATTTGTTTTTCTAAAAACGCTACATCGGAAAAATCGGTTAAGCCTTTGCGAAATGCCGTTGAACTTCCAGCAGCGATACTTTTTCTTAAACCGGCCCCAGTGGCCTCATTTAAAATTAATTCTCCTAAAAAGGTACCCAATAAAGTGTCGCCGGCACAAGCTGTATTGACAACTTTGCCGTGGGGAGCATTCCCCGCTAAAATTTCTTTTTGATTGATAAAGACGGCGCCTTGTCCCCCTAAGGAAAGTAGCACATTCTGGGCACCAGCCTGAATTAGCTTTTCGGCTGCCTGCAAGTAGTCATCCGTTTGAGGATTCTCTAGTTGGTACCACTCTGCCAGCTCTTCTTCATTCGGCTTAAGTAAAAAAGGTTGATAAGGCAAGCAATCTAAAATTTCTCGATAGCTACTATCAAGAATTAAGTGAACTTTTTTCTCGTAACAAATTCGACTAATTTCAATCAGAATGTCTGGTTGAACACCACGGGGCAAACTCCCTGAAACACAAAGATAATCACCCGCTTGTAACTTTTTGATTTGATCGACTAATGCGGCAACTTTTTCAGGCGGTATTTCCGGCCCTCTGTTTACCAATTTAAATTCTTCATCCGTTTGATCCACTTGTGTAAAAACGTTGATGCGGGTCATGCCGGGTACTTTTACAAAATCCGTCGCAATTCCCTGCTCCTGCAAAAAATCATCAATATAATCTCCAGTAAAACCGGCCTTAAATCCTAAGGCGGTATTATCAATCCCTAACATTTTTAAAACTAAGGAAACATTGACCCCTTTGCCGTTGGCTTGAATATCATCATCGATTGTGCGATTAACCGTATGAGGCAAAAGATTTTCAGTTTCAATAAAAAGATCAATGGCTAAATTCATCGTACAGGTATAAACTGTCATGTTTTTACCTCCTCTCTGCTTATCCTTATTATGCCTGACAAATTGATGTAAATGTTTTCAGCTTTGGCAATTTTTACTGTTAAGGTTTTCATCTTTAGCTTTATTTGAGTATAATGAAGCCAGAATAAACGAAAAGGCGGTCAAGCTATGGAAACCAAACTCAGCGATTCAGAAGCGTATCTCTGGAGTTTTATAGAAAAAAACATTCACCGGATTCCCGATTACTCCATCACAAAACTCAGTGAAGAGGCTAGCGTCTCAACGGCTACTATTGTGCGAACGATGAAGAAAAAAGGCTATGACGGCTTCACCTCCTTTAAGCATCACCTAAAGGATAATCACAACACCAATCTGAATTTTGCCGCCATTGACAAAATTGACGACCGCATCAAACAAGTGATTTTGAAAAATGAACAAGAAGTAATCCGCACCTTAAACATGCTGGATACGTGGAATATTGAAGATGCCATTCAAAAAATTAAAGCGGCTCAGCGGGTCTTGATTTTTGCCCGTGGTTTTTCGGAGCTGATTGCCGAAGAGATGACCGTCAAATTTCAATTGACAGGGAAATACTGCGAATTTCATAAAGATCCGGAAATTATCAAAAATATCAGCAAAAAAATTCACCATGACGATACGGTGATTTTCGTGTCCTTAAATGGTGAAACCAAGGAACTGGTGACGGCCGCCAAAAACTGCTACCAAAATGAAATTGGTACCATCGCCATTACCGCCTCCAATAGTTCAAGCTTGATGCAATATATCGACATTCCCTTAGTCGGCTATAAAGCGGAGGGCTCTTTGTTTCCTGATTACGAAGTGCGTTCCCGTCTGCCTTTATCAATTATCGGCCGAATTTTATTGGATGCTTATGCGATTCGAACTATGTAACTGTGAGACATAAAAATCGACAAGATAGCTTGTGTGCATGCAAAAGGCCCCTCGGAAAAAATCCGAGGGGCCTAATTATTTTTATTACATTGAACCTTTGAAGACGTCCAAGTTTTTCAAGAAGTAGTCAACACCTGAGTAGATGGTGAAAATCAAGCAGACATAAAGTAAAATTTGGTCTAGTGGAAAACCGATGGCACTAAAAGGAATATTGTTGATAGATAAGAAAATAATCGCAAACATTTGGGTTGCCGTTTTGATTTTACCAGGCCAAGCTGCTGCCATAACTTCCCCGTGTTCTACTAATAATAAACGGAGACCTGTCACTGCTAATTCACGACAGACAATAATTGCTACCACCCAAGCTGGCGCTTTATCTAAGCCAACTAGAATGATAAAAGCTGTCATAACTAACATTTTATCCGCCAATGGATCAGCAAATTTGCCAAAGTTGGTGATTAAATTATTGGCCCGCGCAATTTTTCCATCCAGCCAGTCCGTTAAGCTGGCTAGCGCAAAAATAATTGCACCTACGAGATGGGTGACCTCCAAACTTGTTCCCGCAAGATTGACCGTGCCCCAGTCCCAATTAACTGTCACAATCACAATAAAGAGCGGAATCATGCAAATCCGCAACACCGTTAATTTATTAGGTAAATTCATTTTTGATAAGCTCCTCTTTCCTCTTCAGGTTAGCCGCAAAATGTCTGCCGGCTGGCTAAAATTTTCAAACTAAGCTGTTAAGTAGTTCAAAGTCAAACTAATGTCTCTGCGTTGCGTCGTAGTGCTATTAGGATTAAAGTTTAAGGCTTCATTATTCAATTGAATTGAAACATTTAAAGAGGCGCCTAAAACAATCGTCGCTGCTTGTGCTCCGCTTGGCAGGACGGTCGATTGAGTGTCGCCGGCTGCTAACGTGTATTGATAAACATACTCGCCGTTGACTTGAACTCCTACCCAACAAGCTCCTGTTGCGGTAAAGGAAATCGTGGCAGGATCGGTCACATTATTGGCGGTCATCGCCACCGTGCGACCGGATTCGCTGTCAAAAGCGATTTCCATCGCTGGTGCTTCGCTGCTGGATTCAGTTGTTGAACTTTCGGTAGTAGAGCTAGCCGTTTCTTCTGTAGAGGAACTGGATTCGGTAGTTGAACTACTGGAACGATCCACCACCACTGAGCTTGAAGGTGTCGTGATTAAGCGATCTCTTTGAAAATTTTCCATCATCATATAACCGACAACGAAAATAATCGCAAAGGCCACCACACCTAAAGTAATCATCGGTAGATAGCTCCAAAAATCTCGCGGCACTTCCTCTTGGTGCCGACTGCGGCTCAGTTCTTCCTCTGGCTCGGCTTTTTCCGGAGCTGGCGGCAGCGGTTCTTCTATCGCTTTTTTGCCGTCAAAAATATCGACTAACTCATCGCCGTCTTCGCCGACGGCATCGGCATATTGGCGGATAAAAGCCCGCACATAAAAAGTGCCGGGGATGGCATCAAAATCATCATCTTCTAAAGCAATTAAATAGCGTCTTTGAATTTTAGTTCTCTGTTGTAATTCTTCTATTGTTAAACCCTGCTGCTGCCGGGCGTTATGTAGTCTAGTACCAACTGTTCTCTGCTGCACGTTTTCTCATCCTTCTCCATTTAATAATCAATCATCTAGTATAATTTAGGAGATTTTTGCACCCGCTATTAAAGGAAAAAATAAAAGCCCCAAAGTATTTGGTTGTTTGGCCATTCACTGTTCATTTATTTATACATAGCATCCTCAGCTAAGTCAAAAATCTATCTCGGTAAAATTAAAAATATCCGACGCCTTTCGATGTTCATCGCCTAAATATGACGACCAGCGTTTTTTCAGATATCACCTCTAAGCATACCACAAAAAAATCCCCTTGAGGATAGAGAAAAGCCCTCTGATTGAGAATTTTAATTTTTCTCAATCATTTTAAGCGGCTGACTTCTCCTCAAGGGAATCTTACTAGTCATTAGGATAAATATAAAAGCGGCTGGCTGCGCCTTTTTCAAGCAACGCTTTACCGACTGCTAGCACATCTGCCAAGGTAATTTCTTGAATGACCTCCGGCACATCAAAGAGGGTGATGCCTTCAAAAAGATTTTGACTGAACTGATTGGCAATATATTCCAAAGAGTTTAAAGATTGGAAATATTTGCCGAGCATTTTCTTTTTCAATAAAGCAAGATTTTCTTCGGTCATTTCGCCATCTGTAGCGAAATTCTCAAAAATTTCCGTCACCCGGTTCAATAGTTCTTCTGGGTGGTCCGTATCGCTGCTGAC
Source organism: Enterococcus sp. LJL90 (assembly GCF_056924355.1). Lineage (NCBI taxonomy): Bacteria > Bacillati > Bacillota > Bacilli > Lactobacillales > Enterococcaceae > Enterococcus > Enterococcus sp. LJL90. Next base: position 112,382 of record NZ_JBXPBQ010000001.1, on the reverse strand, counting down.
ATCAAGAAAATGAAAGCCCCGATCCAAGTTAAACTCATAGCCAAAGCTATCATCCAGCAGTCCTTCATTATACAACTGCAAATAATTTTGCGAGGTGTTGCCTAAAAGCAGTTGTAAAAAGAAATTGGCAGCATTGCGGTATTTTAATAAGGCCCGCCCATCAGTTGGCAACTGATCCAAACCCTTGATGCCCATGACCGCTTTTGGTCGAGACACGGCCATTTGAATTCTGCCTTCTTTAATGACAGCACCGTCCTCTTCAGGAAAATGGCGGGCAATTTCTTTGGCCGGCGCAAATTCTTTGCTGTCTTGATTGTTGCGGATAAATGCCATCAAAGTTTCCGGTTCAAAATTACCAACGACAAACAAAGTCATATTACTCGGATGATAAAACGTGTGGTAGCAGGTATATAAATCTTCTGCTGTAATTTCAGCAATACTATCCACTGTACCGGCAATGTCGATATGCAGCGGATGATTGGGATATAAATTGCCCAAAATTCCAAAGAACAAGCGCCAGTTCGGATCATCGTCATACATCTGAATTTCTTGGCCGATGATGCCCTTTTCTTTTTCAACAGTCGCTTCGGTAAAATAAGGCGCCTGCACAAAATCCAGCAGTGTACCTAAGTTTAATTCCAGTTTATCTGTTGTGGAAAATAGATAACTCGTTTTGGTAAAGCTGGTAAAGGCATTGGCGGAAGCCCCCTGCTGACCAAATTTTTGAAAGACATCGCCGTCTTCTTTTTCAAACATTTTATGCTCTAAAAAGTGGGCAATGCCGTCAGGTACATGGACAAAATCTTCTTGACCCAAAGGCACAAACTCATTGTCAATGGAACCATAATTTGTAGTAAACAGGCCGTAAATTTTGTGGTAATCATTTTTCGGCAAAAGGAAAACCTTCAAGCCGTTCGCCAGCGTTTCTTCATACAATGTTTCGTTGATTTGTTGATAATATTGTTTATTCATGTGCACCTACCCCATCTAAGAAGAAAATTGCCTGCAATTTGATTTTCGCTGCTATCCGCTGCACATCTTTGACAGTCACATCTTCAATTTGGCGCAACCATTCTTCATCGGATATTTCTGTCTGTGGCAACCAGAAATTTAAATAATCCGTTTCAACCGCCGCCTGTGAATTATCTAAAGAAAGCAGATATTGATTGACGAGCATCGCTTTTGTCTGTTCCATCTCCAACTCGCTAATTTCGCCTTTTTTCAGACTTTCCAGCTGCTGATTAATTAAATGCAGCACCCGCTGGCGATTTTTACTTTCAATCCCCGTCTGAACACTCATAAAGCCTCTAAAGGTATCGACACTACTGGAGGCATAATAAGCCAAGCTTTCTTTTTCCCGCACATTCATAAATAATTTTGAATGGGGGAAGCCGCCAAATAATCCGTTGAAAACAATCAAGGCAAAACGATCATTTTGGCCATAATAAATGTCAGTGCTGTAGCCTAAATTCAATTTTCCTTGCACAACCGGCTCTTGTACTTGCCGTTCTTTCACAATGTTATCCACAGGCTGTGTGTAAAATATTTCTGGCCGTTGAACATCTCTCGCAGCAAAAGGCAACTGCTCCATCAGCGTCACAACCTCCGCTTCCGTCACATCTCCCACCACAAAAATATCAATTTGGTCTTCTGCCATCATCACTTGATAATAATCAGCTAAATCCTTTGCTGTTAAGCTTTCCAAGTCTTCAATCGTTCCCACGCTAGGTGTTTTTTGATTCTCATCGCCATCGAAATATAAGTCCTGCAAAGACAATGAGGCATAGGTTTGTTTGTCTTCTTTTAAGCTTTCTAAATAGCTTTTCAGATTGTCTTTTTCAATTTGGAAGGTCTGTTCCTCCCACTTATCCCCAAGCACATGTGGATAAAATAAAATTTCCCGCAGAAAATCCACAGAGTCCGCTAACAGATTAGCATCCTCCACATATTTGCCGTTAACCAGGCTCATACTTAAATTGACCCAATGGAAATTTCCTTTGCGACCGACATTCATGCCAAAGCTAGCGCCATATAAATCCGCCAACTTCCCACTCAATTGAGTTTGATCAGGAAAATGTAAACTATTGGTTTCCATTAAACTGGTTAGTAAAGCCCGTTTGGTCATCGTCTTTTTATCTAAACGATTGGTAAAGCGCATAAAAAAACGGACTGTTTTATATTTTTGCGTTTCAATCACATGGAGATTAACTCCTGGTTGCAGTGTATAAACCATTTCTTTTGCTCCTTTGATTTTCTGATTTAAGTTTCCGTGAAGAGCTGCGGCATTGAAGTTGTTTAACAGTTAGCAAATGATTTTTAGATGGTGCCGGTCACAAAATTACCGGTAAACGTTTAAAAAAAATTCACCAAACGTGTCTAAACAAACCTGTAGGCCTGCTCTTTTAAAATGACTTCTGTTGTTCATTATAGCACAGGCAAGAGCTTTCCCCGCGGAATATGACTAAGGCGCAGGACCCGTAAGCTTCTCATTCACTTTTTAAATTATTTCAGAAAAATTTGAGGGGCTTAAAAAAATCTTGTGCTAATTTCGGCAAACTAGCGGATGTTTTAGAAAGTAAACTCAATTTATCAACAATTTTGTTGAAATTCCTGATTATTTGCAGAAGGGAGATTTTGTCAAAAATTGAACAAGCGGGCCGCTTTTTAAGCCAAATATTTCAAATCTCTGAAGTCATTCGCTATACTAATAATGAAAAATAAATGGAGGTTACTACTGTGATTAAAGAATTTAAAGAATTTATCTTACGAGGAAATGTCGTTGATTTAGCCGTTGGGGTTGTCATTGGTTCGGCATTCACCGCAATTGTCAAAGATGTTGTTGACGGAGTGATTACACCTTTAATTGGTGCAGTTATCTATGGCATTACCGGTGGCGGTTCGATTGAAGATACGACCAACAGTCTAAATGTTACCCTTTGGAATCAAGAATTCCAATTCGGCGCTGTCGTCACCGCAATCATTACCTTTTTAATTACCGGACTTGTGCTTTTCTTGGTTGTCAAAGCAATCAATAAAGCCCGCGACATGAAAAAACAACCAGAAGAAACTGTCGAAGCTGCACCAACCGCTGAAGACTACTTGAAGGAAATTCGCGATTTATTAGCTAGCGAACAAACTTCTGTGGATAAAGAAGATATGCGACCGAAGATGTAACTACTTGTTGTTCAAATTAATTAAATAAATAAATCAAAAACACTATTTAGTTACGGTTAAATAGTGTTTTTGATTTGCACAAAGCTTCATATCTAAAATTTAATAGTTAAAAACTCTTTAATCAGTTTGTGTATCCTGCATTTTCCGCTACCGTTATGCTTGCTTACTTCAACCGCATCTGCACATGGGGAATATTATCCTCCAAATATTCTTCAGAAACCGTGACAAAGCCGACTCGGCCATAAAATTTTTGTAGATGGGCCTGCGCAGAAATCTCAACTGGTTTTCCCGGAAAATTTTCTTCAATAAAAGCTAGTGCTGCCCGCATTAATTCAACCCCCAGCTGTGTCCCCCGCCAGTCTTTTTTGACAATCACCCGACCGATATGAATTACCTCTTCACCGTAAATGCGATTATAGGCGATAAGCTCACCGTCTTCACTAAAATAATTGTGGAAGGCCACCAAATCAACCTCATCCACCTCTTGATAAGGACAGTCCTGCTCCACCACAAAAATAGCAATCCGCTCTTTGACAATCTGATAAAACTCAAACGTATTAAGCTCTGAAAAATTTTTAATGTTATGCTCCATGGTTGCTCCTGACCTTATAAAAGTTTTATTTAGTAGTATAAAAGAATCCTCTACATTGAGCAACTAAAGAAAATTACAGTAAAAACTAAAAAGTAGACAACATTGAATAAAAATAGCTGTTCAACATTGTCTACTTACTTTATAAAGTTAATAAGCCTAATTAATTTTAAATAACCTTGCCATTTTATTTTTTGGGAAATCAACTAGCAATCGACTTGTTGAAAATGAAAAACTTACTTCCATATCTTGCTTGGGATACACTTGCTCAACTGATTTGATAGTCATTGGCAATTGGATACTAAATTGTTTTTTTGTGCTCTCTGTTCGCCAAACTGCAAGATAGTTGCCCTCGTCAGTTTTTATACCAAAGCTAAACCAATCATCATCAATATGAGGGATTCCTGAAGGCCAAAAAGGAATTCCTGTCGCTATTTTTTTCCTAAAACTTTTATAAGTCTCAAGCCCTTCTTTAACTAGTGCAAGATTTTCTGGATTCAGTTCAGCTAGATGACCACTCTGATGAACTCTAAACAATAAAGTATTTACCATGTTAAAAATGACTTCTTCAGAATCTGCATTCTGTAAAGGATAAGACCAGATTGCACTTTGTTCAGGTGTAACAGCAGAAGCACAGACGGCAGCAATTGCCCCATTTCGTAAATAATTCGTTTGATCTGTTATTGATTGAATACTATGGCGTCGAAGCATTTGATAATCATGACGCATACCACCGCTACCACAATTTTCAATAATTAAATCCGGGTATGTTGTAAAAATTTCATCAATCCAAGTGAGATAGCATCTATTGTGTTCTAGGAGCGCGTTGCTAAAGCTATCCGTTTGAAAGTCACTGCCAATCCCTGCTGTAATATTATAGTCCATTTTAATGTAGCCGATACCATAGTCATGTATTAATCGTTGAATGATACTACTTGCATAATTTCGAACAGCGGGATTTCGAAAATCAAGATGATAGCGACTATGGTCTCGAACTCTTTTCCCGTGTCGACAAAAAAACCAATCGTCAGGTAAGCCGTTTGCTAGCTGGCTATTAATCCCCATTACTTCTATTTCTAACCAAAGTCCTGGAATCATTCCTTTTTCTCGTATCAAATTTGTCAGCTCAATAATACCGTTAGGGAACCTTTTTCTCGATTCCTTCCATTCGCCAACATTATCCCACCAGTAGCCGTCAGAGTACCAGCCACAATCAATCACATAGTACTCACAGCCTATCTCAGCTGCACGATTAATTAAAGGGATTTCCTTTTCCGTGGTGGGATCCCCCATTAAACAGTTCATATAATCGTTAAATATAACTGGACAATTTTCATTGTCAGGACTTTTTTTTCGGATTTTCCTTCGATAGTTTGTCATTTTTTCAACGACTTCTTCAAAGCCACCGCTAGTATTTCCACAGAGAACTTCAACAGTAGCAAAAGAAGCATGGGGCTTTAGTTCTACCCACCAATGATTTGTCGGTTCAGTAGGTCCGAAAATTCTTAATGCTAAATATTTACCTAAACCGCAGTCTGTCAACTCCCAATGCCACTCGCCATTAGTATTTATCTGCCAGAAAGTACTCATCCCTAAATCTCGATTAATTAAAAGACCACTTGGGTTATATTGTGCACAAGACCAAGAAGAGTTATTAGTAATAGAAATCGTTTTAGTCGAATCCTGTAATTTTTCCCCGTCTAATTGGAAATCCAATCCAAAATCTTTTAAAGTAGCTGTTTGCCATTGCAACTCGCCCGTCCAGGCATTGTGAGGAAGGTAGAGTTCTTGTCTTTCATAACTTTGAAACAACGGACCGGCATTTACAGCCGTTACATTTACTGAAGAAATATATTCAATACCAAAATTATTTTTTCCTGTATTAAAAATTTCTGTTTGCCATGTGACTGCATCGGATTCATTATTTAAGATTAAAGTAGTAATCGTTTTAAGCTGGATTTTCCTATCAAGATAGCTTTGCGTAATAATCAGCTTATCCTTTTCCTCAACTAGACTCACAAACTCCAGCTCTCTCCCTACATAAGTATTAGCTAACTTATTTCCTTTATGAAGAGGTTGATTATATCCTGTAATTTGTAATTCGACCAAGTGACTAGCGGCTAATAACTCTACTTCCTTCTCCTGACTAGAGTCGTATGGTAGGACTGAGTAGTGCAAGAGTCGTATTTTATTTTCTTCAGTAATTCCTAAAGCTAAATTTAATTTCCCAACTGAATATTCGTATATTTTTTTCATAACTTATCCCTTCACCGCCCCTGACATTAACCCTGAAATCAAATATCTTTGGAAGAAAACAAAAATTATTGTAACAGGAATGACTGCTAAAACACTTGCTGCCATCAGGTTTCCCCAGTCTGTTGTGAATTGACCTCTGAATAGAGTAATTCCTGGTGTTAATGTTCTATGAGCCACATCGTTAATTAAAACATAGCCAAACATATATTCATTCCAGGCGGTCACAAAGGTATACAACCCTGTTGAAACTAAACTTGGTATAGAGACGGGAAGAATAATTTGAACCAAAGTACGGAATCTTGAAGCACCATCTAATTCTGCCGACTCTTCTAGTGAAATCGGAACAGTATCAAAAAAACCTTTCATCATAAAAGTGCTTAACGGCACCACAAAAGTTGAGTAGGCTAAAATTAAAGCCGCATAGGTATTGATTAAGTTAAATTGTTTAAAAATCATATATATTGGAATCAGCAGTAATACGCCCGGAACCATTTGACTCAAAGTTAACGAAACACCTGACCCGCGAATAATTTTGTATTTCCCAAATCGGCTAAGCGAATAACCCGCTAAAACCGCAATTACTAACCCGATAATCGTTGTGATTCCAGATACTATAAAGCTATTTTTGAAAAAAATTAGAAAATCAGATTCTTGCAAAACCTCTTGGAAATTTGTTAAAGAAAAATTACTTGAAAAAAATGAGGGGGTTGTTGAATAGATTTCAGTATCTGGTTTTAAGGCTGTTGAAACCATCCATAAAAAAGGAAAGAATGAAAAAATTGCGCAGAGAGTCAACACAATATAGGTACTCGCCTTAGAAAAAATTTTCTCCTGTTTGCTTCTAATCACTGTGATGACCACCCTTCATTTTTCTAAATATAACCTTGCAGATTGGAACTAATGCGAAAATAGTTAATAGAATAACAATCATAATAACTGATAGAGCCGATGATTTCCCAATATCATAATTCTTCATAGCATAGCGATAAATCATGATCGGCAAAGTTTCAGAAGCGTAATTTGGTCCACCTTCTGTCGTAATCCAGATAAAATCAAAATTTACTGAAGTCCAAATAATATGCATGAAAATCAAGGTACTTAAGACACTTTTGATACCTGGTAAAGTGACATTGAAAAAACGTTTGAAAATAGATGCACCATCAATAGCAGCTGCTTCATATAAATCATCAGGAATTGTTTGAAGTCCGGCTAAAATACTAATGACCCAGTAAGGAAAGGTTCGCCAAATATTAATGAAAGTAACGGTTAATAATGCGGTATTCTTACTTCCTAACCAATAGATTCCTTGATCAATTAAGCCTGTTTGTTGTAATAAATAGTTAATAATTCCATAATCAGGATTTAACATCCAAGTCCAAGTCAAACCGGCCACTGCTATCGGCACAATCCATGGAACAATGATTGCACTCCTAAATAGTATGCGGCCTTTTATTTTCTGATTTAAGGCCACACCAACCACTAGACCTAAAATTAATTCCCCTATAACTGAAACACAAGTCCAGACAACCGTATTTTTTAAACTACCAGTGAACAGTTCATCAGCAAAAACTTTTTGATAGTTTTCTAAGCCAACAAAGCCTTCTAAATTTGGATTCGTTAAACTTTTAGCATGAAAGCTATCCCAAACTACCTGAACTAAAGGAATGCCAATCAAAGCAACCATAAAAATAATAGCCGGAGCCATGTATAGCAATGCATTGGTTTTATTTATTCCTTCTTTGGACAATAATTTTTTTGAAGCTAAAATATTCATATACAGCCTCCTGTTGAAATTAGAGTTTTTCTTTAAGAGATTCAAGGCTATCTCACTGTAATGACAGCCTTGAAATCCGAATCATTTGAAAAACAAGTAATTATTCACTATAAGCATCTTGGTTTTTTAAAGCCTCATTCACTTTATCTGATAAATAGATTGCAGCATCTTTCGCTGAATCATCATTTTGTAGGACCATTGCTAAAGCATCTTGCATAGGTTGTGTAATTTCTGCTAAAGAAATCGGCGGTAGCGGTTGTGCCTGCTCAATCAGCTCTGGGTTTCCAAAACCAGCTGCCCATTTATTTGTAGAATCAATTTCCATGTCTGTTCTCGGGGAGCCTTCGGGACGACCAGCTTGTTGATTTTCTTGATTTAATAAATAAGTTGCTAATTTAAAAGTTTCCTCAATTTCTTTTTCACTGTTGTTGTAAATGTAATAAGTATTTATTTCTAAGAAAGTCGCCGGAGTCGTATTATAAGGTGGCAGTCCAATAGTCGCATCTGCCATTTCATCAGGATTATTTTCTTCATAATTTTGCATCCAAGAACCATTGTTCATCATAGCGTATTTATCTAGTGCAAAATTGGTATCCAATTCTTCCCAGCCACCAACTGCGGCATTTTGGTCAATGACACCTTCAGCTAACATATCTTTATAGAATTGAAAAACCTCTGTTGCTTTAGCTAAATTGTCTTCACTGTCCTGCCAAGTATTTTTGTATGTTCCGCTGCCTTGTTCATCTGCAATTGAAAGACCATTTTGAAATAAAAATGTAGCTAATTCTTGTGGAGCCCTTGCCCCGGTTCCAGCGATTCCAAACGCAGTTTGACCTGTCTTCTCTTTAACGGTTTTGGCCATCTCTAATAAGTCATCCCAAGTTTCCGGCGGTGTATCATAACCTGCTTCAGTCAACATCTCTTGATGGTAAACTAAAGCCCTTGGCGCAATATAATTAGGTAACGCTTGCAATTTTCCATCAGTGCTCAAGGCATCTGTAACATTGCTATAAAATAAATCTTTATCGGAATAGCCATCCCATAAGTTTGATAAATCAGCTAAAGCTCCCATATTACTAAATTCTCCGTACCACTCCCCTAATCCCCAAGTAATTGAAGGTGCATCATCAGCGGAATAAGAGGTAACAATTTTGTCTTTTAATTGATCCCAGTTAAATAGCTGATAATCAATTTCAATATTATTTTCTTCTGCATAGGTTTCAATTAATTCCTGCTCATGGACTTGATCTGCATTCCCTTTTGTTGCCCCTGACCAAAAGACTAGTTTAACTTCCTCATCATTACTACTTGAATTAGTATCAGAAGAACTACCATAACCAAACAAAAAACCGACACAAGCAGTTAACATCGCAGCCACAGAAAATATACTTTTTTTCTTCATTTTTCCATTCCTCCAAAAACAAATTATTTTGTCATCGCTTACAAACTTATTTTATAAGCTCTATTTACTTTTTGGAATAACCGCATTATTATAAAGGTATACATTTTTCGATATTTCCAAAAACAACAGATTCTAATAAAACCATACTCTATTTGGATTGGAGGAAATAATTTTGTTTTTAGAGAGCAAAGATCGCATTGAATATTTCTTTAATGACTATCTGCTAGACAACATTTCAATAGTTAACTTTGGTCACGAACGATGTCTGCCCAACCACAGTTTTGGTCCACAAGTCCGGGACTATTTTGTTTTACATTATGTTTTAAACGGTCAAGGAATTTTTAAGCTAGGGGATACCGTTTATAATTTGAAACAAGGTTGTTTTTTCTTAATCTCACCTAAAGATGCGGACCCTGTCTATCAAGCAAGTGAGCAAGATCCATGGGAGTATGCCTGGTTTGGTATTGAAGGAGATAAAGTAGAGGAAATTTTAGACGAGTTGGGTTATTCAAATATCAATAGAGTAGGTTTTTTAAAGGACAGTCAAAAATTGGATGCTATGATTTATGACCTAATTGAAGGAGATTTTTTATCAAAGGGCAATGCCTTGCAAATTCAGGGAACTTTAATGTCTGTGCTAGCTTGCCTGAGCATTGACGGAAACAATCCCTCTTTGAATCAAAATATCTCAAGTTTGCAAAAATATGCGGAACAATTTGTCCATTTTGTACAGCAAAATTATTGGCAAGAAAGTCTTTCAATCCAGCAAATTTCAGAATACTTGCAGATAGACAACTCGTATTTATCTAAAATAATTAATAAGGCTTTTCAACAAACACCAATTGAATATCTGATTAAATACCGTATGACCAAAGCCCGTTTTCTGATTGAAAACACTGATCATACGGTTGCATCGATTTCAAAAGCCGTTGGCTACTCAAATCCTTTGTCTTTTTCACGAGCCTACAAAAAGACATTTGGTTTTTCACCAAGAAATTCAAAAAAGGGTTAAATGACGTATTGACTTGGGATTGTAGTTTATTGCGGTGCAGTAGATGGGAGCGAAAAAATTTATGAAGATACCACCCTCAATCTCGACAACTGAATTGCCGAAAAAAGCAATTCGCTAATTTACGGAAGTAGTGAAGCCGGCCTGATGGGAGTCGTTGCTGGTGTTGTGCTTGCAGCAAGCCGGCAAACAATTGGTGTCATCACAACTTTTTTACAGGAAAGAGAACTAGCCCATCCTCGCTTAACAAAACTCTAAGTCGTTGACTCTTTGTCTGCAAGAAAACCAATAATGGCTACCCTTGCATAAGACTTCATCACTTTATCCGGCAATCTTGAAACATTGGAAGGAATTAGTGAGGTAGTCTCTTGGATCCGCGTCGGTCAAAATCCCACCCTGTATTTTTCAATGTGGCTAACTATTACGCTCCGTTAGAAAAATGTTTGACGAAATGATTCAAAAGCGCTTTTATGAGTTGGAGACCGCAGTCAAATTTTTTTCTGAATCTCTGACAGATATTGCGAAATTTATCAAAACCTACAAACCGCTTGAATAGACAAATACTCGCTACTAGCAGAGAAGCGTGATTCTCAAAAGCATTGCTTAGCAAATATTTCAAAAGCCAGCTTGCTACAGTTCAGATTCTTTCTTCAGCAGTAAGCTAGCAGCAGACAAGGCTGAAATCTGTCAGTTTTGCGTCAAAACTGCTTTTTTTCACTAAAACTTTTTCCTAACTTTTTTAAAAGAAAACTGGAAAAAATTTCTTTTGCTGTAGTTGCAGCTGACCTAATATTTAAGTGTTGATAGAGGTCTTCCTTAAAAAAGATCAAATAAAAAAGGACTAGCGCTAGGGCTGGTCCTTTGATTTATTTACACTGCTTCACCAAGAAATTCAATTTCAACGGTTCTGGTCAATACATCTGAGTAGCTGTAAGACACCCGTTCAAAAGAGTTTTCTTCTGGATCTAGATCGACAACAAAAACGGATGGATAAGTTTCTGTTAAAATACCTTTACGTTCCGTTTGACGCTTTCTCCCTGTCTGTGCCACCAACATGATTCTGCTGCCGATGCGACATTCAAGGTCTTGCTTAATCGTAGCTAAAGTAGTTGCCATACAATTCACCTCGAATACCATTTTAACTCATTTTCACAAAAAATTCAAGTTTATCATAGGATTTTTTGAAAATCAACTGATTTTTTTCATCAAGTTAAGATTCACATCTATTCTTCACCATTATCACTTAATAAGTGTTGGCATAATTTCTTTTTTCCACGGTCAAAGGCGCCCCGAATACAATTTTGCGAAACATTTAATAGCTCTGGTAATTGTTTTAAATCAAATCCCTGCAAAAAATAACCCATCACCTGCTCCTCCAGCGGTGAAAATAAATGCTCATACCCACTGAGTTTCTCTCGCAGCAATAAATAATTCTCTGCTCCCGGTGTCGTATCATAACGCTCCGCTATTCGATAACGCAGCTCATCAGCATCAAGGGACAGACTTTCATATTGACCTCGCCGCTTATAGGCCTGTTGTTTTCGTAGCAAAGAGCGGATGCGATTGCTCATGGCCACTTTAAAATACTGACCGATGGTGGTTCCGCGATTGTCATCAAAATGAAAAATTGTTTGAAAAAAAATCATGCGTCCCTCTTGTAGCCAATCATCGTGATCTAAATCCCGTAAATAATACTGCTGCTCCAAATTTAAAACGACTGGCCGGTACTGATCAAAAAGTTTTCCAAAAGCCTCAGAGTCGCCTGCTTTTGCCAAACGCAACCATTCAACTAATTCCTCTTCACTCATTTTGTCGCCCCCTTTGAGTTTTACAAGGCTATCATAACAGGTCTTCGGAAATATTTTTGGGAGCTAAACGGGGCTGTGTGCAGATTTGCACTCGTTTTTACAAAATTCGCCTCTCTGCGACAATTTTTACTATCTTGATTAAATTTTGCTACGAACTGGCAGCAAAAAAAGCTATGACATCCGTTATAACAGAATCAAAATTCCTAAATCAAAACTAGCAAATACTGCTTAATTCAATCCTGCTGAATCTTCTCAGCCTGTGTCTTCTCTGGTCGCAAACAAATTGGACCACAGAAACAACCAGAATTTGATTTAGAATTTCGTCTGTTAATCAGAATAGTGTCACAGCCTTTTGGACTGATATTTTTCAAATAAAATTTTAGAAATTTACTCGGCAACCGTCATGCTTCGGTCAATTTTACTAGACCCGTCGCTGTAATCAAAAATCACATTTGGCTGCACATTGTATTCATATACATTGAAATCCAATGTCCCCACACTGTCCACTGCCTGCAGCCAATATCCCCGGGGCATTAATTCATCGCCACGAAACACCGTGACAATTTGATAAAGCACCCGATTACCGGAAACTTTTTGAGCCTCTCGAATCTTAGCTTCGAATTTTGTTTGAACCTGCTGATTGGAATAGGCACTTTGAGTCGCCAAATTTTTTGGATTGTCTTCGCTGCCTTCAGCACCTTCTAAATAATTGCCATCCTCATCTAAATTAAATGAGCTTGTATAAGCCAATAAATGACCGCGATTATAAATCGGCTGCCCGTCAACTTCCTTTTGGTGCCATCCCGTTGGCTGCCAGACCTGACTGCCACGATTTTCGGAAGAGCCTAAATTCGTTTCATCAATATAGGCTGTGACAAATGTTGTTCTATTTAATTCATCTAAATTTCCATAAACGGCGTGATTCGTTTGCCAATCTGCAATATTCAGACTCGCTTGATTGTCATTGACCGTCACCACAGCCTCACCGCCACTGACAAAATCCAAAGCCGCTAGCTCATCATAGGTCGCCTGATTGTAAGGCAAGGTCCCCGTGTTGCCACCACTATCGGTGATCTGGCTATTTCCCGCAGTTAAATTACCTAGAATAGTTGTGGCATCATCACCATTCAGCCAACTCTCCGCCAATTCAGGTAGCGTCTGACTACCGCCAAAAATCAATCCGAGAACAACCACGACACCAGCGATAATTTTTTTATTCGTATTCTTTTTTTTACTCATCCAAGTCCCTCATTCATAAAAATTTCTTCCTTTGAAATCATACCAATTTTAAATTTTTTTGCAAATGGGGCCAGGTAACTTTTATAAATTAATTACCTGCATGTCAATATCATTTTTCTGAAATCGAATATCCGATTTTGCTTGCCTTCAAGACTCTAATAAATTGATCAAAATTTTCAACTGCAGCTAATTCCTTTTGCAGCATATTATCATCAATAATTTCAGATAAATACTCAAAAAATAATTGTAGTTTATCCTTGTCATTTTCGGAAACGGCCAATAGAAAAACTATTTTCACTTCATCTTCTACCGACCATTTAATTGGAATCTTTGATATCCCAACAATAATTTTAGATTTGGAAATCTCTGATGAAATTGCATGAGGGATAGCCATAAAAGAGGTGATATTTGTTGGAAGCATCTCTTCTCTAGACATGACTTTGTTTTTAAAATCCGTTGTTATATATTCATTTTCCTCTAACGACAAACACAGTTGATCAATGAACGGCTCTTTATCAATAGTTGTGGTTTGAAAAATAAAGCTTTCTCTTTCAAACAAATCATAAAGATTACTTTTTTTCTTTCCCAAGGTTATATACTTTTGAATTTCGTTTAAGCTATCTTTAATTCGCGAAAAATCAACTAAGATTACTGGTATACTAGCATTTATAAGCGGTACAGTTGAAACAATAAAATTTACATCCATCTCCTTCATTAACTTATAACTTGCAAAAGATAGAATATCAACAATTTCTATTTCATCTGGAAAACGCTGTTTTATCAGCGCCTCTAGGAGTCGACTAGTTGCAACCCCTTGTCCACACACAATTGCTACACGAATTTCCGTTCTTTTAGCTTTTCTCTTCCTCTCTAAAGCGGCCGCAATATGGAGAGCTACGTATCCGATATCATCTTCAGAAAAATGATATGTGTTCGCTAGTTCTGTATTTTTTGTAGCAAATGTGGCTAATTCAAAAGCGTAAGAATAATTTGTTTTTATCGTCGCTAGTAAAGGATTTTTTTCTGTAATCAGAATCTGTTTTAGCAATAGATAACTTGAGAAATGTGTATACAGATCATTTTTCAAGATAGTATCTTCTGTTAAGTCTTCACCAAAAGTTTTGTTGATTTTCACTAATATTTGGTCGATTAATGTATAAATTTGCTTGCTAGTATCCATTGAATTGCTCTTATATAACAATTCTGAGAAAAAATGTTTATAAATCCATTTTTTCTCACTTGTTTGGAATTCTATTTGATAATTTATTTGAACCCATTCGAGAAGCTCTTCTAAAGCGGCTTGAACTTTTGCATCAAATAACGTAATTGTTGGAATCTCTTCAACAATATGATTTTTCTTCACCCTCAGAATTGCTATTGCCAAATGAATGATAAAATTCTTGCGGTTATAATCCGAAATCTTGTAGACCCTTGGAGAAAAAATTTCTAATACTTCCTCTGACAGCTTTGTCAAATTAACTTCTCTAAAAAGTTTTTTTTCAATAGAGGAAAATTGAATAATATAAGTTCCAAAATTTTTTTCGATTAATTGTTCCATTATACATTGTCTTATATTAATTTCTTCACCAACTAACTTATAACCAACATTCGCTTTTGAGACAACTTTTAGTTCATATGGAATAATTTGTTGGCGAATAATTCTAATATAGCTTAATAGTGTTGTACGTCCCACAAAAATTTCTTCACCGATCTCGTCAAGAGTTAGATAATCCTCATTAACAACCAACAAAAGCAGCAATTGCTTAATGCGATCTTCGGAAGATTCTAGCATATTGTCATCTTGATTAATATTCATTTTCAACTCTTCATACAGCTTCGCTAACTCCTTTTTATTACTCAAGACGTATCCTTTCCCCCTCAGATTAACAATTTGGGCATTATGAGGTCTCAATAAATCGTTTAATTCATTAATATCATTTCGAATAGTCCTTTCAGAAACAGAAAAACTAATTGCAATATTTTCTTTAGATTGAAATTCTTCTTCATATAATTTTATAAAGATATCCTCCAGCCGTTTATATGAGAACATCACAACTCACCCCTCTCACTAGTTAACAAACTTCATAATAATTGGTTTGAAAAATAAAAGCTACCCTTTCTCAACCTCAGAATAAAAGCGCTTACTATGATATTTTAAATAAGCTCTTCTAAACCGTGATATGTCAACTTATTTCAAACGACCTATTTCAAAATCATTTGTTTTCCATTTTGAATTGGCAAAGATTGGATAAAAATGTTCAACAATTTCCAATTCATTATGGAAATTAATGTGATATAAAATGTAAACGTTTTTTTGTATAGTTGAGCCATAGATGAAGGAGGTTGCCAAATGGACGACACAGAAACTAGTCATATAAGAGAAGAGTATATTCAGTTTATTCAAAATGTTGACAATTGGGAAACAGCAATTCAAGTCGCAGCAAAACCACTTTTAGAAGCAAAAATAATTGAGCCCAGATATGTACAAGCAATGATGAACAATGTCGCTGAGATGGGGGATTATATGGTATTGGTTCCCAAAGTAGCTATGCCACATGCTAGACCTGAACAAGGAGCAATTGGCACAGGCATTAGCATTCTAAATATTAGGGAAGCTGTTCTATTTGGGAAAAGCAGCTACGTCAATTTACTAATTTGCTTAGCTACTAAAGATAGCCAAAGTCACCTCGCTTTATTACAACAAGTTTCATCCCTGATTGATGAAGAAAGCAAAGTTCAACAATTGATTAATGCAAAAAATAAAAATGAATTTTTAGAATTATTGAATAAGTTTAGTACGGAGGAAGAGACATGTTAAAAATTATTACAGTATGTGGAAATGGAATTGGCAGTAGCAATCTATTAGCTATGAAGATTAGTCAAATTGCCAAAAACAATCAGATTGAAGTCGAAACACGTCCTAGCGATTTCAATGCAGCTCTAGGAGAAAATCCTGATCTCTTTGTAACAGTCGATGAATTTGCAAAACAATTCCCAGAAAATAAGCGGGTAGCAGTCGTTAGAAGTTACGCGGATAAAAAGAAAATTACAGAAGATATTTTGGATACTTTAAAACAATTGGATCAAGAAAAAAGAAAATAAATTTTGATGTATTGATTTCAAAATAAGGAGGAAGCAAGATGATATTTTTAGAGTTTTTACGGGATATGTTTAGTGAGCCGGCAATCTTAATGGGGCTAGTCGCATTCGTTGGACTAATTGCAATGAAGGCACCAGCTCATAAAGTTCTAACAGGTACTTTAGGTCCGATTTTAGGCTATTTAATGCTGTCGGCAGGTGCCAACGTTATCAGTGCAAATCTAGACCCTTTGTCTCAAATGATTGAAGAAGGATTTCATATCACTGGCGTTGTACCAAATAACGAAGCTGTAGTCGCAGTTGCTCAAGATATTCTGGGTGTCGAAACAATGACAATCCTAGTTGTAGGCTTAGTTATTAACCTAATAATTGCTCGTTTTACTAGATATAAATACGTCTTCTTAACTGGTCATCATTCATTCTTTATGGCGTGTTTATTATCAGCTGTCTTAGGAGCTGTAGGTTTTGAGGGAACACCATTAATTCTAATCGGCGGCTTTTTCTTAGGAGCTTGGAGCGCAATGTCACCAGCAATTGGACAAAAATTTACCTTGCAAGTTACTGGTGGTGATGAAATTGCAATGGGGCACTTTGGGTCTGTCGGTTATTACTTAAGTGCACTGATAGGTAAATGGATTGGTAAGGGATCAAAATCAACCGAAGATATTGCTGTACCAGAGTCATTTGGATTTTTAAGAAATACTACTATATCAACTGCTTTAACAATGATTATTTTTTATTTGGTGTCAGCTATTGCAGCTGGACCTGAGTTTGTTTCAACCCTATCAGATGGACAATCACCTTATCTGTTTGCAATATTGGCAGGTTTAAAATTTGCTGTTGGTGTAACAATTGTTTATTCTGGAGTCCGCATGATTTTAGCAGACCTACTGCCAGCCTTTCAAGGGATTGCCGACAAAGTTATTCCTAATGCAGTTCCAGCAGTAGATTGTGCCGTATTTTTCCCTTATGCTCAAACCGCTGTAATAATTGGCTTCATTTCTAGTTTTATTGGCGGATTGATTGGTATGTTTGTGTTAGGTGCTTTAGGTGGTGTCTTAATTATCCCAGGACTAGTCCCACACTTTTTCTGTGGTGCAACTGCCGGTGTTTATGGTAATGCAACTGGTGGCCGACGTGGTGCTGTGGTTGGATCTTTTGTAAATGGTTTAATGCTTGCATTTTTACCTGCACTATTACTACCAGTTTTAGGACAGCTGGGCTTTGCTAACGCTACTTTTGGTGATTTTGACTTTGGTTGGATTGGTATCCTGTTAGGAAAAGTCGGTGGTCAATTTAGTGAAATAGGGATTTATGCAATTATCGTAGTTGTATTGGTAGCCTTAATTTTACCTAGTATTATTAGACCATCAAAAACAGCAATTAATAATGAAGGGATGGAAACAGATTAATGAATTTTAAAATTGAAATTTACTCAGATGGTGCGATTATTAGTGACATGCTTAGAATGAAGGAAAAAGGAATTGTTAGCGGATTTACTACCAATCCAACCTTGATGAAGAAGGCCGGGATTACAGATTATGTTTCGTTTGCTAAAGAGGTATTGAGTAAAGTTGATGGGATGCCCATTAGTTTTGAAGTTTTTTCGGATGATTTTGACACAATGGAAAAAGAAGCGTTAAAACTTTCTGAACTAGGTGAAAATGTGTATGTTAAAATCCCTATATCAAACACTAAAGGAGAATCCTCGGCCCCATTGATAAAGAAACTCTCGGAAAAGGGACTTCATCTGAATGTAACAGCGATTATGACTGAAGCACAAGTCGAGGAGACTGTCGACGCCTTTGCCAAAGGAACTGAAAACATTGTTTCGGTTTTTGCCGGACGAGTTGCCGACACAGGCGTTAATCCGGAGCCATTGATGAAGAAATCATTGACTATTTGCAAAAGAAAAGAGGGTACCAAACTCTTATGGGCAAGCACCCGTGAAGTTTTTAATATTATTCAAGCAGAAAACTTGGAAGTAGACATCATTACTGTTCCCCCAGAATTATTAAACAAGTTATCCATGTACAATATGGATCTAAACCAACTATCTTTAGACACTGTAAAAATGTTTAGTAATGATGTTGCTGAACTTGGCTTTACAATTTTAGAAGAGAAATAGATTTAAGCCCTGATAAACTCTATTATAGAATTTATCAGGGCTTATTTTTTCAAATTTCTAACAACATTCTAAAGCTCATATCCGTTTTATTTCTCAACAATCAATTTCCCAGCTGAAGGGTGCCCTTCAATTCGCTCATGAGCTTCAATTACTGATGCCAAGGCAAAAGGAAATACTTCAGCAATATTAATTTTCAGCTGTTCCTTTTCGAAATTTTTAACTAGCGTTGCGAAAGCTTCTTGGTCACTATAATCTCGATTAGGACCGTAGTGGTGATATTCTACATTTGGTTTGCGAAACTCTACAGGTGGCAGCACATTTAAAACGACATAATCCGCCCCGTACTTAGCAATGTCCATCCCCGCTTCGTAGTCCCGACTGCCTTTAGTCGCATCAATCACGACGTCTCCTTGATTTTCAAAAATCTGACCAACATTTTCCTTGTCATAGGCAGCAAAACTATCTGCCCCCAAGCTGCGAACATAGTTCTCATTCTTACTTGAAGCTGAAGCCAGCACACGATTGCCATTTGCCTTAGCTAATTGAACTAATAAGGAGCCTACGCCACCAGATGCCCCCAGAACAACAATCGTTTGGTCAGGAGTAATGGATAATAGGCTAAATAGTAAATGATAAGCAGTTATCCCGGTCGTTGGCAGCCCAGCCGCTTCGCTCCAGCTCATATTTTCAGGTTTGCGATACACTTTGTTGCCCGGAACCACAATTTCTTCACCGTAAGTCCCACCGACTGCATGAACAATTACTTCATCTCCAACTGTGACGTTGGTAACGTCACTGCCGACTTCAATCACCGTTCCAGCACCGTCATTGCCGAGAACATAAGGAAATTTCACAGGTCGAGCGTCTTTCATTTTTCCCTGACGAAGACCAACATCATAAGGATTGATTCCAAAAGCTTGTAACGTTACCCGCACATGTTTGGGAGACATTTCTCGTGGCTCAGCAGCTAGTTCGATAAAAACTTTTTCTGGATCACCATAATCCTTGATAGCAAAACGTTTCATAAACAATCACCTTCCTCAAAATAAGTGTACTCTTTAATAAAAAGTTTGCCAAATAAGTTAGTTTTTTAGTTGTTATGTGGTATTGCTGAAGCTTGGTTAACATTATTAGAAATTTATTCTTTCTGAAGACAAAAAGGTAGCCCATCGGCGGGGATCAATGGGCTAGGATGCTAGTTCAACTTTCATCAACTCTTATACCATTTTCAGCTTCACTCCTAGTTGAACTGTATACGACCCGTTGCTCTTCAGAAAAGGCTTCTTTTTCTGAAGACAAAAAGGGAACCCGCCAGCGGGGACTGGCGGGTTTAGGATGCTAGTTCAACTTTCATCAACTCTTATACCATTTTCAGCTTCACTCCCAGTTGAACTGTATGCGACCCGTTGCTCTTCAGAAAAAGCTCTTTTTCTGAAGAGAAAAAGGGAACCCGCCAGCGGGGACTGGCGGGTTTAGGAGTAAAAAATGAAAAAGTGTTTTATTGGGTTTGTTTTATTGGGATGAGTTCATAATAACCGGAAATTGTGAAGATTTTATGTTTGCTGCTTAGACTTTCTAAGAAGATTTTGTAAGAAAGTCTAAACTTGCATCCTATTAGTCTAAATGGATAGGGAATTTTTTTAATCCATGATTAAGCAATCTGAACAAACTTAAAAAACAATCCTTCAGCCGTGTGACTAAAGGATTGCTTTTAACTAGCATTTCAATTGTTTATCCTAAATCTTCGCCGTTACTTTCAATGACTTGATGATACCAGTCGAAGGATTTTTTCTTGCTACGGGCTAAGGTGCCATTTCCCTCATTATCTTTATCCACATAGATAAAGCCATAACGTTTTTTCATTTCGCCGGTGCCGGCAGAAACTAAATCAATAAAGCCCCACGGCGTATAACCCATCAAGTCAATACCATCATACTCTACAGCATCCTTCATCGCGGCAATGTGGGCCCGCAAGTAATCAATTCGATAATCGTCTTCTACACGATGAGAAGCTGCATCAATTTCATCGATGGCGCCAAATCCATTTTCAACAATAAATAATGGTTTTTCGTAGCGTTCGTTAAACCAATTCATGGAATAGCGCAAGCCCAGCGGATCAATTTGCCAACCCCAATCAGAAGCCTCCACAAACGGATTGCGAACTAAATCTTTGGCTTCGTCGTAATCGAAGGCCGGTGCACCATCTTGGTCGGCAACTGCAAAGGACATGTAATAGCTAAAACCGATATAATCGACTGTACCCGCTTTTAACAACTCAAAATCTTCTTTTGTGCGGTCTAATTGGAAATTTTTCCGTTCAAAATATTTTTCAATAAAACTTGGATAAGCACCTTTACAATGCACATCCGTGAACCAGTAGCGCCGTTGCATCGCCACAGTTGCCGCCATCATATCAGCAGGCTTGCTAGAGGCCGGATAAATCGGCACCATCGCAATCATACAGCCAATTTGAAAATCAGGGTTAATCTGATGACCGATTGCCACCGCTTGAGCACTGGCCACTAGCTCGTAATGGGCCGCTTGGTACATGATTTTTTCCCGGTCTTCCCCGGCTTCATATTTCAAACCAGAATTGGTAAACGGAGCAAAATCTTCATTGAAGTTTGCTTGATTATTAATTTCGTTAAAAGTCATCCAGAATTTCACTTTGTCTTTATAACGGGTGAAAACTGTTTCGGCAAATTTTACGAAGAAGTCAACAACTTTACGATTGCGCCAGCCGCCATATTCTGTCACCAAATAATAAGGCATTTCAAAATGCGACAAGGTAATCACTGGTTCAATACCATATTTCAGGCATTCATCAAATAAATCATCGTAAAACTGCAAGCCGGCTTCATTAGGTTCCGCTTCATCCCCCTTTGGAAAAATCCGTGTCCAAGCGATGGAAGTCCGGAAACATTTCAAGCCTAATTCGGCAAATAATTTCACATCATCTTTGTAGTGATGATAAAAATCAATCGCTTCATGATTGGGATAATTTTCTCCCGGCAGCACGCCATCCGTAATTTTACGGGGAATGCCATGGGCTCCGGCCGTCATCACATCGGCAACACTAACTCCTTTGCCGCCTGCTTGCCAACCGCCCTCCAATTGATGGGCAGCAACTGCGCCGCCCCATAGAAAATCTTTTTTTAAAATTGTCATTCTTATAACCACTTTCTAGCCTTGTTCGACTGCTGCTAATTCGTCCAAACCGTTTTCTTGAGCATAATTCATAGAATCTACTTTTCTGATAAATGGCAGGTAGATAAAGAAACCAAGCGTTAATACAAAAGCTTGCAATAATGCTGCTTGCCAGCCGCCGATTAAGAAACCAGAAATAATTGGCGGAGTTGTCCATGGTACTTGTACGGCCGTAAACAGCGGCACAAGTCCAGTATAAAGAGCAAAATATGTGACAACTCCAGAAACAACTGGCGTCAAGATAAACGGAATAGCCATAATAGGATTCATTACAATTGGTGTTGCAAAAATAATTGGTTCATTGATGTTAAAGAAAGCCGGGCCGATTGATAGACGGCCTAATTGCTTAAATTGTGCGGAACGTGCTAGGAATACCATGTAAACAACAATTCCGATTGTCATACCAGCACCCGTCACCGTCATAAATTGATCTAAAAATTGTTGCGTTACAATATGACCGCCGTTAGCAACTGTTAATTCAAGTCCAGATTCTTTGATTGCGGTATTTTCTAAGGAGTTCGCTTGTAAAATTGGGCCCATAATTCCGCCGACAATCGTTGAGCCATGGACTCCAAAGAACCATAAGAATGGCACCAAGAAACCTAACATCAATGCGCCACCTAAACTATCAGTCACACCTTGCATTGGACTTTGAATCACATCGTAAATCCATTGCACCATCGTAGTATCCATCAAAGCATCAAATAAAATATAAACAAACATCGCAAAAGTAATTAAAACTGCTGCTGGAATCAAAGCAGTAAATGAGTTCGCAACATTTTCAGGAACTTGTTCAGGTAATTTAATTCGTACATCGCGTTTCAAGAACCAAGAATAGCCCCAACCAACAAATAGACCAACTAAGATGGCACTAATCATTCCTTGACCGCCAGTCCAAGTTTTATCAATAACGTTGGCAATCGTCACGCCTGATTCTGCATCTGTCACGCTTGAACGCATGGTCAAAAGGAAAATAACCAAACCAATCATCCCAGCGGGCAGTCCTTCAAAACCTTCCGTCTTCACATAGGAATAGGCAATTCCCATTACAGCAAACAATGCCATAATTGCAAAAGATGCGCCATATGCTTGATTGAAATAATCCGCCCAACCTTGATTAGTTATAAATTCAGAAACAGCCGGCACGGGAAAATTGGCCAATAGTAAAAAGACAGACCCGACAATCGTAAATGGCATTGTGTAAAGCATCCCGTTACGCAAAGCTGTAATCGCTTTCGTATTAACGAATTTTAAAACCGGTGGTAATATTTTTTCATTAATAAAAGTATTCATCGTTTTTGCTCCTTAAAAATATTTTCTAAAAAATAAGTGCTTACCTCTCAAGTAAAACTAATCTTACGTCCCACCTTCCCAGTCAATATTTAAGTTTAAAATAAGTAAAAAATATTATCTGATTGCATTTAATCATAATAAACCACAGCATGTAACCCTTTTCATACATTAAAGAACCGAATACGGTAACAATAAAAAAAATCCCTCTATGGAACAACTTGTTCCATAGAGGGCGAAGAAGCTTATAAGTGATCTGTTAACAATTCTGCGATAAACATAGCTGGTAGCTGTGTAGAAAAATCAATATGTAGAACATTACGCTTAGCATCTTGAATAGTATAGTCAATTACATAATCACAAAGTTTTGCGACTGGACTATTACGATTTTTAGTTATGCAGCAGATAAAAACCTCCTGCCGTAACTCAATACTGGCAATTCGTTCTAGAATTTCTTGGGTTTCACCAGAAGAAGTAAATACTAGCAATACATTTTTTTGATTGCGGTGAAAATGGCTGTTAATCGGATAAATAAAATCTTTAATGCCAATCGCATTAAAACCTTGGTTCAGCATTTTCCGGGCAGTATATTCCGCAATGCTGCCAGATTGACCAATTCCAAAACACAGGGTAATATCTGCTTGTCTTAAAATAATGGTGACTTTTTCAATTTGATAAGCTAAATCCTGATTAAAATTATCCCGCTTTAGTATCTGGAAATGGTGGTCAATATTGTCATTGATTCCTTCTTGCGCCTCCGCTAATTTCAATTTTTGCTTATAGGACAAGCGGAATTCAGTAAATGATTCGTAGCCAATTTTATTAATAAACCGAAAGACAGAGGTCGCCGACGTATGGGAGTTCTCTGCAATATCCCGCACCCGCATATAGGGAATCTTTTCAGGGTTGTTGACAATATACCGATAGATCTCCTGTTCAACATTGGAAAGATCTGATATATCCAGGTTTTCAAAATAGCTCATCCACTTCACCTCTAAACTTATTTCTAGCCTAATTTTAGCATATTGTGGAGAACTTTATAAAAATTGACGGGGACTTGCGCAGAAATTTTCCTGTGATTGACAGGAAAATAAAAAGGCTTAGCACAAATTAGCTGCCAAAGCCTCAATATTTTTTAAATATCAATGAAACGGGAATCGAGTTTTGTCCCAGAAACAAGAAAATCCTCTGAAGTTAAGGAAAATTCCTCTGCCACCGCCTGAAAAAGCTCTTGCTTTGAAATAAGCGTTTTGACACGATACAACATGCTGCCATAATCGGTCCAACGGGCTAATTCCAAAAGTTTTGGATGGTCGGCTACTTCTGGTTTCTTTTCATTAAAGACTACCATAAAGTCGTGGAAGTATTTTCCTTTTGGCGCTGGCTCAAAAGATAGTGCCAGAGTCGCTGCAGAAAAAAATTTCAGCGGTTCATTTTCAAATTCCGAATAGGTTCGGCCATAGACAAAATACAGCGTTGAATCATCTTCACTATAATTGACAAACTCATCAAACAACTCACACATGATATACTCCTCCTTTGCTAACCTTTAGCCCTTCAAGACAAACTATTTAGTTAGTATAAAATTATTATATCACCAACTCTTATCCATGTCACACAAACCAAAACAGCTAAAGGACATGTTCCACCCCAAAAGTTAGACCAAAAATCTAACTTCTTTGTGGGCACTATAGCAACCTTCAGCCGTTTTTCTTTTATCATCTCAAATTTTTTTCTCTTACTCCAACCCCGCCAACCGCACAATCTCAATCAGCGTGTCCCGAGCTTTTTCCATAGCCTCCAAAGTGATAAATTCGTATTGTCCGTGGAAGTTTTCGCCGCCGGTAAAAATATTCGGCGTAGGGATGCCCTTCATAGAAATTTTTGAGCCATCTGTGCCACCACGAAATGGGGTAATCTTTGGTTCGATGCCGAGATTTTTCATGGCGGCAATCGGTAGCTCTTTTGAAAGCGGCGCTTGGTCGATGACTTGGCGCATATTGTAATATTGGTCAAACAGATGGTACGTAATCCGCGGGCGTTCAAAGCGTTGATTGATTGTAGCGATAATTGTTTCAATCCTTGCTTTTCGTTCGTTAAATTTGTCCATATCGTGGTCTCTGATGATATAGCTCAGCTTGGCTTCGCTGATGGTGCCTGATAACTCATGGAGCAAATAAAATCCTTCGTAGCCACGAGTTTCCTCTGGTACTTCATCGGGTGGTAGAGCATTGTCAATTTCTTTGGCCAATCTTAAAGCATTGACCATCATGTGATAGGCCGTGCCGGGATGGACGCTCGTCCCGGCTATGGTGATTTCAATTTTGGCAGCGTTAAACGTTTCGTATTCAAAATGTCCCACTCGGCCACTATCAATCGTGTAGGCGAAGGCCACCGGAAAATCTTCAGCAATAAAACGATCCGCTCCACGCCCGATTTCTTCATCGGGACCAAAAGCCACCCAGATGTCGCCTCTTTCAATCTCCGGATGCGCCAGATAATAGCGGAGCAAAGCTAAAATTTCTGCGATGCCAGCTTTATCATCGGCGCCTAATAAGGTCAAGCCGTTGGTGGTAATCAGGGTTTCGCCAATATAATCTTTTAAATTGGGAAATTCAGCGACCTCCATCACCAGCTGCTCTTTAGCATTTAACAAAATATCTTGGCCGTCATAATTTTCAAAAATTTGCGGCTGATTATTTTCAGCATTGTAATCGGCGGTGTCGACGTGAGCGATAAATCCGATAGCCAGTTTTTCGCTGTTGCCGGCAAGTTTGCCGATAACAAAACTGTTCGCTTCGTTGTAAGTAACATTTTCTAAACCCATTACATTGAGGCGCTCTTCTAGCAATTTTGCTAAGACAATTTGACCACTGGTTGTCGGAATGGTTGTGGAGCTTTCATCCGAACGGGTATTGATTTTGACAAATTCGATAAAATCATTTAGTAACTCACTCATATTTTCACCTTACTCCGTTAAATATGCTTCACGGAAATTGTAGTAGTCGCCATAGCTGTGATAAATCACGTTTTGCAGATTAGGATTAACTAAGTAATTGGCAGCACTTTGGTACAACGGCACCTGTGCAGCATCTTCAGCTAATAAAATTTCCTCGGCTGCCTGATAGTCGGTAAACATGGCATCAATGTCATTGGCGTCTGTCGTGTTGGCTTGTTCAACTAAATCTGAATACTCTTCATTTTCATAACCACCATAATTATAAGATGAGCCGCTACGGTATAAGTTGAAATAAGAATTCAAATCATTGCTGCCGGCAATCCAGCCAGATAAAGACATTTCATAATTGCCGTCTCTGCGGGACTGATTTAAATTATTTGAAGGCTGCTGATCAATCGTCACCGTTAATCCTTCTAAATTGTCCTGCAATTGCGCTTGAATATATTCCGCAATTCGTTTGCCGTTATCAGAATCATTGGCTAACAGTGATAGGGAAATGCTGTCGCCTAGTTCGTTGGTGGCCAGCTCCCACTCTTCAGCCGCTGCATCAAGATTATACACATTGTACTCGCCGCTGTAAGCTCGGAAATCTTCGCCAGTATTTTCATTGGTGTATAAATTGGCTGGAATCAAGCCATTTAAAGCAGTGGACCCATCGGCCAAGACATTGTTGACTAAGCCTTCTTTATCAATCGCCAAAGCAATCGCTTTACGCAAATGGGCATTAGCTAAGGCCTCATTAGCGGTTTTATTAAAATCTAGGAAATAATTTGAAATTTCCTGTTGGTTGACCAAGGCTTCGCTGTCTTGGAATTGTTGAACGAATTGACCGCTAATGCGGGTTAAATCCAACTCGCCGGTATCAAACATATTGATGCCGGTATTTTCTTCAACAATCGTGGAGCCTTCGACTGTTTCCAGTTGGACTACATCAGCATCATAATACTCTGGATTTTTTGTCAACGTCCACGTATTAGAAACTTGACTCCAGTTTTCTAAAATAAACGGTCCACTGTAAATCATATTCTCGCTGGAAGAAGCATAATCGTCCCCTAAAGCTTCCACATACTCTTCATTTTGCGGGGCTAACCAAGCAATCGAAATCACTGAAAGAAATGACGACTGTGGATTGGCTAGCGTCACTTCAAACGTTTGGTCATCCGGTGCAGCTAGGCCGATTGAATCGACATCAGCATTTCCTTGTCTAGCATCCGCACTGTTCACCACGCTATCCAACCAATAAGCATTTGGTGCCGCTGTTTCCGGTGTGACTAATTTTTTCCATGCGTACATAAAATCATTGGAAGTAATCGGCGTCCCATCGCTCCAATGAATATCATCCCGCAGATGGAAGGTGTAGACTAAACCGTCATCGCTAATATCAACCGATTCTGCCAAACCAGGCACTGGCGTACTGGTTTCATCTAGACGATACAAGCCTTCGAAAACTTGTTGGGCCACGGTGAATGTTACTTTATCAGTTGTCTGAGTGGTGTCCAACGTTGATAATTGAGCCGGCAAGCTAACATCAATAGCTTGTTCTGTAGCCATTTGTGTGCTGGACGATGACGCAGCCTGCGAAGAATCATTCGTTGCATTACTGTCGCCAGAACAACCTGCCAAAAACAGTGCTGTTAAGCCAATTATTCCCGTTACTTTAAAAAACTTATTCATTCTTTTTCCCCCTGATTACTATAATAAAAATAAAAAATCCCTTCGCTAGCTTTGAGTAGCGAAAGGACGTATTAACTAAACGTGGTACCACCTTAATTCAAAAGCTTAAAAGCTTTCCTCACCAAATGAAATTGGTTTTTGATAACGGAAAAATTTCCGAAACTGTCTGAAACAATTTTCTTCCAAGCCCATCCTTCATCCTTTCCGTAGGGCTGACTTTCACCCTCACCAGACCTCGCTATACTACTTCCCAGATTACTTCTGCTCTTCAATAGAATTTTATTAATTTTTAATGAGTGTACTTTAATAATTATCCCTTGTCAATGAAATTATTTTAATTTTCAGAAATTAATCTCTTTGAGCGAAGAAGGAGCCTGATTAAAAAAGTTCAGATAATTTTGATGGCCTTGAATGTATTTGTTGTACGTGAATAGGGCAATAGTTTGAAATCATTTTGAACTCTGGAAAACAAAAACTAGGCTAGTCGCTAAAAATTTTAATCAAGACAAACGATTTATTCTGTGGAAATTGCTGGCGCATATTCTCTGTGCCACTAATTTCATTTCCCACTATCACCAAAACTCATTTTTAGACTTTACATGGCTGCTTTTAACCAGCGCTTTTGTCCTCTATGCTTGTTATGATACAATCATAAGCGTCTGAACTATATAGAAGAAGGAAACTGCCCATGAATAAAAAAAATTGGTTAAACATTATCACCTTGATTGTCTGCTTAATTTATCTGGCAAATATCTTTTTAGGTTTTATCAGCGACCCAAGATTGCGGATGGCTTTATTGGTAGTCGCTTTGTTATTATTTCTATTAAGACGCCGAGATTTTGCGGAATTATTTCAAAACTCGAAAAATAAATAGCAAAAAAATCCCTGAGAACCCAGCGGCATGTAACGACACCCAAAATAGTTTTTGATGTCGTTACAGCAAACAGTGCTGTGGTCCTCAGGGATTATTTTATTTAATCTAGCTCAACCTTACCGGTGTAAAGTTGATAATACATACCTTTTTCAGCTAATAGGGAGTCGTGGTCGCCCCGTTCAATAATGCGACCGTGATCCATCACCATAATAACGCTGGAATTTTGAATCGTTGACAAGCGGTGGGCGATAACAAAAACGGTCCGCCCCTCCATTAACTTATCCATCCCTTCTTGAACAATGCGTTCAGTCCGAGTATCGATACTAGAAGTCGCTTCATCTAAAATCATCACCGGCGGATCAGCAATCGCCGCCCGGGCAATCGCCAATAATTGCCGCTGCCCTTGCGACAGTCCTTCACCGTCACCAGTAATCACTGTTTCATAACCGTTTGGCAGATGCCGGATGAACCAATCGGCATTGGCTAATTTCGCCGCCTCCACCACTTCATCATCGGTGGCATTTAATTTTCCGTAGCGAATATTTTCATGGATGGTCCCCGTAAATAAATGCGTGTCCTGCAATACAATTCCTAGCGAACGCCGCAGGGAATGCTTTTTAATTTTTTGAATATTGATGCCATCGTAACGAATTTTACCCTCTTGAATATCATAAAAGCGATTGATTAAGTTGGTAATCGTCGTTTTACCGGCACCAGTTGCGCCAACAAAGGCGACTTTTTGACCGGGTTCGGCGTAGAGGTTGATGTCATGGAGCACCATTTTATTAGGCTCATAACCAAAGTCAACATCTTCAAAGACAACATCGCCGGTTAATTTAGTGTAGGTCACATTGCCGTCATCATGGGGATGTTTCCACGCCCAGATGCCTGTCCGGTCGATGGACTCACTTAAAACGCCATTGGTCTCAGTGGCGTTGACTAAAGTCACATAGCCTTCATCAGATTCCGGTTCTTCATCTAATAATTCAAAAATCCGTTCCGCACCGGCTAAAGCCATAATTACAAAATTAATTTGTTGCGAAATTTGTGAGATTGGGCCGTTTAGTGAGCGGCTCAACTGTAAGAATGAAGCAATCATCCCGACTGATAATATGGAGACGCCATAAACTGATAACAAACCACCAATAATCGCCACTAAAACATATTGAATGTTCAATAAGTTCATCATAATTGGCATCAGCTGATTGGCATTGGCGTTAGCTTTGGTCGCACTACTTTGCAGATCATCATTCAAGACATCAAAATCAGCAATCACTTTTTCTTCATGATTAAAAATTTTCACGACCTTTTGACCGTGCATCATTTCTTCAATGTAGCCATTAACCTGACCTAAATCCCGCTGTTGTGCTCCGAAATATTTACCGCTGCGGTTTGCCACAAAGCGAATCACAAAAAACATCAGGCTAACAGAAAAGATCACGAAAATTGTCAGGGGAATACTCAGGCTGAGCATCGCAATAAAGACCGCCACAAAGGTGACCATCGCTAAAAGCAGGCTGGGGATACTTTGGGAAATCATTTGGCGCAGGGTATCGGTATCATTCGTAAAATGACTCATGATATTGCCGTCAGAATTAGTATCAAAATAGCGAATCGGCAAACTTTCCAGATGTTCAAACATCTGGTCGCGGATTTTTTTCTGAGTCCCTTCACTGATGGTCACCATCATCAGGTTATAAATCAACCCGGCGACAATCCCTATCACATAAATGCCCGCCATCATCAAAACAGCCTTCAACAAGCCGCTGAAGTCAGGATTGCTGCTACCAAGCATTGGCGTGATATATTGGTCAATGACGGTTTGCAAAAACAAGGAACCCCGCACGTTGGCAAAGGCGCTAAGCAAAATTAAAATTAAGACGAAAAGCAAACGAAAACGATAGAGACGGAACATGGTTAATAGTAAACGACCCAAAGTTTTTCCAGGATTGTGGCCGGTTGGACGTTGATTTTTATTCTTCATTTTGACCAAATCCTTTCGTTTGAGATTCGTTGACTTCTTGATAAATTTGATTGCTTTGCAGCAATTCATCATGGGTGCCGATGCCGTTGATTTCACCATTTTCCATGACGATAATCCGGTCGGCATCTTGAATGGAAGAAATCCGTTGACCGATAATAAACGTTGTCGTGCCTGGAATTTCTTTTTTCAAGCCTTCCCGAATGCTGCGGTCGGTTTTAGTATCCACCGCACTGGTTGAATCATCCATAATTAAAATCTTTGGTTTTTTCAACAAGGCTCTGGCAATACACAGGCGCTGGCGCTGACCACCGGACACGTTCGTTCCCCCTTGGGAAATCATCGTGTCGTACTTGTCAGGGAACTCGTCGATAAAACTATCGGCTTGAGCGATTTGACAGACGCGAATAATGTCTTCATCCGTTGCGTTGGGATCTCCCCAGCGCAGATTGTCTTTGATTGTGCCAGAGAAGAGCACATTATTTTGTAGAACCATACTCACTTCATCCCGCAAAGTTTCCAAATCGTAATTGCGGACGTCAACGCCACCGACTTCAACTTCTCCTTCGGTGACGTCATATAAACGGGGAATCAGTTGCACCAAAGTCGACTTGGCACTCCCGGTACCACCGATAATGCCGATAAATTCACCGGATTTCACCGATAAGCTGGTTGGTTCTAGCGCCAATTTATTTTTGTCGTCGGTATAGCTGAAGGCGACATTTTTAAAGGTCACACTACCATCAGGAACAGTGGTAATCGGGTTGGCGATATTTTTCAAATCACTTTCTTCATTTAAAACTTCGACGACCCGACCGGCAGAAGTCCGAGCGGTAATCACCATTACAAACACCATTGACAACATATTCAAGCTCATCAAAATTTGCATCGTGTAGGTGAACATACTGACTAATTCACCAGTAGTTAAAGAAGTTTGTTCAACAATTAAGCGAGCACCTAGCCACGAAAGCAAAAGCATACAAGCGTATACACAAGTTTGCAGCAATGGCATATTGAAGGCGACAATTCGCTGAGCCTTGGAGAAGGTTTTGAAAATATCCGTCGACACTCGGCCGAATTTCCCTTCTTCGTAATCCTCCCGCACATAAGATTTTACAACGCGAATGCCCTGCAGATTTTCCTGCACGACATTGTTCAACCGGTCATAAATTTTGAAGACCCGTTGAAAAACGGGGAAAGCGAAGTGGATGATAATCCCTAATCCAATTGCCAACACAGGCACCACGCCTAAGAAAATCATTGAGAGCTGGCTGTTGATTGAAAAGGCCATAATCAATGAAAAGATTAACATCAAAGGACTGCGAACTAAAATACGGATAATCATTTGATAGGCATTTTGTACGTTGGTGATGTCGGTAGTCAGACGTGTGACTAGACTTGAGCTGGAGAAGCGGTCAATGTTTGAAAAAGAGAAGGTCTGAATGCGGGCGAACATGTTGCGGCGCAGGTTGCGGGCAAAGCCGGCTGAGGCCACTGCCGCATAGCGACCAGACATGGCGCCAAAGAATAATGACACAAGGGCACAGAGAAATAAAGCAATTCCCAAACGAATAATTTCTTGACTGTCTTGACCTTCAATTCCCCGGTCAATTAAGCGAGCCATTAACAATGGAATAATAATATCCAAGATGACTTCGCCGGTTACAAATAATGGCGTGATAATACTTTGCTTTTTATACTCGCCAATATTTTCCATGAGCTTTTTAATCATTAATTTTTTTCCTTTCCTAATATTGTCGTGGCACAACTCGCAAAAATCGCTGAATTTTTCAGAATAGTCAGTTATTTCTGCCAGTCATGGGGAGAGTTCTTTAAACATCTTAGCGGAATTTGAAAGAAAAATCTAACATTTCCCACTAGTTTTCAAAAAAAGGTGGCTGTGGTATTAGAGGATACTGAAATAAAATTCCTTCAATAATATTCAGCAAAAGTTGCTAAATTTTTGAGAAGTGCGGCAAGCCTTGCCAGACCGCAGAGGCACAGGTATTTTCTAGCTCGCCGACCGACTGAACCACAGTGACAAAACCAAGATGATTCAGATATTATTACATCTGTAAAAAACATTATGTTGCAGAATCAAAATCTCCTTTTACAAAGGATCAAAGGTAATCACCTTGCCATCTGCCACCGTCAGCGTTACCCGCATGGGCGGTTGGACACTAGGAAATAAATTAGGTGAAATTTCATAATGGGTTTCCTGATCGCGGATTTGAAAAACAATCCGATATTTCCCTTGGGAGTCGCTGTATTTTTCAATAATTAAGCCATTTAAAACTTGCCGTGGATGCTTCACATTGCGGACGACCCGCCTGACAGCTCGAACGACAAAAAATAAAAAAATAATTAATACAACAATCAAAAAAAGATAATTCATGCTTTCTTCACCTCCATTATGACCAGCACTGCTGTGAAAAGAAAAAGACTGCCACACAAGTTTCAAAATAAAAGTCCCTCTAATAAGTCTCACAAGCAGTCTTCGTTTTAAAACCGTCTGCTTTGGCCTGCGCCAAACAACTTTTTTGGTTCTTTTATTTTGATAATCCTTGTATCACAATCTCCTATGTACGAAACAAACTATGTATTCTTAACCGGATTTCGTTAACGCCTCGACACCGACACTCACCAATAAGGCTTGGTTAACATCCTCCATCGCCCGCCGATCCAATCGGCAAACTTTTTCCCGCAGCCGGCTTTTATCAATCGTGCGGATTTGTTCCAGCAAAATAATCGAATTTTTTTCGATACCGCTGATTTTCGCATCAATTTGAATATGGGTCGGCAGCTTGGGCTTGGCCAGCTTGGCGGTGATGGCCGCCACGATAATCGTCGGACTGAAATAATTACCTAAATTATTTTGAATCACTAACACCGGGCGAATGCCACCTTGCTCTGAACCCACCACAGGCGAGAGATCGGCATAAAAAATATCCCCTCTTTTAACCATTATTTTTCCCCCTTATTTTCGGTACTCCCTCGGAACCCGATCAGAAATTGTACAAGCAACTTCATAATGAATGGTTCCTAAATAATCGGCCACCTCTTGCATCGTAATGGTTTCCCCGCCATTTTTACCAATCAATGTCACCTTTGTCCCCACTGAAAATTCTTGGGGCAAACGTATCATCAACTGATCCATGCAAATTCGACCTACTATTTCACAATATGACCCTTCAACCAAAAGGGTAAAGCCTTGCATTTTTCTTAACCAGCCATCGGCATAACCAATCGGTACCGTGCCGATCCATTCTGCCTGCTGGCTCGTATAAGTTGCGCCGTAACTGATATGTGTTCCAGCTGGCACTCGTTTCACCTGTACCAATTCAGAAACTAATTCAAAAGCTGGTTGTAATTTTTCTTCAAGAGCCAATTCGCCTCCTGAAGGATTTAAGCCGTACATGGCCACGCCATAGCGGACTAAATTACCAATTTGATTCGGATGCCATAGCGTTGTTGCGCTGTTGTTGATATGTATGTAACGCGGCAGCTTAGTTAAGCTTGCCAAAAATGCACTGAAAATATCCCGCTGCTCCAACCAGTATGTATCATCTTGGGTATCGGCCTTGGCAAAATGAGTAAAAATACCTTCCCATTCCATATTAACACGGGTTGATATTTTTTCAACTGCCATCTGCAAATCAGTAGTGTTCAAAAAACCAATGCGCCCCATGCCAGTATCAATTTTTAAATGAATTTTCAATTTCCCCGAGGTGACAATCGTCGCTAACTCTCGTTCAAATTTCGCCAAATCAGCCAGAGTTGTGATAGTTATAGATAAATCATATTCTAAAATTAATTTAGTATAGCGGGCATCAGTAACGCCTAAAACCAAAATCGGCTGGGTAAAACCCGCCTGCCGCAAGTCAATTCCTTCATCAATCGTTGCCACACAAAAACCCGTTGCACCGCCGGCAATCGCTGCATGGGCAACAGCGGTGGCCCCATGACCGTAACCGTCGGCCTTAACAACGGCGAACAATTCACTTGTCCCGTTTAATTTTTTGATTGCGCCAGCGACATTTGCAGTAATCGCTGCTGTATCAATCACTGCCTTCGTGGGGCGATGGTAAGACGTAATCACATCAATTTCCTTCTTCCTCTAACAAAATCTGGGCAATCGCCACAGTATCTGTATGGGTAATCGTCACAAAAGTTTTACCCTGATGAGGAGATTGTGTGACTACAGGTGCACCTAATTCATTGGAAAGCACTTCGATTTCTTGGATGGCCACTTTGCCAATGCCTGTTCCCCACGCTTTTGCAAAGGCTTCTTTACAAGCAAAACGCCCCGCTAAATATTCAACCTGGCGATGAGAGCTCAGCCCATCATATTGCTCCCGCTCTTTTTCGGTTAACACTTTAGCAGCAAACCGTGGTTTATTGGCAATAATTTCCTCCATGCGGCGCAACTCCACCGCATCTATACCAATCCCTTTAATCATAACTTCAATCTCTTTTCCTATCAGAATGCATTCATTTTATCAAAAACTTAGCAAAAAGCCTATCGCCAAGCGCTTGATTAAGCATTTCTTTAGATAACATTTTTGTTAGCTTGACCAAAAATTGTCTGCTGAAAAAATTTACCCTTTCAAATCAAATTTGTCTATAATAGCAGTATACCTGATATTTTCCTCAAAAATAAATTATTTTTTGAGAATTTTGCAAAATGTTATTCAATAAAAGAAAAGAGTTGATAAATAAATGGATACAATTTTAAAAGAAAAGCTGCACCAGCCGACACTTACCTTTTCCAATCAAGAAACTACTTGGCTCATGGAAAATATTGGCCATCCTGATGGTCAAATTCGTGATGGCCTGGTCTACTTGCTATTGGCCCGTGGCTTAGGGGAAAATGCTTTTACAAAAGAACAGTTTCGTTTTCTAACTCAGCAGACGATGGAACAAGACTTAATTTTTTACCACATAAACGAAGGATTACCAACGACGGTCACCCGCACTTTTGCTGCCTTGTTGAATGGCATGCTATTAGACTCTGACAATCGAGAAGATTCCCGCTATCATCGGCTTTTAACAAATAACGAACGAGCTTATTTTTTCCAACGGGCGCTAGCCTATTTAAAAGCGGAACAGGATTTTACCGGCTATTCAGAGTCCTACGGTTGGATCCATGGATTAGCCCACGGCGCTGATTTTTTACTTTATGCTCTCTTGCATCAAGATTTCCCAGAGGAATTAAAACCAGAAGTATTTTCAACCATTGCCCAAGTTTTCCTCAGGCTCCCTAAAGCCTTTATCGCTGGAGAAGAGCGGCGCTTAGCAACTGTCATCTATCAAGCTATTCAAAATGATGTTCTGAGTGCTGAAGCGACAGCTGCTTGGATTGACCAATTAGAATTTCCTTTAGTTGAATTGGTGGATTTTCAACGGCTGGCAGCCTTTGAAAATTTTTTAGCAGCCATTTATTTTCATCTGACAGCTTCCCAGCAATTAACTGAAGGCCTGCAAGACAGCCTGATGAATTATTTGAAAGATTATTAAGAAAGCATTGGGTTTTGGCGGAAGAACTTCCTTAGTTAAAAGAACGACAGGCGGAAAAACAAATTCACTACCAAACCACTGGCAAAGTTATCAGCGGGTCAGAAGTCCTCTTTGGTGTGACTCTTTTTGAAGTTCTAGTTTCACTCGTTGTCGGCATTTTGACTTTAGTCTAGTAAATCAAAAAAAAACATGGCTGACAGCTGATTTTTTGCTATACTGGAACAGGACTTTGCAAATGAAGAAGAAACGGGGACCTCCACTTGAATATCGGTTTTTACTCGCCTGCGACACCCATCACTGCTCTTGCGCCTCAGCGCTTTGAACGAGCGCAAGCCTTTTTTGCTTCTAAAGGTCATACTTTGGTGGCGGGCCGTTTGACCGGCCAGCAGGATTTTTATCGCTCCGGCAGCATTAAAGAGCGGGCCGCAGAATTAAACGAGCTGATTCACAATGATGACTTAGATATGATTATTTCGACGATTGGCGGAACAAATTCAAATTCTCTGCTGCCTTATCTTGATTTTAAATACTTAAAAAATCATCCGAAAATTATCGTCGGCTATTCCGATGCAACAGCTTTTTTGTTAGCTGTTCGCAGCTTGGCGCCGACCTGCCGAGTTTTATATGGTCCAGCTCTAGTCGCTTCCTTCGGTGAGTTTCCACCGTTGGCAGAGGAGACGTGGGATTATTTAGAAAAAATAATTTTTACTGGAAAAAATGCCGCCATCACGCTGACTGCTCCGGAGTTGTGGACCGATGACCAAAAAAATTGGGAAACTTATCAAGCACCGTTAACCAT
This sequence comes from Enterococcus sp. LJL90, assembly GCF_056924355.1. NCBI lineage: Bacteria > Bacillati > Bacillota > Bacilli > Lactobacillales > Enterococcaceae > Enterococcus > Enterococcus sp. LJL90. The sequence continues at coordinate 75,603 of NZ_JBXPBQ010000001.1, read as the reverse complement.
GCAGAAAAATCAGTGGGGCTATACTGAAACTCCCAAGCTAGAGGGGCGAATTGTCGGTGGCAATTTAAATACCATGTACGGCTTTCTCGCTTCCAAATTTTTTCCGAAAATTACTCCGAATAGTTTACTGTTTATTGAGGATGCGGAAAAAGACGCGGCCACAGTCGAGAAAAATTTTGCCATGCTGAAGGCGGCCGGTGTTTTTGAAATGGTCAAAGGCATTATCTTAGGCAAGCATGCCAACTATGACGACTTAGGCAGCGGTAGACAACCGATTGATATTTTGCTGGAGGTTTTGAATGGCAATCCTTTGCCGGTCATCTATGAGTACGACAGCTGTCATACCCGCCCGATGATGACCACCCCGATTGGTGCCTATGCCCATTTTGACGCGGAAGCCATGACGGTGAGTTTCTCCGATTTTTAAATTTAAAAATAATAATTCTGTCAATTTAAGTGAGCCTGACTGCCTTAAATTGACAGTTTTTTATTGATTTTTGGCTTTTTTTAAAGTCGTTTTATTTAGGAAAATCTGGCGGAAGGGTTATACTGAAATTATTCAAGCATTTCAAATTTCTGTTGGAGGTGTGTTATGGAAACCAATTTTGACGTTATCATTGTCGGCGGCGGCATCGCCGGCTTAACCGCTGCCAAAAGATTGCGACAAGCAAATTTGACAGTTGCCATTATCGAGTCCTATCAATGGGGCGGTACAACAGCTAATCATGGCAGCACACCTAAAAAATATTTGCTGGCGGCAGTTGAAGCCAAGCAAGCTATCCAAAGCCACCTCGGTAAAGGTTTTGATCAAGTGCCAAAAATTAATTGGCCAGACTTGATGACCTTTAAAAACAAACAAATTGCCGCAACCTCAGCTGTTTTACAGGCCAGCTTAGAGGAGGCTGGCATCACCACTATTTTCGGTTCCGCAAAATTTAAAAATTCCCATACCCTTACTGTCGACGGCGTTGACTACCAAGGTAAAAAAATTATTTTGGCAACAGGAGCCAGACCTCGGGTATTGGATTTTGAAGGAAACGAGCATGTCCATTACAGTTCGCATTTTCTCAATGCTGAAAGTTTACCTCCATCTATCACCATTATCGGCGCGGGTATCATCGCCTTTGCGATTACCAATATCGCCAGTGCCATCGGCGATCACGTCCATGTTTTGCAACATAATCAGCGGGCTTTAGGAGCTTTTGATCCTGAATTAGTCGGCGATTTAGTCGCTTTATTAAAGGAACGGGGCGTTGACTACCATTTTGATAATACCGTCGCAAAAATTATTCAACTGAAAGCTGATTTGTATCAAGTTACAACGGAGGAAGGCCTCGTTTTTGAAACAAATGTCGTTTATTCGGTAGCTGGCCGCATTCCCAATGTTGAAAATTTAGGCTTGGAAGAGACGGGTATCACCTTTTCAAGTAAAGGTGTGGCAGTCAATTCCTACCTGCAAACTAGCAATGCCGATATTTATGCCATTGGTGATTGCAATGATGCACCAGCACCAAAATTAACTAACTACGCAGAATTTCAAGCAAATTATCTGGCGGATTTTTTAACCACAGCAACTTTAAAGCCCATCGACTATCCGATTCCTTCGATGTCAGTCTTTAGCAATCCGAAAATTGCTCAGACGGGAATCTTTGTTAATGACGCCGTTAAGCAGCCAGAACTTTATGAAATTGTTGAAATCAACATGGCCCATTGGCTGAATTATCATCGGGGCAATGAACCAATTGCCCGCACAAAATTAGTAATTCGTAAAGCCGACCAGCAAATCGTCGGCATCACCAGTCTCAGCAATGAAGCTGATTTATTAATTAATTATTTTACGCTTCTATTAAAGATGAAGATTACACTCACGCAATTGCGGGAAATGGTTTTCGCTTATCCTTCCCTCGCTAGTGATTTTTCAAAATTTTTTGATGTTCATTAATTTGGTACCAAATCTAACCTATGGAAAAGGAGATTTTTAATATGAATCATGAAGAAAAAGAACCACAACCCATTCGCAAATCTGACGGCAAAGGCTATTACAACCGAGGTCCTCATGATCCATTAAGAGATATTGAAGGTCCCGATTTTTTAGTTCCGCCAGCAACTGACCACGGTACTTTACCAAATATGCGTTTCAGCTATGATGACGTCCGCAATCGTTTAGAAGAAGGCGGCTGGGCTCGGGAAGTTACCAACCGAGAAATTCCGGCTTCTGACCAAGTCGCAGGTGTCGATATGAACTTAGGACCTGGCGTGTATCGGGAAATGCATTGGCACAAAGAAGCTGAGTGGGGCTTGATGCTTTACGGCAACGCCCGTGTTACAGCGATTGATGAAAATGGCAAATCTTTTATCGATGATGTCAAAGCCGGAGACATTTGGAATTTTGAAGCAGGTGTCGCCCACTCCATCCAAGGTTTAGATCAAGGCTGTGAATTTTTACTTATCTTCAGCGAACCTGATTTCTCTGAAAATAATACGATGTTGATTACTGATTGGTTAGCTCATACACCACCAGAAATCGTGGCTGCCAACTTTAAAAAGAAAGTTTCTGAGCTACAAAGTTTACCAACAAAAGAAAAATACATTTTTAAAGCGGCTGTGCCAGAAGCCATCGATGTGGTCAAACGCCCTAACAGTAATGGCGAAACTCCACTACCATTGACCTTCCACATGGATTCTTTAAAACCAATTGAGTCTGAAGCTGGTCGTGTTTGGATTATTGATCAAAAAGTTTTCCCAGCTGCTAAGACGATTTCAGCAGCCATTGTTGAAGTTGAGCCCGGCGGTATGCGGGAATTGCATTGGCATCCAAAAGGCGCTGAATGGCAGTATTACATTCAAGGCCAAGCTCGCATGACTGTTTTTAACTCGAATGGTTTAGCTAGAACCTTTGATTATCGTGCAGGTGATGTCGGCTATGTGCCAACAGTTGCTGGTCATTATGTCCAAAATACCGGGACGGAAAAATTAATTTTTGTCGAAGTCTTCAAAAATCCTGATTACTCAGATATTTCTTTGAACAAATGGATGGCAACCACACCGTCACAAATTGTTGCTGACCATTTGAACTTAACCAAAGAATTTGTTGAAAGCCTGCCTCAAGAAGAAGCGGCTTCACCAGTTATTTGGTTTGACCAAGATAAAATCAATCAAGCTGCTGCCAAACACATTAGCAGTAACCCCTTCGACCAAGAAGAAAGTGATGGCTTGAACGCCAAGGATGTTTTTTAATTAAATAAACAGCTGCAGAGGTGCAAATTTTAGGAATCTGCCTAAATTTTGACCTCTGTTTTTGCTAGAAAAGAGGAAGCCTATGGAACAGGCCAAACAAAAAATCAATTCCCTCAGCTCCTTGACCGTCTTAACCTTATTTGCAACTTTTTTGATGGGCTTCATTGATGCGTATACCTTTATGGAAAAGGGTGGCGTCTTTGTCAGCGCCCAAACCGGCAACATGGTGGCCTTCAGCAGTAAATTATTTACCGGCCAATTCAGTCAAGCCTTCGGTCATATTGCCGTCTTTGCTGGTTTTGCCTTAGGAGCTTTTGGTGGAGAGTGGCTGGTGGAAAAAGTCAGCGGTACCACCCGCAAAAAATATCAAATCATGCTTTTATTACAAAGTCTGGTACTCTTAGTATTTGCTTTATTTCAACAACAAATTTTTGATGCGCTGATGGTCTTTTTACTAGGTGGTCTAGCTGGTTTTGAGCTGACTATTTTCAGAAAGGTCGGCATCGCCACTGTTAATGATGGCATCATGACCGGCAATACTAAAAATCTGATGAACAATCTTTATAAATGGCTGATTGATAAAGATCGAACCGCCCGTAAAGAATTTTCCGAAATCGGTTTTGCCATTTTAATTTTTATTCTCGGCGTCGGTGTCGGTAGTTTAATTAATTTACTGCAGGCTTCACTGACACTGTGGCTCAGCTTTATTTTGACACTGCTCTTTTTTATCTGGGTGACCATTACCAAAGTCGAAATGGATTGAAACTAAAACAATCGCTGAAATTCCCTTGCAGCAGAAACTGTGAAGCTAATCTTTAAACTAGCTTTCAGAGTTTGCATCATCTGCAGGAATCTCAGCGATTGTTTTTATATTTTCTAATCTTCTCTGTCGCTTAATCATCGTAACCAAAAATATCTTTGCTGATAATCATGCCATCTTCTTCAAGATAGGTGATATCAATCGAGATATATTCATTGCCGGAACTATATTCCCAAGTGGCCGTGATGGTATCAAAGCCTGTCCAATCGTCCCGATAGGTGGAGCGGGGGCGACCGACTTGCTCTTCTAATGCTTCAAAGTCATCACCACCGTAATAACTCTCTACTTCATAATCCTCATCGTATCTGGTAGTTGCAATTTCAACGTCATCATAAATTTCCCGTGTCCAATTTCCAACTGAATCGATATTTTCCAAAGCAAATGCTTCATAGTCATAATCATAATCTTCATCATAATCATAGTCGTCTGAGTAGTAGCCACTATCGCCGGCTAAAGCCGTGAAAACATTATGGTCCCACCCATATCCCGGATAAATTAACCAGACAAAGGTTAACAAGACCAAGGCGACCAACCAGCCAAGTTGCGCCTTATTCAATGGCAGGAAATGTTTATCTGGCAATTCTTCTTGCGGCTCACGTTTTTTTTCTTTTTTCATCCTCACTCCCCCTTTAGCTAATCCCAACTTAATTATAGCAAATTCCTCGGTATTTTAGCTGAGAATCAGCAAATTTTAAACTATTTCAATAATATTAGCGAAAAGCTTAAGCTGCTGATACGCTAACTTTCTACTGAAAACTGGTCATGCATAAACAAACTTTTCATTATATCCATTGGGAAGTCTTTTTAAGGCACTACATTATTTTGCGGTTACCTTTATAATTTAAAAATAGTTGCTATAATATTTTTAAGCGAAATTTTCTATGCTTACTAGAATCCAATTAAGTATCTATATTTTTGTCAGCCACTTTACGATAGATAACACACGTTTTTATAACAGGAAAGGAAGAATTAAATGACATTTACTTTATCTGAAAGCTATCAACAAACCGCCTATAAAATTCGCGGCAGCGGTGAGCGAACGGTCGGCTTATTGAAGGAGGCATTAGCAAAAATTCCTGATGATACTCCCAGTGATATTTATGGCACGGGAACAGTTATCGAAGATTTTCAAACAAAAATGGCTCAAGTCTTAGGCAAGCCTGCTGCGGTATTCTTTCCTAGCGGCACGATGGCCCAGCAAATCGGCCTGCGCTATTGGTGCGATCAAAAGCAAATTAAAAAAGTTGCTTATCATCCACTAGCTCACTTAGAAATCCATGAGCAAGATGGCATTAAAGAGTTGATGGGGATTGAAACAATTCTATTAGGAGAAAAAGATCGACTCTTTACGCTAGCTGATTTAAAGGCGCTTAATCAAGAATTCGCTTGTCTCTTGATTGAATTGCCCCAAAGAGAAATTGGCGGTCAATTACCAAGTTTTTCTCAGCTTAAGGAAATCACCGATTACTGTCATGAAAAAGGTATCTATGTTCACTTAGACGGCGCTCGTTTGTGGGAATGCCTGCCCTATTATCAAAAAACAGCTGCTGAAATTTGCGATTTATTTGACAGTGTCTATGTCTCTTTTTATAAAGGATTAAACGGGATTGCCGGCGCAATTTTAGCGGGACCGACAGAACTGACGGAGGCCAGCAAAATTTGGAAGCGCCGGTATGGTGGAGATTTAATCAGTCTCTATCCTTATATTCTTTCAGCCGATTATTTTTATGAGAAACATATTCAGCGTATGCCCCATTACTATCAGCAGGCCAAGCATTTAGCAGAAAAATTTAATGCCACAGCTAAAATTTCCACGCTACCGCAACTCCCAGTGACCAATATGTTCCATCTGCATTTTGCAAAAAACTCTGATGAAACAGCAGCTTTTCTGGCAAAATTGCAAAATGAAACTGGCATTGGCATCACTGGAAATTTGACAGTTATCAGCGAAAGCGAATGCGCCTGTGAAATTTCAATTGGCGAAGCTTTGGACTTGATTCCGGCGGCGACCTTAGCAGAAATGTTTAAGCTATTACAAGACTTTCCAGGAGACCAAACAAATGCCAAAATTTGAAAATTTTCTGCATTATGAAATCATCGGCAGCGGTCCGACCATTTATTTTCTTCACGGCTTAGGTGTCGACTTAACTAGCATGAAGGCGATTTATGAGCCTTTTTTCAAGGAGCGGACCTTTCGGCGGGTGTACTTGGATTTACCGGGTATGGGCCAATCTGAAATGCCAGCCGATCTTGAATCCTCTGATGATGTGTTGGCCTTACTATTGGCCTTCATTAAACAAGACAGTTCACAGGAAAAATTCCAGCTCTGCGGCCATTCTTATGGCGGCTATCTCTGTTTGGCAATTTCCCAAGTAATGTCACAACAGGTTGATCAGCTTTTCTTGACGGCACCAGTTGTTGTCGCTAATAATCACAACCGACAGACGGCACCAATCAAAACGATTTTATTGGACAATTATATCGATCCCCATCCAGCTTGGGAAAACTTTGCGGCAATGAATGTTAACATCAGCCAGCAGCATTGGCTCACCTATCAACAAGCAATTTTACCGGGAGTCAGCCGCTTTAAAAGTGCGGCCTGGCATCAGATTCAATTTTCACCGGAAAACAAATACACTTTAAGCATTGAAGCCGCCATCCAAAAAAATTCGGAGGATTACCGTGGCACAATCCTCTTAGGAAAAAATGATGACGTCGTCGGTTTTCAACAGCAGCTGGCTTTAATCACTCCTACTAATCAATTAGAGGTGGCTGTTCTCAATGACACCGGCCATAATGTTTTTATTGATAGCCCTGAAATGATTGCCTTATATTTTGAACGATTTTTAACGCTGTGAAAATAAAAAAGCTCTAGCAAGCTCTTGACTTCAGTAATGAAATCTAAGCTTGCTGGAGCTTTTTATCTTGTTAATTAATCGTTGTTTTTACGAATGGTGAAGCCAGAATTTTTCTTTTCGCCACGGGGAGCATTACTACGGCGTTGTCCGCCCTTGTAATTATCCTTGTTGCCTTTATAGCCATCTTTGCTCTTGCCGCCGCCACGATAATTATTTTCCCGACGATCGCCGCCTCCGCCGCTGCGACGATTGCGATTGTTCTTGCCGCCATAATTACCGGAGCGTTTACCACCTCCGCCGCCACCACGTTTTTGTGAAGGCAATGGGCGTTCTGGAGTAATTTTAACCGGTACAGCATCGCTTGGATCCTTCGCTAAGGTTTTAATCAGCAAAGCAGCTAAATCCTGTGCAGAATATTTTTCTAATAAACTATCTGCTGCAGGCAAGTAACGATCCAATCCGTTTTCGTCAAGCTTGGTTTCAATCGTTTCTAAGGCATTGCCTAATTGACCTTTGAAGGCTTCTTTTTCGGTTGGCGGACGCATTGGTGACATCCGTTTTTTCGTTAATTCTTCAATCACATGCAAGTAGCCCATTTCGTTTGGTGTCACAAACGTCACGGAGATACCATCTTTACCGGCACGACCTGTCCGACCAATCCGGTGAACATAGCTTTCAGGGTCTTGAGGGATATCGTAGTTATACACATGAGTTACGCCAGAAATATCCAAACCACGAGCTGCCACATCTGTTGCAACTAAGATATCTAAATTGCCACTCTTAAATGAACGCAACACGCTCATCCGTTTTTGTTGTGACAAGTCGCCGTGAATTCCTTCGGCTTTAAAGCCTCGTGCTTCTAAACCACGAGCTAACTCGTCCACCCGACGTTTTGTCCGACCAAAGACAATTGTTAACTCAGGTGATTGGAAATCCAACAAGCGAGTCATAATATCAAATTTTTCATAATCTTTAGCCCGCACATAGTATTGGTCAATCAAATCAGCAGTCATTTCTTTGGCTTTGATTTGAACGTGCTCAGGGTTTTTCATGAATTTAACGCCGATGTTTTTAATTGCTGGCGGCATTGTTGCTGAGAACAGCAATGTTTGGCGCTCAGTCGGTACTTTCGAGATAATTTTTTCAATATCTTCTAAAAAGCCCATGTTCAACATTTCATCTGCTTCATCTAAAACTAAGGTTTGGACAGTATCCAATTTTAAAGTGTGGCGGTTGATGTGATCCAACATCCGGCCAGGTGTTCCCACAACGATATGTGGACGATCCTTCAAGCCGCGGATTTGGCGACCGATATCAGCCCCACCATAAACTGCTTGAACGCGAATTTTTTTATCCCGGCCTAAGCGGAACAATTCTTCTTGGGTTTGAATCGCTAACTCACGAGTTGGTGCAATCACTAAACCTTGTAAGATTTGATTTTTGGCATCGATTTTTTCTAACATTGGCAAACCAAATGCAGCTGTTTTACCAGTACCTGTTTGGGCTTGACCGATAACGTCTTTACCTTCTAATGCTAAGGGAATTGTTGCTTCTTGGATGGGGGTTGCTTCTTCAAAGCCTGAGCGTTCTACTGCGGTTAATAGTTCTGGGGATAAATTTAGATCTTTGAATTTCAAATATAAAGCCTCCTAGTTTTTCTTTGTTCATGGAAATTAAGGCCAACGAAAGCTCGTCTCCACCCCTTAGCTACTGCTAAGCCAGGCGCCTCTTTTCATGATGAATTTTTTCCAGAAAAAGATATAAACAAAGGAAAGGACCTGGAACAAAAGCCAAGGGCCGTTGCATCAGGTCTCTCTTCCGAACAAAGGATGAGCTTAAAAGTAGTTTATGGCAAGAACAGCATCATCTGTCCTCTGTCTCAACTAGCAAATCGACTACTTCGAGCTGTTTGAAGCTTGAGCATGGACTGCTTATCTCAACCTATCATTTATCATTTATCAAAAAGATTTAAACTTTTGCTATCATTTCTTTTTCTGCAATGCCACATTATAACACAGGAAAGCTTGTTTTTCAATCTATTTCCTTTTTATTTTCAGAAACTTTCAATGCATCAACGACTTGATTCAAGTGCATGCCATTGCTAGCCTTCAATAACAGGCTGTCCGTTGGCTGCAAATTCTCCTGCAGCACTTGAATTAATTGCGCCATATCTTCCGCAATATACGTCAGCGTCAAATTAGGATAGACAGCGGTCAATTTTTCCGCCAAGACCTGCATTTCAGGACCAAATAAAAAGACTTCTTTAATTTTTTCTGGGTTAATATGCTCCGCCATTGCTGCATGCATCGCCGGCGAATCTTTGCCTAAAGACAGCATGTCCCCTAGCAAAACTTTTTTGGCGCCCTCCTGAGGTAACTCAGCAAAAGTATCTAAGACTAAGGCCATCGCCGTTGGATTAGCATTGTAGACATCACTCAATAAATCCGCACCATTTTCCGCCTTCAGCCACTGCGTGCGATTTTGCGTCAATTGAAAGTCAGCTAAACCTTGGCGAATCTCTTCATCGCTTAAACCAAACCACTGGCCGGTTCCATAAGCAATCAGTGCATTGGTGACATTGTAAGCTCCCAAAACAGGTATTTCAAAAATTTCCTCATTGATACTAAAAATTGTTTTATGGGCCTGCTCCGCTATAATTTTACCGGCAATCACCCCTTCTTCAATCCCAAAAGTGGTGACCGTCTGCATAATTTTACGGGTCAAAGGCGTCAACAGCGGTTCATTGAATGGAATCAACAGCAAACCATCTTCAGTTAAATTCTCAGCAATTTCCATTTTCGCTTGGGCGATACCTTCCCGGGAGCCGAGATTTTCAATGTGAGCTTCCCCAATCATGGTAATTGCCGCCACGTCTGGCTCAGCAATTTCGGAAAGCAAAGCAATTTCACCTGCATGATCCATGCCCATTTCCAAAATAATTTTTTCCGTTGCTTCCGGCATTTGTAAAATCGTGTAAGGCAGCCCAATATTATTATTATAATTTCCTTGGGTTTTATAGGTTTGATATTTTTTAGCCAGAACAGCTTCAGTCATATCCTTGGTGGTGGTTTTGCCGTTACTGCCGGTAATGGCAATCACGTCAGGATTAATCACCGCTAAATAATAAGTCGCCAAAATTTGCAGTGCTTGGAGAACGTCCGCAACTTGGATAATCCCTAATCCGCTAGGAGCCTCCGTGAGATCACGACTCCAAAAAGTTGCAGTTGCACCATTTGCTTTGGCCATCTCAACAAATTCATGACCGTCCCGTTGACCAGCCAACGGGACAAACAGTCCTCCTGGTTTAATTTTGCGACTGTCAAATTCAAGACTAGTTACGGTAGCTGTTTCCTCATTCACCGCAACGCCATTAACCGCCTGGGCAATTTCCTGAACTGTAAATTTCATGTAACTCGCTCCTTACTCGTATTAAGGTAATAATTTTCTTGCCGAAAATTAGTTTGATTATCGATGCTCGTGCTGTATACGATGCACTAGTTGGTATTCGTCTTAGAAGAACTTTAACCAGCAATTTCAATTTCATATGAGAACATCTGTAGCCAATTCCTCTGTGTTTTGTTAAAGTGTTGGTCTGCTTAACTTAGTTGAAAAATTTCAGCTAACTTAACCCGCCATCAGTTGAACAAAAGACAAGGTTTGCAGCATAAGCCCAGGGCCTTATGTCACAAACCTTGATTGCATCTGAATTGAAAAATTCAGTTACGGTTGGCATTAAGCTCAAGAAAACATTACAGCTCTTTGCTTATAAATGCAAATCTGCTGAGATATTTTTTTGTCTTTTTCGCTTCCCGTTACTTATTCAAAAAAATTCTGCCGCTGTTTAAAACGATTTAAGCCTAATTGAATCAGCTCTTCAATTAAATCGCTGTATTTGATTCCCATATTTTCCCACAGCAAAGGATACATGCTGAATTGGGTGAAGCCGGGCATCGTATTTAATTCATTTAAAAATAATTCGTTTTGGGCCGTTAAGAAAAAGTCGCAGCGGCTTAAACCAGCGCCGCCTAGCATCACATAAGCTTTTTCTGCATATGAGCGGGCTTTAGCAGCAACTTCCGGCGGCACCTGAGCGGGAATCGCCATCTCAATTTTATTATCGATGTATTTTGAATCATAATCATAAAAGGCCACATCTTTTACAATTTCCCCCGGCAAAGTGGTGCGCACATCTTCATTCCCTAAAATAGCTACTTCAATTTCACGGGCTTCAATTCCCTGCTCGACGATAACGCGGGAATCGTATTGATAAGCCGCCAATAAACCTTTTTGTAATTCTTGACGATTTTCCGCCTTTGAAATGCCGACGCTAGAGCCTAGATTGGCTGGCTTAATAAACATTGGGTACAACAAAGCTCCTTCACATTCATCAAATACCTGCTTAGGATTTTCCTTCCATTGAGAAGCCAATACTGAAACATAAGGAACTTGAGGAATTCCCGCCGCCTGCAGAACATATTTGGTCATAATTTTATCCATCGCCGTGGCGCTCGTCATCACACCGGCACCAATATACGGCATGTTCAAGGTTTCCAAAAAGCCTTGAATCGTTCCGTCTTCGCCGTTTGGACCGTGGAGAACTGGAAAGACAATTCCATTCTCATCTTTAATCATACCAGGATTTATTTCTTCGCCTTTATCCAACGTAACCAAGTCCAATTCAGCTGCCGTTTCAGGCGCTTCTGTTAATAAAGGACCCTTCAACCATTGGCCCTGCTTGGTAATCATCACCAGCTGCACTTGATAATAATTAAAATAAATTGCGTTGAGTACTGAAAAAGCGGACATGATTGAGACATCATGCTCGGCACTTTTGCCTCCATATAGTAAATAAATTTTCAAAACGAGATTTCCTCCAGTCTCGATTCAATTTTTAACTTTGAATCTGCTTAAGTTCACCATATTCTACCATAAAAGTTTTTCTGCTTCAGAGAAATTTATTGCTCTGAGAGTAAAATATTTGACAGAGCTTGGCGGAAGTGTTGGCGGTCTTCTTTGCTGTAAGGCTTGGGGCCTTTTGTGCGGCCGCCTGCTTGACGGACCTTTGCACCATAATAGCGGGCCTCTAACATATTTTCAATATTTTGCTGGGTGAATTCCAGACCGGTTTGGTGTAAGACACGAACGCCTTTGCCTAAAACCAGTGAGGCCAAGCCGTAATCTTGAGTGATTAAGAGATCGCCTTTTTGAATCAAGCCGACAATTTTGAAATCCGCTGAATCCAAACCTTTGTCAACATAGACGAACGAGACAAAAGCCGGATATTTTTTTTCAGTATAGTGATCGACGCTGGTGACAATCGTCACTAAAAAGCCTGCCTGCCCCGCCAGCTCAATCACATCATCTTTGACCGGCGATCCATCGCCATCGATAAAAATTTGCATATGTCACCTCTTATAAGTAGTAATTTTCTCAAATAAAAAAACATGTCTTTAATAAATTAAATAACACGATATAATTATTTTTAATTTTTATCCTCAATTTTTTTAATAAAGTTTTGAATATTTTTGATAATCCCAAAACTGATGATTCAATTAAATTTTATTTTTAGGGGATAAAAAATAGTACTAAACAAAAATCATTTTCTGTAAAAAATCAGAAAAAGTCGACAGAGCCATCAAAAATTTTTGCAGTCACTAATTTATCTGAAACAAAAAAACACAACCACCGAAAAAGGCAGTTGTGTTCCCGCAATAAAATTTTCCTGAGATGAATCAGCAAAACTTTAGACAGTTCTTTCTCCACAAAATTCCCTGTCCAGTACGGCTGCAATCCGGCAGCTGTCAAAAGACTTGTACTCCTGCTGTCAATTCGCTATTTTGGGACAAATTAAACAAGACTAATGTCTTACAAAAATTTGCCATAGCTTACTCGACTCGTCGCATAAGATAGACTGTAACACAAATAGCCCTACTAATCTAGGTTTTTTTCGAAAATATAATCTTCCATTACAAAACCGGCGCCAATTTCATCCACCTGCGTCTTGATTAATTGAAAGCCTTTATGCTGATAGACCGCAACAGCTTGCTGGTTGTGCTGATTGACCCGCAAGTATAATTTTTTAATACCGGCTTTTCTAGCCACCTCTTCATACCATGCAAATAATTCAGAGGACAAACCTTGCCCGCGAGAAGCAGCCTTCAAATAAATCTTACTAAGATATAACTGCTCCCCTTGAAAATCAAAAGCTGTGTAGCCGACGACTTTTTCTTGGTTGAATAATAAGTAATATTCAACACCTCTGGCAATTTCAGCTAAAATATTTTCTTCAGACTGATAAGTTTGCAACATATAAGTTACCTGCTCAGCACCGATAATTGGCGTAAAGACTTCTTGCCAAATTTCTTGTAATTCCGGCAGCAACTGCGCTAGCTCCGCCGGTGTTTGAATTCTTTTTTTTACTAGCATAATCCTGCCTCCTACTTAGATAACCACTGATGGTACAAGCTTTCCACCATTTTAACTGTCGTTAAGGTGATGTCTTTGGTCATCAGTGGGCTCGTCAAATAACCTTCTGTCAAACAGTGGTTGACATGGGCCACTTCAAAGGCAAATTCGCTAGTGAAGTCACTGGTGAGCAATGCTGTCTCGCCAGAATTATAAATTATTTTCGCCGTTTTCGTTTTCCAAAAATCACTTATTTCTATCCGGCCTAAATCGCCGTGAATGACCATTTGATTATCTGTCGCAAAATCGACTGTGATAAAAATATTTGCCAGCAGCTGCTCGCCAAAGGTCAGCGTCAAATTAAACTGGCTGTCGGATTGCTCTTTAGGGAAAACGGCGTTGCCGCTAAAGGCCGTAATCGGCTGGTCCATAATATATTGCAAATACTCCAATGGATAAAAACCCGCACCGTGTAAGGCTCCACCACCGGCTGCTAACGAACGAAACCAGCTGACATGGTCGATATTAGGATAGGCGGTTTTGGATTGAATCCAGTGCAGCCTTCCTAATTTTCCAGAGGCGATAAATTCTTTGATTAATTTTGCGGTCGGCAAAAAGACCGCCTTCTGGGCTTCCATTAAAAATAAGTTTTTTTCTTCAGCCAAAACAAAGAGTTCCTCTGCTTCAGCACTTGTCAAAGTAAAAGGCTTCTCTAATAAAACCGGCTTATTATTTTCTAAAGCCAGTTTTGCTGCGGGATAATGCCCTTGATTGTAAGTAGCAATGTAAACGATATCGACTTGCTCGTCTTGGCAAAGAGCTTGATAGCTGCCATAGGCGTGGGGAATCTCTAATTCCTGAGCCATTTTTTCAGCTGGCGCCAAGCTTCTTGAGGCGATGGCGTAGACCTCGCAATCCGGCACCTCTTTGACCCCCGCTACAAAGCGTGGAACCACTTGAGCAGTGCTTAAAATGCCGTAGCGAATCATTTATTTCGCTCCTTCCCGGAGATGTTCATTTAAAACTTTTTCTACTTTGGTATTGATTAAATCAATCGCCACCGCATTTTCGCCGCCTTCGGGCACAATCACGTCAGCGTAGCGCTTGGTTGGCTCAATAAACATGTGATACATCGGCTTCACCACGGAGAGATATTGCTCGATAACCGAGTCTAACGTCCGCCCCCGCTCATCCATATCTCTTTTAATCCGGCGAATAATCCGAATATCATCATCCGTGTCCACGTATAATTTAATATCCATCAAATCCCGCAGGCGTTCATCTTCTAAAATTAAAATACCTTCTAAAATAATAACTTCCTTCGGCTCTTGAATAATTACTTCGTGACTGCGGGTGTGGTTCACATAGTCATAGACCGGCTTTTCAATCGTTTGATAGTTTAGCAGTTTGCTTAAATGCTCTATTAATAAATCTGTATCGAAGGCAAAAGGATGGTCGTAATTGGTTTTCAAACGTTCCTCAAACGCTAAGTGACTCTGATCTTTATAATAGGAATCCTGCTCCAACATCATAATCGAATGGTCGGGAAAATTATTATAAATCGAGCGGCTGACGCTGGTTTTGCCGCTACCTGAGCCGCCGGTGACGCCAATAATAATCGGTTTGGACTTTGCCATTTATTTCAATACCTCTTTCGCTGAATTTTTCGCTAGATTTATTATAGCGAAAATCTTCAGAAATACTACTTGCTACAGCATTAATTTTCTAAAATTCGGTAAATACTTTCAAGCTGGTTAATCGTGTAGGTCGGGTGAATTTCATTGCCGGCCTGTTCGGATTTGCTGTTGAGCCAAATCGTGTCAATGCCCGCCACAATGCCCCCTTTGATATCAGAACTCAAGGAGTCGCCGATAATCACGGTGTCGCTTTTATCTAAATTAGGAATTCGGGCAAAGACGTAATCAAAGTATTCCTTCATGGGTTTTTGATAGCCTGTATCCTCTGAAACAAAAATCTCTTTAAAAAATGGTAATAATTTTGCATCGGTTAAGCGGCGGTACTGGGTTTGTGACACGCCGTTAGTCACCACATAAAGGTCCGCTTTTGTACTCAAATCCGCCACAATTTGATAACTGTTGCCTAATAAATCATGACCTTCTTCTAAAAATTTTCGGTAACGATTTTCTAAATCAATGCTGTCGACTCTTACCCCTAAGGCTTCAAAAAAGATACCGAAGCGTTGATTAACGACTTCATCACGAGTTTTTTCACCCCGTTCAAAGGCCGCCCACAATCCGTGGTTCATAGTTTTATATTGTTCTTCTAAATCCGGAGACAGGGTCAGTCCCTCGGTTGCAAATAATTTTGTCAGTGCTTGCTTTTCAGTTGCTTGGAAATCTAATAAAGTATCATCTACGTCGAATAGTAATGTATTATAGCGCATATTTGGTGGTCTCCTTTAGGAATTCGTAAGTTTAAAAGAAAGACCGCAAATGTTGTAATTCTAGTAAGGTTAGGCTGCGATATTCGCCTGGCGCTAAATTGTTATCTAAGAGTAAAGGGCCTAGTTGAAGCCGCTTCAAATAAGTGACTTTTTTGCCACGGGCTAAAAACATTTTCTTTACTTGATGGTACTTGCCTTCATCAATGGTTAAGCGAATTCGGCTTTCCCCCAAGGCTGCACTTAAAATTTCTAATTGGGCAGGACGACATCTTGTGCCATCTAAAAAAATAATCCCCTCAAAAAAGGCGGTGACATCTGCCTGTGTCACTTCTTCGTTTATTACAGCTTCATAGACTTTAGCTACTTGAAATTTTGCTTGAGCTAAAGCATAGCCTAAAGGACCGTTGTCGGTTAAAAAAACCAATCCTTCAGTATCACGATCTAAGCGTCCTACTGGGAAAATCTCCCGTCGATAATCATCTGGCGCAAGCAAATCTATGACCGTTTTTTTATTTATATCAGAAACTGCCGTGACAATCCCGGCAGGCTTATTCATTAAATAGTAAACATGATTGGTCCACACAGGTTTCCCCGCCACTTCAATTCGATGAAGTTGGCTATCAACATTGCGGTTGCCATTTAGTTCAGGCTTCCCATCGATTAACACCTGACGACTTTTTAGCAGTCGTTTAATCTCGGTGCGGGAAGCTCTCTCAACTATCTCAATTAATTTATCTAAACGCATTAGTAAAACCTATTTCTTTTGAAAATCTTTAATAATTAGCGTATCCCTTGACTGTTTGCTAAATAAGGGGTACGGTTAAATACGTAAAGTGAATATAGTTTCTCAACACAGCGTAATGACCTGGTGGAGAAAAGTTGAACTCAAACTTTCAAGGGGCAGTTGTGTATTTTACACAATTGCCTCTTTGCGTAATTGTACGCCAACCACACTTCACGTGCAAGAGAATAACTGAAACAATTCACTTAAATAAAATCTGTCAAAAACTAGACAGTCAATTTTTAAGGAGGAAGTAAGTTATGTCAGTATCATTGGAAGTTCAAGAAAGAGCAGTTCGTCCCCGTTCAGAAAGAAACAGATTACGTCATGAAGGCCGCATTCCTGCAGTTGTTTATGGCTATCAAATCGAAAGCACACCTATCTCTGTTGACTCAGCAAGCTTAGAAAAATTGTTGCGTCAAAATGGTGCTAATGCCGTTTTTGAAATGAATGTCAAAGGTCAAAAAGTTAATTCACTCGTTCACAGCACACAATTAGATACCTTCAACGGCAAAATCAAACACATTGAATTTTTAGCCGTAAACATGAAAGAAGAAACAGAAGTTGAAGCCGAAGTTTCCTTAATCGGCGAAGCAGCTGGTGTGAAAGCTGGCGGTACTTTAGCTCAAAACTTATACACTGTTGTGGTTTCTGCAACTCCGGATAAATTACCTGAACGTGTTGAAGTCGATGTCACTGCTTTAGAAATCGGCGACTCTATCTCAGTAGCTGATCTACCTAAACACGCTGACTACACTGTTGTCACTCCTGCTGAAGAACAAATTGCAGCAGTCGTGGAAACAATTGTCAACGACGAACCAGAAACAACTGAAGCAGCCGCTGAACCAGAAGTAATTGGTGAAGATGCTGAATAATTTTTAAAGACTAAACAACTTTGCGAAAATGCAAAGTTGTTTTTTTTTGAAATATATTTTTTTGTCAGCGGTTTCGCCAAAGCGCTTTGATTGCAATTTCAAAGGCCATTGATTATGATTAACACAATCAATTGAGGAACTTTCTCAATACTTTTCAAACGAGGGAGGAATTGACTATGTTTGAAGCCTTTGACAATAACCGCAGCCGCTATGCCTCTGTTGGAGTTGTCTCTAGTATGCCCGGAGAACTGATTGATAGTGTCTGGTATATTATTGATTTTAATTTAAAAGGAGTTTTTCCTTTAAACAACTTATTATCCTTTACCATTATGGACAATAAAGGCTCGGTGACAATGGGTTACACCGAAGCAGAAACCGATGTAGATATGACTGTCGACTTACCTTTTAGATATGTAGATGGTTTGCCTTCAGAAGTGCAGGCTTATGACGATGGCACCCGGGAAACAATTCTGCTGCCAAGAGAAATTAAACAGCGCTAAGTCAAAACTAAATAGCAACTGATAAACCAATGAGCGGCGGAAAATATTTCCCCGCTTTTTTTGGTTTTTCCCAATATTTTTATTTTGCTGGGAAATTTTGACAATTTTTATAAAAAAAATTTTTGGTTATTTTTTGAAAATTCTTTCAAAAAGTTTGGACTACTGTCTTGAAATGTTTAGCTATTATGCTAGTATTCTAGTTGCAAAAATAAAAATTACGGGGAAAAAAGATGCGGGACTTAACGACGGGAACACCGATTAAATTAATTTTTCTATTTACAATTCCTTTATTGATAGGAAATATTTTTCAGCAATTTTACAATATGGTGGACATGATTATCGTGGGCCAGACTTTGGGAACCAATTCTTTAGCTGCTGTTGGGGCCACCGGCAGTATCAGTTTTCTGATTATCGGCTTTGCCCAGGGGATGACTTCTGGGCTAGCGATTATTACGGCCCAGCGATACGGCGCCCAAGATTTGCGGGGGGTGAAGCGCAGCTTTGCCACTAGCATTATCATCAGCTTAATTGTCACAATAATTTTGACCGCTTTAAGTCTGATTTTTCTCAGGCCATTATTGATTTTGATGCAAACACCAGCGGAAATTATCGACCAGTCGCAAGAATTTATTCAAGTGATTCTCGGCGGAATTTTTGCAGCGATGGCCTATAATTTACTATCAAATATGTTGCGGGCTTTAGGCGACAGCCGCACGCCCCTGGTTTTCTTGATTGTGGCGGTGATTATCAACGTCGTGCTGGACATCGTCTTTATCACGACTTTTCACATGGGGGTTGCCGGTGCCGGTTACGCGACGGTGATTGCGCAGCTAGCCGCTAGTCTCGGCTGTTTGATTTATATCAAACGAAAAATTCCTAACCTGCAATTGCGACGTAAAGATTTTCAGTTGAGCAAACAGGATTTCCGGGAACATTTAAATGTTGCTTTGCCGATGGGCTTTCAGTCTTCAATTATTGCCATTGGCGCAGTAATTTTGCAAAGTGCGCTTAATAGTTTAGGCACAAAAGAGGTAGCGGCTCAAGCGGCCGCTAGTCGAATTGATCAAATTTCGATGCAACCGATGATGTCCTTCGGGGTAGCCATGGCAACTTTCACTGCCCAAAATTATGGTGCCAAAAAATACGGCCGCATCTTAACCGGCGCCAAACAAACCTTAATTCTCAGCGGCAGTTTCAGTATTTTAGCTGGTGCTTTGATTATTATTTTCGGACGAACCTTAGTTGGACTCTTTGTCCCTCAATCAGATATCGAAGTGTTTGATTTAGCGCAAATTTATTTTATCATCAACGGTTCACTGTATTGGGTATTGGCAACTTTATTTATTGTCCGTTACACACTGCAGGGTTTGGGTCAAAGTGTTGTGCCGACGATTGCCGGCATTATGGAGTTGATTATGCGCTCTTTGGCAGCCTTGGTACTAACTTCTCTCTTTGGTTACGCCGGAGCAGCTGCGGCCTCTCCACTAGCTTGGATTGGCTCCGTAGTCATTTTGCTCTTCTCCTTCTTCAAAGCGATTAAGAAGCTGCGACAATTGGATGCTCAGCAGCAATTGTCATTAGAACAAGAAATAAAATAAAAAAAGGCGCCTCTACCGCTAAACTGATTACTCAGTTTAGCGGTAGAGGCGCCTTTTAGTTTTAAAAAATTGGTTCGAGCAAATTATTCTTTTTCAGATTTACCATCCTTCCGCTCCAATAAAATCGAACGGCGGGTGGTGCCAATGGACAACGGCACAGTTTCATAAGTTACATCGGAATAAACTAAACCAAACCAGCTCTCCGGTGTCATCGTGTGGCGCTTGATAAAGAGTTTTGCTTGGATAATTTGGCGGGACCAAGTGTCGATATTGGTCATGTTGGAGAGTTCCTCTGTAATTAAAATAAAACGGAAATCCCCGACGATGCGCCCCGGCGTGATCGTATATTTTTGCGGCTGCATCGGCAGACGTCCTTGAGCCATTAACTCTGTGATGACTTGTCGTAGATAGAGATTAATATTTTGTGAAATGCGGAAGCCTAAATAGAGTTTCAATTTGACAATATAATCTGTCCCCATCATATCTACAGAATATTCCTTCGTATAAGGCTCGTCTGTTACCTCGACATTCACAAACCAATACACCTTCGCTCGTTTTGGCCGTTTATCTAAAATCGAATACATGTAGCGCTTGTCGATATTATCGCCCTCCAACTGCGGCACTAAAAAGACTACATTGGTTTGATATAAATCCAAATCATGGTCTTCCCGCAGACTTTTAATCTGCGGCAAATAATCTTTAATATCGACTTCATCAACTGCGTTTTGCTGGATAATATTACTGCGTTCCCAAATAAACATGATCGAAAGAATTACCAATGCCATCGCCACCGCCACATAACCACCGTGGAAAAATTTCGTTACGCTGGAAATGAAAAAGACACTCTCAATCAAGCCGAAGAACAAGGTCACCAGATGGGCAAAAATCGGATTGGTGCCCTTTTGAATCAAATAAAAATACAAGAGAATCGTCGTCATTAACATCGTCACGGTAATCGATAGTCCGTATGCCGCTTCCATGTGGGTTGAGGTTCTAAAGGTAATGACAATTAGCGAACAGGCCACCCATAAAATTAAATTGACCGCGGGAATATACATTTGACCGATACTATTGCCGGGATATAAAATTTTCAAACGGGGCAGTAATTTTAATTTAATTGCCTCTGAAACCAATGTAAAGGAACCGGAAATCAGTGCTTGTGATGCGATGATGGCAGCGATTGTCGCAAAGACCACCCCGACGACCCGCAAAGCTCCGGGCATCATTTGGAAAAAAGGATTCAAGCTTTCAATACTTTGCAGGCTGGTATCATTTTGCATATTAATCAGCCACGCCGCTTGCCCAAAATAACTCAACAGCAGACAAATTTTTACATAAGGCCAGCTGATGCGGATATTGGTTTTACCAACGTGCCCCAAATCAGAATAAAGTGCCTCCGCCCCGGTTGTTGCCAAGAAAACATTGCCGAGGATAAAAATGCCCATTTTATTTTCCGGGCTAAAGAGCAAACGAAAGGCGTAATAAGGATTTAGCGCCCGAATCAAGGTGAAGTCTTGGCTGAAATACATCAGCCCCACCACACCGATAAAGGTAAACCACAAAAACATAATCGGCCCAAACGCCTTGCCGACAAATTCTGTCCCGAAACGCTGAATTGAAAATAAAATCAAAATAATAACTAGGGTAATAATCACAATAATATTTTGGTCATAACCAAATTTATCTAGAAATGGCTGCAATCCCCGCAGCCCTTCAATCGCTGTGGTAATCGTTACGGCCGGTGTCAACACACCGTCAGCCAGCAGCGCAGCGCCGCCAATCATCGCAGGAATAATTAAATATTTGCTTTTTTTCCGCACCAAGGTATACAAGGAAAAAATCCCACCCTCGCCGTGATTATCCGCATTTAAGGCAATCATCACATATTTGACGGTAGTCAGCAGGGTCAGTGTCCAAAAAACTAACGACACACAACCGATAATATAATCGGAATCAATATTGGCAATGCCGCCATTGTCCTCCACCAGCGCCTTCATTACATAGAGGGGACTGGTCCCGATATCGCCATAAACAACTCCCATCGCCACCAACAAACCGGCTAGCGATAATTTCTTTTTCACAGTAGACAAGATGTCAACCTCCTAAAATAACTCCTTTTATGTAAGTGTAGCAAATTCTTCCACATTATTGGGAATAATATCCTATTCGCTACAGAAAAACAAAAAAACCTAAGTCGAATCAAATCGGTGATTAGACCTAGGTCTGTTCATTCAGCTTTGGCTATCAAAAATTTCCAATCAACTCAAACTACAAAATGACTTTCTAAACGATGCATTCATTATAGCGAAGGCACATTGAAAGTCAATCAAATCAAAAAAATTTTTGGCTTGCACGAAGGCCACTTAATCACAGCAACTTACTATTAAAACATTCTTGAAAGCAACCGGATAATAATCACAGCCAAAACAATTCCCCATGTCCAATTACTTTTATTTGATGATGTTTCCGCTGCATTATTGGTATTTGCCACAGCATTTTTCGTAGCAACTGGCTTAATAAATTCCCGCTCCCGTGGATTTAAACATAAGCGGTAGGTATTTTCATAGGCGTACCAGCATTTGCGGGCTTCTTCATGATTGGAGAGCAAAAAAGCCACGTAGCCACTCGTTAGGCGGTAAACTGCTAACGGTACTTCCTTTGGCGGTGTTTGATAAAAGAAGTCGGCTTTTTCTAAAAGACTGGCTCGGGCTGCTGTTCCCTGCGAGCGGGCCTCCATCACAAAGAGCAAATAATCTTTCAAATAACGCCATTGATGGTCGTCATTTCCTTTAGAAAGCAATAGTTGCAGTTGATTTAAGTTTGCGCCATTTTGCAGGCGGAAATCATCCAGCACAAAAAGATAAGCTGCTAAAAGATACACCAGCGAGTCACCTTCATAAATATCTAGACAGGACTGAACCCGTGCTGACAAAGCCGCCAACGGCACTTTAGAAGAGATCAATTGAAAAACTTGATCCCGTTGAGAGAAATAAGTTTCTCGATACTCTGGCACAATCTCCTGCCAAAAATCAAAACCAAAATCTGGATACTCTTTGATGAAGGTCAGCATCCCTTGAGGAATCGTTGACAGGCTATTTTGATCCTCCGCTTGACAATAATCAATCAGATAAAGCCGAATTTCATGGGACAGCAGCATAAAATTTTGACCCAAAAAATTTAATAGCAATTCCTGTTTGGCCATCATGTCTTCAATGCTGGCCGCATCGTTTGTCTCTAACAACTCTCTCCAAGCAGCTAAATCTGCAAAATAGGCTTTTTGATTTAACAAAGCTAAGAAGCGCTGGGAAAACGGCGGATGTAATTCTGACTTTTCGCCATAACTCTCATGAGAAATTTCAGGCTCCTCTGTCTCGCTAGTGGTCTCAGAAATCACCAAGTCGTCAAAAAAATTTTCCGCCGTTGATGCCGTCACTTCATCGTCACTAGCGGCTGCCTTTGCCAAGACGAGGGCTTCATCTAACGTTCTTTTTAATTTCTGAAACTCGCTAACCTGACTTTCCAAATCAAGACTTTTCAATAATTTAGCATAAGCTTTTTTTATTGCCCGCTGATTGCTTGTTTCACTGATTCCCAAAACTTCCCAACAACTTACTTCACCACTCATCACGCCACCCCTTTTTTAACTTTTCTTCAGAATTTTTCATTAAATTAATGATAACATAATTTGAAATTCGGAAAAATAGTCCCGTAAGAGAAACAAAATTTTATATTTAGGATTGTCATTGCTGGATACACGTTTTAAAAAAATTATCGAAAAAAGTAGCTAATGGTAACGGCTCTTTTACCAAAAAATCACCACTAGTCAAACAAATTTTTCCTTTTGCTTGGTTCTCAATAAAACCTAGTTTGATTCTTTAGTAAAGTTTTGTAGCTCTGTTAATTCTTTGTCCGTTAATTCACGAAATTCACCGAGAGCTAGGTTCGGGTCCAAAACCAAACTGCCCATTCTGGTTCTCTGTAAATAAGTCACCTCTTTGCCAACGGCGTGAACCATCCGCTTGACCTGATGAAATTTCCCCTCATGTATGACCAAAGAAATTTCGGAAGTGTCCGCCTCTTGATTGACAGCCAAGATTTTTAAATCCGCCGGCTGCAGCTGTCCTTCATTTTTCAGAGTAATTCCCGCTTGAAAACTTGCAACATCCGCCGCTGTCATCTGACCGGCTACCTTAGCAAAATATTCTTTCTCCACATGTTTTTTCGGTGACAAAAGCTCATGGCTCAGTTGACCATCATTGGTAATCAGCAACAGCCCCTCGGTGTCTTTGTCCAGACGCCCAACCGGAAATAAATCCTTGCGCCGCTGACTGCCTAATAAATCCAAAACCGTTTTATGGACCGGGTCCTCCGTGGCCGAAATTACGCCGGCAGGTTTATTCAATAGATAATAATAATATTCTTGGTAATGGACCTGCTCGCCGGAAACAGTAATTTGATTTTCCTCAGAGACCTGCAGCTTGTCGCTGGTCACTACTTTTCCGTCAACGGCTACCTGCTTTTGTTTTATCAGCTGCTTGACTTCTTTACGGCTGCCAAAATTCGCCGCAGCCAAAAATTTATCTAAACGCATCCATCTAAATCCTTTCTTGCTGTGTTTCAGCAGCCAGCATTTACCGGCAAAAGAAACGGTCTGTATAATTTTGCAGTATACCACAATTTAATCTGCTGAAACTTTTTATTCCGTCTAAATTGTTTTCACGTGAAACATTTTGTAAAAAAATTAACCGTCAACACAAGTTTTTTTTGGTAAACTAAAGGAAATTATTTTGAAACGAGGACCAGATTATGTTGGAAACTGAAAGATTAATTCTCCGCAATTTTTCTGCTGATCAAGCC
The DNA here is from genome assembly GCF_056924355.1 of Enterococcus sp. LJL90. Classification (NCBI taxonomy): domain Bacteria; kingdom Bacillati; phylum Bacillota; class Bacilli; order Lactobacillales; family Enterococcaceae; genus Enterococcus; species Enterococcus sp. LJL90. The sequence continues at coordinate 51,268 of NZ_JBXPBQ010000001.1, read as the reverse complement.
GATTTACAGGCTTTATTACAAATCATGGAAGATCCGGTAGTGAATCGTTTTCTCCCTTGGTTTCCTTTGCAGGATTTGACGGAAGCAGAAAATTTTTATCAAGAAAAAATTTTGCCCCAGATGCAACAGCCTACGGGAATTTATTGGGCCATTTGCTTGAAGGAGAACAATTTACCCATCGGCTATCTCACTTTGAGTGCTGAGGACGCCCACGATTTTGGCTACGGGTTACGCCGCGAGTTTTGGAATCAAGGAATCGTGACTGAGGCTGCGCAAAAGGCCATCGCTTATCTTCAAGAAAGTAAGCTTCCGTTTATTACTGCGACTCATGATGTTGAAAATCCCGCCAGCGGCAAAGTTATGCAAAAGCTGGGTATGAGCTATCAATATTCCTATCAAGAACTGTGTCAGCCTAAAAATACTTTAGTTATATTTCGTCTGTATCAATTGAATTTTTCAGATAGCAGCCAAACTTATCAAGGCTATTGGGAGAAATACCCCACTCATTTTATTGAAGACTTATCGGATTAAATAAAAAACTCGTGGAGCAATTGGCTGATTCCAGTGCTTTGCAAAAGTTAGATTTTCGTCTAATTTTGCAAGGCGCTTTAACTTCCGCCAGATTACCCCACGAGTTTTTATTAATTTTCTTGAACCTTAGCCTTTGGTAGTTGACCGCTGACCATTTTAAATTGGATCATCGCTAAGCCGGATACAATGAGAAATAGAAAGGCTAAAGCAATTTCCGTCATCGCCACAGTCGCTAAGTTTTGTAAAATTCGCCAAAACAATAAAATTGTAAAACCGCCGCAACCAATCCCCGCAATAAAATAAAAACTCATAATCCCTTTTGTATTCATAACTTTCATCCTCCATTTTTTAGCTCCCTTAACCAATTCAAAGGAAACAACTTTTCTTTGTTACAAGAAATAGTATGACAAAGAAAACTGTTGCAGAAAAAAAGCGAAACTATTTGTTCCTTTTTCCGTGAAAAAACCAGCCTTAAATTCAAGGCTGGTTCAAACATTTATTTAATGTGCAGGCGTCGTTTCAAACCAGAAACGGTGTTGCGGCCTAATAATTTTTCTGCTAAACCGCTGGCGAGAGCCATATAACCATATAGGGCGGCACCAACCGCTGCTACGATTAAAATAATGACTAAACTTTGCATCTTGCTGCTTGGGTCGAGCACCAAATATGTCAGGTGTTTAACAATCATCACGGCAATTGTCATGATAGCAGTGAAAATCGTAATCAAGGTCATCCGCCGGAGCGTCAGCAGGCGATTGAAGCGGGTCACTTCATGAATTTTTTTAACAATAAAGTAACAGGTGACAGCAAAGCCGGCAAACGTCGCAATTAGCGGACCGTAAACTTCAAAGAGCCAAATCATTGGAATTTGCAAAATCACTTTGACCAGCAAACCATAGAGTAAATATTTAACCGTCAATTTATTTTCATACAAACCCTGAAGCATTGAAGAAACCATCGTGTACAAACCTAAAACCAAGCCGACGATGCTGGCTTCAATTAAAACATTGCTACCTAACGGGTCTGGTGAATAAAATAATGTATTTAACGGATATGCTAGGGCGATCATTCCTAATGTTGAAGGGAACATCACAAAGGCAAAGAGCTGAAAATTATTACTCACTAATTTGGCCAACTCATGATGACTTTTTAAAGTGAAGGATTCGGTAATCAGCGGCAGACTCGCTAAAGCCAGCGAAGTCGCCAAAGCAATTACCACCATCGTCAGCTTATCAGGATTGGCACTGAAGATAGAAAAAAGACTGATTAATTCCTTTTGACTGTAATCCGTCAGCATCCCCATAAACCGAATAAAGGTCCCTTGGTCCACCAATTTAAAAATTGTAATCCCAGAACCGGCGACAATAAATGGCACCGCCTGTTTAATTGTTTGCACCAACAGTGAGTTCTCAGAAATTGAAAGCTGATTTTCACTGTGTTCAACGTAAACATCCAAAGTAATTTTTTGCCGTTGTAAAAAGTACAGCAGCACAGCAAAGCTCCCAATCATGCCGACAAAAGCGGCAAAGGTTGATTGCGTCACCGCATCTAAATAATTACCATTCATCACCTGCATAATGATGAATGTTGCCAGCAGCATGTAAAACACGCGGGCAATTTGTTCAACAATTTGCGAGAGAGCAAAAGGAAACATATCTTGATTTCCTTGGAAAAAGCCCCGGATAACCGCCATCACCGGAAAAATAATCACGGCTGCACTTAAGGAATGCAGCGCCGGAATTAATTCCTCACCGCCACCAGATAAATCGGCTAGCAAAGGAGAAGCCAGATACATCAAACCACCAGCAACAACTCCGAAAATCGCCATCACCTTCAAGGCTTTATAAAAAAGCCGGCGACTGACTCCGTATTCATTTAGTGAATTATAATGGGCGGTCTGCTTGGCAATCGCCGAAGGAATCCCCGCTGAAGAAATCATTAAAAATAAAGCGTAAAAATTATAACCCATATTGAAAAGGCCATTGGCAGCATTGCCATTTTCCCCCATCATGGCAATCCAAGGGATAATATAAATGGCGCCTAGCAACCGCGAAGTAATATTACTGATGGTCATCCAGGCAGAGCCGCGGGCCATCTTCTCCTGGTTAGTTAGGGGTCGGTTTGAAGTTTCCATAGATTCAGGTACCAACTTTCTTGATTAACTGCAGCATTCGTGTAAAAACTCACACGCTTATCAAGTCTTTACTATACTAAAAATAAAGGAAAAATAAAAGACTTCCTCAACTTTGTTAAAAGTCTTTTATAAAAGCTAGCCTAACCGTTTTATAAAGTAGATTCTCTCCATGAAAACGATAACCAGGCTGTTTCATTCTAGCAAAATAAGATTTTAATCCGGATTTCAACTTTATATCAAGCTTATTTTCAGATGTGATTTTCACAATTAGTAAAAAAATAATTCAAATTCACAAAAAAATTATTACAATTATCTTGCATAAGGATTTTACTTCCGCTAACATTTTAGGCAAAGAATGAAAAAGGGGCGTTTAAAATGAAAAAAAGAGTCATGGTATCAGCAATCGGTTTGTTAGCGGTGGGGGTTTTGACTGCTTGCGAGACGACATCAACGGCCGAAACAACTTCAAAAATCAGTGAGGAGCCATCGACTGTTTTGATTCCCTCAACTGACGAGGGAGGCTTAAACAGTTTTGACAGCACTGGACGGCTGCAATTGGAGTCCTATCAGAAAGCACAAAGGACTAGTGAGTCCGGCGAGCCGGCTCATTTTGGCGAAGTCATTCGTATTGATTTAAAAGATTCGCAAGCAAAAGGCGCAATTGCTTTTCGGGAGGATTATTTAGGAGACGACCTGTCACCGCGGACAACTTTTTGGATGGTCAGTCACGGGGAGGCTAATGACAGCACTGAGGAAAATCCTTCTTGGCACAACCATACTTCCTTTGAAATTCCTGATGAAACTGGTCAGCTGCAAACTGTTTTAGAAATGCCTTACGGAACCTTTAATGAACCGAATGCTTATGGTGTTCCGCTAGACGAAATGTATGTCCGCACAACTGAAAAATTTGTCGCCTCCAACAAAGGCATTTATGTCGAAGGCGAAACCGGCAGCGACCAGACCGTCAAATTCAGCTCCGGAACCCATTCAACAAATGCTGACCGCAGATTTGCGGTGGGCATTGACGGCAGTGAGGAGACCGGTAATGATGCTGGCTCAAATTTCCGGGTAATTAATTATACAGATGCTGGGGAATATAAAAGTACGCCACTATTTGCAGAGCGTTCGACTAGCAATGTCGGCATCAACACTTCTTCCCCGACGAGCCCACTGCACGTCGAAGGCGATACTATTCGTTTGGCCGAAAAAAGAACCATCGCTTCCTCAACTGAAGTTGGTCAACAGGGGGAATTTTGTTGGGATGACAATTATTGGTATGTCTGTATCGCTGAAAATACTTGGAAAAAATTCCCATTAGAAAGCTGGTAAACTTTTTAAAAATAAATAAAAATACCCATGCTATCCACAATCTGAACTGCTGCATTTAAAACACAGCGGCTTTCAGATTCGTTTCGATAGCTGGGTATTTTTAGTTTTACACTAGTTGGCTACAATATTAACTAATTTATTTGGCACAACAATAATTTTGCGCACTGTTTTACCTTCAATATATTCTTGAATCACAGCATCTGCCAAAGCAATTTCTTCGAGGGCCGCCTGCTCCATGTCTCGGGAAACTTCGGCTTTTGAACGAACTTTACCGTTGACTTGGAAGACAACTTCAACTTGATTTTCAACCAGTTCAGCGGGATTGTAAATTGGCCACGGCACATAAGAAATGCCTTCTGTATTGCCTAAGATGGCCCACAATTCTTCACTGATGTGGGGAGCAATCGGCGCTAATAATTGGACGAAGCCTTCGACATATTCAAAAGGCAGGACATCCGTTTTATAGGCTTCATTTACAAAAACCATCAATTGTGAAATCGCAGTGTTAAAATGCAGATTTTCAAAATCTTCAGTAACTTTTTTCACCGTTTGATGATAGACCTTTGTTAATTTTCCATCATTAAAGGTGGTGATGCGGTCCCGCATTTTATTGTTTTCGTCCACCAATAAACGCCAAACCCGGTCCAAGAATTTGCGGCTGCCCTCTAAACCATTTTCACTCCAAGCAATTGAAGCATCCAATGGTCCCATGAACATTTCGTACATCCGCAAAGTATCGGCACCGTATGTTTCAATGACATCATCAGGATTGACAACATTCTTCAATGATTTACTCATTTTGGCGGGCGCTTCCTCCAATGCTTCACCGGTTTCAATATTAACCCAGTCATTGCCACGTTTCTCTACCATATTGGTTGGCACTAACGCTCCACGGCTATCGCGGAAACTTTGACCGAGAATCATTCCTTGATTGTATAATTTTTGGAAGGGCTCATTGGTTGGCACCACACCGATATCATACAAGAATTTATGCCAGAAGCGTACATAAAGCAAATGCAAGACAGCATGTTCAGCCCCACCGATATAAATATCAACTGGCAGCCAGCGTTCTAATTTATCATAGTCAGCCAAAACATATTTATTATGGGGATCGATAAAGCGCAGGTAATACCACGAGCTACCGGCCCATTGCGGCATCGTGTTAGTCTCCCGACGACCTTTTTTACCAGTTTCTGGATCAACCACATTAATCCATTCGCTAATATTGGCTAACGGCGACTCACCTGTACCGCTTGGTTGAATATTATCAGTCTTTGGTAATTTCAACGGCAATTCTTCTTCCGGTAAAGCGGTGGTCGTGCCGTCTTCCCAATGAATAATTGGAATTGGTTCACCCCAATAGCGTTGGCGGGAGAACAACCAGTCCCGCAGACGGTAACTGATTTCTTTTTTGCCGACATTTTTTTCTTCCAGCCATTGATTAATTGTTTCGATGGCATCTTCTTTATTTAAGCCATCTAGAAAATCAGAATTAATATGTGGGCCATCGCCGACAAAAGCTTCCTTCGTTACATCGCCGCCTTCAAGCACTGGCACAATATCCAAACCAAATTCTTTGGCGAATTCATAATCTCGTTCGTCATGGGCAGGTACCGCCATGATGGCCCCTGTTCCATAAGAAGCCAACACATAATCCGCAATCCAAATTGGAATTTCTTTGCCATTAACTGGATTGATAGCATAAGCTCCCGTGAAGACTCCAGTTTTTTCTTTAGCCAAATCAGTACGATTTAAATCTGATTTTTTTGAAGCTTCATCGATATAGGCATCGACAGCCGCTTTTTGTTCTGGTGTGGTAATTTCTTGTACCAAGCTCAGCTCAGGTGCTAACACAGCATAAGTGGCACCAAATAAAGTATCCGGCCTTGTAGTAAATACTGTAAAGTCATGCTCGCTGTTAGCAACTTTAAAAGCCACATTGGCACCGACTGAACGGCCAATCCAATTGCGCTGCATTTCTTTAATACTTTCTGGCCAGTCAACTGTTTCTAAATCATCTAGTAAACGGTCCGCATAAGCCGTAATTTTCAGCATCCATTGGCGCATTGGTTTGCGGATAACATCGTAGCCGCCCCGCTCACTTTTGCCATCAATCACTTCTTCATTGGCAATCACGGTACCTAATTCCGGCACCCAATTCACTGCAACTTCAGCTTCATAGGCCAAGCCTTTTTCATACATTTTGGTAAAAATCCATTGGGTCCATTTATAATATTCTGGATCAGTGGTGTTAATTTCCCGATTCCAATCATAGCTAAAGCCTAAGGAATTAATTTGACGACGGAAAGTTTCAATATTTTTTTTCGTAAACTCAGCGGGATCATTACCTGTATCTAGTGCATATTGCTCCGCCGGCAGACCAAAAGCATCCCACCCCATTGGATGTAAAACACTGTACCCTTGAGCCCGTTTCATCCGTGACAAAATATCTGTCGCTGTGTAGCCCTCTGGATGCCCAACGTGTAACCCTTGCCCAGATGGATAAGGAAACATATCCAATGCATAAAACTTCGGCATATCGCTCTCGTCGTGGGTGTTAAAAACATTGTGCTTCGCCCAATATTTTTGCCATTTCTTTTCAATCTGCTTGTGATCGTAACTCATGAAACTTCCTCCTAATTCGTTTTAATGTAATAAATTTCTTTACAGAAATTTAGTCTTATTTTCATACGTATATCATTCTGCTATACTGCTAGCAGTTAAATTCTGCAAAAAGCAGAACTGACATCCTATTTCGTTTTAATGTAATAAATTTCTCAAGAGAAATTTAGTTTGATTTGCGAGTTCGACTTCACCAAATAAATCCGATTAGTCGAATCGTATGCGTGCTGACAATCTGAGATTTCAAACAAAGTCCACCAAGGAAATCTTTCCTTAATTTTGTCAGTAGCCTCATACGTATATCATTCTGCTATACTGCTAGCAGTTAAATTCTGCAAAAAGCAGAACTGACATCCTAATTCGTTTTGATGTAATAAATTTCTTGGTCTTAGACACAATTCCCAGCGCAAAATAAAAAAATCCTATAAAAAGAGCCACTGACTCTTTTTATAGGACGTAATAGTTTACGTGGTACCACCTAATTTTGATTGAGATTGCTCTCAATTCTCGATGGCATAACGGACCAGACCGTTTTTTCTTACTGAAGAGCTTCGGAAAAAATGCTAAAAGGTGAGTTCAAAAATTCCGTCTGTGCATTTTCACCAGCCATGCACTCTCTAAAAAGTCCGAGATTTTTTACTAATCCTTCATAGATGCGTATCAATTAATTGATAGTATCTTATCAAATAAATTTCTACTTGGCAATTGAAAAATAGTTTAAGCAATTTTCAAAACTTGTCCCACTGTAATGTTCTCGTTGGACAAATTATTCAGCTCTTGTAATTCTGCAACCGATAAATTATTGTTTTTGGCGATGGAATACATCGTGTCGCCGGCTTTGACTGTATAAGTTTCAGCCACAATTAAAGTTTGACCAACAGTGATTGCTTCACTGCTCAAGTCATTCAACTCCATCAGTTTAGCGACGGTTGTTTTATTGTTCAATGCAATCCGGTATAGATTGTCACCAGCTTTAACTGTGTAAGTTGTATCTGTCTTAGTATCATCAGTGCTTGTACTAGCCGCTGTTGTGCTGGAAGCTGTTGCTGCTGCTTTTGTTGTACTTGCACTAGCTGCTGCTGTGCCGGAAACTTTTAAGACCTGACCAACGTAAATATTGTCGCTAGTCAAGTTGTTCAAGCTCTTCAAATTCGCCACCGTCGTGCCATTGTTTAATGCAATCCGGTATAAATTGTCGCCAGCTTTGACTGTATAAGAACCAGTTGCCGCAGCGCTGCCGGAATTGGCTGTACTGGAGCTGCTATTGCTAGAAGAAGCAGAACTTGAATTTGAAGTGGAGCCTGAGCTGTTTGTTGAACCAGAACCACTAGTTGAAACGACTAAGCTTTGGCCAACGTAAATCATATCGCTGGTTAAATTATTCCAACTCTTTAAATTCGCTACCGTCGTATTATTGCTTAAGGCAATCCGATATAAATTATCACCGGATTTTACTGTGTAGGTCGTGCCGGAAACTGTCGAGCTGCCGCCCGTTGACGGTGTGCTTGAAGATGAATCATTTGTCGAGCCAGTTGAACCACTCGAATTATTTGAACTGCCGGAGCTGGTTGTCGAAACAATCAAACTTTGACCGACATAAATCATGTCGCTCGTTAAATTATTCCAGCTCTTCAGATTTGCTACTGTCGTATTATTATTTAAAGCAATGCGGTATAAAGTATCACCAGATTTTACAGAGTAGCTGGTTCCTGTAACTGTCGAGCCGCCGCTGCTGTTATCCGTTTCAGTGCCGATAGCAGAACTATCGTCTGAGTTGTTCGAGCTTGAAGAACCATTGTTTGAAGATGATTCGTTAGACGAGCCGGTGTTGCCGACAACTAAACTTTGCCCGACGTAAATCATATCGCTGCTTAGATTATTCCAACTCTTTAAGTTGGCTACTGTTGTGCCGTAACTCAAGGCGATGCGGTATAAAGTATCGCCAGATTTTACTATATAAGTCGGGCCAGTAACAGTTGAGCCTGATGAAGAACCCGAACCAGAAGAACTTGAACCGCCGGAGCTAGCGCCGCCTCCTAGTGAGCCGCCAGTGCTGCCACCAGAACCGCCCGTATCATATTGAGTTAGATTGTATAACTCAATCAAACGATTTAATTTGCTGGCATAAGTTGGATCAGTTGCGTAACGTCCAGTCAAATAAGCCGTCGCCTCTTGATAAGAAGAAGTATTGCTCTTCCAAGCTCCCGAATAGAAATAAACGCCGGAAGTAAAAGATGTATTCTTCAAGACATAGGCATTGTCTTGGAATGATTCTGCGTAGGATGGATAACGACGAAATTGTGCGTTAATCGTCACCCAAGTATTATTCAAATATTCTGATGTTGACATGGTCACGCTTTGACCATTATAGGAACCTTTGATCCCAAATAAATTGTAATTCGGTGCGCTCGCTAAAGCACTGTTGCCCCAACTGCTCTCCAAAATTGCTTGCGCCATCATAACAGACGCATATAAATCATTTGCCGCGGCAACTGATTTCGCATGAGGTGCGATTGAGTTGATAAAATTTGTTGTGCTAGAAGTTGCTGTAACCCCAGTAGCTTCTGCTGTTTCCGCTGGCATTACTAGCGGTACCGCAACGGAGCAAGAAATGACAGCCGTTCCTAAAATGGCGGCACTTCTTTTAACTGGGCCGAAGCCTTTTTTCTTCGTTGCTACAGATAATGATTTTCTAGATATGTAAGCCAATGTGTCAAACCCCCTTTTAAGTTATATGAATTAAAGTGCTTATAAATAATAAACAGTCTCCATATTCATTATATAAAATTTAGAAATCTTCTAAAACAGTTAGTCGACGAGTAATACAAGTTTAATCTAGGCGTAACATTTGTCATTTTATTTTGAAATCGTCGAGCTGTGCTATAATGATGCGGTAGAAAAGCGAGGGAAAGAAATGAAAAATAAAATGTATTACCAACTGGCAGGCAGTTTTGCGCTGCTGATTTTCGCCTTTTTAGGCTATGTTGTTCGATTTTACCCCACTTGGCTGACTGGCTTTGACAATGCGGTGACGGCCATCGTTCGCAGTAACTATCCCAATCTGAATTCTTTTTTTCTATGGATAACCCAATTTGGGAACGCCATTACCGTCATCATTTTAGCATTGGCAATTGTTTTTGTCCTTGTTCGTGGAAAAAAATATCTGCAGACGCTTTGGCTGGCCGCCAATCTCATTTTAATTTCCGGCATCGCCAACCCGCTGCTGAAATTATTTTTTAACCGCCAACGCCCAACCCTAGAGCATTTGGTAACTGAAACCAGCTTAAGCTTTCCCAGCGGCCATGCTGTAACGAGCGTTATTCTTTATGGCACCATAATTTTCATTTTGCCGACCATTCTTGAAGGAAAAAAAATCACTCGCCTATTGCAGATTCTTTTAGGTATTCTCATTTTGCTAATTGGCGCTAGTCGGATTTATTTAGGGGTTCATTTCCCGAGCGATATTCTTGGTGGTTACATGCTAGGTTTAGCTTGGCTCTTTTTCACCTATCCCCTATATGATCATCAGCGTTTTGTCTGGCAATTTTCTGGCAAACAAAAGTAAGGAAGGAAACTCATGAAGACTGCTAATTTTGTAGAAAATAAACGCTACTACACTTGGAATCATGCTTTGCATCAAGAATTCGGCGGAAAAATTTTTAAAGTCCCTATCGATGCTGGTTTTGATTGCCCGAATCGAGACGGCACCGTAGCTCACGGCGGCTGCACCTTTTGCAGTGTCTCAGGCTCCGGTGATATGATTGTCGCACCGGAAGCACCATTGCCGCTGCAATTTGAAAAAGAAGTGGCACAGATGCATCTAAAATGGCCGGAGGTACAACAGTATATCGTTTATTTTCAAAATTTTACGAATACCCATGCGCCAGTCGCCGTCTTGCGGGAACGCTTTGAACAAGTCGTAAATTTGCCGGGGGTTGTCGGGATTGCCATCGGTACCCGACCTGATTGTCTGCCTGAAGAAACCGTCGAGTACTTGGCGGAATTAAATCAACGCCTTTATCTGTGGGTGGAGCTAGGCCTGCAAACCACTTTTGAACAGACCAGCACTTTAATTAATCGAGCCCATGATTACCAAACTTATTTAGATGGTGTCGCTCGTCTGCGGCAACACAACATCCGAGTCTGCACTCATTTAATTAATGGCTTGCCCGGTGAAACCAAAGAAATGATGGTTGAAAATCTCAAGCGGACTATTTTAGATTCTGATATTCAAGGAATTAAACTGCACTTGATGCATCTAATGAAAAAGACCCGCATGATTCGTGATTATCATGAAGGCCGTCTGCAATTAATGTCAAAGGCCGACTATGTTGAAGTTATTTGCGATCAGCTGGAACTGATTCCCCAAGACATTATCATTCACCGTTTGACCGGTGATGCTCCGTGGGATTCAATCATTGGACCGATGTGGAGTTTAAAAAAATGGGAAGTCCTCAACGCAATTGATGATGAGCTGGAGCGCAGAGATTCTTATCAAGGAAAATTTGCCCTGCGCTAATGGGAGTGAAAAAATGTTATTAACTGCAATGCGTTACAGCCACCTTTTATTGAAGGAAATTTTACAACCGGGCGATTCAGCTTTAGATGCCACGATGGGAAACGGCAATGATACTGCTTTATTGGCTGAGTTAGTCGGCACAAGCGGTCACGTATACGGCTTTGACCTGCAGGCTCTGGCTGTCGAAAATACTAAAAAACGTTTGGCAGAAAAAGAGCTGTTACCTCAAAGTCAATTATATTTAAAAGGTCATGAAACGATTGACCAAACTTTAGCGGAGGATGTCCAGCTGACCGCCGCAATTTTTAACCTCGGCTATTTACCTAAGAGCGATAAAAACATTATCACCCTGCCAAAGACTACTGAAATTGCGTTAACCAGTTGTCTGCGGCGTTTAAAAAGTAAGGGCCGTCTAATTATTGTCGCCTATTACGGCCATCCCGGTGGACCTGAGGAATTAGCCACCGTTGAAAATTTCTGCGAAAATCTGCCGCAGGAACAATTCAATGTTTTAAAATACCAGTTTATCAATCAAAAAAATTCTCCGCCGATTTTGTTTTGTGTGGAAAAAAAATAAAAAGTCAGCTGCTGCTGGCTTTTTTTCTGTCCACAAAAAGCTGTCAGATAAACTGAATGACTACCTTGAAAAAAAATTAGCTTAGTAAGCTAAACATCTTAGCAATTTTAATAAGATTAACTTAATAAGCAAAATTAATAATTTTCCATTCCAACTGCCAAAATTCTTGCTGAAAGCCACTCCTGACATCCTTTGTTAAAAACGAAAAAATATTTTTCTGGCCCTTCCTTTTGCCATTTACCCTCCAATACTTATCATGCTATAATTTTTCTAATTCTTTTCTAATAAAGCGAAAAAGGAGTGTTGCTAATGGTCGCTTTGATGGCCTACGCCCTAGTGGCGGTTTTTTTAATTTTAATTATGACGAAAAAGTTAAGTCCCTTTGCGGCTCTTGCGGTCGTTCCCATCGTTTTTGGCGTGATTGGGCAACTGGTCGGACTGTGGGATGTTAATTTAGGAGAAGCGGCCTTGGAAGGCTTGCAGACAACTAGCACGACTGCGATAATGCTGTTGTTTGCAGTTTTGTTTTTCACGCTGATGATTGATGCGGGATTATTTGATCCTTTATCCAATGCCATGATTCGTTATGCTAAAGGCGATCCTTTAAAGGTGATGATGGCAACTGTTGCCCTTTCAGCGGGAGTTTCATTAAACGGTGACGGCACAACCACCATGATTATTGTCTGTTCCGCCTTTGTCCCCATCTATAAAAAGTTAAACATGAGCATGTTGGACTTGGCCGTCTTAACCATTTTATCCCATTCCATTTTAAATTTATTACCTTGGGGTGGACCGACTGCTCGGGTAATCACCGTTTTAAATTTAAATGAGTCTGAAGTTTTACAGGGCCTAGTCCCGATGATTATTGCGGCAACCATTTATATGCTAGTCGTAGCCTACATCATGGGGCGCAAGGAGCGCAAACGCTTAGGTATTTTAGAATTTACCGATGAGCATCTTTTTGAAATGACGACCATCACTGACCCAGAAATTTTAGCCATGCGCCGGCCGAAATTACTCTGGATTAATTTTATTTTGACAGCTCTGGTGATTATCCTGTTAATTTGGGGCATCATTCCTTCGGCAATTTTATTTATTGCCGGCACCGCTCTTGGTTTGATGATTAATTATCCCGACTTGAAGGATCAGCGGGCTCGGATTGAAGCTAATTTACCTGACGCTGGTCAAGTAGCGATGGTAGTTATTTCAGCGGGAATTTTTATGGGAATTTTATCTGGCACCGGCATGAATTCGGCGATTGCCACCAGCATGACAGCAATTATTCCAGAAAGCCTGAGCCATTATTGGGGATTAATTGTCGCTTTGTTATCTGCTCCAGGGACCTTTTTCCTATCCAACGACGCCTTTTATTACGGCGTCTTACCGGTCTTAGCAGAATCAGGAATTGAATATGGTTTTACGCCATTGCAACTAGGTTTTGCTTCTTTAATGGGCCAAGCCTTCCATTTATTAAGTCCACTCGTTCCATTCATTTATGTCCTATTACGAATGACCAACGTTGACATGGGGCAATGGCAGCGAAAAAGCGCCGTGATTGCCATCGGAATTTTCGTCGTCTATGTTCTGATTGGCATTGTTTTCGGCTTAATGCCACTGTCTGTTTAAATGCTTCAATAAAAAAACCAAACCGCTAAGATTTTCCCTTCTCAATTAGAGGCGAATTCTCAAAAGCGGTTTGGTTTTTTATTATTTTAAGAGTCCATGGCTGCGATAATTCTTGCGCCAAACTCAGCGGTACTAACTTCATGGGCATCAGCCATCAAGTCAGCAAAATCCTTCGTCACATATTTTTCAGCGATTGTTTGTTCCAGCGCTACTTCAATCAGCTGGGCTGCTTCCCGCCAGCCAATATATTCCAACAATAGAACTCCGGAAAGAATCACAGAAGAAGGATTCGCTTCATTTAAGCCGGCAATATTAGGGGCAGTTCCATGAGTGGCCTCAAAGATGGCATGACCATTTTGGTAATTAATATTGCCGCCAGGGGAAATTCCGATACCCCCTACTGTGGCAGCTAAAGCATCCGAGATATAATCGCCATTTAAATTCAAAGTGGCGACCACTTGATAATCCTGCGGTGCCAACAGCATCTGCTGTAAAAAATTATCGGTAATAATGTCATTGATTAAAATCTTGCCACTCTTTAAAGCCGCTGCTTTTTCTTTCTCAGCCTCCGCTTTGCCAGCCGCTTTTTTGATTTTTTCGTACTCCCGCATGGAAAAAGTTTTATCGCCGTATTCTGCCGCAATTAATTCATAGCCCCATTTACGAAAGCCGCCTTCGGTAAACTTCATGATATTGCCTTTGTGGACGAGGGTCACCACTTTTTTATTGTGACTGACAGCATACTCCATCGCACTTCTAACTAAACGCTGCGTGCCTTCAATCGACACTGGCTTGATGCCTATTGCGCTCGTTTCAGGAAAGCGAATTTTATCGACAGCAAAATTTTCTTTTAAAAAGGCAATCAACTCATTAGCTTCCGGAGATTCAGCAGCAAATTCAATACCGGCGTAAATATCTTCCGTATTTTCCCGAAAAACCGTCACAGCAACCCGTTCTGGGTGGCGCAAAGGCGAAGGAACTCCCGGGAAATAACGGACCGGCCGCACACAGGCATATAAATCCAATGCCTGTCTCAACGCAACATTTAATGAACGAATCCCTTCACCAATCGGCGTTGCCAACGGACCTTTGATGGCCACTAAACAGTCGTCAATGATTTCAACCGTTTCTGGTGGCAACCACTGACCGGTTTCAACAAAGGCTGCTTCTCCAGCTAATAATTTTTGCCAGCTGATTTTTCTTTCTCCTTGGTAAGCAACGGCTACCGCTTGATCTAAAACCTTTTGGGCCTGTTGCCAAATTTCTGGCCCGACACCATCACCTTCAATGTAGGGAATAATTGGTTCTTGGGGAGTCACTAGCTGCCCCGCCACCATTTGAATTTTCTCTGCCATATGCCCCTCCTTGAATTTTTATAAATAAGTATACCTCGTTTAATTCTCACTGTAAATTTAATTTTCTAATTTTATTCTCATATAGAAAAATCAAACAGGCCACCTTGATTCAGGTGGCCTAGCAAATAAATTATTTTAATTGCCAACAGGGCTGTAACTGTTAGCTTAACCTGCCCTCGAAAATAGAACAAGTAACGCAACGCTCTCCATAAAGCTCAGTTTTTTTATAAACGGATAATCGCTTTAGTCACACCGTACTTTCCGTAGTCCGCCAGTAAATCCGGTACTTCCGCTAGCGTCAGTTGATGAGACAGCAGCGATTTTACATCAATCGCGCCACTGTTTAATAAATCAACCGCCTCATTCAATGTGAAAGGATTGATAAAGGATCCAACAATTTTTAATTCTTTTTGGAAAATTGCGTGGGCAGAGATTTCAATTTTTGTTCCCGGAGACGGCACGCCGAAGAATAATAATTCTGCGCCTTTATTCGCCAGCTCAACAGCCTTTTCACAGGTTTGCTTTTTACCGACGCATTCGATAATCAAATCATAGCTGTCTGTAATATCTCCTAGGTCCGCAAAAATATTTTTCACGCCCATCTCAGTTAACAATTGATGCTTTTGCTGATTCGGTTCACAGGCATCCACCCAGATAGCACCTTTTTGCTGTACCATCTGTAAAAACAGAGAGCCGATGAAGCCGGCCCCAATCACTAATACTTTTTTGTCCGCAGTGATAGGTGCAATCTGATCAAATCCATGCAGCACACAGCTTAAAGGTTCAACCATTGCCCCGATTTCAAATGGTAGTTCTTGGGAAATTTTCAAACAAGCAGTCTCCGGCACATTACAAAATTCCGCCATCCCGCCGTTTCTCGTCACGCCGACAGCCGATAAATTTTCACACAATTGTACGCGGCCATCCCGACAATAACGACATTTTCCGCAATAAATATTCGGATCAACCGCCACATGGTCCCCCACTGCCAAGGTGGTAACTTCGGCCCCAACTTCAATGACTTCGCCAGAAAATTCATGTCCCAAAACAATCGGCGGTGTGACCTCAGCTGACCCCGGCTCCCCGTGGAAAATATGCACGTCCGTTCCACAGACACCACAATATTTTACTTTTAGCAGTACCTCTTGATTAGTAATTGTTGGAGTTGGTAATTCTTGAAGGCTCATGTTTTCTTTTGCTGTTAAAACTAATGCTTTCATGTGTTAGACTCCTTTTATTTTTCTTTTAATTATAATCAAACTTCAAAGAAATAGAAACGCTTTCCTGAAAAAGAGCGAAAACTTTCCAGATTTCAACTTTCTTACTATTTTATCTTAACAAAACCAACAGCAGCTATACCAATCTCACATTAATGTCAGATAAATCCATCAAAGATGCAAGAAAATCGTTAGCAGAATCGATTTTATTTCTGATTAGGTCCCAGTAAACTGAAATTAAGCAGTAGAAGGGAAGACACCTGATGATAAATATTCAAATAAAACCTTCAACTAACACTTTTGTTGCAAAAGAAATCTGCAATTTTGTTGATTGGCTGGAAGCTAATTATGATTTTCCTAGAGTGATTCACCTCAATGTGACTGGAGCAAATTATATCAGAAGCAAAGCAGACGGCACCAAAAATGCCGCAACTATTTTTCTGCCATTTTCCCCCTTTGAACATGCTCAAATGAACATTTCCACCGGAGATTTCTTTTCATTAGTAAAAGAGCAGGGCAAAGACAATGCAATTTATACTACTTTAGAAAGCATTAGTCATGAAGTGCAGCATTATTATCAGTGGCTAGACAACCTAAAACTTGATGAAACAGAAGCTGAGGAGGGCGCAGAAGAATTGACTTATGTGTACGTCAATGAACGCGGCTTTATTTTCCCCATTAAAAAGAGACGCTGGCATAATTAAAAAAGTGCAGCTGCCCCATCAGCAACTGCACAAAATTTCCAACTTTATTCTGCCCTTTCCTGCAGCTTATTTCGGGAAAAGTCACTTGAACTCAGCAGTTTCATTTTTCAAACGGCTGGGCCCCTAACCAGCTTTTAAACAAGTTCGTAAGCCACTCAGAATCTTTTCGTTTAGTATCAAAGGGCACGTAGCCTGCATAAGTATAACTATAATCAATTTTCCAGCCGCCAGTTTTCGTTTGTTTTTCCATTAATAATTGTCTGACTGGCAAAACATCAGGCCGGTGCCAACTGTTGGTTTTGCCAAGAATATAAATAATATCTGTAAATGATAGCACATAGCTTTGGGGAAACATTAAGTCTGTGATATGGCTGCTAATCGGCTTTTGATTACTTAAACGCTGAAACATGTGATGCTCCAACATGTAAGCTAATCCCTGCTGAATCAATTGAGTGACCTCTGCCTCTTCTCCAGCAAAATTTTGATAAGTGATTAAGGCCCGCACAGTTTTACCGATGCCGATAAAACACGGCACCTTTTTCATGCAACCGCCATGTTTGCAAATTCCATCGTAAGGCCAAGTCGTTTTACTGCTGCGGTCAAACACTTGATATTTTTTAATCCATTGAAAAGCTGCCTGGGCTTCTTTTGTTTGAGCCAAGCCTAGACGACAATAGGCTTCAAAAAGCAGAGCATTGTAACAAGGAACAATGTTAGCGACTTTTCCTGTATAGGAAAACCCCGCTTCCGTGGCTATCTGTTTATTGATAAAATGAAGCAACCCCTTCGTATAATCCAGTTCAAAGGCGCCGGGAATTTCAGCTAAACCAAGCAGTGTCCAAATGCGACTCAAAAAATTTTTCTGCTTAATGGCAGTCAACTTCGCAACTAACTTAGATTCATTTAATAAATCCATGATTTCTGATTGAGAAAAATTTTTTAAGCTGTCATTTTCTTCAGCCAAACGTAATCTCAATGCACTGTCCATCTTCAACACCTGCCTTCAAGGCTATTATAGCAGGTTTTTAATTGCTAAAGTTTAACAATCAAAACTGCTGGGCTGGCTCTTCAGTTATCAAAAATCTTGCAGCTGACTTTCTGACATCCCATCAAAAAGAAAATTTTGGTACAATATTTTTAAGGGCCTGTCAGCTTGGGGTATCACAAGAGAATTTCCAGTCAGAATTATTCAATAAAAGCTTACAGGTTGTCCTAACGACTTATCAAAATGAAAAATAGAGGTGTCTAAATGGTATTTCACATTGAGGAATTAGCAAACTCAGGTTCTCAAATCGAGGGTCTACAAATTATTAACGCAAAAATGGTGACAGATGACCGCGGTACTGTCCGAGAGTTATACCGCCAAAGCAGCTACTCAGCCTTCTTACCAGATTCTGTCGCTGCTTGGAAACAAGTAAATTTAACCCGAACAAAACGTGGTGCTGTCCGCGGTCTCCACGGCGAAGCAATGGCGAAATTGGTAACTGTCGCCCACGGTTCAGCCTTTGGGGTCTATGTGGACACTCGTCCCAATAGCAAAACCCTCGGCGCTGTCGTCACCGTTCAATTAACACCCGGCGTGCAAGTTTTTGTTCCTCAAGGAGTTTGCAATGGTTTCCAAGCTCTTGATGAGGATACTGAATACTTATATTTCTTTGACAATGAATGGCAACCGGGAATGGCCGGTGTTGCCTTAACGCCGTTAGATCCAGAGCTAGGAATTGATTGGCCAATTCCTCTTAATCCAAATGATCTTAATCAAGTCTCCGAAAAAGATGGTAAAGCCCCAACACTACGTGAGATTCTTGAAGGGCTAGCTTAAAAGTTGCGGAATTTTTGATGTCGGTTGTCTGTAAAAAAACTTTTTTACTGAAGTGAGTTGATAACAATGAGTATCTGCCAAGTTACTAAATAAAACGACCTCCAAAAGTTAGATTTTTAGTCTAGCTCTTGGAGGTCGCTATTTTTATGGTAAATATAATTTTGATAGATTTTTTGATAAACAACTAGCTGGCTGTCATCAAAAGACAGCCAGTCCTTGTGATAAACTTTAGAAAAATTCATTTCTTTGGAAAAAATCGGGAGTGCTTCTAAAACTATCACGAAATAAATGAAGCAAGATTTTAATTTAATCCTTCCCTCCTCATGTTTCCCCTGAATCCAATTTCCCCGCTAACTAACGCTTATAATACATCCCCGAACTTTGTGGCTTGGTTTCGATAAAACCGAATTGTTCATAAAGTTTGCTGGCTTTTCCGTCTGCGATTAATGAAATGTAGGCTTGGTCATCCGCTTTTTCTGTGATATACACCATTAGATGTTTCATGATGAGTTTCCCGAGACCTTGCTGTTGAAACAGCGGGTCGACAACAATATCGACGATTTGATAGCTGGTGCCGCCGTCTCCAATAATCCGCCCCATGCCAATCAAATTATCCGTTTCAGCCTCCCGTAAGCAGACGCTGTAAAGACTATTGGCTAGCCCAATTTCTGCCCCAGCTAGAGATCTTGCTGACAAGCCGCCGGATTTTCTTAAGGCCAAGTATTCATCCCTTTGTGGAACTTCAATTTTCAATTTAACTTTAGCATTTTCCAATTAATTCACTCCAATCATGTTCAACAAACTTCGATTTGTTTTTAATTTAGCTGAACCAGTCTCCGCTACAAATTTTTCCAGCAATAAAAACTATCCCGCAAATTAATAATTCATTTTTCAATAAAACTTCTTGCAGTCGGCTGAATTATTATTCCCTTAAACTTACAGTTTTTTAATTGCCTTAAATTATATCATATTGAAAGTTTGTTTTTCTCCATGTTTAGTAGCACACAAATCCCCCATCATCTCAAAACTACTAAATACCGGTCACAATTTTTTCTCAACAAACTGAAAAGAAATTCCTGTTTAAGGTATAATATTTTAAACATGATAATTTACAGAAAAAGTTGGAAGTGAAATGAAAAAGATTATTATTGAGTTAAACAAGTTTGCCCTGCCTTTGTTGGCGGGCAATATTATGCAAGTGGTAATTGGTCAATTGGCTCTAGCTTTTGCCGGAAATCTTTCCTATGAAAATATCCCGGCAATCACAACGATGACCAATTTTTTGTTTTCAGTCACCGGAATTTTAGGGGTTATCGCCGTTGCCTTTAATATGATTAGTTCAAAAGCCTTAGGCGAGAAAAACACTGAGAAATTCCAGCACCTTGTTTCATCCATCATTTGTCTCAGTCTGCTGATTGGTGGGGCGGCTATCGGCATTCTGTTGTTAGGCAGTAGTTTTATCCTTAAAACGCTCTATCATTTTGAGGGGGAATTATTTTCAATTGCCCAAGCTTATCTCTTTAGTGTCTCTCCATATATCTTGTTGGTGTTGCTGAGTTTTGCCCTGACAAATTTGATAAAAGTAGAACGCAAAACGAATTATATTTTAATTGTTTCCATCATTTCTTCAATTGTACAAGCCTTTTTATCCTATGTCTTAATCAACGGCGCCTTCTTCTTCCCGAACCTCGGCATTGTCGGAGCGGGTTTGTCAGAAATGATTGCCTTATTAATTTCAGTTATCTTGTATCTTCTTTTAGTTCGGAAAATGCTTTTTGCAGCCCTGAAAACTAAGCCGACTGAAATCAAAAATATTCTTAAGCGGGCAACGCCGTTAATGTTTCAGGAAATCTTAGAAGGCGTCTTGTTCATCATTGTTTTTGAGGCGCTTATCTCAAGAATCGGCGTGTTGGCCCTCACAACCTATTCTTTGCTGATGCAAGGAATCAATTATGCGAAAATGCCTACTTTTATGTACAGTAACAGCCTGTTTGTCTTTGTCAGTGAGGCACATGGTGAGAAAAATAATAAAAAAGTCCAGCAAAATATGCTCGGCGCTTTAAGTCTTTCCGTATTTTTCTATGTGCTTATAGCAGGACTATTGATTGCCGGCTATCAACCATTCGGCTCGTTATTTACTACAGATGCCAAAGTTGTCGAAAACTTTGGCCGCTATGTTTTCTTAGGCTGCTTGGCAATCTTTACAACCGTTTTTTACGAAAACATCAAGGCAACACTCGTGTCACTGGAAAAAGAAAAGCTCGTGCTATTAGCAACAACTATCGTAAATGGAATTGCCATCATTGCCTTAATTCTACTGAGTTATTTAGGTTTGTTGAGCTTTTCGCAGGCACTTATCATTTATGGTGTAAATTATTTTATATTAGATGGGTTGTTCCTTTTATTTTATCGAAGAGAAATCACTCGAGATAAATCTCTGTCTGCCTAATCAAAAAACGTTCAAGCGTTAGCAATTTTTGTTGGCAACCATAGTGACTAGTTTAACAACATTTATAGCCTTGCTTGATTTAACTTTTGCATCCTACCGCCTCGAAAAAGATCCTGTTTAAATTTTCGCAAACTTACTTCTACTATGCAACCGAAACACCCCGCCAAACTAATATTTGGCGGGGTGTTTTTGTATTAAGGAGCAAATAACTACCCAAGTGTCAGCTTCGCTTCAACAATTGAGTTTTGATTTTTATCAATCGTTTCAATGTAGAGAGTATCTATCAGGCAAGTAAATTCTTCCGTCTTAAATTGTTCATTCAACTCTTTGACAACACTTGAAAATTTCTCTAAATCTTTCATCTGCCCCACCGTTATATGCGGGAAATAAGGGGTCTCATTATAAAGCTCATCAGCTAAAATACCTGTATAAAGTCTGTCGTGAAAATTAATAATTTCATCATTGCCCAGTACGCAATCCAAAAAGATGAAGCCATCTGCAGCAGAGCCACTAAATGATTTAAATTTAGTCTTGAACGTAGTTGTTCCCCCGATGCTTTCAGTAATGTGCGCCACTAATTCCTCAGTTGTTAAGTCTGAATCAAAAGGAAATACCAGGGAAATATGCGGGGCAATCTCTTGAAACAAAGGATCATATTTACTCCGAATCTGGTTAATAATTGCTTGATTTTCAAATCTTGGAAAAAATATAATTGAGCGTTTTGTCATCCGATTAACCCCTCATCGTAAATTTAATTGAAGTAGCAGCAGTAGTTTTGGTAGCTTTATTTCGTTGCCACTGATAAAACCAATCCTCTTCATGTGGTCTTTTAAGCGGAGGCATCTCCATTGACGGAGACTAGACGATATACTGCTTAATCAATAAATCAATAGCTTGAATTCCCTGTTCTCTAAGTTTGTCCTGCTCTTTTTCAGAATGCTCCGTATATAAAATTTCGTCCACCAAGGCAGAGATGAAATCAAACAAGATAACTGCTAAAACCTTCATCGTTTCTGTGTCCGTCTGATTAGCATAATACAAAAAATGTTCATAGGTTAAGTGCTGCATTTTTTCTTTGTGATCTTTGACCACTGAACGAACCTCTGGAATTGAGGCCGCAAGCATTTCAATCTGTAAATGAAATTCTTTGTCCTCCACCTCTGTCAGTTGAACCAACAGTTCCCGTAACCAAGTGATAGTGTCTTGCTTGAATTGTTCAAATGATTCAGATGTATTGATTCTATCGAAAATAGCGTAGAAAGAGTCATTGTACTCCTTCACTAAATCCGTAAGAATTTCTTCTTTACTCGCATAATAGGAGTACAACGTGCCAATAGAGATACCCGCTTCCTTCGCTATTTCGTTTGTTGAGACAACGAAATAGTTTTTTTCTGAGAATAAATGTTTAGCAGTTTTGAGAATTTTACTTTTCTTCTCTAACGCTCTTTTTTGGATTGGCTTTCGGGTCACCTTATCGTTTTGCATAAGTCTCCTCCTGTTTCTTATCCTATTCTATACTTATCATTTGAAATTATCAATTATTTGTGAGTTAACACTCATTTTATTTATTTTCTGTTTTTGATTGACATTAATTATCAAGAGGAATATATTTAATTCCGTTAACAAAACATGAGTTTTTACTCGTTTTGCAAAATGAGATTACAAAACAAACCATTGGAGGAAGATTATGAATAAAAAATTGATAACGACAGTAGCAATGTCTCTGGGGATTTTTTTAGTGATGCTAGATACAACTATCATGAATATCGCTTTGCCAGCCATTCAAAAAGGTCTGGCGGTTGAGTTTACACAATTATCTTGGGCTCTGAACATTTACACCATCATTTTTGCGACTCTCACCATCCCTTTAAGTAAATTGGGGGATATTTTTGGAAAGAATAAGGTTTATCTTCTGGGATTAATTTTTTTCGCTAGCGGCAGCTTCTTGTCTGGCATGGCCTCTGCGTTTTCTTTATTAATCATTGGTAGAATTATTTCAAGTATTGGAGCGGCAATTATTTTGCCATTAGGAAATACGATTGGCATATCCGCTTGGAAAATGAGTGATCGCTTCAAAATTATTGCCATTTTAGGATTGACTCAAGGTGGCGCTGCCGCTGTTGGACCAACTTTAGGTGGAATCTTAACCGACATGTTGAGCTGGCACTGGATTTTTCTAATCAATATTCCCATTGTTTTAATCGCCATATTATTATCCGTGACAGCTTTGGCTTTTAAAGAAGACACCGAGAAAACAAAAATTGATTTTTTAGGGAGTAGCATTTCAATGCTCGCTTTATTTTCTCTCACGTTAGCACTAATCAAAGTACGCGACTGGGGCATTTTAGATTTTAAGTCTGTCATTTGCTTTACCGCTAGCTTACTTTTTGGGATTCTATTTATCCAAATTGAAAGGAAAGTTAAGTCACCGATGATTGATTTGACACTATTTAAAATTCGCAGTTTTACAACTTCAGTTATTGTCGCTCTGGTGGCACAATTTTTCTATATTGGTGTGGTTGTTATTTTGCCAACTTATTTAACCGATGCCCTTCAAGATACCGAATTACAGGCCGCACTTATCTTATTGCCAATGTCACTGACTGTTTTTGCCTTTGGTGGTTTAGGTAGTTTGGCAATTAATAAATTAGGACCTCGATTGCTAATTTTTATTGGATTACTAAGTATCTTACTTTCATATGTTCTTTTAGTGCTGACCGGTACAATAGGAACTTTTTATTTATCATTGTCCATGTTGGCTTTGGGAATTGGATTTGGAATTATCGCGGGGCCCATCAATATATTAGCGGCTTCAAATTTAAACGGTACACTCTTGACCTCTTCACAAAGCGTCATCAGCGTTGTGCGCCAGATTGGTTCTGTATTAGGCGTTTCAATTTTTGCCTCATTGATGAGCGCCAATTTAAATCAGGCAAGTATCAACAATTCTTTTAGTCTCAACCAAGCATACTTGTCTATTTACAGTGGATGGATTCCAGTTTTAGTGGTCCTGCTGCTGTTAACTTTCGCTTACCCTACCAAACAAAATTATCAAAGAGGGCTGCAAGGTTATTGAGCAAAAAAGTTTCGGGACTTTATCCCCACAAAACAAAAAAAGTCGTCCCCGCAGGAACAACTTTTAAAAACAAAATGATTACCACGTCATCGCTGCCGTTACCTTTTCAGGGTCTTGCGGATTTCCAATTAGAGGGCGGTTTTTATCGAGGGAAGCTATCAGTGTGATTTCATTTTCTGTTAAAGAGAAATCGAAAATCGCAATGTTTTCCGCCATCCGTTCTTTGTGGGTGGACTTAGGCAAAACTGAAATCCCTAGTTGAGTAAAATATCTCAGCACTACTTGTCGAGGAGATTTTTGGTATTTTTCCGCAATTTCGATTAAAGCGGGTTCGTCAAACATTGAATTTTCCAAGTTTTGTCCAAAAGGAGCGTAGCCTTGGTGAGCGACTTGATATTTTTTCATCAATTGATTGGCTGCTAGTTGCTGCGAATATAAATTAGTTTCGACTTGATTTACTGCCGGCACAATTTCATTAAAATGAATCAGGTCAATCAGTTGGCTCTCTGCGTAATTAGAAACGCCAATTGCTTTGATTTTACCGGCTTGATAAAATTTTTCCAAAACGCGATATGCAGCGTAGGTATTGCCGAAGGGCCAATGCAATAAAACTAAATCCAGATAATCTGTTTGCAGATTTTTTAACGATTCGTTTAATTTTTCTTCCGCGGCTGTTGTTTCATAATTTTGAAACCATAATTTCGTTGTGATAAATAGCTCCTCACGACTTACCGGACTTTTCGCTAGCGCATTGCCTACTGCGACTTCATTGCCATAAGCCTGCGCAGTATCGATTAAGCGATAACCGGTATCGATGGCGTTCAAGACAGCTGTTTCACACTCCTGAGGGTCAGTAATTTGATACGTACCAAACCCGATAATGGGCATTGTTAAGCCATTGTTTAATTGAATAGATTGCATGTTCTTCCTCCTAAAAAATTTGGTACAATAACGGTAACATCCTCGGGTAACCCGAGGTCAAGTGATTTATTGAAAAGGGTGAAAAAAATGTATTCAATGAAAGAAGTTTGCCAATTGTTGCATGTCACAGAGTATACATTGCGCTATTATACCGACGAAGGACTGGTGCCAAGTGCCGCGCGAGATAAAAATAATCGGCGCATTTTTGATGAGGAGGCCATCGATTGGCTGCGGGGAATTATTTATTTACGAGGGCTGGATATGTCGATTGAAGCCATTAAGGAATATGTCACCTTGTGTCTGATGCCCGGCAGAGAAGCCATCGAAAAGCGTTTGAAAATTGTCGAGGAGCAGGAAGTCCTCGCTGAAAAAAATCTGCAAGAAGCCCAAAAACGCTTGGCCTATCTGCGACAAAAAATTGAACATGAAAAATCAATTCTAAATCATGAAATCCCGGATAATCATAATCCTCGAAAAAAACATCCTTAAAAATAATGCCCCAAAGTGACCAAAATTAGTCTAAGGAACTGACTTTTATCTGGCCATCAATGGGGCATTTATTTTTAGATAAATTTACTTTGAATACGAATTCTGTCATCAATTTCAGCAAGGGCAGTTGTTTGGGTCTGATCTTGTTGATCCAGCTGAGCAATTGCTGACAGCTCTTCTGGAGTTAATTGAAAATCCCAGACAGAAAAATTCTCTTGCATTCGTTTTGGCTGAACGGTTTTAGGGATAACGATAGTTCCTCGTTGCAGGTGCCAACGCAAGATGACCTGAGCCACTGACTTTTGATGACGGCTAGCGATAGTTACTAAAACTGGATGACTGAAAATATTATCGCGACCCACAGCAAAAGGTGACCAAGCCTCTAAAGAAATCTGCTTCTCCTGCAAAAATTTTCTTTCATACTTCCGCTGTAAAAATGGATGAGTCTGTAATTGATTAACTGCGGGAATGACTTCACTATTTACTAGCAGATCAAACAGCCGGTCGTTAGGAAAATTGGACACGCCAATCGCCCGAATTCTTCCTTGCCGATACAGATCGGTTAAAGCTTTCCAAGAACCAAAAATATCGCCGAAAGGATAATGCAGAAGATACAAATCCAAATAATCAGTCTGCAACTTGGCTAGCGTTTCATCAAAAGCCCGCAAAGTCTCTTGATAACCAAAATCTTCAATCCAGAGCTTTGAGGTGAGAAAAAGTTTTTCTCGGGCTACGCCAGATTGCTTCATCGCCTGACCAACAGCAGATTCATTTTGATAGATGGCCGCCGTGTCAATCAGTCGATAGCCGGTTTCAATTGCCTTTTCAACAACTTGTTGACACTCACGTAAATCAGGAATTCGGCAGACACCAAAGCCAAGCTGAGGAATCTCAAGGCCATTATTTAATTTTACAAAATTCATTTCATCACGTCCTTTCTTAAAGCATACCTGCCTCGGGTTACTGGAGGTCAAGAATTTTTTTGTTTTAGAGATTCAAGAACTGCGGGCAGGCATTTAGCCAAAACTAATCAACTCTGCTCATGAATCTTTTTTAGTTCACTATGCTACAACAATTTATTTTCTTGCAGCGATACTATGACAACCTTTTTTATTTGGTATACTTGATACATCAAAGTTCACAGGAGGCTTTATGATTTCATCTACGTTAACATCCTATCCAGGAAAAAAAGTTGTCAAAGACTTGGGCATTGTTTACGGCTACGACGATAAGCTGCGGCCATTGCGGGGCATCACCGCAATTTCTGAATATCTCGATCAAGCGATTTTAGATTTAGAAAAAAACGCCGAAAAATTAGGCGCTAACGCAGTATTAGGAATTTCCTTTTCAATGATGGACAAAGCGTTGCCCGCAGTAATCGGGACAGCTGTCTATTTAGAGGATGAGGAATAAAAGCTTTACAGATCAGTCCGTCAAATTAATTTTTGGCGGCTTTTTTGTTTAGTCAAATAAATTACCAAACTATCTTTGATAAGTTTTCTTTACATTTTGTAAAACTAATTTATAATTAATTTAGAGGTGAGACGAATGGATAAAGAAAAAATTTTGAAAAAAGCACAACATGACAAACAAGACGAAAGAAAAAATCAGCTGAATGATTTTTCAATTGGAACTACCGGGGCCTTTTTACTGATTTCAATTGCTATCATAACTCTGCTCAAAATTATTTTTAGCCAAAATTATTTGGATATGCTGGGGCTCTTGGTAGCTGGCATAGGTGCTTATATTTTTGGCTATGCCGCTTCCGGTTTTCAAAAAAGCAACTTTTTCTCTAAACAAGGGGCGCTGTACGTTGTTTCAGGATTTTTGATGATGGCTGGCATCGCTTTGCTTAATGCTTATTTTCAGGGGCTCTTATGAAAAAAGATGAGCTTCTTTTACATAACCGTCTCAAGGTCGCCCGCGCAGAAAAGAACTTCAATCAATCTGACCTAGCGCAATTAGTCGGCGTCTCCCGTCAGACAATCAGCAATATTGAAAAAGAAGAATTTTATCCCTCGGCAAAACTCGCCTTACTATTATGCATCGCCTTAGATAAAAAGTTTGAAGAGCTTTTCTTTTTTTGAAATCTCGCAGTTTCTTAGCTTGAATAAGCCAAACAACCCGCCAATTTTTATTAGCGGGTTGTTTGTATAAAGAAGTGGTGTCTTATTGCAGAGGTTCTATCGGCAAATTCATGCCTTTCCAACCTTCTAATGCTCCTGCAAGCTCATAGGCCTTGAAACCAGCTTTTAGAAGGATTAGTAAAGCTTGTTTACCTAAAATAGTGCCAGCTGTCCAATCATAAACCACATAAATTTTCTCTTTATCTAACTCTTCTAAATGGGCAGCTAAGTCTTTCGCAGGCAAAGCGAGCGCCCCTTTTATCTGATCTTGCTTTACTTCTTTAGGTGCATTTCGCACATCTAAAACAACGTAAGGTGAATTTTCTTTGTCCAAATTATTTAACACTTCAAAATGATTGATATAAAGACTCAAATAGGTTTCTAGTAAGTCAATTTTTGCTGTTTCCATCGATTGTATCCTCCAGGGTTTGAATTTTATTTTTACCACTTGCCAATTTTTTTAACAAAGCAGAGAACAACTCTCTTTCTGCTGCTGTAAAATCTTCAAAAAGGTCATCCACTGCCTGATAATTATAAGGCAAAAATTTATGCAGCAGCTGTTTGCCCTCTGCAGTTAACTTAATGAAGCTGGTTCTTTTGTCTTCTGACGCTTGGTGAACCGTAACTAATCCTTGTTTATTCATTCCCTTGATTAATTTACTAGCAGTTGGTCTGGTAACATTTAGTTTCTGAGCAATTTCAGAAGGCAGCAATTGTTCATTTTCTGCATAGGATAAAAACATCAGTATGCTGAATCTTGATTCACTTAAATCAAATTTTTCTAAGATGTGGTTGTAACTTCGCTCCACTTCGCGAAAAGTCTGTTGAAAATCCAAATATAAATGCACGGAATCGGGATTGATTGCCAAATTGAATTGTTTTGCTATCGTCTGAATTCTTTCGATACTAGGTCTATCAGAAAAATTAAAATACGACAATTGTTGTCCTCCTTTTTTATAAGTAGTTAGCCGGCTAATCACATTCTATGCTATTTTAATTTTTAATGCAAGATTAGTGATTGTTAACTTGTATCTTTAACAATCTTGCCCTTCTCGCTTAATTTTGGCGACTTGTAAAATCTCAGCCAGCGTGCTTAGATAAAGTAGAGTAATTCAAATTACTGAAAATAATTGGGAGGAAAAACACATTAAAAATAAAAAAAGAGTGCTGGTTGTTGGGGCATCAGGCAGCTTAGGTTATAAGATTTGCGAGGCGGTCCAAAAATTTTTCGCTGACACAATTGAATTGTGTATCAGTGATTATCAAGCGGTTAGAGGACAGAAAACAGCTGAAAAACTCGCAATTGAGAAAAACAATTTCATGGCGATCGATATCAATGATGCAACTAGTATTAACGCTGCTCTTTCGCAAAATTTAAATGCTGTGATTGTGGCGGTCCCTCAAAAGGACGTGCTAGTTCAGAAAATTTGTAATAACCGGAAAATCCCTTGTGTGGATGTCACCGCCTTTAAAAGTTTCTCTGAAAAACTTAGACAGGAAATTCCAAATCCTGAAACAGCTCTCATTGTGATGGCCGGCTTTTTCCCAGGTTTTTGCGGAGTTTTGGTTAAATCCTTTAAAGCTGATTTTCCAGAAGTTGATCAGGTTGATGCCTTCTTATTGCAAAATAAAAATGCCAATGTGGGAATAACTGGCATCCATGACATGCTAACAATTATTTCAAAGCCGCTTGTTGACGGCAGCAGAGGCTTCAATAATCTATCTGTAGAAACTTTTGCGAATCAGAGCTTCAAATTAAGAGAAATTAATCATGATGAGGCGCAGCTATTGCAGGAGAAATTGCCCCTTGAAAGGGTGACTTACCATACGGCGTGGAACAGTGCCCCATTCAATTCAATAATTCATTTTGTAATCAAGCACAATCTCACCAATTTCCTGATTGGCTGCTTTAGAAAGCTTAAGATAAATTTGGATAATCAACAGCCTGATGAAACCATCTATCTCAAATTACGAGGAACTAAGGGTAAAAATTCGCAAAATAATCTGCATGAAATGGTGCTGAAGTTTCATTCTGATTATGAAATGACAGCCTATTGTGCTGCTTTTATGGCAAATTATTTAACCAATGAAAATAATCTACAAGGCATCTTTTTCCCATTTGAAATTTTGGATGCAGCTGATTTTCACTTTCTAGAGATCAATCAAGAAAATGCAATTCTATAGGGGCGTTCCGACAATTTTTCATTCTGTAAAAGCTAGTAATTTTGTCTAGCTTTTGACGCATGGAAATTGCAGACTCCTAGAAAAATCTTTTACATTTCCAACCAGAAAAAGTTTTAACATCACTGTTACGATAATACTTTCCACCAGAAAAGGAGTGTCCAATATGATAACTTATGGAAAACGCAGTACGCTGAACGAGGCGGATGTGATTGAGCTTTTCGCCGCTTCCGGGATTGTCCGCCCAATCAATCAGCCTGCTAGAATTAAAGAGATGATTTTAAATTCGGACTTGATTTATACTGCTTGGGATGCGGATAAATTGGTAGGCATCGCCCGCTGCGTGACCGATTTTAGCTATTGTTGCTACTTGTCAGACTTAGCCGTTCATAAAGACTATCAGAATGAAAAAATCGGCGCTACTCTGATTACCTGTGTCGAAAAAGCAATTGGTGATGAAGTCTCCCTCATTTTGCTCGCTTCTGAATCTGCGATGGCTTATTATCCAAAGGTCGGGTTTGATCAAGCGCCGAATGCCTATATCAAAAAAAGAAAATACTAAATTAGTTTTCTATTTGCTACAAATAAAAAGAAGTAACCGGCTCGCTCTACTTAGCCGGCTACCTCAAAAACTTTAAAAGTCCATTCAAGTTGGATTTAAACAGCCTAGTAATCTGAAGCAGTCTCCAGAAGTTAGACCAAAAATCTAACTTTTGGGAGTCAGTACATTACTTGGCTGCTTTTTAATTTCTCAAATAGTGAAATTATTCTGTCTGCGGGGCTGTGGATTGATATCTTTTTAGACGTTCCTCCAAGGTGCCCGTGTGCAACTCAAACAAATGATTGTCGTAATCATAAAAATAAATAGAAGCACCCTCGCCTTTAACCCGCGAACGCCCTTGTTCAATTTTTAAGCCTGCATTTTCAATCCGTATAAGGTAGCCATCTATCTCAGAAGCCGCTATTTGAAAAGCAATATGATTGTAGCTTTTTGGCAAAGCTGCCTGAGAATCCTCCATCAATGCAATCCACAAGGAATCAATTAAGAAAAATTTTCCCGGATAGAGGGAAAACTGTTGCGGGCCGCTGTCGTAAACTTCAGTTGCCTTAAAAATGTCGCTTAACATTTTTGCAGAACGCTTTAAATCTTTAACAATAAAGGTAATGTGACTGATTGGCGCCATGGTATTCTCCGTTTCTTAAATTCATTTTCAAACAATTCTTTTTGAGCAAAATAAGAATATTTTAGACGGTCAACTAATTTCTTCTTGATGGTGCCAATACTGCGAAAGGAAAAAATTTTCAATACTAAGTATGTCAATCACCGAAGTATCTTTTTCAGCTATCGTGATTGGCGAATCCTTTTCTAAAGAATAATCCATTGGTTGAAGAGTTAGCTGAGATTCGCTGTGCTCGATAATTCGTCCAATAAAACTGGTATCTATCGTGTCGGTTAGGACGGTTACAACAAGTTTCTCTTGCAAAGCAAAGTCATAAACATTGTCATACATTACCAAGCTATCTATACTGCTCTTGAGTAAATATGGATCATAGACGCCATTTTTCTGGTTGAGGCGCGTCACAAATTTGAAATAATTCAGATACCTAGATTCACTGACAGTTTCTGTGATTAGACTTTTACCCACAGCTGCAATTGAATCCAATGTACCATACTCTGACACCATTTCAAAGACGATAAAATCAGGCAGCTCCAATAACTTCTTACCCAAATTAAAAGACTCATCTGGGGAAAGAGTCGTATAAATCTCACTTAAATTTTGTTTGTGCATATTGAATTCCTCCTTTTTATTTTTCACGGTTAACATAAGCTGCCTGGCTATTTTTTTAAAGATAGCCCCTAAATTCCTCATATTTTTCAGTTATCATTAGGGCCTCAGCCATTGACTCCTGTCGATTCAATTCTTTTTCTTTAACAACTTGAAAATAATAAGCTAATTGTTGAGCGATGGATAGCATTGTTATATATACCGCGTCATCTTTTCCGTCAGACGCTACCAATGAATAGAAATCACCCGTGGCAATGTTTATTTCTATCGGCTGCTCTTCATCATACGGAAAAAACGAGGACGCTACAAAAATGCCGTTTGAATAGCGTGTTCTTATCTGAGTTGTGCCGGTAATATTAATGTGTAGTTGTAACGGAAAGTGGTAGTTATTCTCTACCCAGCGAACAAAGCGACTGATTTCGATTTTGACAAATCTGTTGGTTGATGGTTGCATTTGTAATTTAAGCATCAACATTCCGCCTCCTACTGTCTTTTTCATAGACGTTCATAGTTTTCTATTGCTACATTTATCTTACAAAAAATAACTTCCATACCAAATAGGTTTCCCTAACGATTTTCTTTCATTTTCGTGGGATTAATCTGACAATGACAGATTAAAAAGATTATTTACACTAGTTTGTGTCAAGAAACTTTGGTATCTTTATAAAAAAGGAGGTAAAAGAGATGAAATTTAAACATATTGTCATTTTTTCAGTCAAAGATTTTAACGCAAACACCGAAAAAGAGGGCTATTTTCCACAAGACGGTGTCGTTATCAACGTCTTTGTCAGAAGCTCTGGAACAAACGCTGTCGCTGTTGGTTTTGCAAGATAGCCTTAATTTTTAGATATAAAGAAGCCCGCCAAATATCCCAATTGGCGGGTCGTTTTGTGTGAGTAGGTTAGTAGGAGGGCCTTTGTTGTGCGGGAGCTCTCATTTCCATAGAAAGGTTGAAATAACTTTATGCTAGTCATTTTCTATATTTATTCAGCTTTTAACTGGATAATTTTTTTGATATCTGGTTATAAGAATCTTCTTTGGGCTGGCTTAATTTTAAGCTTTATAAAAGTTTAAGCAAATGAAATAAAAAATCTTATGGAAACTACCTTTAAAATGAGTCTATTTCATTCTTCAAATGATACACTAGAAAGAGATATAAAACACCTTAGGGAGGAAAAAAATGATGATTCTCATTACGCTTTTTTTACTGATTCTTGCCGGCTTATTCGCTTTAATCGGGTTTAAATTTAGAAATAAAAAATGGCTGAGATTGATTGCTGGTAATAACTTTAAAGAGCATACTAAAGAAGCTGCGGATATTGCTCCTTTCGTGGGGATTGTAATGTTTGTCCTTTGCGCTTTTATTTTAGCTACAGCTTTTTTTACCACATACTTGTATTTGAAGTAACTTTTTCTTGTATTTTTGCATTATAGAATTGGTTTATTATAGAAAATTAAATGAGTGAATACCTGTCTTTTTTAAGACTTATTCTAGTTTAAAGCCTTTCAAATAAGGATTCTACAATACATAGGTAGGCATTTTTGCGTCTTCCTTATACGATTACTTCAAGGAGGGATTAAAAATGTCTATCGGAAATAATATCGCGCACCAAAGAAAAAACATGACTTGGACACAAAAAGACTTAGCAACTTTGATGCATGTCTCTGACAAGACTATTTCGAGTTGGGAAAATGAACGAACCTATCCAGATATTGGCTCATTGATTTTATTAAGTGATATTTTGGAACTCTCCTTAGATGAATTAATTAAGGAGGATTTGATTATGGTTAAAAAAATGGACAAAGATTTAAAGGAAGGGCAAAAATGGAAAAAATGGAAATGGTTAGTTATTAGCACCTCCGTTTTAATTTTGGGATTCATTTTGTTGAATGTTGCATGGGTTTTACGGACGAATCATAGGCAATCTGAAATAGATAACTACTCGTGGGAAACAGAGGAAGTTGAACTGCCAGAACTTTTGAGTAATGTAGCAGGTTATTATGTGAAATCAGGCCAATTATATGTCTATTTATCTTCATATCAGACGAAGTATTCAACTCCTTATCTAGATTTTGATATAGCTCCAAGAGGAGTAACAGTCAGTGACGGTCAAAAAAAATCACTCGTAATTAAAGAGCCTGATAAAATTATTTTTTATAATGGGGAAGGTAGCTATATCAATTTGGATAGTAATTTAGAGCCATTAAACGGCAAGGTTTCTTCAGACGAAATGACTAAAAATGAAGTAGAAATTTTTTATACAACCTATCAAGAGTATATTACTTCATTTTATGAAGCAGGCATTACAGTCTTTTCTGATTTAAATTAAACTTTATGCTCAAATCGGCAAATCCTTGGAATATAATCTGGCCAAAAGAAAAGGCCGCTATCACAGTGACTAGCGGCCTGAGGAGAGTAAAGGATGAAATCAACCAATGAACTATTTAATAATTTTTAAAGGATACACACAAATAATTTTTATATTTAATTAATTGTATGTATCCTATCTACTTTCTATTTGTTTTTTTTTATTAATTTTTGGGCTTCTTCCACAATTTTTTCAACTGTAAAGCCATATTCTTGTAATAAATCTCCTGCAGGACCTGATTTACCAAATTGCTCTACACCTAATGAGAAGCCTTTTGCCCCCACATATTTGGACCAGCCCATTGTTGATCCTAATTCAACAGATAATTTATTTACAACTTTTTCTGGTAATACAGATTCTTTATACTCTTCACTTTGTGCATCAAAGAGCTCCCAACTAGGGAAAGATACCACATTTACTTTATGTTGCCCCAACTGCTCTTTCGCTTTTAGAGCCATTTCAACTTCTGATCCACTAGCAATTAAGATTAAATCAGGTGTATCTGAATCTTTTGATAAAATATAGCCACCCTTTTCTGCATCTTCAAAATTCACATTTTCAATTACGGGAACATCATGTCGCCCTAAAGCAATTAAATATGGACGATTTTTAGATTCTGCTGCTAATTTCCAAGCAACAATGGTTTCGTTCGCTTCAGCAGGTCTGAAGACCACTAAATTCGGCATTGCTCTCAAGGAAGCCAAGTGCTCAACTGGCTGATGGGTTGGGCCATCTTGACCTACTTGTAGACTGTCGTGCGTCATAATATACGTAACGGGAACTCCCATCAGTGCAGAATGTCGAATTGCAGAACGCATATAATCAGAAAATACTAAGAAAGTTCCACAATATCCTCTTAACCCACCGTGTAAAGTTAGACCATTACAAATGGACGCCATAGCAAATTCACGTACTCCAAAATAAATATTCGGGCCTTCATGATTTTCTTCATCCATAAAAGGAAGTCCTTCAATTGTTGTCTTATTGGAAGAAGCCAAATCGGCTGAACCACCAACTAAAATTGGTAAATCTTTATAGATTCTATTTAACATTTTTCCACTCGCAGTACGTGTTGCCATTTTTTCTTCAGTGAAAGGTTGTAAAGAATTCTCAGTAACCGTAAACTCTTCAGAAATAATTTTCTCCAGCTCAGCACTTAATTCTGGATACTCATGTTTATACTCCTTAACTAAAGAGTTCCACGCCATTTCAGACTTTTCACCTTCAACAACAATCTCATTGAAATTCATTTTTACATCTTCAGGAACAAAAAAATCTTCATATTCCCAACCAATTGCAGCTTTGATTTTTTTAGCTTCTTCTACGCCAACAGGATTACTATGAATCTTTTCTGTCCCTTGCAGTGTTGACCCGAAGCCAATAATATTTTTTACTTCAATCAACGTTGGTTTTTGTGTTTCATTTTGCGCTTCCACAATTGCTTTTGAAATTTTTTCTAAATCATTTCCATCGTCTACAAATAGTGTTTGCCAATTCATAGCTGTGAACTTTGCTAGAATATCTTCATGGGCAGATTGTCTTAAAGGACCATCTGAGGTAACATCATTCGAATCATATAATACAATAAGCTTCCCAAGTCCTAATTTCCCAGCAATTGCAGCAGCCTCCATAGCAACGCCTTCTTCTAAATCCCCATCTCCGCAGATAGTGTAGGTAAAATGATTAACAATGTTATATTCATTTCTATTAAATCTGTCTCTTAGATGGGCCTCCGCGATAGCCAGTCCAACAGTCATTGAAAACCCTTGACCTAAAGGACCAGTTGTCGCTTCAACACCAGGTGTGTGAAAGACTTCTGGATGACCTGGCGTTTTACTATTCAATTTTCTGAATTGTTTGAGGTCATCCATAGACAATTCATATCCAGACAAATGTAATAGCGAATAAAGAAGCATTGATCCATGACCTGAGGTTAAGACAAAGCGATCACGGTTAAACCATTTAGGATTTCTTGGATTGTGCTTCATATGATACCTAAACAACTCATAACCCATTGGTGCAGCTCCCAATGGGGCACCTAAATGACCATGGTTTGCGTTTTCAACGCTATCCACAACTAAGCTTCTCATTGTTGAAACAGATTTATTATCAATTGTATTCATCATATTTCCTCCAATAAATTTGATTCCTTTGAATTTTAGAATATGTTTTGTAAGAATTGTCCGATATAATAAACTAGTAGACCAACAATATTAAAGTCGGTCTCAGGGAAAGATGTACCCGTTAGGCCAATGTTCTCCATAATTGGATAAATTAATGCTGGGCCAACAGCAATTAATATTCCGACAATGAATGAGCCTGCGATACAGCCCTTCCAACCTCCAGTAGCGTTACCAAATACACCAGCTGTAGCTCCGATAAAGAAGTATGGGACTGCAACAGGAATAATAACGATCGTTCCCATTATGCCCATTATCACCATAGTCACGAGACCTCCAGCGTAGGCTGCTAGAAAACCTATCACAGTGGCTGTAGGGGCGAATGGGAACACTACTGGACAATCTAGTGCAGGTTTTGCATTAGGAATTAGTTTCTCAGAAATCCCCACAAAGGCACTTACAATTTCACCCAAAAATAGTCGAACTCCTGTAATGATGACATACAAAGCAGCCGCAAAACTTAAACCTTGGAATAACGGATATACTAACCAATTTACCCCTCCAGATAATTCTTCAACAGCCACTTTTCCTGCAGCGATAGCAGCAACATAGAAAAAGATGACCATCGTGATTGAAACGCCAACTACATAATCTTTAAACATTGTTAGCCAAGCAGGTAGTTTAAGATTTTCTGTACTATCTTCGGGTTTACCTACTTTTGAACCAATCCAGCCTGATAACGCATAGCCAACAGTCACATAATGCCCCATAGCCAATTCATCATCACCTGTAACTTTTCGCATGTATGGCTGTGCGATAGCTGGAAATAGCCCAGCGCAGATTCCTAACATCAATCCCCCAAGTCCCACGGTTACAGCATTGCTAACTCCTAAAGCTTTCAACATGATTGTTAGTAACGCCGCAAGATACAAATTATGTTGTCCTGTCAGGAAAATGTACTTTAATGGTGTAAATTTTGCGACCAACAAGTTACAGACAAAACCTATCAACATCACCATTGAAACTGTAGTACCAAACTTCTCTTGAGCTAATGCAGTCACAGCTTCTGCTAGAGGTAAAACACCTTTTAAACCAAAACCTTCCGCAAACAAGACTTGAAAACTATCTAATGCAGTAACTGCCGCCGCCGAACCGACACCAAAAACTAGAAATCCTACAATTGTTTTAAGTGTTCCTGAAATAACTTTGTCGGCCGATTGCCTTTGCAGTATTAATCCTGTTAAAGCAATCACTCCAACCAAAATTGGTGCAGAAGACAATAAATCAAATACAATAACACGAATAATTTCCATCTCTCTTCCTCCTTTTGTTATTCTTGACTAGCAAAAAAACTTTTCAATTTGTCCTCAATCTCCTTTTTATCCATTAAATTATTTATTCCAATAATATACGGTACCTGCCCTTTCACCTCATCAGCAACATCTGTCATAGTAATCAACAAATCTCCCTTAAAGCTTTTCACATCATCTAATGTGCTATGCTGTACTTCAAGGGGAAATTTATTGGCTCTCACCACTTGATCCACTTTAATTTTTAACATCATGCTGGAACCCATACCTGTGCGACAGGCAATTAATGCTTGCTTCATTTCGCTCATTTCTCATTCCTCACTTTCAAATTTTAGAATATAAGCAATTATCTCTTCTGGAGATTTCGCTGTATCTAACACATCATAAAACTTTTTCTGGTCCAATAATTCTGCTAATTCTGCCATAGCAGTCAAATGAGTCTTATTGTCAAGTGCGCTAAGACCAAAAACATACTTCACAGGATCATTTTCTTTATTCCCAAACACAACTGGATGTTCCAATGTAGCAATACTAATCGCAATCTCCTTTGCTCCTGATTCGGGTCGTGCATGGGGGAGAGCAACATGCTTTGTGATTACAATATAAGGGCCACTTTCCCTTGTCGTTTGAATCATGCCATCAATATAACTTGGTAATACTTTACCTTCTTTCACTAACACATCTGTTGAATTGCGAATAGCTTCTTCCCAATTTGATGCTGGTACATTCAACTTTACTAACTTTTTACTTGTAACTTCACTTAGCAATGGGTAATCACCTCCATCTTCTATAATTACATGAGAATTAATTTCATCCGATTGCATCAATACATCGTTTTCAATTTTAAAATATTGTTCTTCATTCACATGTTTTTTTACTATATTCAAAACATCTCTTACTTGGGGATTAATTAGTGGCTCCTTATTGATTATCTCGTAGACTCTACCGATTAATTCAAATTTCTCTTTAGGATTCATAATTGGATTAACAACAATAAAAGGAATATTGCTATTAAATAGAAACTGGGTAATTATTGTAGTAAAAATAATATCAAAATTTGAAATATCAGTTTTTTCATGAGAACTTTCTGTTACGAATTCAATACTTGGAAACAGTGCTTCTAGCTCCTTAACAAGAATGAGAGAAGTTCCTATTCCGCTAGGACACAATACTAATCCGCGATTACGTTTTATTCTTTTTTCTTGCTCTTCATAAGTTGAGGCTGCAAAATGAACTGTTAAAAATGCAATCTCATCAGAAGGAAGTTCACTTTCAAATAGAGCTTGCAGTGGCTTGAGAGATTCTTTAACTAATGAATACATTTCTGCATACTCTTTTTGAATTTTCTCTGTTAATGGATTAAAGATAGGCAACTGATATAAAATCCGATAATATGCTGGTCTAACGTGTTCGTACAGACGCTTTACTACAACATTCGTGTCTAAAAAGCGGATTCCGGCAAGACTTTCGAATCTTGAGATTAAGCGCCTTACAATTTGTTCAATCATCTCCTTATCATTCGTTGATTTAGTAATATCACCCGAGGAAACTCCTGCAATCCAAGCACTGACATAGCTAATGTTCTGCTTATCTGTAATTTCAAAGTAATTGCAGATTAATTCACTGAATTTGTACTCGTTTGTTTCTATATGGAAGGCCTCTTTTGTATAATCAGAGTTCATTGTATAGCTCTTAAGCCGTTGATTTAATAAAATAAAACAGTAAGTAAATTCTTTAAGTTTGTTTTCAAAAAAATGAATATGATAAATTTGTGACGCTTCGAGTATTTTCTCTTCAAAATCCAAACTATTTATTTCTAAATACTTGAAAATGAAATTCTCAAGAAACAATTCACCATGATCCTCATTTAAGCATTTTAAAACTATTTGCATTAAGGCATACCTTATATTTTCCTCATTGCCTAATAAGTAATAACCTCGTTTTCGTGAATAGGTAACTTCTAAATTATTTTCAGCCAACAAAATTTTTATATCCTTCAGATCGTTTAATACTGTCGAACGACTAGCATCCAGCATTATTATCAAGTGATCCAAAGACAAAAATTCAAGAGAGCAGGATAAGATTAATAAAATCATCAACTGTCGGTTTTTTTTTGAATGATAAATTTCTTCAAAAATACTTGATTTTAACAGATAGTTCTGTAGAAAATTTTCGGATGCTGTCGATATTAAAAGTTTACTTCCGGAAGTACAGATTTCTTTTTGGGAATTTTCGTTAAGCAATTCATTAACTTTTTTTAGTGCATACGTTATTTGTCTTTTTGACATAGCCAACTTTGTTTCTAAATTTTCTATAGTTCTTTCGTTTCTAAATGTAATCTCATGAAGAATTACTAAATCTTGATTATCCATCATTACCCTCAGCTCCTATATCCAATATAATGGCTACGCTTTCAACCCACAATAATATTTGGGTATATCTTTTGTTCTAATCGAAAACAAGTATTAAACTCAAAACAAATCAACTTCAAAATTCGCTTTGAATAAAGCAATATTCTGAAGTTGATTTCGTCAATTTTAGTATGATTATACAGTAAACATTTTCTCTAAAACTTAATTTCATTATCAAAGCTCAGTTATGGATAATAGATTAACCCTTGTATTAAGTAACTTTTTTTTTCATCTATTGAACATAAAAAATCACTACCAGCTACTCCAAATTAGTAGTGACAAAACTCTAAGATATATTGAAGTCCATAAAACCTATCAGCATCAATCTAAACTCAAAAATTCTTCCACCATTAAAGCAAACTCCTAGCTTCCAATTTTTTAATAAGAATTAAACATGGATTTCGTTCATCCCAAAGGGTAGAGAAAACTTCGAGTTTATAAAAGCTGCAGGGAAGGTAATATTGAATGGTTTTATCATATTCAGGTGTCGTGTCTTATAATTGTATTTAAAGTAATTTTTTCTTGTGTTTTTGCCTCATAGAGCTGGTTTATTATGGGGAATTAAATGAGTGACTACCTGCCTTTTTTAAGACCTATTCTAATTTAGAGCTTTTTAAATAAGGATCCTAAAATACTTTTTTGAGTGTATAAAAGGTCTCATTAATAGACTTAAAACAGAGGTATACCTTACTTAAAAAATTTTGTTATACTTCTTTAGAAAGGTTTTGATGCAAAAATGAAATCTAGAAATTTGAAAAGCTTTTTTTCATATTTACTGTAATAGTATTTGCCATGGTAATTTTCTTTCTTGGTCTTAATAGAACTCAAGATAATAATCAAATAGTAGGAGGCTACGGATCGCACCTTCGTTATCTTGATTGTTCTGTGGCAGATATTACTGAAGATGAGGTTGTCGTCATTGCAAACGAAAATGCCTATTCTCCAGAAACTTTCAAGTCAGGAGATGAGATAATACTAGATTTTAAAAATATGCAAAAGCCGATCAATCCACTTGAATTGGGTCTATCCATTGGTGTCCAGATAAAACTAACTTACCTGAGCATGGATGATGTAAATTTCAATCCTCCGGTAGTGTTTATGGGTCACCCTAGTAACATTGAGCTGAATGGCACTAACTTAATTTACGAGTAATTAGCTTCATCGAAGTTTTTTTAAAAAATTTCTTAGCTCGAAACATATCATTAACATAAAAATGAAGTGATTTAAAATTGATTGCCAGTGTTACTCCTCTTCGTAAAATTTTACATGCCCTAAAGAAAATAGTTTATTTTTATAGAGAACACTACTTCCCTAATCCTTGCTCCAAATAATCAACCGCTGATAAAATCGCTCTATATTTTTAAGGGCAGCTACTCCCTTTGAATTATTGGTCAATAAAATATAAGTTGTTTCATCAATTTTGACAGTAGTAATTTTCTCAATAAATAAATTACGATAAGACTTTGGTCTTCGACTGGGAACTTCCTTATATGCATCCTCCCACACATTTCGACTTAAAAATGCTGTAAATAGAAATTGATTTGTTCCTTCTGGCAATCCTGATATTGAGGGGGGACTTAGTTGCCATACATATGAACTATTCAATAGTTGTTGTGTCTTGATCACGAACATAATCAAATAGATATTTTTTTCTAATAATAGCTTCAACAATGTCGTGGTTATCCATTACTGTAATATTTTTTTTAGTAAGATATGACGTAATCTGAGGCAAAAATTTAACAAAATTATTTTTGACTAACAAACTATATTTTTCTCCTTTATTGGATGTAATCCTAACAAAGAAGTCATCTGCTCGGTAATCAAACGGACTATACCTATCTTTCCTTTGATAGACAATTTCAAATGTCTCTATCTCGTTATAAGGAATAAAGATATTTTCGTTGCTCAGTTTCGTTAAGTTTTGAGCTAATTCTTTTATTTTCCTAGATACAGATTTAGGATAAATCTTAATAGATATTCCTCTGTTCTCCAATATCCAGTAATCCTCAACTGTCATTGGAAAAATAAAGATTGCTCCTAAGAAAAATATTATGGGTACGATTACAAATGATATATCCCAAATTCCTACTAAAAAAATACTTCCAATTATTAAAAGAACAAAAATGATAAAAATCCTAGATACGGAATTTTTTGTTCCCATGATAAAGGGCTTTTTCAAGTAGTTGCCACCTCTAATTAATTCGTCTAAGGAAATATTATATAGATCACTTAACATCAAAAGATTGTCTATACTAGGTGTATTGATACCTTGTTCCCATTTGGATATTGTTTGATGCGATACATGTAATTTTTTTGCAAGCGCTTCTTGCGTCATGTTACTATTTATTCTAAAATTTTTTAGCAACTCGTTTAAGTTCATCTTGATCCACCTTCCTTGTCTTATTTAAGATAATTGTACAATTCACTGGTGTTTTAGTCTTGCACTTAAAAGGTGAATTAACATTTAGAAAACTTAGTCAAACCTGTAACTGCTGAAAAATTATTTTTTCTATCCATACAATAACTTAACAATTAGTCCAAAATATTGTAAATAGCTCAATTTTCAACTAAGGGGAAGCTGGTAAATATCACTCACCTTGCCTTGCCTAAGTAACAACATGAAATACCAGACTTAATGTGATATAGTTTTCAAAAAAGGAGAGCTGCTTATGTCTGATGGAACCCAATACCTGATTCTTCTTTCTTTACTTATAATCCTTTTCATAGTATCTAAAATTTTTGCTAAAAGAAGCAACCGAATTAATAAAAAGAGTGCTTATTATTTTTGGAAAATAATTGCGATAGGTTCTTTGATTTTAATAATTTTATTGTTTGTTGTCCTAATTTATATCCTTTTGACATGGCGACCTGCAGCTATCGACTTATAATCAACTATGGGAGCTTCGCTTGATTAACTGTAGAAAACTTCCATTAATTTATCCAGCGTTATCCAATTTCTGATTGGATATTTTTTTTGTAAAGCAAACCCCTAGCCTCCAATTTTTTTAACAAGAATTAAACATGGATTTCGTTCATCCCACAGGGTAGGAAAAACTTCGAGTTTAGAAAAACCGCAGGAAAGGTAATATTGAATGGTTTTATCATATCCAGGTGTCGTGCCTTCATTCACAGTTTTGACCTGTAAATACGAGTAGTTCTCTTTGGCATAATTTTCT
Organism: Enterococcus sp. LJL90; assembly: GCF_056924355.1. Taxonomy (NCBI): domain Bacteria; kingdom Bacillati; phylum Bacillota; class Bacilli; order Lactobacillales; family Enterococcaceae; genus Enterococcus; species Enterococcus sp. LJL90. Next base: position 8,417 of record NZ_JBXPBQ010000001.1, on the reverse strand, counting down.
AATGATGAAAAAAGCATTTTTCCAATGCCTTGGCGGTGATGCTGTCTTTTGATTCCCATACAAGATATTTCGGCTGTGTCTTCGCTCGTAGCTTTTAAATCTATAAAACCGATAACTTCGCCTTCCGTTATAGCAGCCCAAAGAGGCAATTGTTCGGCTTCTTTGACATAATTAAGCAGAGCTTCCTCAATTCCAAACCATTCCGGTAAATCATTAAGTACCTCATTCACGATTTTACTTTTTAGTTTTTTATCAGTGATAAAATCAATTCTAACTTTTTCCATATCAAGCCTACTCTCTGTTAACAAAATATCCATCCTAGTTTATATTTTATCATGCGCTTCTTTTCATACTAGATAGTGATTCACTTGTTTTGATTGTTACTCTCGCTTTCGCTTAAAAATTTATAGACTTTCTAGACAATTATTTTTATTTAGTAGATACTTAAAGTAAGTTTATGGACGACAGCATGTGGATATTTCTGAAGTAGCGAACCTGATGGGCAGCTCCGCCACGTCATAACGGTATAGCGAGACACTCAGCATCATTCATCCAATTGAACGAACTTCTGGCGGCAAATAAAATTATACTGAAGAAGATTTAATTTAGATTAGGTATGCTAAACATTTATTGGCAAATAATGTGTTTGCTAAAATGAGTTATGGCCCTGTTAAATTTATCGCCTAATGACCAGTGGCCTGCAGATTATTTTTTTGAACGCTACAATGAGTATAAATAATATTTCCCTTCCAAACTAGAAACTACCTTGCTTAAGTATCTTTGTTATTTCTCATTTTGATTGTTCTCAAAGAAAATCTGTTTTTGTGGAATTTCTATAAATAGTTCAAATTTTAAATTAATAAAGGGGGTAACTTACATGAAAAAGGATTTGTCTCAATATTTTCTAATGTTGGATATGGCTCTGCTGGTTATTGTAATGTTGACCAGTAGAGCTCCTATATCATTAGTATTAAATAAGGGAGTAGCAGTGACTGATCAACTGATTCAAAATTGTATCATTTTTGTAGCCGCAATTTTTTCCCTAATGATTGTTTCTTATTTAAGCAAGATAACAAAATCAACTGGAGATAAATCATCTTAGTCATCTACAAGAAACCGCCAAAAATTCTTTAGGGGGTGCAAGATTTTCAGAGTAGATGGAGTCTGTCATTAGCCGATTCACAATGATACTTTTTTCGTTGTAGCAAAACTTTCCCGTATAAATTCACCGTAAATAGTTAAAAAAGGATTGATCTCTTTTTTATTTGAGAAATGAATAAATTGCTGTCCACGATATTCTTTTTCAAGTTTTACGAATGGGGGAGTTTCTTTTTTTAAAAACCAATTCATCCCGTCCGTAAGTGAAGCTCTATCTGTCAAACCCAAATCTGCTGCAAATAAAAGTAGACGAAAAATGCTGTAAAAGTAACGAAATGGATAAGCTACTTTCCGGTATTCTCGATTCTCTAAAAATAGATTATTCACATAGAAATAGCTTAATCCTCTGTTAATTGCAGCTTCAATTTCCTTACGCCGATAAGGAAGCTGAACATAACGACAAAATGAGGCTAACCCCTCAAGAACACAAATTGTCGAATGAGGATCGCTATTTTTTTGTTGAAGCCAAGTAAAGCCACCATCTTCTTTTTGTTTTTGCAAAACCGAATCTACCAGAAGAAACAACCTCTCATCACTGGCTATAAAGTAACTTGCATAGTTTAGAATCATACCATCAACACAGATATCACTTGGTAACTTGGATTTCGCTAAATTCAACCCACCATCTTTCAATTGGCATTCAGTGAACATTCGCTGGACCATTTCAACACAAATAGAATTGTCCTGAGGTAACCCCAATTCTTTTAACTGCAGTACCGTGTAATGAGTAGAAGTCCACTTGGGTTGATAATAATATTTTCCCCAATGACCATCGGAATTTTGTTGGTCTAAGAAAAATTTCCCATAACCTTCCTCTGATACCAAAGCTTGTTTCTCCAGATTATCATTTTTGAAAAGCATTTTTTCGTAAAGATATTGGATGGAAACATCTTGATTACTTAACCAAACAAAAAAGTCATTCATTGATAGCCCCCCTAGAAAACTTTTACCTTAATTATACTGACTGCTAGTTTTATTTGCTATATTCCTTGAGAATTATGAATCTACTATACCCTGACTTAGTTAACAATCCTCTCCGCAGTCGTCCTAACACGCAATTATCCTTCAAAAAATTTTTCACTCTCTATTAGTGCTCATTTACTGTGCCTCAAAATTAATATTTCAAAACTGAGATTCCATTACTCAGCTGCCAAAATCAATTCTGCTATGATAGTATTGAGATAAACAAGATAGAGATTATGAGGAGGCCTACATTGAAAAAAATTTTGATTCACGGCTCAGGACATCAAGCTACTAGTTGGAATGAGACAATTACATTTATGGAAAATAAGCACGATATATTGTCCCCTAACCTATCTGAAATTCTTAATGAAAAAGAAGCAACCTTTACTAATCTTTATACTTCATTTGCAAATTACTGTAACGAGATGGATGAAGGACTCGACTTATGCGGTATCTCATTAGGTGGTATTTTGGCACTAAATTATGCTTTGGATTACCCGGGAAAAGTGAGAACGCTTGTGCTAATAGGTACACCACATAAAGTACCACGAGTTATGTTTAGTATTCAAAATAAGATTTTTAAGTTCTTACCAAAATCGGTATTTCAAAACATGGCGTTTAATAAAAAACAAACGTTTATTTTGGGAAATTCTATGAAGGAACTGGACTTTAGCAGTGAAGTAAAAACTATTAAATGCCCAACTTTAATTATATGTGGGAAAAAAGATCGTGCTAATCTGAAATCTGCGTACTATTTCGAGGAGAATATTAAACAGGCAAAACTAGAAATCATGGAATCCGTTGGACATGTTGCCAATGAAGAAAATCCAAAAGACTTGGCTGAAATATTGAAGCAATATTACAAGGAGAATTAATTGTACTCGCAGTATTTGAATTTGCGAAAAAAATGTAGCCGTAAGGACAACAAAAAAGTTTACATTGTATTCTCTAGTATCGTGTTTGGTCTCTTGCATGCAGCAAGTGGTATTAATCCAGAATTTCCGTTAGTTTTAGTCCTGCTGCAAATCGTTAATGCTCTTTTGTTAGGAATTATTTTTGCTCTTTTATACCTTAAGACTCACTCCATTTACACGACGATACTTCTCCACACATTATTTAATCTATTTGCGTCTATCAGTAATGAGGACTCACTAGAACGAACTTTCCTTGCGGTTGGAGTGCTACTGATTGTCTACATTGTCTTTGGCTTCTATTTAATCAAATCGAATATGAAATTTTTACAAATTATCAAACAAGGATAGTCTGTTTATTGCACCTTTATTCTAGAAAGAAGAATATTATTGATATTTGAAATTTCTTTTAGTTGCAAATGCAACCGTAATAAAGTACAATCTTGTTAGGTCATTGATGATTGAATTTTTTCAAGAATTCGATATAAATCGGCTCGATCTAATGGCGACACTTCTGAAAAAGCTTGCGCAATATAGTTTCTTTCAAGAGAAAAAATCTGATTATACAATCCTTTTGCTTTCTCCGTAGGAAAGAGTTCGTTAAATTTTTTATTTGACTGGCTAGCTTTTTTAGTAATGTACCCTTGTTTTTCTAATTTTGCTAGCGCACGGCTTAAAGTCGTTTTATCCACCTTAACTTTTTCCGCTAGTTCTTGCTGCGTGAGCCCTTCAGTTTCTATGATTCTGAGTAAATATAAAAATAGATTATTATCAAGACCTAATTGTTTCACTTTTTGATTAATTGCAGTTGTGGCTTGTCTTGATATGGCACCAATAAGACGAAAAATTTCAATTTCATTCATAAAAGCATCTCCTAATAGTTGAATTTACAACTATAATTATATCTCTTTTTTCGAAAGAAGGCATCTTAAATGTGGAAAATTAAAAAACTTGCTGATTTATCCAGCACTGAATTTTTTGAAATAATGAAGCTGAGGATTGATACATTTGTGGTGGCACAAGAAAGAATTTACCATGAAGCAGATATGTATGATAAATCAGCCTACCATATTTTTTATCAAGCACCGGATGAAGGGGAAGTCGCTGCCTATGCCAGAGTTTTTCTAAAACCAGACTATCTAACATTTGGTCGCTTCGTTGTTTCTGAAAATCACAGGGGACAAGGCTTAGCCAATCGCCTAATTGAACAGATTTTGCTTTTGCAAAAGCAAAAATGGCCGGAGCTCCTTATCGAGATGGAAGCTCAGATTCAAGTCGCACCATTTTATTTACGACATGGATTTGAAAAAATAGGCACTCAATTTATCTTTGAAGGAACGCCACATATCGAAATGAGACTGTCCGACGGTAATAAACACCTCTAAGATAACTTTTCTGATAAGTGAGCCCTAGGGTAATTTCAACACTAGCAATTTAAAAGGCCAGCAGAAATCATCGCTGATTCTGCTGGCTTTCATTTTCATATCTATTTTATTTACTCATACCGTAATGCTTCTATCGGATCTAGACGGGCTGCGCGGTTAGCTGGGAAAGTCCCTGCTAAGAAAGCAATTAGCATGATCACCACGATAATCATCACAATTGAGGCTGGATTATACTGCAATAAAGTTAAACCATCTAAGCCTGACAAGAAGGAAGCTTGCGCCCAATTATTAATTAATCCGCTGATTCCTATCGCCCCAAAAATTCCTAACACGGAACCCCAGAAACCAATCAATAAAGCTTCCACACTAAAGGTTAAGAAAATTTTCCCATTGCTTAAGCCCGTCGCCTTCATTAAACCAATTTCACGAGTCCGATCTTGAACGGACATATACAGCGTATTAATAATGCCAAAGCTGGCTGCTAACAAAGCAATGCCACCAAACATCGTCAAGACAGCCGTAATCGCGTTGATGACGTTGCGAATGGAACCAATTTCTTCTTCGACGGTCATTCCCATCATGCCCGTATCGGTTAATGCTGATTCAATGTCCGCTACTTCTTCATCGCTTAGACCGTCTTTCATAGTAGCAGTGGCGCCATAATATCTACCAGTTAAAGTATTGGGTAAACCATCTTCATTAATTGCCAATAAATCTTCCGCTAAAGACTCATTGATAATTGATTGTCCGCCATTAATCAAACTAGCTGCACGCACTCCTACAATAGTGGCTTCAACGGTTTCCTGTTCACCAGTCCCTTGATCAGTGGCCGCTAAAGTAACTGTTTTGCCAACTGCATCTTCAGCAGAGGAAAAGCCTAAGCTATCTAAATATTCTGGTGCTAATAAAATTTGGTAAGCTGAATCATTCCTATCAATCGCCGCTCCAGCTTCTAACTCAATCGATAAATCCATATCCATCATGCTGTTAAGAACATATTTTTTATCCGTGTTTCCTTGAATGTAATCGATGCTTGGCAAAAGCATAGGCTCAACGCTTTCGATATTTTTAATCTCAGCAATTTTATCCAAATCACTTTGAGTAAGATAATCCGCTTCAGCAGTCCCTTGTTCGCCTTCTTCATATTCGCTTGGGCCATCGCTGTTACCAGATTCATAAGCCGGTTGCACCATAATCTGATTTTCTCCACCAACACCGGCGACCTGCTGATCGATGTAAGTGTTCACCCCAACATTAATTCCTCTTGTTAAAGCAATCGTAAAGGCACCAATAAAAATGGCAATAATGGTTAAAATTGTCCGCCCTTTATTCCGCCATAAATTTGAACTTCCTGATTTTAAAATATCCAATAATTTCATTTTATTCTCCCTCCACAACTAAGCCGTCTTTGATATGAATTTGACGATCACATCGAGCAGCTAAATCTGGATCATGGGTGACAATAATCAAGGTGATGCCCTTTTCTTTATTCAAATTGAATAACATCTCCTCAATTTTATCTCCAGTAGTAGAATCTAAATTTCCTGTAGGCTCGTCCGCAAAAATAATTTCAGGATTATTGACAATTGCTCTTGCAATACAGACCCTTTGTTTTTGTCCACCAGATAAATCATTCGCTTTATTTTTGGCTTTATCGTCTAATTCAACGGCCTCCAAAGCCGCCAACGCCATTTCTCTACGCTGCTTACCAGAAATCCCAGCAATTTTTAATGGCAGCATCACATTTTCTAAGACGGTATCTTTAGTATTCATGAAAAATTGTTGAAAAACGAACCCAAATGTTTGATTCCGCAGATGATTCATTTGTTTTTTACTGGTTTTCGTCGCATCGTTTCCTAATAATAAAATTTCTCCAGAAGTGGGCTTGTCCAATAAGGCTAAAATATGCATCAAAGTGGATTTACCAGAACCACTTTTACCAACAATGGCGACAGACTCACCTTTTTCTACTGAAATATTGACTCCTCGTAAAGCTTGAAAAGCTGATTGGCCTGAGCCATAAACTTTTTTCAGCTCTGTTGCAGTTAATACTGACATCTTTTTATCTCCTTTATCCTTTTAGTTTCTCATTACTCTTTCATTTTCCCATAATCAAAATGAAAAACTATGGTACTTTAGTCTTATTTTTCAGAAAATATTCGAAATCACAACTTTCATTTTTAGAAAATGAATTAAGATTGGTTGAATTGGCTTTGAAGAATTAAAAAAATACAGGAAAAAAAAATTAAAGTTAGGGGGATAGAGCAAAATAAGAAATGAAATCAGTGAGTAATTCCTTAATAGCATGGAAGATTATTCATGTTAGATGAGCTATTCATATTCAGTGTGTGGAAATTTTCTAAAAAAAAAGGATATAAATACCCGCTAAATAATCTTTAGCGGGCTGGATAACTTAATGCAGATTAGATAAACTGATATTTTTAACTAGAGAAATTAGACTTGCTTATTCTAAGGTGTCCGTTGTTTCTTCAGCTAATTGAATAAGCAGAAACTCTGCTTCATTATCTGTGTCTTGTAATATATACTGACCATTTCTGAAAATAATTCGATTATAGTATTTGGATGTAAGCTCAGGTTGATTTTGGTAACTATCGTAAGAATAATCTTCTATCAATTCTATTTGTGTCCCATCATAAACGAGTGTTTGAAAGATAGGATCGCCTTCGATCGTGTAACTTTCGATAATAATCTTATCCGCAGTATTTTGCTCAAAATTGTCGATAAATTGAGTCAGTCGTTCTTCGTTCGTTATCACTCCCCAATCAGATATAATTTTGTTATTATCTGAGCTATTTGAATCAAAGTCACTAGTAGCATTGTTCATTGAGCTGTTAGTTGAAGTGTCAGTATTATAGTCTGCTTGCGAACTATCAATTGACTTGCATCCTGAGAAAAGAAGCAGAGAAGCCGTTAGCAAAATAAGCTTTATCATATAAACCCTCCACACACATGAGTTTAAATCAAGTATTCAACAAAAATTTAATTGATTCAAGTTATCTTCATTTTATTTGAATATTTTTAACCAAAAAAATAAAATTCGTTTTGAATAGTGCTTAAAAATTCACAACATGTGTTTTCGAGTTGCCCAAGAAAATGAAATAGGTCCACCAATTGAAATGAGATTCTCACTACTGTCAATCTGGTATAATCAGACTGAGGTGAGCGAAAATAATTATCTTAAGAGAATCTGTAATCATTGAGTTAAAAAAATTACATGGTCAAGCGAATATGCTTCCTTGCTACGCTGAAGCAAGGGGTCTATCTGCCATCACAGAGCAGGCTGTTCTTTTGTTAAGCCCTGAGCAATTGTCGATTTTATTCTTCAGTAAAATTTCTAATCAACTAATTCAAAAAATAGAATTCAACTTCTCAGAGATAACAAATAGTACCTTGAAGGAAAATTTGTTTGCTGCAGCAACTTGGCAATTCAATGCCCGAGGACAGAAATGGAAATTTAGAATTCCAACAGTCCTCCCCTTAAGAAAAATGAAAAGCAACTTCATTGAAGGCCTTTATTCATATAATTATGTTTAGATTTCTAATGGGAAATTGGTAGAAACCTAGTTGAATTGTATGCATCCCTTTTGTCTTCAGAAAAAGTTCCTTTTTTTCTGAAGACAAAAGGGAACCCGTCAGCGGGGACTGACGGGTTTAGGAGTAAAAAATGAAAAAGTGTTTTATTTGGGTTTGTTTTATTGGGATGAGTTCATAATAACCTGTAAGTGTGAATTTTATGTGTACTTAGTTTTGTGAAATTAGGAAGTGTTTGTAGTGAATTCATGAAATCCGTCATTAGTGGACACAGGAGACTAAAAAATTCAATCGATACAGCTAAATTAGCCAGAATCATTCATAAATTTTTTTCTAATACGAATTGTTAGGTAACACTACCAATTTCTATTAAGTTACCTTCAGGATCTGCTACATAAAAATTACGTATGCCAAATGGATAAGTGATTGGAGCACCAGTTGGAAAGTT